>NZ_JBKFBF010000002.1:0-564606 GCF_053346035.1 Methylobacterium sp. A54F | reverse complement strand
CGTCGCGCAGGCGCGTGTCGGGCGCGCCGATGTTGAGGATGACGCTGTCGCGGGCCTCGGGCAGGTCGGCGAGCGCGAGCAGGTCGACGGCCGGGGCGTTGACCACGAGGAAGCGGGGCGCCCCGCTTCGGGCGATCTCGGCGAAGGCCGCGCGGATGTCGGCGTCGGGGGCGATCACCGTGCTCGTGAGGGCGAAGGCGAGGCCGAGGAAGCGCCCGGTGGCGTTGGCGTCGCGCAGGCCGAGCTCGGCCCCGCGCAGCCCCGCATCGGCCGGCACGGGCGGCTCGTTGTTGAGCGGCTTGGCCCGCTCGACCCGGCGCTCGAGGTAGTGGATCGCCAGGGGCGGGCCGGCCGGCGCGGCCCGGAGGGGCGCGGGGGACGCGAGCAGCAGGAGCGGGAGGCCCATCGCGACGAGCCATCGGCGCTGCCGGTGATCCTTGTATCCCATGATCCTGGGCCTGGGTCTTCGCTGGCGCCTGCGTCGCTGGCGCCTGACGCGTTCGAGGCTGTCCGCCGCACCTCGCTGCGCTCATCCTGCCAGCCTGTGAGATAAATTCTCGGAACGTCCCTGTCCATATTCAATCGTTAATAAGATACGCACGGCATTAAAGTTGCTGCGTTGCGAAAAAAACGATCTTCCAGCGCTAATTTTTGTCGGCGAAGCAAAAAACTTTCTGAGTTTCCAATTTTTATTACTTGATATAAGGCATCCAGCGCCGCGCTGCTTCGACAGATGCGGTGCGTGGTGAGGTATGGAAACATGAATTGTACGAAGACGCTTCTCGGCCTCGCGCTGATCGTGACGATCTGCGGCGCGCCGGCGTCACCGGTGATGGCGCACGGCGATGTCCAGCCTCAGCCGGTGAATACGGAGGGACTGAGGCCTCTCGGAGACACGATGCTCGAAGAGAACCCCTACCGCGGTGACCCGAAAGCCGTCGCGATCGGCTTTTCGGCCTACACCCAGAACTGTGCGCGCTGCCACGGCCTGGAGGCGATCTCCGGCGGCCTAGCTCCCGACCTGCGCTACCTCGAGAAGGGCAAGGAGGGGGACACCTGGTTCCTGGAGCGGATCCAGAACGGGGCGACGGTGAACGGTGTCTACAAGATGCCGCCGTTCAAGGGTGTCTTCAATCAGGAAGCGATGTGGGCCATCCGGTCCTACCTCGAGTCGCGGCACGAGGACTGATGGACCGGCCGCAACCGGCGGGAGCGCTCTCCGGCAGAGCGACAACCCGTCCGCCGATCGCAGGCGTGGCAGGGCGGGGATCGCAGGTCGCCGGTGCATCGGGTGCGATCGGGTCCGGCCTTCGGCCCACCGGTCGTCCGGCCGGTCGGGCCTGGTGTTCGTGGTGCCGGCTCCTGGCTGGCGTCCTCGCCGCTTTGGTGGCCTCGCCTGGAGGCGCGCTCACGCGTCCGCTCGACACCGTCGTGGCGTCCGGGATCCTGCGGGTCGCCCTCTACAGCGACAACCGACCCTTCTCCGACACGCGCGCGGACGCTCTGGAGGGCATCGAGGTCGACATGGCGCGCGCGATCGCGGCAGCCCTGGGTGTCGCGGCGGAGATCCGCATCGTCGAGGCGGCCGAGACCGTCGACGGCGACTTCCGCCTGAATCTCTGGAAGGGTGACCTCGCCGGCTCGCCGCTCGCCGACCTCATGCTGCACGTGCCGTACGACAGGCAACTCGGCCTGCGCAACGAGCAGATTGTCCTCACGGCTCCGTATCACGAGGAGCAGCTCGCGCTCGTCGTCCGCTCCGGCGCGGATACGCACGCGATCGACGGGCTCGAGGAGCGCAGCATCGCCGTCGCGGGGGCGAGCGCCGCGGATACGATCCTGCTGTTCGCCGAGGGGGGCCGCCATCGCGTCAAGCTGCGCCACTTCCGCGATTTCGAGGCGGCGGCACGGGCCTTTCTCTCCGGTGAGGCCGCCGCTCTGGCCGGCGCCAGGAGCGCGATCGAGGCCGTCCTGCACGGCGTCCAGCCCTCGACCGAACGGATGTCGCTCGTGGATCTGCAGTCGACGGGCCTCATGCAGGTACGGCTCGTACTATGCGGCGCCGTGCGCAGTGATTCGCGCGATCTCGGCTATGCCGTCGGCGACGCTTTGACGGCGATGCGGCGGGACGGGCGGCTGGCCGCGATCTTCTCCCGCTACGGCGTGTCCTACGCAGCGCCCCCCGGCGAGTAGCCGGCGCGAACACGCCGCGGTCGCGCCCGGCCGTCGAGGTTCCCCGCCCGGTGGCAACCCGACCGGGTCTGACCGGTCTGTCGCTGATGCGCCCTGCGCAGCCGATCCGCCTCGTTTCGCGAAATCGGCATTGCATCGCAAGACGATCAGATCGGACCCGAAGTCGTTGCTGCAAAGCAAATGCGTCATTTAAACTCAAACGCAGAGCCTGCGCAAAAATTTTGAGAGAAGACGAACTCTTCGCAATGCAAACTATTGTAAGAATGAGTGATATGCGTTTTTATTTCCAAATTCATATTTTTTCTATGGACGATTGTCTTCCGGCTATGGCAGCTATACTAGGCGGACTTGAGAGGCGCCATACATAGGTGTCCCTGCCGCACGGGCCAGCACCTCTGGCCAAATCATGCGGAGGAAATCGGGATGGTATTTCGCAATCAGCTCCTGGCTGCGGCCAGCGGCCTCGCGCTCCTCATCGGCGCGACCGCCGCGTCGGCGGAGGGTGGTGTCACGGATCAGGACATCCTGAACGACGCTCAGACCCCGCAAGATGTCGTCTCGAACGGCCTCGGGCCGCAGGCCCAGCGCTACAGCCCGCTGAAGGCGATCAACCGGGACACCATCAAGGGCCTCGTGCCGGCCTACTCGTTCTCCTTCGGGGGCGAGAAGCAGCGCGGCCAGGAGAGCCAGGCGCTCGTCAAGGACGGCGTCATCTACGTCACCGGCTCCTACTCGCGCATCTACGCGATCGATTCGCGCACCGGCGAGAAGAAGTGGGAATACGCCGCCCGCCTGCCCGAGGGCATCCTGCCCTGCTGCGACGTCGTGAACCGCGGCGCCGCGCTCTACAAGGACAAGGTGATCTTCGGCACCCTCGACGCCAAGCTCGTGGCCCTCGACCAGAAGACCGGCAAGGTGGTCTGGCGCAAGGACATCGACGACTTCAAGGCCGGCTACAGCTACACGGCCGCGCCCCTCATCGTGAAGGGCAAGATCATCACCGGCGTGTCGGGCGGCGAGTTCGGCATCGTGGGCCGGGTCGAGGCGCGGGACGCCGAGACGGGCGAGCTCGTCTGGCAGCGGCCGGTCATCGAGGGCCACATGGGCACGCTGAACGGCAAGCCTTCGACCATGACCGGCAAGGTCAACGAGACCTGGCCGGGGGACATGTGGAAGTTCGGCGGCGGGGCCACCTGGCTCGGCGGCACCTACGACCCCGAGACCAACCTGATCTACTTCGGCACCGGCAATCCCGGCCCATGGAACTCCTGGCTGCGTCCGGGCGACAACAAGTGGTCGGCTTCCCGCATCGCGCTCAACCCGGAGAACGGCGAGATCGTCTGGGGCTTCCAGACCACGCCGCACGACGGCTGGGACTATGACGGGGTGAACGAGTTCATTCCGTTCGATCTCGACAAGGACGGCAAGACCGTGAAGGCCGGCGCCACCGCCGACCGCAACGGGTTCTTCTTCGTGCTCGACCGCACGAACGGGAAGTTCATCTCGGCGACGCCCTTCGTCAGCGGCGTCAACTGGGCCAAGGGCTTCGGCGCGGACGGCCGGCCGATCTACGATCCGGAATACCGTCCGGGCGACCCCAGCAAGGCGGCCGACGGCGGCAAGGGGAAGGTGGTCCATGTCACGCCGAGCTTCCTCGGCGCCAAGAACTGGATGCCGATGGCCTACAGCCCGGACACGAAGCTGTTCTACGTCCCCTCGAACGAGTGGGGCATGGACCTCTGGAACGAGCCGGTGAACTACAAGAAGGGCGCCGCCTACCTCGGCGCCGGCTTCAACGTGAGCCCTAACTTCAAGGACCATATCGGTTCGCTCAAGGCGATCGACCCGGCCACCGGCAAGACGGTCTGGGAATACAAAAACAACGCGCCGCTCTGGGCGGGCGTCCTGACGACGGCCGGCAACCTCGTCTTCACCGGCACGCCGGAGGGCTTCCTGAAGGCCTTCGATGCCAAGACCGGCGAGGAACTCTGGAAGTTCCAGGTCGGCACCGGCGTCGTCGCCTCCCCGATCACCTGGGAGCAGGACGGCGAGCAGTGGGTCGGCGTCGCGGCCGGCTGGGGCGGCGCGGTGCCGCTCTGGGGCGGCGAGGTCGCCAAATCGACGTCCCACGTCAACCAGGGCGGCAGCTTCTGGGCCTTCAAGCTGCCGAAGAAGCTCGCCGCGAACTGACGGTTCCGGACGGCTTCCGGAACCGCTGACGACACCGCGTGCGCGACGTTGCGCACCCGGCGTCGAGAATGCCGGGCGGCCCGGAGCCGTCCGGCGGCCGGCCCGATCGTCGGGACAGGAGCGCGGCAGACGCTCTGCGACGATCGGCCTTCGAGGAAGCGTGGAACGTCGGCGCGTCGCGCCGGGAAAGGGCTGAATGATGTCTCAGGGTTTCATCGGAGAATTGCTGGGCACGCTCGTGCTCATCCTCATGGGGAACGGCGTTGTCGCGAACGTGCTGCTCGCCGGGTCCAAGGGCAACGGCGGCGGCTGGATCACCATCACCGCCGGCTGGGGCTTCGCGGTGCTCGCCGGGGTCGTGGTGGCGATCGCCGCTGGCTCGCAGGGCCACATCAACCCGGCGGTGACGCTGGCCTTCGCCTATGCGAGCGGCGATGCCTCGAAGGTCGTCCCCTACATCGCGGGTCAGTTCGCCGGGGCCTTCCTCGGGGCGACACTGGTCTGGCTCTCCTACCTCGCCCATTGGGCGAAGACCGAGGATGCCGGCCTCAAGCTCGCCTGCTACTCGACCGGTCCCGCGATCCGGGACGTGAAGGCGAACCTGCTCACGGAGGCGATCGGAACCTTCCTGCTGGTCTTCGTGGTCATCGCGATCTTCTCCAAGAGCGTCGGCACGACGGGCCCGCTCGGCCCGATCATGGTCGGCTTCCTGGTCTGGGGCATCGGGCTCTCGCTCGGCGGACCGACCGGCTACGCGCTCAACCCTGCTCGCGATCTCGGGCCGCGGATCGCGCATGCCGTCCTGCCCATCTCCGGCAAGGGCAGCTCGGACTGGAGCTACTCCTGGATCCCCGTCGCCGGTCCGATCGCGGGCGGCGTGCTCGCCATCATCCTGTCCAAGGCGGTGGGCCTCGGCTGATTCGGTTCCTGCCCGGGGGAAGGTCCGGATCGAAGACTGACCTTCCGCCCTTGGCATTGGCCGAGTTGCTGAATATACTTGAAAAACACGGACAGAATTTTATCTTAAGCTTAGCGCTGGCCGTACAGAACGCAATCAGCGCAATACAGGGAGGCTGTAGCCATGAATGCACGCGCCGATATTCCTACCACGACCCCGAATCTGCCGCCGGAGATCCGCGCCTGGCTCTCGAAGGAGCGCCACCTCCTCATCGACGGCAAGTGGGTGCCCGCTCAGTCCGGCAAGACCTTCGAGGTCACCGACCCGGCGACCGGCGAGGTCATCGCCCACGTCGCCGAGGGCGACAAGGCCGACGTCGATCTCGCCGTGAAGGCTGCGCGGCGCGCCTTCGAGGGCGGACCCTGGGCCCGGATGACGCCTTCCGCCCGCGGCCGCCTGCTGCACCGCATCGGCGACCTCATCCTGGAGCATGCCGACGAGCTCGCAGCCCTTGAGGCGATCGACAACGGCAAGCCCCGGAACGTCGCCAAGGCCGCCGACGTCACGCTGTCGGCCGACATGTTCCACTACATGTCCGGCTGGGCCACCAAGATCGAGGGCAAGTCGATCCCGATCTCAGCGCTCGCCGCGCCCGGCTCGGACTTCTTCTCCGCGACCCGGCCCGAGCCGATCGGCGTCGTCGGCCAGATCATCCCGTGGAACTTCCCGCTGCTGATGGCCGCCTGGAAGCTCGCGCCGGCTCTGACCACCGGCTGCACGGTCGTGCTGAAGGTCGCCGAGGAGACGCCGCTCTCGGCCCTGCGCCTCGGCGAGCTCATGATCGAGGCCGGCCTGCCGGACGGTGTGGTCAACATCATCGCCGGCTTCGGCGAGACGGCCGGCGCCGCGCTCGCGGCCCATCCGGACGTGAACAAGGTCGCCTTCACGGGCTCGACCGAGGTCGGCAAGATCATCGTGCGCGCGGCCTCGCAGGACCTGAAGCGCGTCTCGCTCGAGCTCGGCGGCAAGTCGCCGAACATCATCCTGCCCGACGCCGATCTCTCGCTCGCGATCCCCGGCGCGAACGCGGCGATCTTCTTCAACCACGGCCAGTGCTGCAACGCCGGCTCGCGGCTCTTCGTGCACCGCTCGATCTTCGACAAGGTGATCGACGGCATCGCCGCGGAGGCGAGCAAGATCAAGATCGGGCACGGCCTGGTGGACGGCACCGACATGGGCCCGCTGGTCTCCTCGGTGCAGTACGAGCGGGTGAACGGCTACATCGCCGCCGGCCGCGAGGAGGGCGCCCGGGAGATCGTCTGCGGCGACGATGTCCCGAGCGGCAAGGGCTACTTCGTGGCCCCGCGCATCCTCACCGACGTCAATCCCGGCATGAAGGTGGTCCGTGAGGAGATCTTCGGCCCGGTGCTGGTCGCCACGCCCTTCGACGAGGTCGACGACGCGCTGATCGCCGAGGCCAACAACTCCGTCTACGGGCTGGCCGCCGGCGTCTGGGGCAGGGACACGGGTCTCGCCCAGCAGGTCGCGCACCGGCTCCGGGCCGGCACGGTGTGGATCAACTGCTACCACGTCTTCGACGCGGCGCTGCCCTTCGGCGGCTACAAGCAGTCCGGCTGGGGCCGCGAGATGGGCCAGGCGGTGCTGTCGAACTACCTGGAGACCAAGGCCATCACCACGCGCCTCGGCAGCCTGTAACGGAGAACGCGCGGGAGCCACCCGGCTCCCGCGGATCCCGTACGGCGGCATTTCCAGGGCGGATGCGATCAGGGGACCGTCCGGCGCGACCGAAAGGCTGAAGCCCGCTCCGTCGGCGCCCGCGCACGACAGGAGGTGTCATCGGGCTCGGGACCCGATTGTCCGTCGTCCGCCGATTCCAGCTCCGCCTGCGAAAGCCCCCGAAATTCTGACATGCCGGCAGCCACGAAAGCTCGGCTGCCGGCCCGCGCACCCTGCACCGTTCGACAGGAATGATGGCCTAAAGCGCGAGGTCGTCTCCCGCTCGGATGAAGGGCTTGCGCAGGCGTGCCCAATCGCATGCCGAGCCGGGGCGCGGGCCGTTAGCCGGCCATATCAGCGCTTTCGGGGAGACTTGGCGGAGAGGGGGGGATTCGAACCCCCGATGCCCTTGCAGGCATGCCGCATTTCGAGTGCGGTGCATTCAACCGCTCTGCCACCTCTCCGCGAAGTGCCTCGACGAGACGGGCGGTGCCTAGCATGAACGGTCGGGCTTTCACAAGCGTTTCCGCACCTCCGCCAGGGCGGCGACGTGCCCGCGCAGCCCGGCCGCGAAGCGCTCCGGCGCGTAGAGGGCGCGGGTGCGGGCCTGCACGTCCGCGGGCTGCGCGCGGGCGGCGCGGACCGCGGCCGCGAGGCGTGCCGGGTCGCGGGGAGCGAGGCAGGCCTTGTCGGCCCCGGTCTCCGCGATCATCGCCCGGTGGGCGGGGATGTCGGAGGCCGCCACCGGCAGGCCGCGGGCGAGCGCCTCGGCCAGTGCCAGGGGCTGCGTTTCGAGCGTGGAGGAAAACAGCGCGAGGCCGACCCCCGCGAAGGCCTGGTCCGGCGTCCGCTCGCCCGCGAAGGTCACCGCGTCGCCGAGCCCGAGGGCAGCGATCCTGGCGCGCAGGGCGCCCGCGTAGGCGGGGTCGAGCTCCGGGCCGATCAGGGTGAGGTGGGAAGCCTCGAAGGCCGGCTCGCCGCGCAGCTGCGCGAACGCCTCCACGGCGAGGTCCTGGCCCTTCCGGGGGCCGAGGGCGCCGACCACCGCGAGGGCGGTGCGATCGGGCGCGGGCGTCCCGTCCGCGTCGGGCAAGGCGAGGGGGTTGCGGATCAGGGTCGCGGGCAGCCCGGGGGGCGCTGCCGCGTGCGGGCTGATCAGGATGCAGGAATCGGCGAGCGCCGCCCGCAGCCGCGCGCTCCGCCCGGTCCCCGCCGGGGCGTGCAGGTGCCAGAGCAGGTGCGGGCGCGGGCGCAGGAGCCGGGCGGCGAGGCCGTAGACGTAGAGGCTCGGCTCGTCGTGAACGTGGATGATGTCGGGCCGCAGGCGGCGGAGCGCATGCGCCTCCGCGGCCACGAGCCGCGCGAGGAGGGGCAGCACGGCGCGCTTGCGGCGGGCGCCGGTGAGGGGCTCGGCGGGGAAGCGGAGCGGCACCCGCTCGTCCGCCTCTGGGAGCGGCGCGCGCACGGTGACGTGGTGCCCGGGCCGCAGCGCCGCGGCGCTGGCCAGCAGCACCCGGGTCGAGCCGCCCTGCGTGCCGTAGAGGGTGGGGAGCAGGATCCGGACCGGGCCGGCCCCGCTCCCCGCCGCCATCAGCGCGCGCCGGCGCCGGCGAGGGCCGCCGCCATCCGGCGCGCGAAGGCGACCGGGTCGCGCGGCGTGTCGCCGTCCTGGATGCGGGCGAGGTCGAGGAGCGTGCCGGCGGCGGCGGAGACGTCCGACTCGGGTCCTTCGGCGAGCCCGCGGATCAGCGGGTGGCGGGGATTGATCTCGAGGATCGGCAACCCCCCTCCGGCCGCGCGGCCGGCCCGGCGCAGCAGTCGCTGCATCTGCAGGTCCGGGCCGCCTCCCGAGGCCGAGAGGACCACGGCGCTGTCCACCAGCCGGTCCGTGGCGCGCACGTCGGAGACGTCGGCGCCGAGCGCGGCCTTCAGGCGGGCGACGAGGTCGTCGAGGCCCGCGAGCGCCTCGCCCGCTTCGCCCTCGGCGGGAAACGCCGAGAGGTCGATGCCGCCCTGGGTGACCGAGCGCAGGGGCTTGTCCGCGAAGCGTCCGAGCTGCTCGGGCCAGAAGGCGTCGACGTGGTCGGAGAGCAGCAGCACCTCGATGCCGTGGGCCCGGAAGCCCTCGAGCTGGGGCGAGTTCGCCAGGGCCTCGGCGTCGTCGGCCACGAGGTAGTAGATCGCCTCCTGCCCGTCCTTCATGCGCACCACGTAGTCGGGCAGGGCGGTCCAGCCCTCGACGGCCGAGGAGCGGAAGCGCAGGAGGGGTGCGATCTCGGCCCGGCGCTCGAAATCCTCGTAGATGCCCTCCTTGAGGACGGGGCCGAAATTCTCCCAGAAGCTCCGGTAGCCGTCCGCGTCCTTGGCGCGGCTCGCCAGCTCGGAGAGGACGCGGCCCGTCACCGCGCGGCGGATCCTGGCGAGCACCGGCGTCGCCTGCAGCATCTCGCGGGAGACGTTGAGGGGCAGGTCCTCGGTGTCGACGACGCCCTGCACGAAGCGCAGCCAGGGCGGCAGCAGCCCGGCCTCGTCGGTGATGAACATGCGGCGCACGTGCAGCCGCACCTTGCTCTCGCGCTCGTTCTCGAGGGCCTGGAACGGCTTCATGCCGGGGACGAACAGCAGGGCAGTGAATTCGAGCTGCCCCTCGGCCCGCCAGTGCAGGGTCGCCCAGGGCTTGTCAAAGTTCATGCCGACCTGGCGGTAGAAGCCCTCGTACTGCTCCTCCGTGATCTCGGACTTGGCCTTCCGCCAGAGGGCGCTGCCCTGGTTCGCGGCCTCCTCCTTGCCCTCCTCCTGCACGAGGGCGATCGGCACGGTGATGAAGTCGGCCCATTTGCGCACGACGTGATCGAGCCGATAGGTCTCGAGGTACTCGTCGGCATCCGCCTTGAGGTGAAGCACGATGTCGGTGCCGGGCTCCGCCTTCTCGGCGCGCTCCAGGGTGTAGCTGCCCTGGCCCTCCGAGGCCCAGGTCCAGGCCTCGTCGGCGCCGACCTTGCGGGAGGTGACGGTGACGCGGTCGGCCACCATGAAGGCCGCGTAGAAGCCAACGCCGAACTGGCCGATCAGGCTCGGCCGGTCCTCGGGGCTCGCCTCGCCGAGGGACTGGGAGAAGGCCCGAGTGCCCGAGCGCGCGATGGTGCCGAGGTTCTGGGCGAGCTCCTCCTTCGACATGCCGATGCCGGCATCGGCGATGGTGAGGGTGCGCGCGGTCTTGTCGGGGCGGATCCGCACCTTGGCGTCCGCCGGCAGCGCGCTCGCGGCGTTGGTGAGCGCGTCGAACCGGCGCCGGTCCATGGCGTCGGCCGCGTTGGCCACGAGCTCGCGCAGGAAGATCTCGCGGTCGGAGTAGAGGGCGTGGACCACGAGGTCCAACAGGCGCCCGACCTCCGCGCCGAATTCGTGCCGCTCCGCCGTCTCGCTCACGTGGTCCTCCTTGGCGAAAATCGGGGGCGATATGCAGCCGCCCCGTCCGGATTTCAATGCGCGCGTGCGATCCGCACCGCATCCCGTCAGGCGCGGCCGAGGATCGCGAGCCAGGTCAGCGTCGTGATCGGCGCGAGAAGCGTCGAGGCGAGCACCGAGGCGGCGACGAGCCCGGTCTCGGTGCGGTAGCGGACGGCGAGCAGGTAGGCGTTGATGCCGACCGGCATCGCCGCGAACAGCGTGGCCACCCCCGCGTAGGCCGGCGGCATCGCGAAGACGTGGAAGGCCATGAGCCAGACGAGCGCCGGGTGCACCACGAGCTTCAGGAGCGCGATCACCAGGGCGCCCGGCAGGTCGAACAGCACGCGGTAGCGGCGCAGGCCGGCCCCGAGGGCGATCAGCGCGCAGGTGGAAGCGGTCGCCGAGAAGGCGTCGATGAGGGCCTTGGCGGGGCCGGCCGGGACGATGCCGCCGCCCTTCAGCGCGAGGCCGATCATCAGGGACACGAAGATCGGGTTCTTGATCAGCACGAGGCCGAGGCCGCGCAGCCGGTGCAGCAGCGGCCGGTCTCCCTCGGCCTCGATCAGGAAGGTGGCGCATCCCATCATCAGGGGCAGGTGCACGGCGAGCAGCAGGAAGAGCGGGAAGGCGCCCGCATCCCCGTAGGCCTGCAGGATGGTCGGCACGCCGACGAAGATCGTGTTGGACTGGCTCGCCGCGAAGCCGTGCAGGATCGCGCCCTGGCGGTTGATGCCGGCCCGGCGCAGGGCGATCAGCGAGCCCGCCGCCCAGGCGATGCCGGCGCCCCCGAAGTAGGAGAACCAGTAGCCCCAGGCGATCTCGCCCGTGAGGCCCGGCCGCGTCAGCGTGCCGATGATCAGCGCCGGCACCGCGATGGCGAAGACGTACTCGGAGAGCCCGTCGCTGACCCGCTCCGAGAGCAGGCCGAGGAGCGCGGCCCCCCAGCCGATCAGGATGATCCCGAAGATCGGGACGATGATGGTGACGGCGTTCATGCCGGGAGGCCGGGCCGAATGATCATAAAAGCGCCACACGGCGCGCGCGGACTGCACAGCTTGGGGGAACGGCGTAGGAGTGCGCGATGGCAATCATCATCCTCGACCCCGTGTCCGGGAAGCCCGTGATCATCAACCTGCCTCCGCAGGACGGATCGGCGGCCTGAGCCGCTCACCGGTCGAAGACAGCCTGGAGCGCCGCCCGGTCCCGCGCGGCCGGTAGGGCCAGGAGCGTCAGCACCCGCGCCTTGTCGGGCGTCAGATCACCCGCGAAGACCGCGCCGGCCCGGGCGAGCGTGTCGCCGCCGCCCTTGAAGCCGTAGACGGGCAGTGCCCGCCCGTTCTCGACCTGGCTCGCGACGACGACGGCCACCCCCCGGCGGATCGCCTCCACGATGGCGTCGTGCATCGCGGCGTTGACGTTGCCGAACCCGTAGGCCGCCACCACGATCGCGTCGGCGCCGCTCTCCACCGCGTGGCGGACCTGGTGACCGTCGGCCCCCGCATACATCGCCACCATGTCGACTCGCGGCAGCCGCTCCGGCAGCGGCAGGGTCTGGCGCCGGAGCGACCGGCGGTTGAAGATCACCCGGTCGTCGTCGATGGCGCCGAGGAAGCCGGCCTCGCCGGAATTGAAGGTCTCGACGTTGCTCGTATGGGTCTTGCGCACCTCGCGGGCGGCGTTGATCCGGTGGTTGAGGGTCACGGTCACCCCTTGTCCGCGGGCCCCCTCCGCCAGGACCTGACGCACGGCGCCGAGGAGGTTGCGGGGGCCGTCCGTGTCGGGCGCCGACGCGTTGCGCTGCGCGCCGACCATCACCACGGGCTTCTCCCCGTCCAGGGTGAGATCGAGGAAGTAGGCGGTCTGGTCCAGGGTGTCGGTGCCGTGGAGGACGACGGCGCCGGCGGTCTCGGGATCGGCGAGGAGGCGCGTGAGGGTCCGCGACAGCTCCGGCCACAGCGCGGGCCCCATCTCGTCGCTCGGGAGGTTGCTGAACTCCGTGACCGCGATGCGCGCGAGCGCCCCGAGCCCCGGCACCGCGCCGACGAGATCCTCGCCCGAGAGGGCGGGCACCGGCGCGCCGGTCGCCGGATCATTCTTCATCGCGATGGTGCCGCCGGTCGCCACGACCGCGACGCGCGGCGCGGCTGCGCCGCCGACCTCGTTCATCGGGTGCTCGCTCATCCGCCCTTCGCCCTGTCCGGCCCTCCCGGGGGCGCCTAGCACGGGTGCCGGCCGCGGGGCGACCCGTCGCGGCGCCCGACCAACCCCGGGACGGCATGCGCCGGGCGGGGTTTGTCACGCGCTCGGTGACCCTGCGGGCGCGCCCGAGCGGTCGTGGCGCGAGGCGCCCGGCCGAGGTCGGGCGGTCAGCGGAGGGGGGAGGGCGCCCGGTCCCCGCGGTCGCGGCTGCGCAGCGCCTGGGCCGCGTCGCGCGCGCTCGGCGGCAGGTCGGCCGCCCCGGGCGAGGGAGCGGAACCCGGCGCCGGAACGAGCGCCCCCCGGTCCCGGCCGCCTCCCGTCGCGTAGCCGGCGTTGACGCCCGCGTAGAAGCCCGTGAAGTCCTCGGCCGCCGCGGCAGGGTCCGGCAGCATCGTCGCTGCGGGCAACGTGAACAGGCTGGCGAGCAGGATCGCGCGGGTCGGGCGCAGGTGCGGGTGGCGCATCATGGGAGCGGGCTCCGGCGGGAACGGCAAACGGCGGCCCCGGGCCGGGACCGCCGCTCTGACTTTCGACGGGTGAAGGCGGCGGAACCGAGGCCGCCGCGCCGCGCGCCCCACGATGCGGCCGTGGCCGCCTCGTGGGGGCATGCCGCCCGCGTACGAGGCCGGAGTCGCCGGACCGGTCGGTCGGCGGCTCCGGGGGGACTCAATCGTCGACGTTGATGCTCTGGGCCTCGCGGCCCTTCTGCCCGTCGACGACCGCGAGGGTGACCTGCTGGCCCTCGGCGAGGGAGTCGAGCCCGGCCCGCGACAGGGCGGAGCGGTGCACGAACACGTCCTTGCCGCCGTCGTTGACGGAGACGAAGCCGAAGCCCTTCGCGGGGTCGTACCACTTCACCGTGCCGGTCATCTCCGTGGAGGGACCGGAGGCGAAGCGGCCACCACCACCGCCGCCACCGCCACCGTAGCCACCACCACCGCCGCCGCCGTAACGGTCACCGCCGCCGAAGCGGTCGCCGCCGCCGAAGCCGCCGGTGCGGGGCCGCATCTCGCGACGGGGCGGAGCCGCCTCGGCCGTCGAGGTGTCGACGCTCGTCACGTTGGTGACCTGCGGTCCCTTCTGGCCCTGAGCCGTCTGGACCGTCAGGCGGGTGCCCGGCAGAAGGTCGGCATGGCCCGCCGCCTCGACCGCGCGGATGTGAAGGAAGGCGTCGCCCGAACCGTCACCCAGCTCGACGAAGCCGAAGCCCTTCTCCTTGTTGAACCACTTCACCGTCGCATCACGCTCCGGTCCGGTAGGCGCCGCGGCCGCACGCGAGGGACCGCGGTCGAACCCGCCGCCGCCGAACCCGCCGCCACCGTAACCGCCGCCACCGCCGTATCCGCCGCTGGGGGGAGCCTGATCAGGCCACCGCGGCTCGCCACCGTCCTCGAAGCCGCGCTTCTGCGGCCCCCTGAAATCACGACCACGTCCCATAGATAGCTCGCAAAACCGTCCCGCCGACCACGTCTCGAATACCGCGTGCGCGCCATTCCAGACGACCCACGCTCCGCACTCCCATTACTCCCGGCTAGCGGTAACCAAGAATAACGCCTCAGTCCTGACGCAATCCCGGCTTCACCGCAAGGACCTTTCTGCGCGCGCGCCGTCCGGCCCGGCACTTTCCGGTGTCAAACTACGGATGGGAACAGTCCTGCCCCGCCGGCGGGCGCCCGGGTGTCGGCAAAACGCCCGGCCTGCCCCGGCGGGGACGATCGAATCGGCACCGCGTTAGCACAAACGCAAAGGGCGCTCCCCTAGGATGCTCGCGCCGCCCGGCCCGGCGGCGAGACGCCCCGATGATCGCGACCCCGACCTTCCCGGACTTCTCCGCCCTCGTCGTCGACGAGAGCCTCTACATCCGCCGCATCGTGCGCGACATGCTCATGCGCGTCGGCATCAAGCGGGTGCTCGAGGCGCCGGACGGCGCGGAGGCGCTCGGTGTGCTCGCCGAGAGCAAGCCCGACCTGACCATCATCGACTGGGACCTCGCGATCCTCTCGGGCGAGGAGTTCATCCGCCTCGCCCGGACGCCCGCCACCTCGCCGTGCCCCACGGTGCCGATCATCCTGATGCTGGCCCAGCCCCGGCGCAACGTGGTGGACCGCGCGATCTCGATCGGCGTCAACGAGATCATCGCCAAGCCGTTCTCGCCCAAGACCCTGTGGTCGCGCCTCGACGAGGTCATCAACCGGCCTCGCCCCTACGGCCAGGTGAAGAGCCTCCTGCGGCCGACCCCCCGGGCCGCCGCTATCGGCAAGTCCCCGATCTGAGCCCCCGATTTCGGCCCCCGTACCGGTATGGAAGCGTCGAAAACCAGACTTTGCAGTTCCGGAAGGACCGGGTAGGCTTAACGCCGAATGATGGCCGGGCGGTCCGCCGGGGCCAGTCGCGTATCCGAGGGTATCGGCACCGCCGATGAGGGACGAGAGTGCCGCCACGATGCCGGCCGCCCCCGCGGCCGGCAGCCAGCATCCGCGCAACGGAGCCCCCGCGCACGGGCGGCCCGACCATGGCCGGCAGGAGGGGCGGCAGGACGGCCGCCACGGCCGCCGCAACGCCTATGCGGCCCTCGACCTCGGCACCAACAACTGCCGGCTGCTCGTGGCCGAGCCCGCCTCGCACGGGTTCCGGGTCATCGACGCGTTCTCGCGCATCGTCCGCCTGGGCGAGGGCCTCGGCAATTCCGACCGGCTCAGCGAGCCGGCCATCGAGCGCACCGTCGAGGCGCTGAAGATCTGCCGGGCCAAGATGCAGGCCCGCGGCGTCGTGCGCGCCAAGATCATCGCCACCGAGGCCTGCCGCCTCGCCGTCAACGGCGCGGAGTTCGTCGGGCGGGTGCGCAACGAGGTCGGCCTCGACCTCGAGATCGTCGACCGCCAGACCGAGGCCTACCTCGCGGTCACGGGCTGCGCGGCGCTCGCCGACCCGCGGGCGGAATCGGTCGTGATCTTCGACATCGGCGGCGGCTCGACGGAGATCGCCTGGCTCGACGGGGCCGCCGCGAACCCCTCCACCGACCCGACGCTGCGCATCCGCGCCTGGGACTCGCTGCCCGTCGGCGTCGTCACCCTGGCCGAGCGCCACGGGGGGGCCGAGGTCACGCGCAGGATGTTTGAGGGCATGGTCGAGGAGGTTGTGGACCTCCTCGCCCGCTTCGCGATCCGTGCGGCGGCCGCCGCCACCGCCCCGAACTTCCACCTGCTCGGCACCTCCGGCACGGTCACCACCATCGCGGCCATGCACCTGCGCCTCGCCCGCTACGAGCGCCGCCGGGTGGACGGGCTCTGGATGAGCGATCAGGAGGTCACCGAGGCGATCGACGATCTCTTGGACACTCGCCTCGACCAGCGGGCCGACAACCCCTGCATCGGCCGCGACCGGGCCGACCTCGTGCTCGCCGGCTGCGCGATCCTCGAGGCGATCCGGCGGGCCTTCCCGTCCGAGCGGCTGCGCATCGCCGACCGCGGCCTGCGCGAGGGCCTCCTGATGAACATGATGCGCGAGGACGGGGTCTGGTGCCGGGGGGGCTGGCGGTGACCGACCGGCGCGGCGGCCTCGGCAGCACCGGCGGCGTCCGGGGCGATCTCAAGCAGCGGGTGAAGACGGGGCGCGGGCGCACCCTCTCGCAGAAGCGCTGGCTGGAGCGCCAGCTCAACGACCCCTACGTGGCCCGGGCCAAGCGCGAGGGCTACCGCTCGCGCGCCGCCTTCAAGCTCCTGGAGATCGACGAGCGCTACCGCCTGCTGCGGCCCGGCCAGCGCATCGTCGACCTCGGCGCGGCTCCGGGTGGCTGGTCGCAGGTGGCCGCCAAGGTGGTGGGCCCCACCGGCCGCATCGTCGGCATCGACCTCCTTGAGATCGAGCCGATGGCGGGCGTCGCGTTCATCACCCTCGACTTCCTCGATCCCGAGGCGCCCGCCCGCCTCACGACGCTGCTCGGCGGCCCGGCCGACATCGTGATGTCCGACATGGCCGCCAACGCCACCGGCCACAAGAAAACCGACCACCTGCGCATCATCGGTCTCGCCGAGACCGCCGCGGAGTTCGCCCGGGAGGTGCTGGCGCCGGGCGGCGCCTACCTCGCCAAGGTGCTGCAGGGCGGCACCGAGGGCAGCCTGCTCACCGACCTGAAGCGCGACTTCACCACCGTGCGCCACGTGAAGCCCGCCGCGAGCCGCGCGGATTCCAGCGAACTCTACGTGCTCGCCACGGGCTATCGGGGCGCCCTCGGCCCGGCGGTGACCGGCGAGGACGACGAGGCGTAGGGGCCGTGCTCCCCGAATGGGCGCTGTCGCTCGCGACGCCCCACCCGCCTGCCACCGCCGCCTGATCCGCCGCGTCCAGGCCTGCCGGGACTGGGCGGGAATCGTGCCGGACGCTGCGGCCTGCGGGATCCCTGGCCCCGACCGTCGACCCGTTCGCGAACGAAAAAACCCAGGCCGGGCGATGCCGGCCTGGGTTTCTGAACATCCGCGATGCGAAAGTGGGTCGGGCGACTACTCGCCCGAGTTCGCCGTCTCCGGGGCGGCCTCGCCGGCCTCGGTGCCCTCGAAACGCGGGCGGCGGCGACGGCGCGCCTTGGGGGCCGCCTCCTCTGCCGGGGCAGCCTCAGGGGCCCCGCCGTTCAGGGCCGGCTCCGGGGCCGGCTCGGAGACCGGCGGGCGCGGCGGGGTCATCAGGAAGGCGGGGAGGCCCGTGGGCTCCTCGGCGCGGGGCTCCTCGCGGCGGCGCTCGCGGCGGGCGGGCGGCTCGCGGACCGGCGCCTCGGCGCGCGGCTGCTCCTGACGCTCGGGACGGTCCTGCCGCTCGGGGCGGTCCTGACGATCCTGGCGCTCGGCGCGATCCTGCCGGTCGGGGCGGTTCTCGCGGAAGGCCTCACGCGGCTGGTCCTGGCGGTAGTCCGGCCGGCCGTCCTGGCGTGAATCCTGGCGGGCATCCTGCCGGTCCTGGCGGGGCTCCTGACGACCGTCTTGGCGCCCGTCCTGGCGCGAGTCCTGACGGTTGTAGTCCTGCCGGTCCTGGCGCTGGCCGTCGAAGCGGTTCTCGAAGCGCTGGTTGCGGTCGCCCCGGTTCTGGAAGCGGTCGCGCCGCTCCTGCCGGTCGCCGCGGTTCTGCTGACGGTCGCCGCCCTGCCGGTCGCCGCCTTGGCGATCGCCGCCCTGGCGGCCATCAACCTGGCGGCCGTCGTCCTGCCGGCCCTCGTAGGGCTGGGGCTGCTGGCCCGGGTCGACGTAATCGTCGTTGCCGTAGGCGCCATTGTAGCCCTGGGGGGCGCCGTAGCCCTGACCGCCCTCCTCGTCGCCCTCCTCGAGGTCGTCCTCGTAGGATTGGCGCGCGTAGCCGAGGCCCGTCTGCTGCCGGGTCTGCTCCTGGGCGGTCGAGATGATCCGGAAATAATGCTCGCCGTGCTGGAAGTAGTTCTCGGCCGCCACGGGGTCGCCGGCCGCCTGAGCGTCGCGCGCGAGCTGCGCGTACTTGTCGGCGATGTGCTGGGCGGTGCCGCGGATTTTGACGTCGGGGCCGTTGGATTCGTAGGAGCGGGTCAGGGGATTGGGGCCCTTCGGCCGATTGCGGCCGCGCATCCGTCGATTCTGGTTTGGTCTCATCGGTCTCGATTGACCCTCATTCGTGCGAAAATCTCGCTGGCGGAAGGTGTCGCTGGCATGGCGGCCGCGCGCCCGGCTCCGGGCCCGCTGCGGCGTGTGCGCCGATCGGATGTCCGTCGATCAAAGTTCCGTCGATGCCGATCCGCGATCCGTTCGCCTTGCCCGCCGTCTGTCCCGTCCAATCGGGGCCTACGCTCGCGTCTAGGACGCCGTTCGATTGTCAGGTTCGAAGCCCACCGAGCCGCATCGCGACACCGGATCCGCGCCTGCTCGGTGGTGGGGAGATCGGAGAACAGCTCGGCGGACGTGATCGTCACCGACCTTACCGCCGTCCGTCTTAACGGAACGTTCGCGATCTGCAAGCCGACTCTAGACGCAGGAAGCTGACTCAACAAGCATTTTCTCGAATTGGCGGCGGGCGCGACTTCCGCAACACAATCGGCCCGTCTTCCGGCCCGTCTTCACGCCGGCCCGAACGCGAGCACGCGCGGGTTTCCGGCGAGGTCGCGCACCCGCTCGGCCGGCCCCCAGCCCGCCGCCCGGCCGAGCCGGTCCACGGCCTCGGCCTGGTCGTAGCCGATCTCCAGGATCAGCCGGCCGCCCGGCGCGACGAGCCCCGCGCCGGGTCGTGCGGCGGCGAGGATCGCCCGGTAGGCGTCGAGCCCGTCCGCGCCCCCGTCGAGGGCGGCGCCCGGATCGTGGGCGCGGACCGCCGCGTCCAGGGTCGGGATGATTGGGCTCGCGATGTAGGGGGGGTTCGACACGACGAGGTCGAAGGGCCCGGCGAGCGCCGCGCACCAGTCGCCGCGCAGGAAGGCGGCGCGGGCGCCGACGCCGTTCGCCTCGGCGTTGGCGCGGGCGGTCACCAGGGCGCCATGCGACCGGTCGAGCCCGACCCCGAAGGCGCCGGGGCGCTCCGCCAGCAGAGCCACCAGGATGCAGCCCGAACCGGTGCCGAGGTCGAGGATGCGCGGGGCGAGGGGCGGGTACAGGCGCAGGGCCGTCTCCACCAGGGTCTCGGTGTCGGGGCGCGGCACCAGGGTCTCGGGCGAGAGCCGGAAGGTGAGGCCCCAAAACTCCCATTCCCCGAGGATGCGGGCGACCGGCTCCCCGGCCAACCGCCGCGCCGCGGCCTCCGCAAGGCATGCGGCGCCCCTGGGGCCGATGGGCTCTCCCCCGGCCAGCACGAGGTCGGCGCGCGCCAAGCCGAGCAGACCGAGGACGAGGAAGCGCGCCTCGCCCGCCGCGTCGCCGATGCCGCCGGCCCGCAGGCGCTCGGACAGGCCCCGCAGGGCTTCGCGGCGCGGCGTCGCTGGGCCGAAGGCGCCTGCTTTCGGGTCGAGCGCCGCTGCCGGCTCCTCCGGCGCAGCCCGCGGAGCGCTCACCCCATGCCCTCGGCGGCGAGCAGCTCCGCCTGATGCTCGGTGACCAGGGCGTCCACCAGCTCGTCGAGGGCGGTGCCGGCGAGCACCTCCTCCAGCTTGTAGAGGGTCAGGTTGATGCGGTGGTCGGTGACCCGCGCCTGCGGGAAGTTGTAGGTGCGGATGCGCTCGGAGCGGTCGCCCGAGCCGACCTGCGCCTTGCGGTCGGCGGCCCGCGCGGAATCCTTCGCGCTGCGCTCGGCGTCGAACAGGCGGGCGCGCAGCAGCGCCATGGCCCGGGCCCGGTTCTTGTGCTGCGAGCGCTCCTCCTGCACGAACACCACGATGCCGCTCGGCACGTGGGTGATGCGGATCGCCGACTCGGTCTTGTTGACGTGCTGGCCGCCGGCGCCCTGCGCCCGCATGGTGTCGATCTTCAGATCGGCATCGTTGATCACGATGTCGACCTCCTCTGCTTCGGGCAGCACCGCGACGGTCGCCGCCGAGGTGTGGATGCGCCCCTGCGTCTCGGTGTCGGGTACCCGCTGCACCCGGTGGGCACCGCTCTCGAACTTCAGGCGGGCGAAGACGCCGCGGCCCTTCACCTCGGCCACCACCTCGCGGTAGCCGCCGACCGTGCCCTCGCTCTCCGAGATCACCTCGACGCGCCAGCCCTTGGCCTCGGCGTATTTGGCGTACATCCGGAACAGGTCGCCCGCGAACAGCGCCGCCTCGTCGCCGCCAGTGCCCGCGCGGACCTCGAGGATCGCGCTCTTCTCGTCGGCCGCGTCCTTGGGCAGCAGCATCAGCTGCAGGCTGCGGTGGGCGGCCTCGAGGGCGGCCTCGGCCTCCGGCTTCTCGTCGGCCGCGAGGGCGCGCATCTCCGAATCGCTGGCGGGATCGTCGATCAGCGCCTCGACGCCCGCCAGGTTCTCGGCCGCGGCCCGGTAGGCGCGGATGGCGGCCACCACGGGGTCGAGCTCGGCGAGCTCGCGGGAGAGCTGCACGAAGGTGTCGGAATCGGCGGAGCCGGCGCTCAGCGTCGCGGTCACGATGTCGTGGCGCACCAGGATGGCGTCGAGCCGCTCGGGAGGTAGTGGGGTCATCGCCCGGATGTTGCTCTGGGTTCGCGTGTTTGGTGAGGGGCGGCCCGTCGCCGCGGGGCGGGGCGGCCCGGTGGCGTGTCGCGCCGGGCCGGCGCGTCCGCGTGCCGACTAGATAGGCACGCCGTGCGCCTTCGCGAAGGCGGTGAGTGCGGGACGGAGCGAGGCCCCGTCGCTCGCCCGCGCCATCTCGGTGTCGATCAGCTCCGTGACCGCCCCCGCATCGAGGCTCAGCACCATGGCCTTCAGGGGGCCGATGGCGGCCGGCGACATCGACAGGTGGCGGAAGCCCATGCCGATCAGCGCCATCGCCTCCAGCGGGCGG
This sequence comes from Methylobacterium sp. A54F, assembly GCF_053346035.1. Taxonomy (NCBI): domain Bacteria; kingdom Pseudomonadati; phylum Pseudomonadota; class Alphaproteobacteria; order Hyphomicrobiales; family Methylobacteriaceae; genus Methylobacterium; species Methylobacterium sp. A54F. The sequence goes on along the minus strand of NZ_JBKFBF010000002.1, from coordinate 543,541 downwards.
CCGCCGATCTCGCCGCAGACGGTGACGGGGCACTCCGCCGCGTTGGCGCGCTCCGCGATCAGGCGGAAGGCCCGGATCGCCGCGGCGCACAGGGGGTCGAAGCGGTCGGCGACCCGGCGGTTCTCCCGGTCGACCGCGAACAGGAACTGCATCAGGTCGTTCGACCCGACCGAGAGGAAGTCCGCCACCGTCGCGATCTCGTCGATCTGGAACAGGAGCGAGGGCACCTCGATCATGGCGCCGAGCCGGCAGTCGCTCGGCAGGGGGTGTCCGTGCCGGCGCAGGTGCGCCTTCTCGCGCTCGACAATGGCCTTGGCGCGCACGAACTCGTCGACGGTCGCCACCATCGGGAACATGATCTTGAGGGGGCGCCCGCCCGCCGCCTTCAGGAGCGCGCGCAGCTGCACCCGCAGGAGCGCCGGGCGGTCGAGGCCGATGCGGATCGCCCGCCAGCCGAGCGCCGGGTTCTCCTCCTCGAGCTTGGGCATGTAGGGCAGGATCTTGTCGCCGCCGATGTCGAGGGTGCGGATGGTGACGGGCCGCTCGCCGGTCGCGGCGAACACCGCCTCGTAGAGGGTCTGCTGCTCGGCCGCCGAGGGCATGCGCTCGGCCACCATGAATTGCAGCTCGGTGCGGAACAGGCCGATGCCCTCGGCGCCGGTCTCGTTGAGGTGGGTGAGGTCCACGAGGAGGCCGGCATTGAGGTTCAGGCCGATCCGCACGCCGTCGCGGGTGACCGCGGGCACGTCGCGCAGCGCCCGGTACTGCTCCTGCCGGCGGGCGCGCAGGCGCACCATCTCGGCGTAGGCCGCCTCGATCTCCGGCCCCGGGCGGACGTGGATCTCGCCCGCCAGGGCGTCGACGATGATGGCGTCGCCGGAATCGCACAGGGCGGTGGCGTTGGCGACCTCGCCGACCGCGGGCACGCCGAGGGCGCGGGCGACGATGGCGATGTGGCTCGTCGGCCCGCCCTCTTCCAGGACGAGGCCGCGCAGCCGGGTCGGGTCGTATTCGAGGAGCGCCGCCGGGCCCATGGAGCGGGCCACCAGGATCATGTTGTCGGGCAGCGCGCCGCCTGCCTCCTCGTGGCCGACGAGCTGGCGCAGCAGGCGGTTGGCGAGGTCGTCGAGGTCGTGCAGGCGGTCCCGCAGGTAGGGGTCGCTCTGGCGCATCATGCGGGCGCGGTTGTCCGACTGCACGCGCTCGACGGCGGCCTCGGCGGTCAGGCCCGACGCGACGGCCTCGCGCATCCGGCGCAGCCAGCCCTTGTCGTGGGCGAACATGCGCACGGTCTCGAGGACCTCGCGCGACTCGCCGGTGCCGATCAGGTCGCCGCGCTCGATCAGGTCGTCGATCGCCGAGCGCACCTCGGCGATGGCCGCCTCCAGGCGCTCGACCTCCCGCTCGACGTTCTCGGCGATCAGCGTCTTCACGACGATGCGCGGCTCGTGCAGCACCACGTGGCCGAGGCCGATGCCGTCGGCGAGCGCCACGCCGCGCTGGGTCACGGGCCGGCGCGCCGCGGTGCCGGCGCCGGGGGCGAGGCTCTGCAATTCGCCCGAGGCGATCATCTCCGAGAGCACCATGGCGGTGGTCTGGAGGGCCTCGATCTCCTCGTCGGAATAGACCCGGTAGGTCTGGTTCTGGACGACGAGGACGCCCAGCGTGTTGCCGGCTCGCAGGAGCGGCACGCCCAGGAAGGCGTGATAGGCCTCCTCGCCCGTCTCGGGGCGGTAGGAGAAGGCCGGGTGGGATTGGGCGTCCGAGAGCGAGAGCGGCTCGGCCGTCTGCGCGATCAGGCCGACGAGGCCCTCGTCGGCGCGCATCCGGGTGAGGTGGACCGCCTCGCGGTTCAGGCCCTCGGTGGCGAACAACTCCAGGGTGTTGTCGTCGCGCAGCACGTAGACAGAGCAGACCTCGGCTACGACGTTGGCGGCGATGAGGACCACGATGCGGTCCAGGCGCGCCTGGGGGCTGACCGGCTCCGCCATCGCTTCGCGGAGGCGGCGCAGCAGCAGGCGCGGGCCTCCGGGCGCAGCGGGCATCGTCTCGTCAATCCACCGTCAGAGGGCCGGTGCAACCTAGGGGCCGGCGCGGCCTCGGCGCCGGGGCGGCGCCGGTGCTCTCAAGCCTGATCGAGGCCGTATAGCGAGTGGAGCGTGCGGACGGCAAGCTCCGTATAGGCGGCGTCGATGAGCACGGAGAACTTGATCTCCGAGGTGGTGATGGCGCGGATGTTGATGCCCTTCTGGGCGAGCGCCCGGAAGGCCTTGGCGGCCACGCCCGCGTGGGAGCGCATGCCGACGCCGATCGCCGAGACCTTCACGACGTCGGTGGCGCCCTCGATCTGGCCGTACGCGATGGTGTCGCGCTGCTCGGCGAGGATCTGGCGGGCGCGCTCGTAGTCGGCGGTCGGGACCGTGAAGGTCATGTCGGTCGTGGACGCGTCGCCGGACACCGTCTGGATGATCATGTCCACGTTGATGTTGGCGTCCGCGAGCGGCCCGAAGATCGCCGCGGCGACGCCGGGGCTGTCCTTCACGGAGCGCAGCGTGATCTGCGCCTCGTCCTTGGCGAAGGCGATCCCGGTGATGATCTGCTGTTCCACGCTGTCGTCCTCGTCGCAGATGAGGGTGCCGGGGCGGGCGGCGTCCGGCGGGTCGAAGCTCGACCGCACGGTGGTCGGCACCCGGTGCACCATGGCAAGCTCCACCGAGCGCACCTGCAGCACCTTCGCGCCGAGGGAGGCCATCTCCAGCATCTCCTCGAAGGTGACGCGCTCCATGCGCCGCGCCTTGGGCACGATGCGCGGATCGGTGGTGTAGACGCCGTCGACGTCCGTGTAGATGTCGCAGCGCTCGGCGCCGATGGCGGCCGCCACCGCCACCGCGCTGGTGTCCGAGCCGCCCCGGCCGAGGGTCGCGATGCGGCCGGTGCCCGGCTCGACGCCCTGGAAGCCCGAGATCACCGCCACCTCGCCGCGCCGGAAGCCCGCCTCCAGGTTCGCGGGCTCGATGCCGGTGATGCGGGCCGCGCCGTGCGCCGCGGAGGCGTGGATCGGGATCTGCCAGCCCTGCCAGGAGCGGGCCTTGAGCCCGTCCTTCTGCAGGGCGATGGCGAGGAGGCCCGAGGTGACCTGCTCGCCCGAGGCCACGACCGTGTCGTACTCGGCCTCGTCGTAGAGCGCGTTCGCGTCCTTCACCCAGCCGACGAGCTCGTTGGTCTTGCCGGACATCGCCGAGACCACCACCGCCACGTCGTAGCCCGCCGCCACCTCGCGGGCGACGTGGCGCGCCACGTTGCGGATGCGGTCGACGGTGGCGACCGAGGTGCCGCCGAATTTCATCACCAAACGGGGCATGTCGCGTCCGCGTCGCTCGTCCAGATCGGCCGGGGCAGGGTGGCCCGGCGGGCTGCCCGGCGGCTTTGCCTGAGAGGTGCCGCGCGGCCCGGGCGCAACGCGCGGGCCTCACCCCGTATCGGGACCGGCCCCCGGCGGGTACAAGGGGGGGGCCAGCCTGTCAACAATCGCAACCCGCGCCCGCCGGCCCCGCCGCCAACCCTTGAGCCCGATGCCCCCAGACGCCTCCATCGACCGCGACGAGGTCGCCCGCTTCGACGCGCTCGCCGCGACGTGGTGGGACCCGCACGGACCCATGCGGGTGCTGCACCGCTTCAACCCGGTGCGCCTCGCCTACATCCGCGACGCCGCCTGCGCCCATTTCGGGCGGGACCCGAGGGCGCCGTTCAGCCTCGACGGCCTCTCGGTGGTCGATGTCGGCTGCGGCGGCGGCGTGCTCTCGGAGCCGCTCGCCCGGCTCGGCGCCCAGGTCACGGGTCTCGACCCGGCCGCCAGGAACATCGCGGCGGCGCGCGCCCACGCGGAGGCCGAGGGCGTCGCGGTCGATTATTGGGCGGAGACGATCGAGGCGGTCGTCGCCGCGGGCGGCCGCTTCGACGTGGTGCTGATCATGGAGGTCGTGGAGCACGTCTCCGACATGCCGGCCTTCGTGGCGACCGCCGCCCGCGCGGTGAAGCCCGGCGGCCTCCTGTTCGCCGCCACCCTGAACCGGACCATGCGCTCCTTCGCGCTCGCCATCGTGGGGGCGGAGTACGTCCTCGGCTGGCTGCCGCGGGGCACGCACGACTGGGAGAAGTTCGTCAGGCCGGACGAGCTGCGCCGCGCGCTCGAAGCGGGCGGCCTCTCGGTCACGGACACGACGGGGGTGGCCTACAACCCGGTGGGCGATTCCTGGCAGACGAGCCGCGACACCGCCGTCAACTACATGGTCACGGCCGCGCGCCCCGCCGGCCCGGCCGGCTGAACCGGAGCGCCGCCCCGCCGTTGACCGCGACACGGCAGGAGGCCCGATGCTCGAGAAACTTCCCCGCGCAGTCGGCGCGGCCCTGTCCGGCCTCAAGGCCGGGCTGGAGAAGACCGCCTGCCACGCCGCCTTCGCGGACGTGCCGGACACGATCCGGGTCACGAGCGAGACCGTCGCGGACGGTGGGGCGATCCCGCCCCGCTGCACCGCGGACGGCGCGGGCGTCTCGCCGGCCATCGCCTGGGCGGGTCTGCCGGCCGGCACGGAGGGCGTGGTCCTGCTGGCCGAGGATGCCGACAGCCCGACGCCCCAGCCCCTCGTCCACCTGATCGCCTGGAACCTGCCCGGCCGGGACGGCGGCCTCGCCGAGGGTGCGCTCACGGGAGCCCCGGACGCGCACGATCTCGGCCGCAACAGCTTCCTGAAGACGGGCTGGCTGCCGCCGGACCCGCCCACCGGCCACGGCCCCCACCGCTACGTCTTCCAGGTCTACGCCCTCGACCGCGCCCTCGGCCTCACCGAGCAGCCCGGGCGGAAGGCGCTGGTGAGCGCGATGACGGGCCACGTGCTGGCCCGGGGCGACCTCATCGGAACCTACCGGCGGGACTGATCGAACGAGCCGCGATCCGATGCCGGCTCCGATCCGAAGGGGCCCAGGATGGGGAGGCGCGGCTCCGCTCACCCGCACCCGGTCCGATTTCCTCGGCCGTCCCCCCCGCTTGCGAAGCTTCGCGAAACCGCACAAGCAGGCCGGGATACGGGAGGGTTCGGACGATGAAGGCGCTGCTGTGCACGCGGCTCGGGGGGCCGGAGGACCTGGCGATTGAAGAGGTGCCGGAGCCCGAGGCCGGAACCGGCGAGGCGGTGGTGCGCATCAGCGTGGCGGCCCTCAACTTCTTCGACACGCTGATCATCGCCGGCAAGTACCAGACGAAGCCGGAGCTGCCCTTCTCTCCGAGCGGCGAGGCCTGCGGCGTGGTCGAGGCGCTCGGCCCCGGCACGGAGGGCTTCGCGGTCGGCGACCGCGTGGTGGTCCATGCCGGCTACGGGGCGGCCCGCGAGCGGGTCGCGATCCATGCGCGCCACCTCACCCCTGTGCCGGACGGGGTAAGCGACGAGACCGCGGCGGGCTTCACCATCACCTACGGGACCTCCCTGCACGCGCTCCACGACCGGGCCCGGATCCAGCCAGGCGAATGGCTCGCGGTGCTCGGCGCCTCGGGCGGGGTCGGGCTCGCGGCGGTGGAGCTCGGCGTGCTGCTCGGTGCCCGGGTGATCGCCTGCGCCTCGTCGGAGGACAAGCTCGCCGCCGCCCGCGCCCATGGGGCGGAGGTCGGCCTCGTCTACGATCCCGAGACGCTGAAGGACGAACTGCGCCGCGCCACCGGCGGCGCCGGAGTGAACGTGGTCTACGATGCGGTGGGCGGCCCCTTCGCGGAGCCGGCGCTGCGGGCGATGGCCTGGAAGGGCCGCTACCTCGTGGTCGGCTTCGCGGCCGGCGAGATCCCGCGGCTTCCCCTCAACCTGATGCTCCTCAAGGGCTGCGACGTGCAGGGCGTGTTCTGGGGCGCCTTCGTGGAGCGCGAGCCCGAGGCGCACCAGGCGAACCAGCGGCGGCTCCTGGCCTGGGCCGCCGAGGGCCGGCTCACCGTGAAGATCCACGGCACCTACCCGCTGGCGGATTACGCGGCGGCCCTCGGCCTGCTCAAGCGCCGCGAGGCGGTCGGCAAGGTGCTGCTGCGGCCCTGATCAGATGAGCCGGCGCTCCCGGGCCATGGCCACGAGGTCGGCCTGGGGTCGGGCGCCGATATGGCCGATGACCTCGGCGGCGGCGAGAGCCCCGAGGCGGGCGCTCGCGACGTTGTCGAGGCCGCGGGCGTGGCCGGCGAGGAACCCTGCCGCGAACAGGTCGCCCGCGCCCGTCGTGTCCACGACGTGCTCGACGGGCGCCGCCTCGACGGCGCGGACCTCGCCGCCCTTCACCACCAGCGCCCCCTGCTCGGAGCGGGTGACGAGGCCGAGGAGGTGCATTCCGCGGCCGTTCCGCTCCGCCGAGAGGGCGCGCACCGCCTCGTCCGCGTCCTCGGTCTGGTAGAGGCTTTTCAGCTCGCCGATGTTGGCGAACAGGATGTCGATGCTGCCGTCCCGGACGAGGCCCAGGAACTCCTCGCGGTAGCGGTCGACGCAGAAGGCGTCCGACAGCGTGAGGGCGACCGCGTTGCCGGCGCCGTGGGCGATCGTCACGGCCTTGCGGAAGGCCTCCTTGGCGGCCGGCGGGTCCCAGAGGTAGCCCTCGAGGTAGATCGTGCGGGCGCTCGCCGCGGTCGCCTCGTCGACGTCGGCCGGGGAGAGGCCCTGGCAGGCGCCGAGGTACGTGTTCATGGTGCGCTCGCCGTCCGGCGTCACCAGGATGAAGCAGCGCGCGGTGGCCGGTCCGTCCTCGGCGGGCGCGACGGGGAAGCGCACGCCGGTGGCCTTGAGGTCGTGCCCGAACAGGCCGCCGAGCTCGTCCGCCCGCACCTTGCCGACGAAGCCGGTCCGGGCACCGAGGATCGCGGCGCCGACCGCGGTGTTGGCGCCGGACCCCCCGGAGACGATGGTGGCCGGCCCCATGGCGTCGAACAGCGCCTCGGCCCGCGCCTCGTCGATCAGCTGCATGGCGCCCTTGTGCACGCCCTGCTCGACGAGGAAGCTCTCCTCGGTGCGGGCGATCAGGTCGACGATGGCGTTGCCGAGGACGAGGAGATCGAGCGGTTCGGTCATGCGGGCAGCCTCGGGATTGGGTCGCGTTTGGCCGCGCTCTCGCATCGGGGCGGACGAGGGTCAAGCGCCCGCGAACAGCTCCGCCACGGCGAGCCCGAGGCCCGGAGGCTCGAGGACGAGCGTGCCCGCATGGGCGATCCGCGTCTCGATCAGGTCGCCGTCCCCGCGGCGGTGATGCACGACCGTGCCCCGTGCGGGGTCGACGATCAGGTAGTGCATGACGCTCGGGACCCGGAAGTACCCGGTCAGCTTGCGGCCGGTGTCGATGCGCCGGGTGCCGGGGGACAAGACTTCCACCACCACGACGGGATCGGCGATCTCGACGGCGTCCGGGTCGACCCGATCGCCGCAATAGACGAGCGCGTCCGGCTCGTAGGCCGTGTCGTCATCGATCCGCACGGTCAGGCCGTCCGGCACCATGCGGCAGGGCAGGCCCGCCTGCCGGATCGCGACCCTCAGGGCGAGCTGGACCGCGAATTTCGCGTCCGCATGGCGAACGCGTTCGGGAGACATCATGACGACGGCTCCGTCGTCGAGTTCGTAGCGTCCGGGCCGCCCCTCGGCCCAGGCCAGGAACTCCTCCACCGTCATCTTGTGAGTCGGCCGCGCATTCATGCCACGAGGCTAGCACGATTCGCCGGCCACCCGGCGCGCGTCACTGCAGTGTCTTGACCTCGCACTGGGCATACTCGCCCGCGCCCTTCACGTAGGCATTGAGCTTCTGCAGATAGGCCTCGGCGAGCGGCCGGAAGGCCTGGAGCTGCGCGTTGTAGGCCTTGATCGCGTCGTTGTAGCTGTAGGCCTCCCAGCCCGGGCAGCCGCCCTTGGCGTCGAGGCAGGCGGGCTTCTGGGGCAGCGCCGGCTTCTGGGGCCTGGCCTCGGCGGGCGGCGGGGGCGGCGCCATGCAGGCGGCCGCCGCGACGGCCGGGGGGAGGGCCAGCCCGAGGGCGAGGGCGAGTGCGCGCATGGGTGCCGTCCGCTTCCGCGGCCGTGATCGGCCGCGGTCGGGGCTTGTGGGCGATCCGCCCGGCCGGAACAAGGCGGGCCGCTACTCGGCCGGGACCGGACGGGCCGCGGCGGGGCGAGCGCGGTTGCCGGGGGCGGGGCGCAGCAGGCTCGTGAGCGGCAGCAGCAGGCCCGCGGCCAGAACCCACCAGGCCGGGCGGATCACGCCCGAGAAGTCGAGGTTCGCGCCGAGCACCAGATCGGCCGGGATGCCGCTCTTGAGGCCGTACCAGGCCGCCTCGATCCCGGCGGTGAGGAGTGCTGCGGCCACCGCGAGGCCGAGGAGAGGCAGGGGAGTGGAGGGCACGCCGCGGCGCTGCATCAGGCGCCAGCCCATCAGCAGGAGGAACAGCCCGGTCCAGAACACCGGGTCGGTGACGTCGATCTTGGCCTGCAGGAAGTAGTGGATCAGCCCCAGCACCGCGATCGGGTAGACGAGGCGATGCAGCCGGTTCCAGGCCGGGCCCATCCGCCGGATCGCCCCGTCCGTGGAGGTGGCGCCCAGCACCGCGAGCCCGAGGAGGGCCACGAATCCGATGGTCAGGTAGATCCGCAGGGCGATCTCGGACACCACCTTCGTGAGCACGAAGTTCTGGTCCACCACGTAGAGGACGAGGTGGATCAGCGCGTAGGCGAGCGCCGTGAGGCCGAGCATCCGGCGCAGGTTGATCAGCTTGGGCAGGTTGGCGATGCGCCGCAGCGGCGTCACCGCGAGGGAGGCCAGCAGGAAGCGCACCGTCCACTCGCCGGTGCCGTGCAGGAGCGCGGTGATCGGCTTCGCCCCGAGCGCGTCGAGCCGGTAGGCGGCGGCGAGGTAGAGCCCCGGGGCCAGCGCGGCGAGGAACGTCGCGAGCTTCAGCCAGGAGAGGCGTCCGGCCCGGTCGAGCCAGGGGAGGGGGAGGGTGTTCGATGCCATCGGGGGGAGTTCGCGCGGGGGGCGGTGCCGGTTACAGGTAGGACGCGAAGGGGGCGCCCGCGAGGCGCACGGCGCGCCGATCCGCGGCCGCGGTGCCGCAGGCGGGGACAACCGGCCCGGCGGCAATCGCCTCGGCCCCCGGCCTGGTCTAGGGTCCGCGCCCCGTCACCCTGCCAGCGCCGCGACCCATGGCCACCACGCCGAGCCCGACGAAGCCCGACCCCGACGCGATGACCGCGGAGGCCGCCCGCGCCCGCCACGCGGCGCTCTCGGCGGAGATCGCGGAGGCCGACGAGGCCTATCACGGGCAGGACGCGCCGATCATGGCGGATGCGGACTACGACCGCCTGCGCCGCGACCTGGAGACCATCGAGGCGCGCTTCCCCGAGCTCGCCGGCACCGGCGCGGCGAGCGCCTCGGTGGGCGCCAAGCCGTCGGAGAAGTTCGCCAAGGTGCGCCACGCCGTGCCGATGCTCTCCCTCGGCAATGCCTTCGCGGAGGCCGAGGTCGAGGAGTTCGTGGCCCGCGTCCGGCGCTTCCTGAACCGCCCCGAGGCCGAGCCCCTGGCCTTCACGGCGGAGCCGAAGATCGACGGCCTGTCCCTGTCCCTGCGCTACGAGGGCGGGCGCCTCGTCACGGCGGCGACGCGGGGCGACGGCGAGGTCGGCGAGAACGTCACCGCCAACGCGCGCACCCTCGACGACATCCCCGACACCCTCGCGGGCGACGACGTGCCGGAGGTCTGCGAGGTGCGCGGCGAGGTCTACCTCAGCCACGCCGACTTCGCGGCGATCAACGCCCGGCAGGCGGCGGCGGGCAAGCCGCTCTTCGCCAACCCGCGCAACGCGGCCGCCGGCTCCCTGCGCCAGCTCGACCCGGCCATCACGGCCTCGCGGCCCCTGCGCTTCTTCGCCTACGCGTGGGGCGAGGTGAGCCCTCCCTTCGAGGGCACGCAGGCCGGGGTCATCGACCGATTCCGCGCCTGGGGCCTGCCCGTCAATCCGCGCACCGCCCTCTGCGCGGACGCCGCCGCGATGATCGCCCACTACCGGCGGATCGAGGCCGAGCGGCCGGAGCTCGGCTACGACATCGACGGCGTCGTCTACAAGGTGGACGACCTCGCCCTGCAGCGCCGCCTCGGCTTCGTCTCGCGCTCGCCCCGCTGGGCGCTCGCCCACAAGTTCGCGGCCCAGACGGCCTTCACGGTCGTCGAGGACATCGAGATCAACGTCGGGCGCACGGGTTCCCTCAACCCCCTCGCCAAGCTCCGTCCCGTGACGGTCGGGGGCGTCGTCGTGTCGAACGCGACGCTGCACAACGAGGGCTACGTCCAGGGCGTCGGCGCCGACGGGGAGCCGATCCGCGAGGGCCGCGACATCCGCATCGGCGACACCGTGGTGGTGCAGCGCGCCGGCGACGTCATCCCCAAGGTGATGGACGTCGTTATCGAGAAGCGCCCGGCCGGCGCCGTCCCCTACGCCTTCCCGACGGAGTGCCCGGCCTGCGGCAGCCGGGCCGTGCGCGAGATCAACCCGCGCACGGGCAAGCCCGACGCGGTGCGCCGCTGCACCGGCGGGCTGATCTGTCCCGCGCAGGGGGTCGAGCGCCTCAAGCACTTCGTGTCGCGCAACGCCTTCGACCTCGAAGGCTTCGGCCAGACCTACATCGAGGTGCTGTTCGAAGCGGGCGTCATCGCCGGGCCCGCGGACCTGTTCCGCCTCGACTTCGACCGCCTGAAGGCGGCGATCGTCGCGCGCCGCGAGGCCCTCTCCGCCGAGCGCCGGGCCGCGGGCGAGGACACGACCCGAAATGAGCCCGCGCCCAAGAAGGCCAAGAAGAAGGGCGAGGACGAGGACAAGGCGATCAAGAACCTCCTCGCCTCGGTGGAGGCGCGGCGGCGGCTGCCCCTCAACCGCTTCATCTTCGCGCTGGGCATCCCGGATATCGGCGAGTCCACCGCCAAGGCGCTCGCCAAGCGCCACCCCGACATGCCGGCGCTGATGCGGGCGGTGGCCGAGGCGGGCGCCGCCCGCGGCGGGCCCGACTGGCTCGAATTCTCCGGCGTGGCGCGGATCGGGCCCACCACCCGCGACCGGCTGCTCGATCTCGGCTTCCCGGCCGAGGACGCGCCGCCCGCCGAGCGCGCCCGCCTCACCGCGCCGCAGCGCGAGAGCCTGCTGGCGCATTACGGGAGCCGGGAGGCGGCCGAGGCCGCCATCGCCCGCGCCGCCGCGCAGCGGCCCGCGGAGGCCTACCGCCACTTCGCGGATGACGGGGAGATCGGCCCGGTCGCCACGGACTCGCTCATCGACTTCTTCGCCGAGCCCCACAACGACGCCGCCGTGCGGGCGCTCCTCGCGGAGGTCACGGTGGAGCCGATGGAGACCGCCGGCAGCGCCGCGGCCTTCGCGGGCAAGACCGTGGTGTTCACGGGCTCGCTGGAGCAGATGACCCGCAACGAGGCCAAGGCCACCGCCGAGCGCCTCGGCGCCAAGGTCTCGGGCTCCGTCTCGGCCAAGACCGACCTCGTCGTCGCGGGGCCCGGCGCGGGCTCCAAGCTGAAGGACGCCGAGCGGCACGGCGTGCGGGTGGTCTCCGAGGCGGACTGGCTGGCGCTGGTGGCGGGCGCCTGAGCGGTGCCGCCCTCAGCCTCACCCGCGCCGCAATGCGCCGGCACGGTCCGCGCCCGCGCCCGATCGGCGGCGCGCCGGCCGGCCTGCGCGCCGCCCCCCTCGGGACCGTCCATGCAGCTCGCGGCCGGCAAGGCCCTCATCATCAAGGCCCTCATCGGTCTGGGCCTCGCGCTCTGCCTCGGCAGCGCCCCCGCGCGGGCGCAGAACGCCAAGGCCGAGGCGCCGATTCCGGCCGCCACCCTGGCCCTGATGGCCCAGAAGGGCACCGACGCGGCCGCCCCGGTGCTGTTCCGGGCCTTCAAGAAGGAATCCGAGATCGAGGTCTGGAAGCGGGGTCCCGCCGGCCGCTTCGTCCTCGTGAAGTCCTTCCCGATCTGCCGCTGGTCCGGCCAGCTCGGGCCGAAGCGCCAGACCGGCGACCGGCAGACGCCGGAAGGGTTCTACACGGTGCCCAAGCGCCAGATGAACCCGAACTCCCGCTACTACCTGTCCTTCGACGTCGGCTATCCCAACGCCTACGACCGCGCGCACGGCGGCACCGGCTCCGCCGTGATGGTGCACGGCGTCTGCTCCTCGATGGGCTGCTTCGCCATGACGGACGCGACCGTCGGCGAGATCTACGCCATCGCGCGCGATGCCCTGAACGGCGGGCAGGCCGCCTTCCAGTTCCAGTCCTACCCGTTCCGGATGACCGCCGAGAACATGGCGCGCCACCGGACGGACCCGAACATCGCCTTCTGGCGCCAGCTCAAGGAGGGGAACGACCGGTTCGAGGCCACCGGCGACGAGCTCCAGGTCGGCGTCGAGGCCGGGCGCTACGTGTTCGCGCCCTCGCGGGACCCGCGCAAGGAGCAGGCGGTGGCGGTGCACCGCGCCGTGGAGGAGGCCCGCATCGCGGCCCTCGTCGACGAGGGCGTGGGCGCCGTGCGCACCACCTACTCGGACGGCGGCCAGAACGCGTTCTGGGCGGCGCTGATCAACCGCGGGGTGCCGGTCGGCGAGATCAGCCGGCCGGAGGCCCTGGCCTATGCGGGTCAGGAGGTCGTCGTGATCCCGGGCCGACGCCGCCCGGCGCCGGTGCCGGAGGCGGTCTGGGCCACCTGGATCGCGCCGGCCTCGGTGTTCTCGCTCGCCTCCGCCGGCGGCGGCTTCATCCCGGCCTACGAGCGCCCGCCGGCCCGCTTCGAGGCGCTCGTCGCGCGCTACGACGACAGCCTGCCGCGCCTCGTCCGAGGCACGTATGGCGGAGGGCTCCCCGGTCTGCCCCTCGGCGGATCGGCCGCGCAGGACCGGCTGGCCCTCCGGTGAGGCTCCCTGCCGCGAGCCGTGACAACCCGGCCGGAATGTGCGTCCCCGCACATCACAAGGCCGTGCGCATGCCCACCTCACGCGTTGTCCAGGGCGAGGTGCCCGGAAAGCCCTGCATCGGGCCAGGCCGACGCATTGACGTCAGCTCGATGAAAGGTTCCTGATCCCGGTGGGATCGGGATATTTGGGCAAGAAACGACCCGAGATGATGATGTCGAAGAGTCCTTCCCAGGACGGCGGCCTTGTCCTCCGCTTCTGGGGTGTACGCGGCTCCACGCCCGTGAGCGGCGCGCAGTACGCCGAGTTCGGGGGGAGCACGCCGTGCCTGGAGGTACGGTGCGGTGAGCGGCTGTTCCTGATCGATGCGGGGTCCGGCCTCTACAATTGCGGTCAGCACCACCGGGGCGACCTGCCGAAGGAGATCGACCTCCTCTTCAGTCACCTGCACCTCGACCACACCGGAGGCCTGCCGTTCTTCAAGCCGGCGGTCTTCGACCCCGAACGCACCATCAACACCTATTGCGGCAACCTCGATGGGCAGTCGGCGGCCGCGACCCTCGACCGGCTGTATTCGCCGCCGCTCTTTCCCGTGACCCTCGACGTCCTGCCCTGCACCCTGAAGCACCACGGCTTCCGGGCCGGCGAGACCCTGACCTTCCCGGACGGGGCGCAGGTTCGCACCATCCTGCTCAACCACCCGCAGGGCTCGGTGGGCTACCGGTTCGAGCACGGCGGCAAGAGCCTGTGCGTGATCAGCGACCTCGAGCACAGCGACCCCTGGCCGGACCCGGCGCTCCAGGCCTTCGTCGCGGACGCGGACCTGATGGTCTACGACGGCATGTTCACGGATTGCGAGTATCCGACCTGTCGTGGCTGGGGCCACTCCACCTGGCAGAAGGGCGTCGAGCTCGCGCAGGCCGCGGGCGTGAAGGCGCTGGCGATCATCCACCTGCACCCCTGCCACTCGGACACGCTCCTGCGCAGCGTCGAGGCCGACATGAAGGCCGAGATGCCCACCGCCTTCGTGGCCCGCGAGCGCCAGACCGTCCGCGTCGGCGTCCCGGCCCGCCCCCGCCGCACGGCATCCCGCGCCAAGCCGCTGGCGCTCGTCCGCACCGCCTGAGCAGGCGCGGGCACGCGCCCTGTTCGCGAACGCCGCGCGGACAGCGCGACGCGCTGCCTTTCCCGCATGGGAGTGCGCTTACGCCATCGATGACTGACGCAGTCGCGTCCCGGTGAGCGGCCGCGCGCCGGAAACCTCGGATCAGAACCGCTCGGGCAGGCGCTTCACCGCGTCGCCGAAGGCATCGACGCCGCTGCGGATCTTGTCGAGCATGCTCGGCTCCTCGGCCTCCGCGGCGGGCGCCGGCTGCGCCTGGGCGGTCTGGGTCGGTGCGGGCTTCGGCTTGGCGGCGGCCCGGACGGGTTTGGCCGCCTCGGTCTTCGCAGTCTCGGTCTTCGAAGTCTCGCTCTTCCCAGTCTCGGCCTTGGCTGCCTGAGCCTTGGCGGCTTCGGCCTTGTCCGCCGGCTTCGCGGGCTTGGCGGCGAGCCGCTCGGCGGGCTTCGGCACAGCCGGTGCCGCCTTCACGGGTTCGGTCTTGGCAGCCTCCGCCTTGACGGGTCCGGCCTTCGGCCGCTCGGCCCGGGCGGGTTCCGGCGGCAGGGCCGTGAAGGTCGCCTCCGTCGGGCGCGGCGGGGGCAGGGGAGTCGGCTCGGGGGCCAACTCGGGAGAAGGCTCGGCCCGGCGCAGGGGCTCGACCGCGGCGGCGCGGACGGGGGCCGGCTCGGCGCTGCGCGGAAGCGCTGCCTCGGCGGGGACTGCATCCTGGCGGGGCAACTCCGCAGCCCGGGTCGGCGCGGCGGCCGGCAGGGCGGCCGGGATGGCCGGAACGATTGCGGGCACCGCCGGCGGCACGGCGGCCGTCGCCACGGCGAGGCTCGGGGCCGCGGCTGCGGGCGGCGCGGAGGCGGGCGCCGGCGCGGCGCTGCCGGTGACGAGGGCCGGCACGCCGTCCTTCAGGTCAGGCCAGGCGGCGGCGTTGCGGTTGACCGCGAACGGGGAAGGCGGCGGCGCGGCGAGCTGGCCCATCACCGCCATGGCCCCGGCGCTGGCGCCGGCAAGCCCCGCGACCGCGGCGGCGCCGAAGCCGAGCCGGCGCAGCAGGCCGCCGCGCGGGGCGGCGGGCGCAGCGGCCTCCGGGGTGGGCTGAGCCTCCCGCGGCGCTCGGGTCTCCGTGGGGTCCAGGGCGATGTCCATCATGGGGCGGGGTCTCTAGACGCAACGCGAGGAACGGCGCGACCGGTGCCCCCCACAACCGGCCTCGGACCGGCCACCGCGGGGGCGACCGGTTCTGGTTACCGAAATGCTGCCGACAATGCGGCGCAAAGATGTCCGGTGACGCGCGCGCAGTCATCGCGCGCAACCGGGCCGGGCATTCTGGGTAATGCGGCGGTGGTTAAGAGACCGTTCCGCGGCAACACTGCGCCTGTACCGCACGGACCCGACTCGATCTCAGTCGGCGGCCTCCGCTGAGCCCTTCGTCTCTGTCGGGTTGGCCGGCCCGTCTTCCGGCAGCCCCCGCTGCAGCCGGCCGACGCGCTCGGCCGCGCGGGTCCAGCGGTCGCGGGGCGCATCCGCGGGCAGCCGCCCGGCCTTGGCGGCCCGCAGGTGCGGCAGCCCCCAGCGGGCGAGCAGCGGCGGAAAGGCGTCCCGCGGGGGCAGGAACTGCGCGTGCACGACGAGGCCCGGCGGGATCGGGGCGGTGGCGGCGTGGCGCCGGCCCGTCCGTAGCACCCGCGGCACCAGGTAGGCACCCGCGCCGGGCCGGGCACCCCCGAAAACCTCCAGGCGGCCGAGGGGCGAGAGCACGACGAGGTCGACCGCGCCCTCGGCCTGCGCGCGCAGGACGCGCTCGGGCTCCGCCGCCCCGCGGAGGCCCGCGAGCCAGGCCTGCGCCTCGGGCCCCCGGGCGCGCGCCCGGAGCGCGGCGTGCCACAGGTCGTGGCCGAGGTCGAACAGGGGTGCGTCCCGGTCCTCCGGCCGCAGGGCCCCGGCATCCGCGCCGCCGGAGGGGGCGGCCGGTGGCGCGTCCTCGGGCAGGCAGAGCGCCACCGCCTGGCTCCAGGCGGTGCCGAGCGGCGTCTCGTAGGCGACCGGCGCGAGGCCCGGCGGGACGGACAGGGCGAGGCCCCCGCCGGCGCCGAGGAACCCGAGGCGCCCATCCGCGAGCGGCCCCTCGGCGCCGGTGCGCAGGAGCGTCGCGCCCGCGCCGAAGGTGCCGAGGCTCCAGGTCGTGCCCGGCAGGGCGAGGGCGTCGCGGATGAGGTCGAGGTGCGCGTCGGTCATGGTGCGGGCTCGCCGCGCACCAAGCAGGTTCGGGTCCGCAAGCCAAGCCGCCCGGCGAGGCCCCGGCGCGCGTGCCGCATGTGGACGACGCTTTGCCGGCGTGGACATACCGGACGGGCGCTGCCAACCTGACTGGCCGAGCCACAGCCATCCGATGACCGCCCCCGCAGCCGCCCTGACCGCCCCCGACACCGACCGCCCGCAGGGCGAGGCCCCGGGCCCCGCCGTGACACCGGTGCGCCGGGCGATCTGGGCCGGCTGGTCGACGCGCACGCGGATGATCGTGCTGGTGCTGCTGATCGACGCCCTGGCGGCGCTGGTCTCCTGCGGGGTGATTGTGCTGAACGCCCGGACCGCCGTCACGGTGGAGACCCGGGCGAGCCTCGCCACCGTCGAGCTCCTCGTCGCCGACACCATCCGTCTGTCCGACACCGCCTCGCCCGAGGCGCTGCTGCACACCCTCGACCTGCGCTTCCAGGCGCTCCGGCACGTTCGCGTGGCCGTGCGCGACAGCGAGGGCCGCAAGGTCGGCAGCACCCTGACCCGCCTGCGGCCCGAGCGGCACGAGGCACCGGCGTGGTTCGCCCGCGCCATCGCGCCGCCCATCGCCAAGCACAGCCTGCCGATCAACGCGGGCGGGCGCACCATCGGCTCGGCCGAGATCACTACCGAGCCGATGGACGAGATCGACGAGGTCTGGGGCTACGCGACCGCGCTGTCGATCACCACCCTCAGCATCAACCTCGCGATGCTCGTCGCGCTCTGGCTCGCCTTCGGGCGGGTGCTGGCCCCGCTCAACCGCCTCGCGGCGGGGCTGACCCGGCTGGAGCGGCACGACTACACGGCGCGGTTGCCCGAGCCCGGCACCCGCGAGCTCGCGCGCATCGCCGACCGCTTCAACAAGCTCGCCCACGCGCTGACCGAGGCGCGGGACGAGACCGGGCGCCTCAACCGCCAGCTCCTCACCGCCCAGGACGACGAGCGCCGCCGCACCGCGCTGGAGCTGCACGACGAGTTCGGCCCCTGCCTGTTCGCGCTGGAGGCGAACGCCGCCTCGGTCACCCGCATCGCGCAGGGCGAGGCGGTGGATCGCGCCCGCCTCGCGGCACGGGCCGCCGACATCTCGATGATCGTCGGGCAGGTCCAGACGCTCAACCGCGACCTCCTCAACCGCCTGCGCCCGCACGCCCTCGGGCAGGTGCCGCTCGCCGAGTGCCTGAACCTGCTCCTGCGCGACTTCACCCGGCGCCATCCGGGCACCCGCTTCACCGGGCGCTTCGAGGGGCTCGCCCGGGGCTACGGCGAACTCGTGGATCTCACGGTGTTCCGCTGCATCCAGGAGAGCATGACCAACGCCGTGCGCCACGGCCAGGCGACGACCGTCGAGGCGGAGGTCCGGGAGGCCGGCGGCCGCCTGCACGTCGCCGTGCGCGACGACGGCACCGGCTTCGCGCCGGACCACGGGGTCGGGCTCGGACTCTCGGGGATGCGCGAGCGCGTCGGGGCCCTGTCGGGCGCCTTTGCCCTTGACAAGGCATCACCCGGCGCGGTTGTGCGGATCTCGATACCGTTTGACCCCGGCCGGGGTGAGGATGAGGGGTCGGCCGCGCCGCCATGAACGCCATTCCTGCCAACGCCAAGCCCGTGTCGACGCGGCTGCCCGTCCTCGTCATCGACGACCACCCCATCGTCCTGCAGGGCTGCCGCCGCGTGCTGGAGGATGCCGGCGTCGAGACGGTCGCGGAGGCGACGACCGTCGTCGCCGGCTACCGCGCCTTCCACCGGCTGCGCCCGCCGGTGGTGATCTGCGACCTCACCTTCCAGGGCAGCGGCCTCGCCGGCCTCGGGCTGATCCGCCGCATGAAGGCCGTGGAGCCGAAGACCCGGATCCTGGTCTTCAGCATGCACAACGATCCCGTCATCGTCTCCCGCGCGCTGGAGGCGGGGGCGCTGGGCTACGTCCTGAAGGACCACGCCTCCGCCGAGCTGTTCGACGCCTTCGAGCGGGTGCGGGTCGGCGAGGTCTACCTCGACCGGCGCCTCGCCACCGAGGTCGCGATGCTGCGCACCGATGCCCGGCGCACGCCGGAGACGCAGCTGACGCCGCGCGAGCAGCAGATCCTGGCCCGGCTCGCGCAGGGCAAGTCCTACGGCGCCATCGCGGCCGACCTTTCGGTCAGCTACAAGACCGTGACCAACGCCTGCTCGCAGATGCGCCAGAAGCTCGGCGTGCGCACCCTGGCGGAGCTGATCCACGTCGCGGTCACGCAGGCGCAGCGCCAGGGCTGAGCGGGGAGCTGGGGCCGGCGCCCCGTCCCCAACAGGAAAATTCGCCGGCTCCCCGCTCCGCCCTGGTCCTCGGGCGGCGCTCTGCTAGCTTGCCCGTTGGCACGCGCCAGGTTTGGTGAGCGGGGACAGCGGCATGGCATCCGGAATCGCGTCGGATCTCTTCCGGGTGAAGTCGCTCGAGGGGCTGAACAGAGACGCGGAGGGCGGCGAGCATTCCCTGGAGCGCAGCCTCGGCCCCTGGAGCCTGATCGGGCTCGGCATCGGCGCGGTCATCGGCGCCGGCCTGTTCTCGCTCACGGGCATCGCGGCGGCGGAGCACGCGGGCCCCGCGGTGGTGCTCTCCTTCGCGATCGCCGCCATCGGCTGCGCCTTCGCGGGCATGTGCTACAGCGAGCTCGCGGGCATGATCCCGGTGGCCGGCTCGGCCTACACCTACGCCTACGCGACGATGGGCGAGTTCATCGCCTGGATCATCGGCTGGGACCTCGTGCTCGAATACGCGGTCGGCGCCGCCACGGTGTCGGTGAGCTGGTCGAAATACGTCGTCCGCTTCCTCGGCGAGTACGGCATCACCCTGCCGGGCCAGCTCGTGCACTCGCCCTTCGAGACCTACCAGCTCGCCGACGGCTCGAGCGCCCACGGCCTCGTCAACCTGCCCGCCATCCTGATCATCGTCGCGACCTCCTACCTGCTGATGGTCGGCATCCGCGAATCGGCCCGCGTCAACGCCATCGTGGTGGCGATCAAGCTCGCGGTGGTGGCGGCGGTGATCGGCGTCGGCTTCTTCTACATCAAGGCGCAGAACTACGTGCCCTTCATCCCCGAGAACACGGGCACGTTCGGCGAGTACGGGTTCAGCGGCATCATGCGCGCGGCCGGCGTGGTGTTCTTCGCCTATATCGGCTTCGATGCGGTCTCGACCGCGGCGCAGGAGGCCAAGAACCCCCAGCGCAACATGATGATCGGCATCCTCGGCTCGCTCGCCATCTGCACGGTCATCTACATCCTGTTCGCCGGCGTGCTCACCGGCCTCGTGCCCTACGCCGAGATGAAGGGCGACGCCGCCCCCGTGAACACGGCGATCGCCCGCACGCCGTTCCCGTGGCTGACGCAGCTCGTGACGCTCGGCATCATCGCGGGCTTCTCGACGGTGATCCTGGTGCTGCTGCTCGGCCAGAGCCGGGTGTTCTACACGATGTCCCAGGACCGGCTGCTGCCGGGGCTGTTCTCCCGGATCCACCCGCGCTGGAAGACGCCCTACCGCTCGAACCTGTTCTTCATGGTCTTCACCGGCGCGCTCGGGGGCTTCCTGCCGATCAGCCAGCTCGGGCACATGACGAGCATCGGCACGCTGCTGGCCTTCGTGCTGGTCTGCCTCGGCGTCATCATCCTGCGCCGCACCCAGCCGGACGCGGAGCGCCAGTACCGCACGCCCCTGGTGCCGCTGGTGCCGATCCTCGGCATCCTGTCCTGCGGCGCGATGATGGTCTCCCTCGACGGCGAGACCTGGCTGCGCCTCGTCATCTGGCTCGCCATCGGCCTCGTCATCTACTTCGGCTGGAGCCGCCGCCACAGCCGCATCGGCCGGGAAGAGGGGGCTTGAGGGTCGAGCCAAGCCGGGAGGACCCCGCCGGCCGCTCGCGCGAACGGCACGCTCGCGCCGCATGAGCCCCGGTACGGGACCGGTCCGCGCGATCGGGAGAAGGGTTCGTCGCGCGAAACGCCGAGCTCAACGCCGCGGCCTGCAGCGCTCGCGGAGCCTCGGAACCCGGCGGGGACCGCGCCCCGCCTCGCGGATGAGGCCGAGACCGCGTCGGCCCTCCGGCCCGGTCGTCAGTGTCCGCCGCCCAGATAGGCCGCCCGCACCGCGGGGTCGGTGCGCAGCTGCTGGGCCGGGCCCTGGAAGCGGATGCGGCCGTTCTCCAGCACGTAGGCGTGGTCGGCGACGCCGAGGGCCGCCATGGCGAACTGCTCCACGAGCAGCATCGTCACCTGCTCGGCCTTGAGCTGGCGGATGATCCGGAAGACCTCCTCCACGAGCTTCGGGGCGAGGCCCATGGAGGGCTCGTCGAGGAGCAGGATCTCGGGCCGCAGCATCAGGGCGCGCCCCATGGCGAGCATCTGCTGCTCGCCGCCGGAGAGCGTGCCGGCGAGCTGGTTGCGCCGCTCCTTCAGCCGGGGGAACAGGTCGAAGGCGCGTGCCCGGTCGGCCGCCACGTCGCCCTTCGGGCGCGAGCCGGTGAGGCGCGGGAAGGCGCCGAGCGTCAGGTTGTCCTCCACCGACAGCGTCGGGAAGACGCGCCGGCCCTCGGGGGAATGGGCGAGGCCGGTGCGAGCGACGTCGTGGCTGTCGAGGCCGCCGATCTCGCGGCCGTTGAGCCGGATCGAGCCGGCGCGCGGACGGATCATGCCTGAGAGCGCCCGCATCGTGGTGGTCTTGCCGGCGCCGTTCGAGCCGATCAGCGTGACGACCTGACCCTTCGGCACCGAGAAGGAGAGGCCGTGCAGCACCTCGATCTGGCCGTAGCCGGCCGAGAGATCCGAGACCTCAAGCATGGGCCACCTCCTCGTCGGCGACCGGGCTGCCGAGATACGCCTCGATGACCTTCGGGTTCTCCTGCACCTCGCGGGCGGTGCCCTCGGCGATCTTGTGGCCGAAATCGAGGACGCTGACGCGGTCGCAGAGGCCCATCACCACGTCCATGTGGTGCTCGATCAGGATGACCGTGATGCCCGCGTCCCGGATCTTGCGGATGATCGCGATCAGCTCGGCGATGTCCGGCGCCGTGAGGCCCGCCGCCGGCTCGTCGAGGAGCAGGAGCACGGGGTCGAGGGCGAGGGCCCGGCCGATCTCCAGGAGGCGCTGCTTGCCGTAGGGCAGGTTGCGCGCCTCCACCTGCGCGAGCGCGCCGAGGCCCACGAAGTCGAGGATCGACATGGCGCGGGCGCGCTGCTCGCGCTCCTCGCGGCGGCGGCGCGGCGTGCTCAGGATCGCGTCGAAGATGTTGCCCCGGAAGGCGTGGTGGAGGCCGACCAGCACGTTCTCGAGGGCCGTCATCTCGCGGAAGAGCTGCACGTTCTGGAAGGTGCGGGCGACGCCGGCCGCCGCGATGTCGGAGGGCGTGCGCCCGTCGAGCCGCGTCTCGCCGCCGGCGCGGGCGAGGGTGACGCCGCCCGCGGTCGGCTTGTAGATGCCGGTGAGCACGTTCATCATCGTGCTCTTGCCCGAGCCGTTCGGCCCGATCAGCCCGTGGATGGTGCCCGGCCGCACGGCGAGGTCGACGCCGGCCAGCGCCTTCAGGCCGCCGAACTGCATCAGCGCCTGCTCGACCTTGAGGAGCGGGTCGGCGCCCGAGCCGCCGCTCTGCGCGCTGAGCGCCGCGCCCTCGGCGTGGAGCTCGCGGCCCTCCGCGGTGTGGGCGGGCCGCAGGGCCGGGATGGTCTCGCGCAGGAAGCCGACGATCCCGTCCGGCAGGTAGTAGACGACGAACAGGATCATCAGCCCGAACACCGTCAGGCGGAAGTCGGTGACGGATTGCAGCGCCAGCGTCGCGGGGAAGAAGGCGATGCAGAGCGCCACCGGCACGAGGATCGCGAAGCGGTTCTCCCGGGCGCGCAGGAAGGCCAGCACGCCGACCACGAGGGCCGCCGCGGCGATGATGCCGGCCATGACGCGCACGAGGGCGATGTCGGCCAGGATGTTCGGCATCATCACGATGATCGCCGCGCCGATGAGCGGCCCGGCCCGGGATTTCCGGCCGCCCATGGTGACGGCGAGGAGGAACAGCACCGTCAGCTCGAAGCCGTAGGAGTTCGGCGCGACGTAGCGCTCGGACCAGGCGAACAGCGCGCCGGCGAGGCCCGCGAGAGCTGCCGAGATCACGAAGGCGTAGACCTTGTAGCGGTAGACGCTGACGCCCATGCAGTCGCAGGCGATCGGCGAGTCGCGCAGCGCCTCGAAGGCGCGGCCGAAGGGCGAGCGGACCACGCGGTTCACCACCAGGATGGTGACGAGGAGCGCCGCGCAGACGAGGTAGTAGAACTCGAGCTTGCGCCCGGCCGCCCCCCAGGGGGCCTGCATGCCGATGAGGGAGAAGTCCAGCACGCGGGCCGGCGGCAGGGTGATGCCGAGCGGCCCGTTGGTGAGCGGCGTCAGCTCGTTGATGAAGATCTGCACGATGGTGCCGAAGGCGAGCGTCACCATCGCGAGGTAGGGGCCGGTGACCCGGAGCGCCGGCACCGCGAGGAGCACCCCGAAGGCCGAGGTGACGCCGATGCCGGCCAGGATCCCCCACCACAGCCCGAGCTTGAAGTGCAGGAACAGCACCGCGGCCGCGTAGGCGCCGACGCCGAACAGGCCGGCATGGCCGAGGCTGACCTGGCCCGTGTAGCCCACCACGATGTCGAGCCCGAGGATCAGGATCGCGTAGATGGCGATCACGATCAGCAGGTGGATGTAGTAGGAGCTCGTCACCACGTGCGGGAAGGCCGCCAGGAACGCGACGAGCAGCGCGGTGCCGGCGAGGCCGATGTGACGGCCGAGGCTCGGAGCGGCCGGGACCGCCGCGGGGGCCGGGGCGAGGGTGGACTGCGCCATGGGATCAGTTCGCCGTGATGCGGGGGCGGGGCATCCTCAGACCTTCTTGATCACCGCCTTGCCGAACAGGCCGACGGGGCGGATCGAGAGCACGACGAGGAGCAGGATGAGGCCCGGCACGTCCTTGTAGCCGGTCGAGATGTAGAAGCCGGTCAGCGTCTCGGCGACGCCGAGGATGAGGCCGCCGACGATCACCCCGAGGCCCGATTCGAGGCCGCCGATGATCGCCACCGCGAAGGCCTTGAGGGCCAGCACCGCGCCCATGGTGGCGCCCGTGAGGGTGACGGGGGCGACGAGCACCCCCGCGAAGGCCGCCGTCATGGCGCTGATCGAGTAGGACAGGGTGATGACCCGCTGGGTGTTGATGCCCATCAGCCCGGCGGCGTCGATGTCGTTCGAGGTGGCGACGACGGCCTTGCCCCAGATCGACTTGCGGTTGAACACCTCGACGGCGAGCATCATCAGGAGCGCGCCCGCGACGATCAGCAGCTCCATCGGCAGGATGCGGATGCCCGCGATCTGGATCGCCTCCTCGGGGAGCGGGGAGGGGAACTTGAGGTCGTCGCGGCCCCAGACGTTCTCGGCGACGTTCTTGAAGATGATGCCGAGCGCGATGGTGGCCATGATCCACCCGTACTCGGACTTGATCTTCACGGCCGGGCGTACGCCGAGGCGCTCGACCACCGCGCCGAGCGCGAAGCCGAAGACCAGCACCAGCGGTATCATCAGCCAGTAGCCCGTGAAGGGCACGAGGGTCAGGCCGAACAGCGCGCCGAGCGCCAGCGCCTCGCCCTGGCCGAAGTTCAGCGTCTTCGAGGTCGCGAAGGTGAGCTGGTAGCCGAACGCGATCGCCGCGTAGATCATCCCGACCGCGACGCCGGATGCGATGAGCTGCAGGAAGATGGCCATGGGGTGCCGTGTTCGGGGCTGCGTTGTGTCGTCGGTGCTGGCGGGGCGCGCTGCCCCGAACCCGCGCGGACCCCCTCGCCCTGCCGGGAGAGGAGGCCCGAGGGGTACGGCGGAAGCCTCAGTTCGAGGACTTCTCCTTCAGGCGGACGACGCCGGCGTTCTTAGCGTCCTCCTCCTTGGCGTAGACGATCTTGCCGTCCTGCACCTTCCCGAACACGACCATGTTGCGCGTGATCGCGTTGTGGTCCTTGGCCGTGAAGGGCTTCTCGTAGGTGGTGACCACGCCCTCGACGCGGTCGCCGAGGTTCTCGAGCGCCTGGCGGATCTTGGCGCCGTCCGTGGAGCCCGCCTGCTTGATCGCCGCGGCCAGCAGGTAGACCGAGTCGTAGCCCTGCGCGCCCGCCACCGGGGTCGGGATCTTCGTCACGCCGTAGGTCTTGTAGTAGCTCTCCAGGAAGGCCTTGCGCTTGGGCAGGGTCTGATCCTCGATGAAGGTCTGGGGCATGATCACCCCGTTGCCGTTGGCACCGGCGATGTCGATGAAGCTCTGCATCGAGGCGGGCCAGCTCGTGATCATCGGCACCCGCCAGCCGAGCTTGGCCATGCCGTTGGCGATCTGGGCGAGCTCCGGGCCGATGCCGTAGGCGAGGATCACGTCGGCGCCGGCCTGCTGCGCCTTGAGCAGCTGGGCCGTCATGTCGACGTCCTTGATGTTGAACTTCTCGACGGCGACCGGCTTCACGCCCTTCGAGGCGAGGTTCTTCTCGATGTCCTCGCGGCCGAGCTGGCCGTAATTCGTCGAGTCCGCCAGGACGGCGATCTTCTTGTGGCCCTGCGCCAGCGCCTCGTCGACCATCAGGCCGGCCTGAAGCACGTCGTAGGCGGAGTTCCGGAAGACGTAGTTGGCGTCGTAGTCCGGCTCCTTGAACTGGTTGGTGATGATCGTGCCGGTGGCGACGTTGTTGAACACCGGGATCTCGGCTTCCTGGTAGAAGCGCTGCGCGGCGAGCGCCACGCCGGTGTTGATGAAGCCGACCGTCGCGACGACCTTCTCCTTGTTGATCAGCTCCTGCGCGACCTGGGCGCCGACCTCGTTCTTCGCCTCGTCGTCGCGCTCGATCAGCTGGATCGGGCGGCCGAGCACGCCGCCGGCCTTGTTGATCTCCGCCGCGGCGAGCTTGGCGCCGTCGCGCATCGAGACGCCCATCGCGGAGGATCCGCCCGTGTAGGGTCCGCTCAGGCCGATCTTGATCGGATCCGCAGCGAAGGCCGGCGCCAGCCCGAGGGCGGTCGCGCAGACCAGCGCGGCTGCGGCCGCGCGTGCCGTGAACGTCATGATTTCCTCTCCCGTGGTGCCGCTGGCGGCGGCGTGCCATTCTTCTTCGGCACCTTGAATACCAGTGTTGCTCAGATCGCCTGGGCACCGTCAAGCTGTCGACGTGTGGCAATCACGACCATGACTGCTGAATGTGTGGGCAAGGCAACCCGCGAGGTGACAGGCTCGCGCGATCTTATCGACGGATCGGGTAATGCGCTGGATTAGGCGGTTTTCCAGGACGTAAGCTCGGATTTGTTGGCGCCCTCTCGTCGTGGGGCTCGCCCGGGCCCGGTCGACCCCCGCGCCGCATCGTCCCTCAGGGGGGCGACCAGTCGGCCGGAACGCTCGCGATGTCGGCCTGCAGCGTGTTCAGGTAGGCGGTCAGGCGCTCGGCCAGGCCCTCGTCCTCGCACTGCACCCAGAGCGGCACCGGCAGCGCCTCCGGCGCGATCCCGAACAGGGCGGCCTCGACCATCAGGGCGGCCGACCGCTCGGAGGACGCGGCCATGAGACGCGTGCCCTTCGGCGTGCCGATGAGGATGGCGATGCGGACCGTCACGGGGGCCAAGCTACGCCCGCGGGCCGCCGCCCGCCAGGGGGCTGCGACCGCGCGTGCCTGCGACCCCGACGCTTCCGGCATCCGCGCTCCCGCGCTAGCCTGCCGAGCGGAGATCGCGAAGGAGCGGACGTGCTGCGAAAGGCAAATCGGGGAGGCGGGCGGGCGATGGGGCTCCGCGTCGGGGTCGGGTTCTGGCTGGGGCTCGCCCCGGCGGCCGCCGCCGAGCCCGAGGCCTCGTTCGCGGCCTGCCTCGACGGCCTCGCCGCGCAGGCCGGGGCGCGCGGCATCCCGGCCGCCGTCACGGCGGAGCACCTCCTCGGGCTCACCGAGGATCCCGAAGTCCTGGCGGCGACCCGCAACCAGGCCGAGTTCGCGCGGCCGATCTGGGCCTACATCGATGCCAGCGTCACCGAGGCCCGCATCGCCGAGGGTCGGCGGCAGATCGAGGCGCTGGCCGGGCCGCTCGCCGAGATCGAGCGGCGCTACGGCGTCGACCGCCACGTCCTCGTGGCCTTCTGGGGCGTGGAATCGACCTACGGGACGGTCCTCTCGGACCCGGCGGTGGTGCGGCCCGTGCTGCGCTCCCTCGCGACGCTCGCCTGCGGCGACGGGACCCGGGCCGCCTACTGGCGGGACGAGCTGATCGCGGCGCTGGCGATCCGGGCGCGGGGCGATGCCCCCGCCGGGCCGCTCACCGGGTCCTGGGCCGGAGCCATGGGCCACACCCAGTTCATGCCCACCGTCTACGAGGCCTACGCGGTGGACGCGGACGCGGACGGGCGCCGCGACATCTGGACATCCGCCGTGGACGCGCTCGCGTCCACCGCGAATTACCTCGCCCGGAAGGGCTGGCGCCCGGGCGAGCCCTGGGGCTACGAGGCCGCGCTGCCGGAGGGCTTCGACCTCGCGCTCGCCGACGAGACTACCGTGCGCAGCCTCGCGGCCTGGGAGGCCCTCGGCGTCCGGCCCGCACGGGCCGAAGGCCCGCTCGACGGCGCATGGCCCGCGACGCTGATCCTGCCCGCCGGCGCCCGCGGCCCCGCCTTCCTGCTCCTGCCGAACTTCCGGGGCATCCTCGGCTACAACACGGCGCTGGCCTACGCGCTCACCGTCGGACACCTGTCGGACCGCCTGCGCGGACAGCCAAACTTCACCCAACCCTGGCCACGCGACACCCGCGCTCTGACCGCGGACGAGCGCCGCGAGCTGCAGGCGCGGCTGGCCGAACGCGGCTTTTCGGCCGGCGGCGTCGACGGAAAGATCGGCCCGCGGACCCGCGCGGCCGTGCGGGCCTACCAGGCCGCACAGGGCCTGCCGCCGGACGGCTACGCCGATCCTGCGCTGCTGGAGCGGATCCGGGCGATGCCCTGAGGGGAGGGAGACGCGGTATCTCGGTGCTTGGCGCATCGGCCTCGGCTGCGGCGATGCGGACGGATCGCCCGCGGTGGGAAACGCCCGCGGACCCTGAACCGACCCCGCCTCCGGGCCGTTGCCGGATTCCAGGCGAACGACCTGCATCCGGTTGATCGAGCCGCCGCATGACCCTTTGCCTCCAGCCCGTGCAGGTCGCCACGGGGAGCGCGGATCAGGAGAGCCAACTCGTCTTCTCGGACGGGTTTCTGGTAGCCGTCCTGGTCCGGCTCTCGCAGGACCACGGCGAGCAGGCGGGACGCTGGTACCTGGAGGCAGGCTTCGGGCGCCTCGACGACCGAAACCCGCCCCTCTTCGTGGATCTCGACAGCGCGCAGGCTTGGATCCTCGAACGTCTGTGAGAGCAGCGCCTCGGAATTCCTCGGACCCGGTTAGCTTGGTGATCCAATCGGCCACCTCGGGGACGCTCGATGGGTCGGAAGAGCTGTCCCGACCGATGTGCGCCCGATCACAACCCTAGAAACGGCGATTTCCGCCACCTCGGCTCATTCGTGCGATCCGTGCACCTCCATGACGGGCACTCTCAATCTCGGTGGAGTCTCACCACTTGCACCTGCTCGCTCCATCGGTTGTCGAGAGTAATCGTCCGCGCGAACGCTCGGACCTCGTCGAGGCGCTCGTCCGTGTGCCAGGACGTCAGAATGCCAGTGTGATCCCGAACGAGAAGCAACTCGTCGATCACGTCGTGGACGCGTTCGCAATCGAGCCCCGTCACGCAGCTCAACTGAACGTTGTCGCGAACACAGGCTCCGACAAACGTCTCCAACGACGGGTCGTCCCAGGGTGGAGCATGCAGGATCAATTTCGCGGCATATGGCAGAACGGTTTATATTAGAGCTGATAACCGCCGCAAACCAGTCTCTGCTGACATCGTGAGCTGAGAGGCAGGCATCCATTCCGGATCGTCCGGCGCCGAAGCACAGCTCGAATCCCCTCTCCAACACGGGTGAGGGGGCCGTCGCGGTACATCGGCCGGCCTTGGAGCCGGACGCCGGGTTCAGGCCGCCACCGCGCCCATCGCGCGGTTGCGGCTCTTGTTGAGGAGCAGCGTGAGCGCGTCGGCCGACATCGGGCGGTTGAAGTAGAACCCTTGGTGGTACTTCACGCCGTAGCTTCGCAGCAGGTCGCATTGCTCGACCGTCTCGACGCCCTCCACGATGATGTTCTGGCCCGAGTTGGCGACGAGGTTGACGATGTCCTTCAGAAGCTTGGCGCCCCGCGGAGTGTGGCTCGCCTGAATGAACAGCCGGTCGATCTTGATCGTGTCGAACTTGATCTTGCTGAGGCACGAAAGGCCCGCGAAGCCGGTCCCGAAATCGTCCAACCAGACGTTGACGCCAAGCGCTCTCAGGGCCTCGATCGCGTCGAGGATGTCCGGGTTCTCGTCGATCTCCAGGCCTTCGGTGATCTCGATGGCGAGGCGGCCCGGCGCAACGCCGGTGCTGCGCAGGGTCGCGGCTGCGAACTCGACGAACCGCGAGCGCATCAGCTGGACCGCGGAGACGTTCACGCTGATGAGCGGCAGTTCCGGGTTCGCCAGGAGGGTCGCGCAGGCTTCCTCGATCACCCAGGCCCCGAGCTCGACGATGAGGCCGCTGCGTTCGGCCACCGGAATGAAGACGCCGGGCGAGATCGGCGTGCCGCACGGCGCCGTGAGGCGCATCAGGGCCTCGGCCGCGAAGATCTGGCCCGTCGTGACGTTCCAGATGGGCTGGAAAGCGAGGGCGACCCGCCGCTGCTCGATGGCCGTGCGCACTGCCTCGGCGACCACGTCGCTGCTCGCGTCGTTGGCCGCGAGGCTCGGGTCGAAAGCCTTCACGCAGTTGCGGTTGCTGTCCTTGGCCCAGTAGAGCGCCCGGTCGGCCGCAGTGACGAGCTTTTCCGGCTTCTCGCCGGTCACGTCCTGCGAGAAGGCCGTGCCGACGCTGACCGTCACGCTCGCGAGGTGGTCGGACCGCGCCTCGTGCGGGATCGCCAGCGCCTGCACGGAGGCGCGGATGCGCTCGGCGGTGTCGAGCACCTGCTGCGCGCTGGTGGCGGGCATCAGCACGATGAATTCCTCGCCGCCGAACCGCCCGAGGGTGCAGCGCGGATCGGCCACAGCCCCCTGCATGGCGCGGGCGACGGCGATCAGGCACGCGTCGCCCTGCTGGTGTCCGTAATAGTCGTTGAACATCTTGAAGTAGTCGACGTCGATCAGGATCACCGCGAAGGCCTTCGCCTCGGCCGTCCAGTCCGTCCAGAAGCTCTTCAGAAGCTGGTCCGCGGCGCGGCGGTTGCGGAGCCCTGTGAGCGCGTCCGTGGTGGAGAGCCTCAGCAACTCCTCGCCGCGCTCGGTGGCCTGCTTCTGCCGGGTCTCGGCCCGCAGGGCGTTGAGGAAGACCCGGTAGCGCTCGACGTTGAGCTTCCAGTTCAGGAACAGGGTCAGGATCAGGCTCAGAAGGTAGAGCGAGCCGATCGCCACGTAGAAGCCCAGGCTCGCATCGACCAGGAGGCAGACGGCCGTGAAGAACACCACCGTGATCATGCTCGACGTGACCAGGGCGATGCGGAAACGGAAGTTGAAGAACAGGTTCGAGACCATCATGAAGACGATCCCGAACGACAGGTAGTACAGCACGTTGGCGCGCTGGTCGCTCAGGGTCGCGAGCGCGAGCCAGGCCGTGTAGCCCAGCACGATTCCGAGGGCGCATTGCAGCTCGATCAAGTCGTACTTCACCGCGCGCCGGATCTGGTAGCTGATCGCCGCGATGTAAGCGCTGCCGACGACGACGCGCAGTGCCACCGCGTAGACGATGAGGTCGCTGATCAGGACGGCGTCCGTGATCGCGAAGAGAACGTAGAGCGTGCCGACGAACCAGATCGCGGTGCGCGTGTCCTCCCGTTGAACCTGCTCCTGCTGGATCTCGTAGCGCTGCGTCAGCACCGGGCAGCGGCGGTCGTACCCGCGCTTGGCCAGTTCGAGGTCGAGCACCCTTATGAGATCTGCTGGCATGATCGGGCCCATCAATCGCCGACCCATACCTGCAGTTGTCTCAAAATCTCTTAACAACTCAGGTTGCAATTTGCCGGATCGGAGATCCGGAATTTCGCACCGCGGACCAGAAGTCCGAGGCCCCTGCCCGAGTGATGCGCGCCGGAGCCGGGCACGCCGAACGTCGCAGGGCGGAAAGTGCTTCGAACCAAACGATCGACCGTGAGTTCTCGCTTCACACTCCGACATTTCAGCGAGATGATCATGAAGCGAATTCTCGTCGCCGCTGCCGTCATGGCAGGTGCCGTCACGATGCTTCCGACCTGGGCCGATGCGCGGCCGGGCGGCGGCTTCCGGGGCGGCGGGTTCGGTGGTGGCGGCTTCGGCGGCGGGGGCTTCCGGGGCGGTGCCCTCGCGGGCGGCGGTTTCCGGGGCGGGGTCGGCGGCGGTGCCCTGGCGGGCGGCGGCTTCCGAGGCAACGGCGCCGGGTTCGCGGGCCGCGGCCTGAACAACGGCAACGCCCTCGCCGGCGGCGGCATCGGCGGGTACCGGGCAACAGGTGTGCGCGGCGGCTTCCCGGGCGTGCGCGGCGGGTTCTACGGCGGTCGCCGCTACGGCTACGGGCGCGGTCTCGGCTACGGAGCCCTCGGTCTCGGCGTCGGCCTCGCGGCGGGTTACGGCCTCGGCTCGGGCTATTACGGGTACGACGATTACGGGTATGGGGGCTACGGCTACGGCGGTTACGCGCCGGTGGGTTACGGCTACGAGACCGACGTCGCTCCGGCGGCGGAGCCGGTTGTCGGCTCCGGCTCGGACACCGCCTACTGCGTCCGCAGGTTCAAGTCCTATGACCCGCGCACGGGCACCTACCTCGGCAACGACGGCCGTCGGCACGCCTGCCCGTAGGCACCAGCCACGCGGACAGAACGCGGGCGCCGCGGCGGGGAACCGCCGCGGCGCCCGCCTGCGTTGGGGGCTGCGGCGAGCCCCTGCCCTGCGCGGCGCGCACGGGTGCCAGCCCCCCGCGCGGCGTACACTCCGCCCGCGCGGCCCGACCGGAGGCTGCCCGGGAGGCCCTGATGAGCGCAAGGCAGGCGGAGCTCGAAGCCCGCATCGTCGCGCTGGAATATGCCCTGGAGGTCCTGGTCGACTGTCTGACCGACGCCAGGGCGATCCAGCCAGCCAAGATCGCAAACCTGCTGACGGCCGCCGCCCCGGAGGCCCGCACGGCCTGCGACGACGGCACGGTCGCGCAGGCCCTGAAGCAGCTCGCGCTCAAGCTCGGCTGACGGCGAGCTGCCGGGGTTCGCGGCGTCAGCGCCCGGCTTGGCGGGGCGTGGCGCGGGTTCGGCGATGGATCCCGTGCCGCATCGACCGCACGGCAGCCGGCCGCTGCGCCCCGGATGCCCGGAACGCACCGCCGCCGTAGGCAACCGGGCGGGTGCCACGGGTGTCTTGGACCCGGTCGTAGGGGCCGCGCTCCGTCCGGGCCCGATAGGCAGCGCCCGCGAAGTCGCCGGGTGTCGGCGGCGTGCCGGGCTGGGAGAAGCTCGTCTCGGGCCGGTAGGCCGGCCCCCAGCCGATCTCGTCGTCCCCCGCCGGGTCCTTCCCCGGGAAGCCGGTGACGTAGCCGGTGCTCTGGGCCGCCGCGGGCCAGACGAGGGCGAGAGGCGCGAGGCCGAGGCCGAGCGCGAGGATGAGCCGGGCCGGCAACAGGGGCCTGGATAGGGTCATGGGGTTTGCCTCGGGCATTCCGGCGCGGTCGGGTCTGATCCGCATGGGTCCGAGGAGCCAACCCTCCGGCCGGGGGCCGGTTCGGGCCCCGTGCCGGCATGTCGCTGCCGCACAGTCGCTATTGCCATCTCGCCGCCCGGAGTGCCGCCGGGGGCTACCCGGCGGCGGGCCGTCACTTCTGCGTCTTCAGGTAGGCGATCACGTCGTTGATCTTCTTGTCGTCGGGGTAGCCGGGGAAGACCATTTTCGTGCCCGGCACCTTCGTCTTCGGGTTCTTCAGCCACTCGTGAAGGTTGGCGTCGTCCCAGGTGATGCCCGAGTTCTTCAAGGCAGCCGAGTAGGTGTAGCCTTCGGCGGATGCCGCCTTGCGCCCGACCACGCCCGTCAGGTTCGGACCGACGCCGTTCTTCCCGAAGGCGTGGCAGGCCTTGCAGGGCGCAAAGGCCTTCTCGCCGGCAGCCGCATCGCCCGCGTCCTGCGCGTGCGCCGCGAGCGGCCAGAGCAGCGTCATCACCGCACCGAAGAGAGAAAGGCGCATCGGGTTTCCTCCAGTTCTGTGGTTCGTCACCCGGTACCTACCGCGCCGCTTGCGTCCGACAGGTTTGCTCACGGAATCTTGTTCGCAGGGTCGGATTAGGGGGAGCCTTGGATCGTGTCTGCGGCCGCGTCGCGGCCTAAAACGTTGAGGGTCGAGAGCTGCGAGGCGCCCGCGTGACGGTTCGTCCCCACGTTCATGCCGAAAATCATCCGCGGGTGCATCCCTGCGAGATCGAAGCGTTCCTCCGGCGGTCTGGCTGGACGCAGGCGCAGCTCGCATGGGCAGTCGGGGTGCGGCAGCCGCGTATCTCGCGCTTCATCAAAGGGCTGAAGCGCCCCAATCCCGAGCTCGACCAGGCGCTGTCGCGGTTCTTGCTCGGACAGGGGCGTGGTCGAGCCCGCGAGGCTAGGCAGCGCTAGGCGTCCTACAGGCAGCCGGCGCGCCGCAGGGCTGCGATCATCTTGCGCCCGACCCGGTAGCCGTTGAGCTGGTCCGAATCTAGGATCCGCGCGACCTCGCCGGACCCCGAGCGGGTGTATAGGAACAGCCGGAAATCGGGAGCCGCGCCGCCGGCCTCCGCGACCCGGACCTGACCACAATACTCGACCTCGTTGCGCATCTCCGAGGCGATTGGCCGGATGTTGCGGAACTCGGGCAGCAAGGCGCCCCCGAGCTGGCGCGCCACCGCGCGACGCACGGCAGCCTGCTCGGGGTTGGTCAGTTCGAGGAAGAGCGCCTCCGGTCCCGGCTGCCCGGCTGCCGGACAGCAGCTCGCGAGGACGATGGCCAGGCCCCAGGATCCGCGCATGCTCGGGCTCTCCCCCACGCCTCACGGCGCTGACCGCGTGTCAGTGTTTCAACAGGCTCTCGAAGCTCTCCTCCGGGGGTAGCTTGCCCGAGAAGCGGGCGAGCCGGCTCAGGCTCGGCTCCGAAAGGCCACCCGCATTGGCATAGGCCGCGAGCGCGAAGCTCACGAGCAGCTCTGCCTCGTCGTGGCTCACCGCGCGGCCGCTCAGGACGCTGGCGGCGCCCCGCACGGCGTGCACGGCCTGGCGGAACGCCGGGTCGCCCTTCAGTTCATCGAGACGCGACGCCACCCTCATCTCCCTCCGTACTCGTCCGGCCGCAGGTTCCGGTTAGCCGGACCCCACGCGGGCAGGGCGGCGGCGCGACCGTAGCGATTCGCGGCGGGCCCGAAAAGGCTCGGGGCTCCGGCAGACCCCAAGGGACTTTTCCGATGCACGGGATGCGACGATCGCCGCTCGTCGTCATGCAACCCTGGCGCCGAACGCTCCCCATCCTGCAACCATTTTGGTATGCGGTCGACAGGTCCCGACGCCACGATACGAGGACCGCTGTCGCGGGGCACAGAGCCCGCCTGGGAGGAACCTGTGATGAGCCAGCTCGGCCGTGCGCGCCTGCGCGCCCTGATGTCCGGAATTGCCCTCGCGACCGTCGCGGGGATGGCCGTCGCCAAGCCAGTGCCGGCCCAGAAGCCCGGCGAGCCGCCGGTGGTGACAAACAACGTCGACCGGCCCGAGACCGAGGACGAGGCGGTACTCGCCCTCAAGTCGATGACCATGCCGATCACGGCGACGCCCGCCGACAAGCTGCCACTCGACAAGCTCCGCTTGCCGGACGGGTTCAAGCTCGAGGTCTACGCGTCGGGCGTCCCGAACGGCCGCTCGATGCAGCTCGGCGACAAGGGCACGCTGTTCGTCGGCAGCCGCATCGCGGGCCGTGTCTACGCCGTTTCCGACTCTGGCGGTCAGCGCAGCGTGAAGATCATTGCGAAGGGCCTACACCGCCCGAACGGCGTCGCGTTCCACGACGGTACGCTCTACATCGCCGAGATTGCGCGGATCACGAAGCTACCCGACATCGAGGCCAACCTCGACCATCCGCCCGCGCCAAAGCTCGTCTACGACGACCTCCCGAGGGACGAGGCCCACGGCTGGAAGTTCATCAAGGTCGGGCCGGACGGCAAGCTCTACGTGCCGGTGGGCGCGCCGGGCAACTCGCTCCTGCCTCCGGACACCCATGCCCAGATCCGACGAATGGATCTCGACGGCGGGAACGTCGAGGTGGTGGCTCGCGGCGTGCGCAACACGGTGGGCTTCGACTGGAACCCAGCGACGAAGCAGCTCTGGTTCACCGACAACGGCCGCGACTGGGTCTCGGAGGACCTGCCGAACGACGAACTTAACGTGCTGAGCGAGCCGGGCCGGCAGCATTTCGGCTACCCGTTCTGCCACCAGGGCGATTTCACGGATCCCGAATACGGCTGGGGCCGCTCCTGCTCGGAGTTCACCGCGCCGGTGGCGCTGCTCGGGGCTCACACGGCGGCGCTCGGCATGCGCTTCTCCACCGGCACGCAGTTCCCCGAGGCCTACCGCAACGGCATTTTCATCGCGCAGCACGGCTCCTGGAACCGCACTCGCAAGTCCGGCGGCCAGGTGGTGTTCGCGAAGCTCGACGCCGCCGGCAAGGTCGTCTCCGTCGAGCCGTTCCTCACGGGCTTCCTGGAGAACAATCAGCTGATCGGCCGGCCGGTGGACGTCCAGGTGACCCCGGACGGGGCGCTCCTCGTCTCCGATGATCTCAACGGCGCGATCTACCGCATCAGCTACGCGGCGCCCGAGAAGCACGCCGCCCAGTGAGGCGCCGACGAGCCAGCCACCGGCCGGGGCACCCTCGCCCCGGCCCCGCCGTCCCAAAGGAGTGACCAGCGCCCCATGCGCCTCCCCATCATCGCGGCGGCCCTGGCGCTCAGCGCCGGAATCGCCGGTGCCGCCACGCCGTCGATCGAGGCCTGCACGGCCTGCCACGGTGCCGGGACCTCCCAGAGTGCCGGCGTGCCCTCTCTCGGGGGCATGCCGGCGACCTACGTCACCAACCAGCTCTTCATGTTCCGCGAGGGCCAGCGCAAGGCCGACCCGATGAACGCCCTGGCGGAGCCCATGAGCGACGCCGACCTGCAGGCCTACGCGGCGGCCGTCGCGTCGCTTCCGCCCCCGCGCTACGAGGGCCCCGCGGCGGACCCCGCCCGGGTCGCGCGCGCCGACGCCGCAATCCGCCGGCACCGCTGCACCTCCTGCCACGGCCGCGAACTCGGCGGCGATCAGGGCGTACCCCGCATTGCCGCACAGCGGGAGGAGTATCTCGCGCAGGCGCTGACAGCCTACAAATCAAGCGACCGGGCCGGTTTCGACCCGCAGATGAACGAGGTTGCTGGTGAACTGTCCGCCGAGGAGATCGGCGACCTCGCCTACGCGATCGCCCGGCGTCCCGCTGCGCCGTGAGGCGGCCTCGCCGAAGCATGTGTGAGCGCATGAAAGTGCCGTGGCTGTTGATTCGTCGAGTGGGCTTGCGGCTTCGCCCGACGGTCTGATTTCCCTGTTCTGGGCCCGTTTTCGCCGTTTGACCGTGTTTGACGGAGGGCGCACTCAAGCGACCCCTTTCTGATCAACAGGTTAACCCGAAATTCCCTGTACGGTCCGAACAGGGAAAATTTCGCGTCGAACAGGGAAACGTCGCGCGCGAACAGGGATTTCATTGCGGACAGCCCTCAACGTGCCTCCTGCCCTTGGCGTTCTGTTGTTATCCATGCGCCTCGGAACGCATGGCGCCAGCCGGTCGTCGAGAGCAGACCGGAGCCATGACCGACCTGCGAATCCGCGCCGTCAGCGTGGCTTCGCCGGTTGCCGTCGTTTGCCTGGGGTGACGCCTAACGCATACGGTACGCGATGTGACACTCTTCGGCCCGGTGGGATTCGATTTGGAATGGCGAACCAATCCTCTGACCCCGACCGCATCGTTGCTCCGCCCATCGATATGGGGGCGGTCGCCGCCGCCGCTGAGGTGTACCTCGCTGATCCGAGCACGCGCGAGTACCCGATCGGTGCCGCCTTCACGCTGGATCTCGCCGCAACCGTCGCGGCCGACCCGAAGGCAGAAGCGTCTCTGTCCGAGCCGGACCTTGCCGACTCAGAGAAGCTTCTCACCTTGCGAACGCTGTTCCTGATGGCGCTTCTGAATCAGCGCACACTGTATCAGTGAGCTGTGGTGAGGATGATCGAAGGCACCGGCCGCCATCCTCGAGGGACTTGGTTGGAGCACTGAGGCAGTAGCCCCACTCCTCCCGATTCATTCGCGCTGGTTGCGGCTGATTCGTGCTCGCGAGCGGCCGGCGGCCATCGTCTTTACCCCGTTGGCGGTGCAGACCGCCGGCAGGCTAACAGGTTTCCTGCCTCCTC
Organism: Methylobacterium sp. A54F; assembly: GCF_053346035.1. Taxonomy (NCBI): domain Bacteria; kingdom Pseudomonadati; phylum Pseudomonadota; class Alphaproteobacteria; order Hyphomicrobiales; family Methylobacteriaceae; genus Methylobacterium; species Methylobacterium sp. A54F. The sequence continues at coordinate 506,640 of NZ_JBKFBF010000002.1, read as the reverse complement.
AGACGCACGGCGCCTGAATCAAGGGCTGCTCAGGTGTCGAAGCACAGATGATTTGATGATCGACTCGTGAGCGACTGCCTCAGCGAAAAATTCACTCAGAGGGTTTCATCCCGCTGCCAAGGGCAAATTATGCCGTGGTGATTATTGACTATCGCGAAACAAGGGGTCCATATCTCTGTCTTTAGCAAACAAGCCATAGGAGAATAGAGTGGAACAAGCACCCATCTCTCCACAAACCGATTACATGGAGCTCACCGCCGACGTTGTATCGGCCTACGTGTCGAAGAACAGCCTCCCACTCAGTGAACTACCGTCTATATTGGCGCAAGTCCACTCGAGCTTGATCAGTCTCGGCGCGAGGCAAGAAGGCGCTGAGCCGGGCCTGCAGAAAGCAACGGCTGCCCAGATCAAGAAGTCGGTCACACCGGACGCGCTGATCAGCTTCGAGGACGGCAAGCCCTACAGGACGCTCCGGCGGCACCTGAACAACCGCGGGCTCACGCCCGAGGAGTACCGCATCAAGTGGGGCCTCGCTCCGGACTACCCGATGACGGCCGCCTCCTACTCCGATCGACGCTCTGCCCTGGCCCGCAGTTTGGGTCTCGGCCATCTGCGCCGCAAGCAGCCAGCTAAGGTCGCAGTGGCGCCGGAGCCCGTCGCCAAGTCGGCCAAATCGCGCGGACGGCCGAAGAAGACGGCTGAGAGTGCGGAAGGTGCGGCCTCCGGGTGAGGCTCGCGCAAAAGAGAAGCCCGCTGCGGGGAAGCACAGCGGGCTCAAGGAGGGGGGTAAACACCAGACGGGCGAACGCCCTTCTGACCGCGCGAAGCTATACCGTTAAGCTAGGGCCTTGATCTCACAAGAGTGCGAGCCCCGCGGTCGCTCGCTGGAACGTCAACATCATGCCTTCCTCGGCCAGCCGCATCTGATAAGCCGCAGGTGGCCGGAACGCGGTGAGTGGTGGGTTCTATCACGCCGACGCTCAGAGCTGCCGCGTACCCCGCATCCGTAGCAATTCGAGCACGGCGAACCCCACCGGCAGCACGATAAGGAGCAGAGCGGACACGAGACCCATGGCAGCCATCCTCTTGATAGGGGGAGGTAATGCTCGACCCGCCGAAAGGGTTCGCTCCGTCGCTCAGCCTCAGATGTGTAATCTGCCTCACGGTCCCTGCCGCGTGGCTGGTGCATGAACGCTCCAGCGACGGAGGCGATCATGCACACGGGAGATCCAGGCGCAGTCGGCAGCTCAGCCACAGATGCAGTCACGCTCGCACCTCTGCTCCTGACAGCCCTGCTGATCGCCTCCTCGCTCACGGCCGCACCTGACCTCGACCCTGTGGCTTATCAAGGGGTGATGCTCGCTCAGCTCATCTAGCACCGATCCAACACCTCGCCTCGACCGGTCCCCCACCGGTCGAGGCAGCTTTGTTTTCGCTTCCCCGGGAGCGCCGATCAGTGCTCAATGTGGCGCCTCGACTCGGCTGCTTCGCAAGGAGGCCACCATGGTCGGCATTGCGGACACACCGTTCCGGCTTCTTATCTTCCACGACGACGCGCACTTGGTCGAGCATAAGGCGCGCCATGAATGATGGCCTGCCGCCTCCCTACTTTATCAACGTGGTTCCGTTTACGCAGCCCGAAAGTCAGCCCGATGCAATGCTGACACTTACGGTGTGGTTCAGGCGCTCTGCGGCTGCCCTCCCGAGTAAATAAAGTCATCGTTGTAAATGGTCCCGGTTGCCAAGGCATTCACGCCTATGGTGCCGCCGCCCGCGATAGTCCCAAGCGTTGCCGTTACCGTCTCGTCAGGTTCAATTAGTATATCAGGCGTCGTAGTAATCGTGAAGGTTGAGCGCGTCGATCCGGCAATGAAATCAACGACGTTGCTCTGCAGGCTGATTCTATAGTCATCGCTTGTGGCCGTGCCGCCCAGAATGATCGCAACGGCACCTGCTTGCGAGACGTTGCCGGTTCGAGAAACCTCATAAGTCAGAGTATTGCCGCCGCCAGTGCTGCCCTCGGTGACGCTGTCAGGATATAAGAGAGCAATTTGATAGGTCGGGGGGACGTCTGGATCATTGTCCTTGATCGTGAAGGTTGCGGCGCTGGTCGGGTCGGCTGTTCCACCGCCGGTGACTGTACCAAGCGTGACGACAACCGTTTCATCACCCTCGTAGATGTTGTCGTACCTGGTTCGTAGGCTAGCGAACACGTCTCGTTGGCCTGGATTGAAGCTAACAATCCCATTTCTGTAGCCGCTGTAGTTATTGTCGTCGCCGTAATCAGTGCCTTTTGTTGCTGTTCCGGAGAAATCGAGTACCACCTCTCCGTACTGCGAGACGTCGCCTGTGCGATGGATCAGTACGCCGAAGCCATACCCGTCATAAAAACCATCTTCGCCAACAGCACCATCCTCAGTCGCGATGGAGTAGAACGCTGCGCCATCATCGTTGTAGATCGTGGCCGTCGCTGCCGCAGCCTCGCCGACCGTGCCGCCGCCGGTGATTGCGCCGAGCGTGGCGACGACCGTCTCATCCGGTTCCACGACCGTGTCGGGCTTGCTCGTGATCGTGAAGGTTGCGCTGCTCGCACCGGGGGCGAAGCCGATAGTGCCATCGGTCAGGCCCGCCACCGTGTAGTCGCTGCTGTCGGCTGTGCCTGAGAGCGCTACGGCTACCGTGCCAGCTTGCGAGACGTTCCCGTTCCGAAACACTCTGTAAGTGACGGTATTGCCAGAGCCGGTATCACCCTCGTTGACGGTGTCCGAGCTTGAGAAGGAAATTTGATAGATCGGGGGTACGTCTGGGTCGTTGTCCAAGAGGGTGATGGTAGCTGCGCTGTTGGAATCGGCTGTTCCACCGCCGGTGACTGCACCAAGCTTGACGACAACTGTCTCATCACCCTCGTAGATGTTGTCGTACCTGGTTCGTAGGCTAGCGAACACGTCTCGTTGGCCTGGATTGAAGCTAACGATCCCATTTCTGTAGCCGCTGTAGTTATTGTCGTCGCCGTAATCAGTACCTTTTGTTGCTGTTCCGGAGAAATCGAGTACCACCTCTCCGTACTGCGAGACGTCGCCTGTGCGATGGATCAGTACGCCGAAGCCATACCCGTCATAAAAACCATCTTCGCCAACAGCACCATCCTCAGTCGCGATGGAGTAGAACGCTGCGCCATCATCGTTGTAGATCGTGGCCGTCGCTGCCGCAGCCTCGCCGACCGTGCCGCCGCCGGTGATTGCGCCGAGCGTGGCGACGACCGTCTCATCCGGTTCCACGACCGTGTCGGGCTTGCTCGTGATCGTGAAGGTTGCGCTGCTCGCACCGGGGGCGAAGCCGATAGTGCCATCGGTCAGGCCCGCCACCGTGTAGTCGCTGCTGTCGGCTGTGCCTGAGAGCGCTACGGCTACTGTGCCAGCTTGCGAGACGTTCCCGTTCCGAAACACTCTGTAAGTGACGGTATTGCCAGAACCAGTGTCACCTTCGTTGATGGTGTCCGAGCTTGAGAAGGAAATCTGATAGATCGGGGGTACGTCTGGGTCGTTGTCTAAGAGGGTGATGGTGGCTGCGCTGTTGGGATCGGCTGTTCCACCGCCGGTGACTGCGCCAAGCTTGACGACAACTGTCTCATCACCCTCGTAGATGTTGTCGTACCTGGTCTCCAGATTTAGGACTACATCTCGCTGGCCAGGATTGAAAGTCGCGATCCCATTTTTGTAGGAGTTATTATAGTAATATTCGGCGTAATCGATGCCCTTTGTAGCTGTTCCGGCAAAAGAGAGCGCAACTTCTCCGTACTGAGATACGTCACCGGTGCGATGAACCAAGACCCCAAAAGAGTATCCGTAGCCGAAAGAACTATCTTCTGTGACAGCATCGTTGTAGGACTCGAGGGAGTAAATTACTGAAACTTCGTCATTCTTCAGCGTAGCGGTAGCGGTTTTATCGTTGCCCAGAGTGCCGCCGCCCGTGATGGTGCTCAATGTGGCGACCACTGTTTCGTCAGCCTCAGCAACGATGTCAGGTTTGGTCGTAACCTTGAAGGTCGCGCTTGTGGCACCACCAGCAAAACTGATTGCGCCGTCCGTTAGGCCGGCCACCGCGTAGTCGTCGCTGTCCGCCGTGCCGGTGAAGCCAACTGCTACGCTGCCGGCCTCTGATACATCGCCGGTGCGGGTCACGGTATAGGTGATCGTGTTGCCGGAGCCTGTATCACCCTCGTAGACCGAGGCCGGAGCGACGGTGATAGAGTAGGTCGGCGCCTTATCATCATTGGTGATAATGGCGGTGGCCGTGCCGTTGCTGCCGACCTGGCCGCCGCCCGTGACATCCCCCAGCGTGGCGGTCACTGTTTCGTCGCCCTCCAGCACCGTGTCCGGTGTGGTCGTGACCGTGAAGCTCGCGCGCACAGCACCGGCCGTAAAGGCTACTATCCCGTTCTGCAGGCTGGTTGTGTAGTCGCTGTTCAGCGTGGCATTGCCCGATAAAGCTACAGCTACGGTACCTGCACCTGACACGTCGCCGGTTCGAGTCACCGTATAGGTGATGGTGTTGCCAGATCCCGCATCCCCCTCGGCCACGGACGTTGGTGCGACGGCGATGGTGTAGGACGGAGCGCTGTCGTCGTTGGTGATCGTGGCTGTCGTCGAAGCCGCAGTCGCAGCAAGGGTGCCGCCGCCGGTGATCGTGCCGAGCGTGGCGATTACCGTCTCGTCAGCCTCGACCACCGTGTCGGACTTGGTCGTCACCGTGAAGGTGGCGTTCGTGGCACCTGCCACGAAGCTGGCGATGCCGTCCGCCAGGCCGGCCACGGTGTAGTCGTCGCTGTCGGCCGTACCGCCGAGCGTGACCGCGACGCTACCGGCTTTCGACACGTCGCCGGCGCGCTCCACGGTGTATGTGATGGTGCTACCCGAGCCGATGTCGCCTTCCTGCACCGCGGCAGGTGCCACTACAATGGTGTAGGTCGGTGCGCTATCGTCGTTGGTGATTATGGCCGAGGCCACCGCGGTCGCACCGAGGGTTCCGCCGCCGGTGATCGTCCCGAGGGTGGCGATGACGGTTTCGTCGGCCTCGACGATCGTGTCAGGCTTCGTCGTGACCGTGAAGGTCGCGCTCGATGCACCCACCGCGAAGCTGACTGCGCCGTCTGTTAGGCCCGCCACGGCATAGTCGCTGCTATCCGCCGTGCCCGTGAAGCCAACCGCCACCGTGCCAGCCTTCGATACGTCCCCAGTGCGGCTCACCGTGTAGGTAATGGCGGTCCCCGCACCGGCATCGCCCTCCGCTACGGCACTCGGGTCGACGCTGATCTGGTAGGTGGGCGCCATATCATCATTGGTGATCGTCACAGTCGCCGCCTTGGCGCTGCCGACCTGGCCGCCACCCGTGACGGCGCCGAGCGTGGCGATGACCGTTTCGTCCGCCTCGAGCACGCTATCGGGTGTGGTTCTGATCGTGAAAGTGGCGGTCGTGGCGTTTGCCGCGAAGGTGACGGCTCCGTCCGTCAGACCCGTTACGGCGTAGTCGCTGCCGTTCGTTGCGCTGCCCGTAAAGGCGATTGCCACGGTTCCAGCTTGGCTGACGTCTCCGGTGCGCGACACCGTGTAAGTGATGGCATTACCCGCGCCGGTGCTTCCTTCGGCGACGAAGGCGGAATCAGCCGCAATGGTGTAGGTCGGCGGTGTCGGGGCCGCATCGTCGCTGATGATGGTGGCCGTGGCAGCCTTGCTGGCACCCAGGATACCACCGCCGGTGATCGCTCCCAGGGTAGCAACCACCGTCTCATCGGGCTCGACAACTACGTCCGGCTTGGTTGTGACCGTGAAGGTTGCGGACAACGCGCCAGCCGCGAAGCGAACAATACCGCCGTCCGCGAGGCCCGCCACGGCATAGTCGGTGCCATTCGTGGCCGTGCCCGTGAAGCCGATCGCCACGGTGCCGACCTTCGACACGTCCCCGGTGCGGCTCACCGTGTAGGTGATGGCGTTGCCCGCACCCGTGTTGCCCTCAACGACCGCAGCTGGGGACACGGCGATGGTATAGGTCGGCGGTGTTGGGGCCGCATCATCGTTGGTGATGGTAGCGGTGGCTGCCTTGTTGCTGCCGAGACCACCACCACCGGTGATCGCGCCGAGTGTGGCGATGACGGTTTCGTCAGCCTCGACCGTCGTGTCGGGCTTCGTGGTCACCGTGAAGGTAGCGCTTGACGCGCCCGCTGCGAAGCGCACCACCCCGCCATCGGCCAGACCCGTCACGCCGTAGTCGTTGCCGTTCGTCGCGGTACCGGTGAAACCAACCGCCACGGTGCCGACCTTCGATATGTCTCCGGTGCGACTCACCGTGTAGGTGATCGCGTTGCCCGCGCCCGTGTTGCCCTCGGCCATTGTGGCAGGGGCTACCGCGATGGTGTAGCTCGGCGGCGGCAGGGCAATGTCATCGTTGGCGATCGTTGCGGTCGCAGCTTTGGCTGCCCCGAGCGTGCCGCCGCCAGTGATCTGCCCAAGTGTAGCGATGATGGTCTCGTCGGCCTCGACCGTCGTGTCGGGCTTGGTGGTGACTGTGAACGTGGCGCTTGACGCCCCCGCTGCGAAGCGCACCACCCCGCCGTCGCCGAGCCCCGTCACGCCGTAGTCGCTGCCGTTCGTCGCGGTACCAGAAAAGCCAACCGCCACGGTGCCGGCCTTTGACACGTCGCCGGTGCGGCTCACCGTGTAGGTAATCGCGTTGCCCGCGCCCGTGTTGCCCTCAGCGACTGAGGCGGACCCCACCGTGATCGAGTAGGTCGGGGCCGCGGCGGGAGGGGTGAGTAACTCGGCGCTCGTCAGCGTCCCGTCGCTGAAGACGAAGCGCTCTGTGCTGCGCACCAGGCTCGAGCCTTGTGGTGAACCGGACCGGAGGTCAACGATCCGGATGTCGCCATTCGCTGCCTGAGCCACCGAGTAGTCGCGCCGGGTACCGGTTAGGACTAGGGTGTCCGCGCCCTCCCCACCGATGAAGGTATCGTTCCCGGAGCTCGCGATCAGCGTATCGTTGCCCTGGTCGCCTGAGAGCCAATCGTTACCCACGCCTCCGTCGAGAAGGTCACCATCGTCGCCACCATTCAGTGTGTCGGCGCCTTCGTCGCCTGAGAGAACGTCGTTGCCGTCGCCACCCGACAACAGGTCGCTGCCCGCTCCGCCAACGAGCGTGTCGCGTCCGACGTCGCCGCTCAGAACATCATCCCCCGCATCTCCGTTCAGCCGGTCGGCGCCGTCGCCTCCGAACAGGAGATCACCGGCATCACCGCCATTGAGCAGATCGTCGTCGATGCCTCCCATGAGGAGGTCAATGCCGTCATCACCCGACAGAGTATCGTTGCCAGCTTCGCCGTAGAGGAAGTCGCTCCCGTCACCCCCGAGCAACAGGTCGTTGCCTGCACCACCGTTGAGTATGTCATCGCCACCGAGCCCGCTGATGGTATCAGCGGCTCCCGTGCCCGCGAAAACATTGCTTCGACCATTGCCAGTGACGATCGCCATGAAAACGCCTCCCCAGCGACCGGTCAGTGCTTATGGGCACCGAAACCCTTGCATCCCTGTGACCAACTTCCACGAGTATAGTGGGTCAGAGATCATTCGCTTTATAAGACGGTTAACATGCAGAAATGATGTGTCAATCGACGGTTAAGGTCAGAGATTGATTAGAGATGTATCCAAAAGGAGTAGCCGCGGAGTTACGGTCGGACCCCTGTGATTGCTTATGCAACGAGCTGCCGAGTTTTGTCAGCAAAGCTGTTGGCTAGTCCTCGCTTAGCGGCTCACGCGAAGCATGGCTCTCGGTGCGGCCGAGAAAGTAGATCGCTGTTTCAGCACTTCGTGGAGGTACTTCTAACCTTCTACGGGCGGATCGAAAACCCCAGTTTCGAACCACCGCCGAAGCGGGCGTGTCGCAAGCCTCTGCGGTGCAGCTTTCGGAAAGCCGCGACCTCGGATCTTGCGCCGATGCGGATCGAGAATGCCGTGGTGACGATCCCAAGCGCGTTTGGCTTTACTGATTCGTGCAACATCGGCTCGGGTCTTCTCGGCATGGCACACCATGCAGAGGACCTGGCAGTTCGTAAGGGTTGGTTCGCCCCCGAGGGCATCGGGGACGATGTGGTCGTAGGCGAACTTCGCTGGGGTAAGGGGGCAGGGACAGCGGGTGCCGTTTGGGAGCTGACCCTCGCAGTGCCCTTCCGCCCGGTGGAAGGCCGCACGCTGTACGGCTTTGGAGAACTCGCGACGAGGCATCAGGGTGATGGCCTCGCGGTCTTCGGCCCAGGAAGCGAGCGTAGCCTCAGCGGGTATGCTCCTCCCTGATCGGGGATCTGAGGGAGTGCAGTATCGCCCTGGACAAGGAGGTTCACGGCGCTGCCTCCAAATCCGGCTGAATGAGATCGATGAGGATCGCTTGGCGCGCTGTATTGGTTGGAGCCAAGCGATGAATGTGGAACTCGTCGACGCCGAGGCGGGTAAGGCTCGTGACCCAGTTGATGGCGGCATTGCCAACCAAGCCCTCGCTAGCAGCGATAATCGAAGCAGCACCTCCTCGAGAGTGGTAGCGAACCGCAAGGATCACGGAACTGCTTAGGAGGTCCGGGGTAAGGTGAAGCTCGGCTCCGACCCGACCGGGCGCATAGATGATCACGACGTAGCGGCGTCCAGACCGCCCACGCCATGCACAAAGCGGATCCATAAGGTCGCCCGCTAGCATCGAGCGGAAACGTAAGGGTTCCTGGCGGACAGTTGCACGAATTTGCCGATCAGCCTTCAAACTACGAAGTGCTGTATGCCAAAATGGATGTGTCATCTGCTTGCTCCACCACACCATGCGGTGGTTGCACTGTGCTCCTTTCACCGCGCGCATCCAGAACAATCTGCCAACTGCTATGGAATACCAACCTCATGCAGGGGATATTTGGTCTTGCCTACGCTGCTGTGAGGCGGAGCTACATTCTCGGTAGTTTGACACCCTTGTCTCAGAGGTGATCCGTCGTAATTTCTCGACTTACTCAACGACAAGGGAACCCAACCGGGTGAGCCGTCTTGCCCGACACCATTTGCTCACAAATTGAAACCCTTATTGGGGTCAGATGAGGTTAGCGTGGATGTACAAGCGGCATCAAGTAATACAGGTCCTCAATGCGCTCTCGACTGGCGCAACGAGCACCGCTCGTCAACGCATCGAGCAGCCCGTACGATCCGAGTTGTTTACGGTCGTGAAGCGCCTCCTTGAGTTGGACCTTGGTTGGGCACGCTCCAACCCTGACTTACTTCCTCGTTTTGGAATGGCATTCTACGACGCATTGCCCTCTGGGACTGGTGCCGACGTCAGCTACTCATCCTTCAGGGTGTTCTGCCTCGCTGTAGCTCGCGAGCTTGTTAGTTTTGGAGGAAAGCAAAGCGAGATTGTCGACCTTATAGCTCAAATTCAAGGCCCCTTAAGAGCAGTGTTTGAGAATGAGAACCGAGTTCGGGAAACCTATGGGCGCACTCGTTTTACGCATAGCAATATTTCCACAGTATCCTCGGACAATCGTGAGAAATTTGAAGACGTTAAGGTGTTCCTCGCCCTAAGACGCTTCGAAGCTACGGTGCGGGAAGAAATGGAGTCCGGGTCTGCAATCCGTGTCGGTGAGATCCTCCATGAACACGAAATATTGCTCGGATCTGCTGCTGTGAACAATTATATTGTCAATATGGTCAGGAATGGTAAGTTTGCCGTGTTCCTAATTGAACTCTCGGAGATAGCTAATCGCGTTGTAGAGCTTCTTGAGTGTGCTCCAACGCGAAGGCGAGGGGCGGCTACCAAGCTTTAAATCATCCGTTGAACAACAGTCAGGTACGTAAGGTCTCCTAGGCCGGCTTAATCTGAGGGGAAAACAGGATGGCAGACGATGAGGAGTATAAGGTCGGTTACTGCAAACCGCCGCTCCATTCTCGCTTTAAGTCTGGCGTCTCTGGCAACCCGCGAGGACGTCCGACGGTCGCGAACGACTTCGACTCATTGATCGAGCGGGAGTTAAACCAAAAAGTTTCTATTCCTCGTGGAGCTCGCCAAATCCAGGGCAGTAAGCGCCAAGCTATCGCCTTTACCCTTGTCAATGATGCAGCTAAGGGAAAATCATGGGCTAGAGATTATGTTCTTAAGTACATCCGCGGGCGGGAGAATACGAATGAATTGCGGTTGAGCCCGATAGACGAGGATATTCTGACAGAGCTGGCTGAAATGTTGGTTATAAATACCGAGCGCTCTGATGAGTCATGATTCTATGGCCAAGATTTTAAGACGTCTATACTCCGCAGACTTGCCCTCTTTCTGCAAATTCGCTCTCGCCGAGACAACGGCAACGGGCGACGTTGCGGGCAACTTGCATATAGATGTGATGGCGAATGCCTTGCAAGAATGTCTTGATAGGGGGAAGACTCGGCTGATTCTCAATTTGCCACCGCGCAGCCACAAAACCCATTGTGCTTCCATTGCTATGCCTGTTTTTGCGCTCGGTCGTGACCCTACTCGTAGGCTCATGATCGTCGCTGGATCTCGTGCGCTTGCAAGTGATCTCAAACGCAGAGCTTTAGCCTTGATGCGCACCCCACGATGCCGCGCTCTGTTTCCCTATTTGAACCCTAAAGACCTTTCGCGTGAGATCGTCCTGCCCCATGGCGGCGGCATATTCTACGCCAGCGTCGGACAAAGCCTCATTGGGCGAGGTGCCGACATCATCGTCGTCGATGATCCAATCTCGCCAAGTCAAGCGACGGATGATGCCAGGCGTCGAGGGGTAAACGAATGGTATGACGCTGAGATCGTACCGCGTCTGAACAACAAAGCGGAAGGTATTACCATCATTGCTATGCAACGCCTTCATCAGGATGACCTGACGGGTCATGTTAGGCAACGCCAGACGTGGCATGAGATCGTTCTGCCAGCTGTCGCTTTACGAGACGAAACGTGGCCGCTGTGTCATCGGCGACCCGTGACCCGAAAGTTGGGCGAGGCGCTGCGTCCGCGTCACGAATCTCACGAACAATTAATAGAAATCTTGAAGGATATCGGCGCGTTTAATTTCTCTGCTCAATATTTGCAGAGCCCTTCGAGCAATTCTGCGGAAGTGAGAACGGTATTTTTGTGGTCTCCTCGGCCAACAAACTGGTCCCCAGAAATGGGACTAGGAGATGGTGGATTTTATACGCTTTCAGAGGTCGAAAATATCTTGCACTCTGTATTTGGCATAGGAGATCCGCCGTACAGAACTTCAGAAGAGCCATATTACACTGAGGAGGAGTGGTCACAATCAACAATGATTCAGCAAGCTCAACTCATCAAAGAAACGCGCTCAAGTTCTATCGAGTAGGTTGCGGCGTTCAAAGGCTCATTCGAACGCGCCTTCAGACCTGTGCACAATCCGCTGTCACCCGGGCAAGGAGTGGGACATGCCCCGACGCAACGAATTTCCTGTGACTGCCCGGTCGCTCAACGAGGGATTGCGGGAGAAATCACGTCAGCGTCGGTCCCATGTAAGTCAGCCGAACCTCGCGGCCGGACGCTTGCGCAATGACCTGGTTCCCAATCTCGTGCTCGTGGATCGCGCGCTCGCCACGCTCACAACGCCAACTCGCAACGTGCGTCGCCGGGAAGCCGCGCAGACTCAGCGGGTCGCTGCTTCCATTCGAGAGCTTGGATTCTGCCATCTTGTGCTGATCGATCAAGAGGGGCAGATTCTTGATGGCCTTACTCGCGTCGAAGCCGCCAAATTGTTGGGCTTGGCTGCTGTTCCCTGCATCGTCGTCGATCATCTCACACCCGACGAACTGCGCGTTTTGCGCCTTGCTCTCAACCGGCTTCAGGAGCACGGGACCTGGGATTTGGTTGAGCTGAAGCTCGAACTCGAGGATCTCGCGCTCGACGACGACATGCTCGAAATCACGGGGTTCACCGCGTGCGAAATCGATCAGATCCTATTGGACGCGGAACCTCGTAGCGTTGAGATTGGCCCCTTAGCACCAGCGTCGAGCACTCGCTCGGACGTTCGCCTCGGTGATGTTTTCACCTTGGGCCGGCATCGCCTTGTCTGCGGTGATGCTCGTGATCCCCAAACGCTCGTTTCCCTCATGGAGTCAGAACAGGCGCGGCTTATCCTCACGGATGAGCCCTACAACGTACCGATCCAAGGACACGTGACGCGCGGTCAGCACCGTGAGTTCGCGATGGCAAGTGGCGAGATGAGCGAGGCGGGTTTCCTCGATTTCAACACCGCTTGGATGAAGGGGGCGCTACGCTACCTCGTCGATGGCGGGGTGTTCGGAACGTTCATCGACTGGCGCGGATTGGGGATCGTCCAGGAAGCCGCGCGGCGACTCGCGCTCACGCAGATCAATTTGATCGTATGGGCCAAGACGAACCCAGGCATGGGCAGTTTGTATCGCTCCCAGCACGAGCTGCTGCCCTTGTTCAAGAAGGGGCAGGCTCCGCACACGAACAACGTACGTCTCGGACGGAACGGGCGATCCCGGTCGAATCTTTGGACCTATCCCGGGGCGTCATCCTTAGGCTCCAGCGCGCGAAGGGGATTGCAGGATCACCCAACGGTGAAGCCTGCCGCCATGCTTGCTGATGCGATCCTCGATCTCACCGCCCGCGACGAGGTTGTTCTCGACCCGTTCCTAGGGTCCGGTTCGACCTTGATCGCAGCAGACCAGGTTGGACGACGATGTTTCGGCGTGGAGATCGACCCAGCCTATGTCGCTGTCATACTGCAGCGCTATGTGGCGGCTGGAGGCAGCGCGCCCGTTAGGGAAGGCAATTTCCTCGACGATGCCGCGGATGTGCCGCAGCCGGCGTTAAACGCGATCTGAGGGGCACTCCCCGGCGCCCTTTCCGTCCACGAAGATGGCCGAACCCGCGTCACATCCGGGCGACGGTGGGAACCTCGCCTGCTGCTACCTGTTCGATCAGCTTCACGTGCTGGGGCAGGCAGACCTTGTTGAGATCGTAGGCCTCGGCCGAGCGGCGTGCGGCCGTGCGCAGGTCCTTGTGGGCATGAGGACGCGCCAGCGCGTCGACCGTCGCCTCGGCAATCGCTGCGGCATCGAAGAAGTCCACCAGCACCCCGTTCTCGCGATCGCGAATCACCTCCTGCACCGGCTGCGTCTTCGAGCCGATCACGACGCAGCCCGCGGCCATTGATTCGATGAGCGACCAGGAGAGCACGAACGGGTACGTAAGGTAGACGTGCGCGGCCGAGACCTGCAGCAGGTTGAGGTAGATCGGGTAGGGTATCTGACCAACGAAGTGGACCCGCGAGGCGTCGATTTGGTTTTTGACCTCATCGAAGTAGATTTCGCGATAGCTGCGCCCGTCCTTCGGGGCGCCGCCGTAGCTGACGCCATTGCCGCCGACGAGGACGATGCGCGCGCGAGGGCGCCGCCGCAGGATCTCAGGCAATGCCCGCATGAAGCTGTGGTAGCCGCGATAGGGCTCGAGGTTTCGGTTGACGAAGGTGACCACCTCGTCGCCGGGCTTCAAGCTGACGCCGTCGCGGTTGAGCGTGATGGAGGCTCGCGGGTTCGGCTTGACCACGCTGGTGTCGATGCCGTCGTGGATGACACTGAGCTTGTGGCGGTAGGTTTCGGGAACCTGCACTGCCTGCCAATGGGTCGGCGAGATCAGCCAGTCCGAGTGTTCGTAGGTCATGTAGTTGTGCGCGTTCTTCACGCGGATTTTGAAGTGCGCGTCCTCACCGACGAGCGGGAACTCGGGGTCGAACCCGACATCCGCTCCCGTGGCGCTGTAATTGAACTCGACGAAGCTGAGCTGTTTGGCAGATGGCCAGACATCTTTCAGCAGCAGCGTTTCACCCCAGCCTGGATGGCCAACGATGATGTCGGGCGTAAAGCCATCCGCCTTGAGTGACAGCGATGCGCGAGCGCATGCTTCGGCTCGGATGACTTTAGCCTCGAAGTCTTGTGCGAGTGGATGGACATCCTTGCCTGACAGACGCTTGAGCCCATAGCGGACATAGCGCACCCCGGGTATCGAAGGCAGTTCGGCCATGCCGAGAGCCACCACCTCGTTGCAAGGACGCTGGCCGAGCGCTGGCGCGATGTGTCGGTACTGGCCAGGAAAGTTCTGATGAACGAACAGGATGCGCATGGATTGGTGTCGGGTCCAGCCTGGCTAGGGGACACTGGCGCCAGCGTCCCCTAGTCGCGTCCTTAATGGGTATGTGTACGCAGGGCGCTCAGCGCTCGTGCCCGGCCGTGGAAGTGGTCTCGGTGATTGGCGAGAGCACGTAGTCGATCACCCGGCGGTTGCCGGTGTGAATCTCCACGGTCGCGGTCATCCCGGAGGTTAGCGCCACGGGCATCCCGTTGGCTACGATGTTATTTTTCTGCACCTCGATCGTCACCGGGAAGACGAGGTTCTGGGTCCGCGGGGTGCCCAACACCGTGTTGATGCCCTGGCCCTTAGCGAGCGAGACTGCATCGGTCTGGCCGCTCGCGTCCTTGTCGTCGATGGCGTCGCGGGAGACGCGGATCACGCGGCCTTCCACGGTGCCGTAGCGGGTGAATGGGAACGAATCGATCTTCACGATCACGTCCTGTCCCGGCACCACGAAGCCGATGTCCTTGTTGAGCACCAGCGCCTCGATCTCGATCGGCCCCTCGGCCGGCACGATCACGAGGAGCGGCTGGCCCGGGGTCACCACCTGGCCGATCGTCGTCACGGCGACCTGCTGCACGGTGCCGTCGAGGGGGGCCTTGAGCTGCAGGCGGTCTCGGCGCAGGCGCGCCTTCACGACGTCCTGGCGGGCGGTGTCGGCTTTCTGCGAGGCCTCCGCAAGCCCTTGAGCCTGCTTGGCGACAGTCTCGCTGGAGAGCTGCTCGATGCGCCGCTGGAGCGATTCAGCGCCCGCCCTGGCCTCGACCAGCTGGCCCTGGTCGTAGGCGAGGTCGGCGGCCACCTGCTCGACCTGCTGCAGGGCATCGATCACCGCGGCGCGAGTGCCGGCGGATTTCGCCACCAGCGTCTCGCGCATGTCAGCGCGCTCGCGCAACACAGCCTTCAGGCGCTCGCGGGCCGCGATGCTCTGCGTGTACCGGGCTTGCGTTGCAGCTTTCTCGGCGAGCTGCGCCTCAAGGGAGGCGCGAGTGGCGAAGTACTGGTTCAGCTCCGCCGCCATGGCGCCGGTCTCACGGGCCCGGATCGCCGGCGTGATGGTCTTCGGGAACTCGGGCGTCGCGATCTTCTCGCCCTTGTCGATGGCGACGATGGTCGCCTGGCGCCGGGCGATCTGCGCCTCAAGCGACTCGAGCTCGCCCTCGCGGGCCTGCAGCTCGGCCTTCGCTTCGGTGGGCTCGAGGTCGATCAGCGGGGCGCCCGCCTTCACTTGGTCGCCGTTGCGCACGTAGATGTTCTCGACCTTCGCGGTCTCGAAGGGCTGGATCACCTTGGAGCGGCCGGAGGGCTGGATGCGCGCGGAGGCCACCGCGTAGATGTCGAGGCTCGCCAGCACACTCCACAGGAGTGCCGAGCCGAACATCAGGCAGATCACCCAGGTGAACACCATTGCGTAGGGCGAGGGCGGCGTATCTAGGATCTCCAAGTGGGCCGGCAGGAACTCCTGGTTCTCGCGGCTCGTGGCGATGCTGCGCACGCGCTCGGTGAGCGCGCGGGCCGAGAGCGCCCGGGGCCGGGCCGCCGGCAGGTTGCCGGAGGGCGCAGCGGGTGCCGGGAGGTTCTGGGGCTGCAGGTTCTGGGGCTGGCCCGGCTGGGGAGTCGCGCTCATGCGGCGGCGTCCTGATCCGAATCGTGCTGGGATTGCAGGCGCCACAGGCGCCCGTACAGGCTGGTCGGCTTGGCGAGCAGCTCGCGGTGGTTGCCGTCCTCGATGATGCGCCCGTCCTGCATGGCGATGATGCGGTCGCAGGTGCGCACGGCCGCGAGGCGGTGGGCGATGATCACCACCGTGCGGCCCTGCACGATGTGCTTCATGTTGTCCTGGATGATGCGCTCGCTCTCGTAGTCGAGGGCCGAGGTCGCCTCGTCGAGGATAAGGATGCGGGGGTTCACGGCGAGCGCGCGGGCGATGGCGAGCCGCTGGCGCTGGCCGCCCGAGAGGTTAGAGCCGCGCTCCTCGATGGGGGTGTCGTAGCCCCGCGGCATCCGGTTGATGAACTCGTCGGCGCCGGCCAGGCGGGCCACCTGGATCACCTGGGCGCGGGACAGGCCCGGATTACCGAGCGCGATGTTCTCGTGGACCGTCTTGTTGAACAGCAGGTTCTCCTGCAGCACCACGCCGATCTGCCGGCGCAGCCAGGTCGGGTCCACCTGCGCGATGTCGATACCGTCCACGAGCACCTGGCCCTTCTCGGGCACGTAGAGGCGCTGCAGCAGCTTCGTGAAGGTCGACTTGCCCGAGCCCGAGGGCCCGACGATGCCGATGACCTGGCCGGCCGGGATCTCGATCGAGACGTCCTTCAGCACCTCCGGCGCGCCGGGTTGATAGCGGAACACCACGTTGCGCACCGCAAGGTTGCCCTTGGCGGGGGGCAGGTGGGCCTGCCCGAGCGCGCGCGATTCGGCCGGGTGGTTCAGCACGTCGCCGAGGCGCTCGATCGAGACCTTCACCTGCTGGAAGCTCTGCCAGAGCTGGCTAAGGCGCAAGATCGGCTGCGTCACCTGCCCCATGATCATGTTGAAGGCCACCAGCGCGCCGACCGTCATGTCGCCGTTCATCACCGCGTAAGCGCCGAAGAACAGCACCATCGCGGTCGTAAAGGTGTTGATGTATTGGATCAGGTTCTGAGCGAGCGTGCCGAGCATGCCGGTGGTGAAGGAGGTCTTCACGTAGGCCGCGAGCCGATCCTCCCACTGCGTGCGCAGCACCGGCTCCACCGCCATCGCCTTGATGGTGTGCACCCCCACGATCGACTCGATCAGGAACTGGCTCGACAGCGCGTTCCGGTTGAACATCTCCAGAACCTGCTCGCGGAAGATCGGCTGCATCAGCAGCACCACGAGCACGTAGCAGGGGATCGACAGCGTCACGATGATCCCGAGGGTCGTCGAGTACATGAACAGGATTACGAGGAAGAGCAGCGTGAACGGAATGTCGATCGCCGCCGTCAGCGCTTGGCCGGTGAGAAAGGCGCGGATTTGTTCGAGCTCGCGCACGCGCGCCACGGTCTGGCCGGCGGGGCGCGTCTCGAAGTAGCCGAGCGGCAGCCGCAGCAGGTGCTCGAACAGGCGAGCGCCGAGCTCCACGTCGATGCGGCTCGTCGTGTGGGTGAGGATGTACTGCCTGAGGTACTGCAGCACGCAGTTGAACAGGCCGATCGCCACGAGGCCGATAATCACCATCGTGAGGGTGGCGTAGCCCTTGTGGGCCAGCACCTTGTCGATGACGATCTGGAAGAACATCGGCGTGACGAGGGCGCAGAGCTGCACGAACAGCGAGGCCAGGAGCACCGTGCCGAGGGGCTTCCGGTAGCGCCAGATCGAGGGCACGAACCAGGTCAGCCCGAAATCGGCGATGAGCTTCTCTACAGACAACCGGCGCGCCACCAGGATGATGGTGCCGTTCCAGTGCTTCTCCACCTCGGCGCGGTCGATGTGGTCGGCCGCCCGCGAGGCGGCGTCGATCACGCGCAGCTTCCCGTCGTCGAAGCGGCGGCCGATCAGCCGGAAGCTGCCGTCCTGGTACTGGATGATGCAGGGGTAGGGCACCTTGTCGAGGCGCTCGGGCTTCTGCTTGCGCAGAAGCCGCCCCTTGAGGCCGAGCTTGCGCGCGCCGCGTACCACGTCGACGTCGCTGGACGGCGCGGTGCCGATGCCGAGCTCGTGGCGCACCTGTGCGGGCTCGCAGTTCACCTGATGGAACGATGCAACGAGCGCCAGCGCGGAGAGCCCCGAATCGGGCAGGGGCGGGGGCGGCGCTGCCTGCTGCGGCGTCGGCGCCGGCGTAGCCACGGCCTTTCCTGCCTCGTGAGTCCCTGCCGCCATCGCTCTCCCCCTGGGCGCGGATGCCCATCCGTCAAGTCCGGTCACCGCACTCTTATAGGACAAAGCACGCGCGCGGTGTTCACTTCCTTACGCGCCTGCCGCCCGGGAGCACAGGTCCGCCTCATCGTCGTGAATTGCGGCGGGAGGAAGAACGTTCGAGGCGGTTCTGTTCCTGGTCCCACCCGTTTCCTTCCTGCAGGCGCGCGTTTTCGATCGCCTCCGCGCCTTCGAGCGCACCCGCAACCCCCGTTAGGGCTTCCACACCCTCAGGCAGGCGCAGCAAACGACCGGTTTCTAAGAGTGTCAAAGCGGACTGCGAAAGCCATAATGCTGGCGCATCACTGTGCGTTTTTCGCCTCCGCTGCAGAAGTAAAGCAGCAGATTCTAGCATGATGTGAACCAATTATTAAGAAATCAGCATGTCGCCTCACGGCATTGCCCGAGACAGGAGGCAACTCGGGTTTGATACAGGGCGCTGCAAACGAGCAACACCCAACCACACAGTGAGAGGCGAACTCTGGGCAAAATTGCGAGATTGTCCTTAAGTCATTGAAATTTATGTATAATTCTACTCATGCCCAAAATTTCAATCGAGAGAAAAATGGATGGCAGAGCGGAGTCTTGTCGGTTAAGACTGCGCCAGGCTGGAGCGGCCCACTCGGGTGCCAGTCTCTCGCGGAACGCTCAAGAAGCTGCGCACATCGCAGGCTCCAGGGGGCTAACCTAGGTGACGGGCCCGGCCATGCCAGGTGCCCTCTTTCAGGGATTGAGAGTCAGATGGCTAACATTAACGTTTCGAACGTAAGCAACCAGACGGTTAGCGGCACCGCAACGGCCGACACGATCACGTTGAATGGCACTGGATCCGCGATCCTCGTCGACGCCCTCGCGGCGAACGATACCGTTGTCGTCAATCCGACGGGTGCCGGCTACACCACCTCGACGGTGCTTGGTGGCGACGGTGACGATGTGATCACCGGCTTCGGCGCGCAGTCTATGCTGTTCGGTAATGCCGGAGTCGATACCTTTAACCTGAACCAGGCGACCGGCCGCAACATCACTGTCTTTGGTGGTCAGGGCAATGACGTGTTCAACGTTACTGCCGGATCAGATTATCTGGTCTTCGGGAACATTGGTGATGAGGCTATCAACCTCAATGCTGTCGCCGGAGCAGTGACCGGCACAAACACGGTGTTCGGTGGACAGGGAAGCGATACTATCACCGGTTCTGCGTCGCAGGGTGGTTACTACTCTGGCGACCTGGGTAGTGATTTCATCAACTCCACTGGCGCTCTTGATCAACTCTATGGTGGTGCTGGCAACGACACGTTCACGGCTACTGGTGCTTCGGTTACGATCTTCGGTGGTCAGGGCAACGATACCGCTGGTACCCCCGCTGTTGCGGGCGGCGCGGCTGCCGCGCCGATCACCAGTGCCAACGCTTTGATTTTCGGTAATCTTGGTGTCGACACTATCGTCACCAACGGCGTATCGTCGACTGTCTTCGGCGGTCAGGACAACGATACTATCGTTTCGCTGGGCACTGGCGCTTACATCTCCGGTGATCTTGGCAACGACGTTCTGACTTCGAACGATGCTACCTCGACCGTTTCGGGCGGTGCCGGTCTTGATCGGTTCATCGTGGGAAGCGCTGCAACTCCGGTCGCTCCCGCGACTACCGTTACTGAGGTGACGGACTTCGTGAGTGGCACGGACAACATCACCCTCGGCGGTGCAGCGTCTGGGACCACCGCGAACTACGTCGAGTCTTCGGTGAGCGGCAGCGGCCTTGCGGCGGCTCGTACCGAGGCCAATCGCTTGTTTGGCCTTGCTGGTAACGCTGGGGTCACCTATGCCTTCGTGGCTGCCGGCGACGCAGGTTACCTGTTCGCAGGACCTGGTGGCGGCAACGCGACCACTGCTGTGAAGCTGGACGGTCTGACCAGCACTTCGCAGTTCGCTGCGAGCGACATTATCGTCTGATAATTAAGCGCGAGCATCAGCTCAGTTGAACTAAATAGGCCGAAGACTGCAAGAGTGCAGTCTTCGGCTTCACGTTATGCTCTTTTATCATAATCGGTGAGGTTAGCGCCGTCGTTGCCCATGATTGAGCGTTGTTTGAACACTATCGCTAAGCGCGTCTAGTCAGTTACCTAAACCGGCAAACTGCCGAACAGTGCGCAAGTTTCACGATCATCTTGATCCGGGAGAATGTTGGGCGCCATGCTTAACCGGCCCACACGAAGTGGTCCAAGAGCAAAGTTATTGCGGCATTCGATAGCAGTTAACCCGGATTGTGGTCCACGGCCTATGCAAGTTCTCGGGCTGTAGCAGCTTGGTTGGCGAAGGCTCCGGGCGTTAAGCCGCCAAGGGCCGTATGGGGTCGGTCTTCGTTGTAGTACCGCCTCCAGTCCCCAATGCGCTCACGGGCATCGGCTAGCGACAGGAACCACGAAGCGTTCAAGCACTCTGCCCGTAGGCGACCGTTGAACGACTCGATGTAGGCTTTGTCGGTCGGCTTACCCGGCCGTGAGAAGTCGATCTCCACCCCGTTCAGGTAGGCCCATTGGTCCAGCATGCGCGCGGCGAACTCCGGCCCATAGCACATCGGGAAGATGGCTCGACCGTTCTGGGGCGGCGCGCGAAGCCATGCTGAGCGCAGCGCGCCGCCCTGGGCGGTCATGAACGATCGGCAGGTCTCTAGAGTGAAGGTGTTCGAAGCCTCATTCCGGAGACGGATCGACCATGACCAGACCACAACTTACGCCGCAGGCCGGCGTTCTCGTAGCCATCGACGTCGCCAAGGCCCGCTACGAGGCCCTCATCGAGGTGCCCGGCTCCGGCCGACGACGCCGGTTGAGCGTCCTCAACACCCGCGCTGAGCACGACCGTCTGATCGCGCTGCTATCGGACCTCGGTCAGCCGGTGACCTGCGGCTTCGAGGCCACCGGCAACTATCACCGCCCGATCGCCTGGCGCCTGCTCCAGGCCGGCTTTGCCGTGCGCCTGATCTCCTCCGTGGGGCTCGCCCGCACCCGAGAGGCCCTGCACAACGGCTGGGACAAGAACGACCCGAAGGACGCCCAGGTCATGCTGCACATAATCCGCATCGATGCCTCGCAGGTGTATCACGACCCGCTCGCCGCCGGCATCAACGACGTGCAGGAACTGTCCAAGACGCACGACGCTGTCTCAAAAGCCAAGACCGAGGTGCTGCATCGGATCCTGACCCACTACCTGCCGCTGTACTTCCCGGAGGTCGACCGCTTCCGCCACGACAGCCGCTCGGACTAATTCTTCGCCTTCCTCGATCGCTTCCCCACGCCCGCCTGTATCACCGCGCTGAGCAAGGAGGCCTTCATCGCTGCCGCCTGGGATGTCGTCGGGCGCAAGGTCGCCAAGGCGCAACTGCTCGGCGACATCTACGAGACGGCCCGTAGCTCGATTGGCCTGCCGGTGCCGCCTGACGCTCCGGCGGTGAGCATGTTCCGGCTCGTCATCGGCAAGGCGCGCGGGCTGATCCAGTAGCGCGACGCCATCGAGGCCACGGCCGACGCTCTCCTGACGGACAGCTCCGACTACAAGCTGCTGCGCCGCATCCCTGGCATCGGCCCGATCAACGCCCTGACCATCCTGGCTGAAGCCGGCGACCTGCGCCGCTTCGGCCATCACCGGCAGTTCCTGAAGTTCTGCGGGCTCGATCTAGCCACCCAGCAATCCGGCACCTTCCGTGGCCAGACCAAGCTGTCGAAGTACGGCAATGCCCGGCTGAGCCCATTCAGAGCAAGATTGCGTCTTAACGCCGAAATCGCGTTCGGGACGGGCCCGACCGGAATGACGAGTGAGGGCTGAAGCATCGCCGCGAAGGAGACGAGATGGTTGCCGACGTTGGCACTCACATCGACGAGGACCGCGCGGCGTGGCACGAGCTGGCGGATGGCCGACAGTTCGGCCGTCTCGAAGAACTGGCCACCGGCGTGATGGATCTCCAGCCCGAGGTTTTCCGCGCCGAGGCTGAACCGAAAGCTCCTGTCCTCGTACCTGACCTCAGCCGTGTCATGACCATCATCATGAGCCGCGCATACTTCCGGACCATCGGCGCGAAGGACAGGCGCGGATCGGTCAGCGCATGGTCCAGCAGCGGCATCGCCTCAGCCGCTCGCCTTGGGCGAAGCAGATTGGCGGCTGCGATGAGGCTCTCGCGAGGGGATCGATCCGTCATCACGCGCGACCCTCCCGGCGACCCAGCGCCGAATACCGCTTGTCGAGGTGCTCGACCTCCAGAAAGTCCATGCTCGGGCCGTAGCTCTTGTAGACCGAAAAGGTCTTGAGGAGGGTCAGGGCCGCGGTGCTCTCTAGGGGGCTCACGAAGCTCACGTCCTCGTCACCCCAGTGGGGCAGGCTCATCCAGTGCTTCAGCTGCGCCTGCGTGAGGGTGTGGAAGCCCGAATGGGGGTTGCGGGTGCGCTCGAAGGCGTGGAGGCGGCCCAGGACGCGGGCCTGCAGGAAGGTTTCGTCCGGCAGGACCTCGAACCACGGATCGGTGAGGCGGGGCACGAGGTCGCCGTCGATGAAGGTCTTGGGCGCCGGCCCCTGGAGGTTCCACTCGTAGCGGTTCGGCAGCAGCACCCGGCGGGGGCCGAAGGTCTCGGTGAACCATAGCTGCTTGTCGAGGAAAGCGGGGTCCCGCGGCAGCAGGTCGTCCTCGCTGTAGACGAACAGGTCGAAGCGCCGCGCGTGCTCGGCGAAGAGCTTGTGGGCGTGGAAGCCCATCATCCGCGCATCGCTGAGCTCCACCTCGACGTGGTTGATGCCGCAGCCCCGGCAGAACTCCGCATCGAGGAGGTGGTGACCCCCCGTGGTGATGGCGAACAGGGCGAGTTCGGTGACCTTCGGCTCAATGCGCTCGTAGCGCCGGTCCCGGATGTTGAGGAGCGACTGGTGGGTCGCGTAGGCGAAGCGCCAGGCCGAGAACACGCTGCGGATGTTGTGCTTGCGCTGCTCGGGGAAGCGCCCGTCGCTGTAGGCGTGCGAGGAATCCGCCGTCGCCTGGTAGAAGTGCGGGATCGCGACCATGACGCGCATGGGGGCTTCGCTCCGTGCCATGAATTGGGCGGTGCTTAACACGGTGCGTCAGGGTGGGCGAGGTTGCGCCTGGTGTTGACACGCATCTGGGATTGCCACGCATCGTGAACGGCAAAAGCGCGTCAAGGCTTAATGCGCAGTGCGGTCGTCGCGCCCCTAGCCGGTTACGCATTCAGCTATGCCTTCACCGTTTTGAGTCGATCTGGGCCAGCGTGCTGTTCGTCACGGTCACCCACGGCGCAGACCGGACAAGCTGCACGCCGACAAGGGCTACGATCATCGCTGCTGCCTGCGCGAGTGCCGCGCCCACAGCATCACGCTCCGGATCGCGCGGCACGGCATCGAGAGCAGCGAGCGGCTCGACCGCTACCGCTGGATCGGCAAGCGCACGCTCGCTTGGATGGCCTGCTTCCGCCGCCTCACTATCCGCTACGAGAGCCGCGCCGACATCCATCTCGCCTTCACAACGCCCGCCTGTGCTCTCATCTGCCAAGCTCAGAAAGAACGGTTTCGTCCCTGACTCTAAGAGCAGTCGGCGATGTGTGCACGGGAAAGGCTTTTTGGTGCCTGATCACACATATTGGGAGGATTAGGCAATGAGCACAGGACATTTGAGCACTTTATTAGTCCGATTCATCCCTGGATCTACAGTGAAAAATTGCACGGGTTGTTAAATCGCGATTTTAACGGCGAATTACGCGTAATTTATGCCTGCGCGTGCTTGTAACGTTGCTTTTGTCTGATTATGGGTCGAACCGACTGGCGCTTAAGATCGGTAGCACCGATAGCCGTCTCGCTGCAACAGTGGCAGGTAACTTCTGCCCTCTGTTTCAGGCACATCTATATCCTCGGGCGTGGGAGGTTGCGTACTGATGGCTATCTTCAATTATACAAATTTCACTAATGACACTCTAACGGGCTCTGGCACCGCAGATACTATCACGCTGAACGGCACCGGCAACGCCGTCTATGTAGATGGGTTGGCTGGCAACGACATTGTTGTTGCGACGACCGCCTCACAGTTCGGCTATCTTGGCGCAACGATCTCCGGCGGCGAGGGCAACGATACCATCAGCGGTTTCAGCAATGACAGCCTGCTGTTGGGTGGCGCGGGCGCCGACATCATCAACCTAGATGCACGAAGCGACGACATTACGGTCTACGGTGGCCAGGGCAGCGACACCATCCGGGGTACCGCGGGGGAAGAAGCCCTGATCTTCGGTAACATGGGTGACGACAGCATCCGGCTGCGTGGCGGAGGCAATCTGTCCGACAGCACCGTGTTTGGAGGCCAAGGCAACGATACGATCGCGGGCAGCGAGGAGGGTAGCGACTACTTGTCAGGCGATCTTGGCAATGACCTGATCAACAGCGATGACGATAGCGACAGCTCAACGCTGGTTGGCGGACTCGGCGACGACACCCTGAACTCGGACGGCTCAGGCGATCTCTTGTTCGGTAACCTGGGCAATGACACGTTCCGGCTGCGCAATACCGACAGCACGGTATTTGGTGGACAGGGCGTTGATCAGGTCACGATGACGGCAGCGGCCGAGGGGAGCGTCGTCTTCGGTGATCTCGGCAATGACGTGCTTACCGCCGGTGCGACCGAGGGCGTGGCACTCGATGGCGGCGAGGGCAACGATCTGCTCGCAGCGTCGGCTTCCAGTGCGGTTCTCACGGGAGGCGATGAGGATGATCTAGACATCTTCGACGTAACTGGCTTCAGTGGCTCTGACGATGGTGCACTCACAATCACGGACTTCGTGTCGGGCGTCGACGTCATCCGCACGGGCTTCGGCAGTGCGTTTCCAGGTACGAACTATAGTGAGGCTACGACCGACCAAGAGGGCTACGCGAGCGCGCTCGTCGCAGCCCAGAATGGTGGCGCGATCGCGGCCGGTAGCTACGTCTTCGTGGCAGCAGCTGACGCGGGCTATTTGTTTTATCAGGATGGCGCCACGACGAGAGGTCTTGTGCTTGAGGATGCCACATCCTTGGATAGCTTTGCCGCACGCGATATCGCATGAGTGAAAATCGCGACGCTTAGCCCCCATGTGAATGTCGCCCAAGGTGCGTGAGCAAAACTCCAACTACCAAGCAGGGCCGTTTTAGCCATCCGGCCAGCTAAGTAAATTGGGGGGCGTTGCGCAGACACAGGCGCTTGTAGCTCCCGCTGCAAGCGCCTGTGAAATTCACGACGTTTAGTTCAGTACTTTGGTTGTACGGCAACCTTTAGGCGAAGCCGCTTACTCAGCTGGTCGACCCGCCAATGTGCAAGCCTCGGGCGCCAATCGCGTCCACACTTCGTCGAGTGCTGACTGGAACGCGCGATACGACCAAGCCTGCGCCGTGATGGCTGCTGCTTCCCTGTAGGCATGGAGAGGAGCACCTCCTGCAAGGAAGAGGTCCACCGCTCGCGCAAGCGCATCCGCTGCGCCTTCAAGATCATCCTCTTCCACCCAGAAGCCGTTTGCGGCCGTCGCGTACTCGCGGCCCCCGATGCCGGTGAATCCCGCAACCACGCAACCGCTAGCCATGGCCTCCAGCGCCGTCATGCCGACTGCTTCAATTCGTGCGAGGTTGAGAAACACGCCAGCGCCCGCGAACCCGTCCGCGACCACCTCCTCGCTGGCTTCCTGGTATAGGGCCCAGCCCCAATCGGAGTGTCGGGGATGATACCGCTGAAAGAACGATTGGATGATCCGCGCCTCATCCTGCCGCTTCCGCGGCGCGCTGGCGATGACGCGCCGCTTCGCTTCACATGGCTGGAATTTGCGCTCATCAGCAAAGCAAGGAATCACCTCAATCTGCGCTTGCGGGAACGCACGTGCGACGGAGGCTGAGCAGATTCGCCCGACAGTGATGATGGTCGGGAATGCGTGAGGCCGGAACGCCTGCATCGCCTCATAGCCGACTGAAGCGAAGCTGTAGTGGTTCTGGCAGAAGATCAAAGTGCGGTTCGGCAATCCGGCTAGGTGCCGGATCGCGTTCGGAGCATCGCCTGGCACGACCAAGACGTCATCTTTCTGGAACGCCGTAGCGACCTCGGCCGGGACATTGTGCTTGAACCATCGCGGAAGAACCCCGCTCTCGTTCATCCAGAACACGGCATTAAACCCAAGCTCGCGAAGCGCTTCGACATGGCGCAGGATCATCTTCTGACCGCCTGCGACGTGCGGAGTGGGAAACCCGAGGTAGACCAGCCGGCTCATCGTCTCCGCCCCCTTAACGTAGCGAATGACACGATGCTCCTGTGATCGCGGTTCCAGCGCGTGTCAGGACCGTCCCTACGATCATCGATCAGCGGCAACCATACAAAAAAGCCCCGCAGCCTCTCGGCCGCGGGGCTCCTCGGTCACAGTGCGTCAGACTTACCCGAAGTAGCCAGTGCCATCGCCAAAGGCCATTCGGGTAACGCCCGAGAGCTCCACCGTCCCGCCCCCTGACAGTGTCAGCAGAGTGTTGCCCGAAGCCGAGGTCTCAACCCGATAGGTCTGACCCTGCAGGTCGATCCGATCACCCTGACTCTGCGAGAAGCCAAGGATCAGATCACGGCCAGAGTCCGCTCCAAACACGTAGCGATCCGCTCCGAGGTCTCCGGACAGCACGTCGTCACCGAGATCGCCCGAGAGCACGTCGTCACCCTGACCGCCATACAATGTGTCCGCACCCTGCCCGCCGAACAAGGTGTCGGCTCCTTGATTGCCGAACAGGGTATCGTTCCCAAGATTGCCGAACTGCAGATCGGACCCGATGTCGCCCGTCAACCGGTCATTGTCCTGACCGCCGAACAGGGTGTCGTCCCCCTGACCACCGAACAGCGCGTCCCGGCCTCGGTTACCCATCAGCAGGTCGGCATCCTGGTTCCCGAGCAACAGATCGTCACCAAGGCCGCCTTGCAGCACGTCGTTGCCGGCGCCACCGAACAAGCTGTCGTCGGCAAGTCCGCCCACGATCGTCTGAGCCGCCCCATCACCGAAGGCCCGGAGCGGGTCCGGCGCTGCGGCGAGCGCCGCTTGTTCCGTACCGTCACCGGTCGCGGGGGCGGGGGCGTTTGATCCTGCCTGAACGCGGACTGCGCCGAGGATGGCAGCGAAATCAATGTCGTGCAGCTCGACCGTACTTCCGGGGGGTAGCCCATTCGCATCCAGCACGATGGATTGCTGTTCGCCGCCTTGCGAGGAGGGCAGGCCCTCGATTACCAGAGGCCCGGCTGGCGCTGTTCGAGTTCCGGGGGCGACGGTCGGCACGATGGTCTGGACGAGCAGGCTCGTGCTGGGTGGCAACACATTGAGGAAGGCCCGGCCGTTGCCGGTGAGGAATCCTTGACCGGCCGAGCCGGCGTCGGTGCGCGCCTGGATGGCCTGGATCAGGCCCTCCGGGCCGGCGCCGGCGGTGGTGCCGATGGCTTTCAAACCGAACCCAACGGGGACCCGCGCGGTCAGGTGGGCGCTGCCGTCCGGGCCGCTCACCAGCGGGATGTCGGCCGCCGTGGAACTCGGATCGGTGTTCGTGCGGCCGTCCGTTACCACCCACACGGTGATGACCCGCGCGGGTCGCCCGTCCGGCTGGGTCTGCGTACTCGTGCTGACAGACACGCCGTCGACGAGTGTCGAGCGCGGATCGGAGGGCTGCGAGTCGCTACCACCTGTGGTGACCGGGGCTGCGGTGGTCCGGAAGGCAAGATTCGGATCAAGGATAATGTCAGCGTATGGGTTGCCGGCGGCGTCGCGGATCGCGCCGGCATCGACGGTCAGATAATAGTTGGTGGCGTAGTCAAGATCGTGGCTCGGGTTGATCATCACCGTGCCGCTTTGTACCTGTACGGCACCTCCCGTGACGCTGAGCGCTTCCACGACGGTGTTGTCGGCCGCGCGATGCAGGACAATAGATCCGGTGCTGCCGAGACGGACGGCCTCATCGAACGCAAGGACAATGTCGGCGTCGCGTTTGGCGCGGCCGTCACTGCCAAGGCTGCTGAACGTCGTCTGATTGAGCGTCGGCGCAATGGCGTCACTGCTCGTTCTAAAGCTGAGCGTAGTATTGTCCTGGCTGATGTAGGCGTTGTTGTTGCTGTTACGGATCGCCTCGCCTTCGACGGTCAGGTAGTAATCCGTGGCGTAATCGAGGTCGTGACTTGGATTGATCGTGACGGAGCTGCCGCCCGCCGACACGCCGGCTCCTACACCTCCTAAGACGTTGAACGTCTCCACGACCGCTCTGGTATCGGCGCGCCGCAAGGTGAGCGACCCGCTGTTGAGATGCACGCTCGCTGAGAAGTCGAGCACGATGTCGGTGTCTAGAGCCACGTCGGTGCCGGCACCGGTACCCGGTTGGCTGAAACTGAGCTGACTTAGGATCGGTGCCGCGGGATCGTCGACGGTTCGGAAGGCTAGATGCGGATCATTCGCCACGCCCGCATAGGAGTTGCCGGCGGTGTCTCGAATCGCGCCCGGCGAGATCGTCAGATAGTAGCCTGTCGCGTAGTCTAGGTCGTGCTGCGGGTTAATGGAGACGGTGCTGCCGCCGGCCACCACACCAGCACTCGAGCCGGAGGCGATGGAGAACGTCTCGACAACTTGATCGGTGTCCGAGCGCCGTAGGGTAATGCTACCGCTGTTGCCAAGTGCAATGGCTTCAGAGAATCGAAGGACTAGGTCGGCGCCGAGCCCGGCGTACCCGTTGGTACCGGTCTGCGTCGCGGTGCTCGTCCGGAGCTCGGGCGGCGTGGTATCGGTTGGCATCTCTAATCGTCTCTGGCCGGCCGCAGGCATCGGGCCCGCTGGCTCTCAGGGTTTCGGCTAGACTCGATGGCGGAAGTTAACGTTTGCGAAACGAGGATGAACGTCGCGCATCTGAATTCAGAATCGCACTTCTGTGTTGCGTCACCGGCACACGCCGCTAACGCTCTGGCGGACGCCGAAGCGGCTCGGGTTCGCTGCCGCTCCGGCCTTCCTGCCTCTCGCGCGGTATGGGTCGCCTCGGCCTCGTCTCTCCGGTAAGCGAGGGTCCTGCAACGCTGCCGAGTGCCCTGCTATGGTGTGTGGCCATCCTCGAACCGGACTGCTACCGCAGGAATGCGCTCCGGCCGACAAGCGGCAGGCTGCGCTCACCGAAACCTATCTGCGGCCGGCCCTTGGGGGTGTCCAGCGCAGCTTAGCGGATTTGCGGCGAAGCCTCGATGCTGGGCTAGCGGCTAGCGTCGTGGTTCGGCGTGGTAAGGCCTACCCGCTGGGCTGCTGCCACGAGATCACGATCGCGGTCCTGGACGCGCTTCGCGCCGCGCTCGCAGGTTCGGCGGATCCGGGTCTGGCGGCGCTCGCGGACTTCCTGGCGGCGGGGGGCGAAATCCGCCATATCTGGGGCGTCCTGCGCGAGCGCTATTTTCAGAACGCCCTTCAGGTCGGCTCGCTCTATGTCGACGTGGCCAATGATACGGTCGATCCGTCGAAGCCCTCGGTCGAAATCCTGCCGTTCGGGGAGGCGGGCTTCACGGCTCTGCGCGGACCCGAGCACTTCGCCCGGATCGCTGCGGGCTACTGGGGCGCCGATACCTTCGCCAACCACGCGCTGCCCGAGCTCGCGCCCCTGCTGCCGATGATCACCTGTGTGCCCGGGCAGGTGCCGCGCCTGCAATCCGTCACCGACTACATGACGGACCTGTTTCGGCGCGACGGCTTCCTGAGCGCTGAGACCTGGCTCGCGTCCGCGCCGCCGCCACCGCCGGCCGTCGCCGCGGATCTCCGCGGCCGTTGGGCCGATGCCATCGGCCCGGCACGAGGGTACAGCCAAGGCCGTGACGAGGCTGTGGCGGCCTGTCAGGCCGCGCGGGCCATCGGCGCTCACCGCGATATGGCTTGGCGCAACGCGCGCATCGCGGCCTACGCTCGGGCCTTTGGCGCCTAAGACCCCGCTCGCGGACCGCGCTGACCGTGCTACGGGTTCGGGCAGTGAAGGTCTGTCCCGTCCGCGATGATACCCAAGCTCATCCACCAACTTTGGATCGACGCCACCATCCCCGAGCGCTTCGTCGCTTTCCGCGATGGCTGGCTCCGGCACCATCCGGGCTGGACCTACCGGCTTTGGACCGATGCGGACGTCGCGGCCTTCGTCCGTGCGGCCGAGCCCGGACTGGCCGACTTATTGGACGGCCATGACCGGGCGATCTGCCGGGCCGATATCGCGCGCTACCTCATCTTGAAACATCACGGCGGCCTCTACGTCGACCTCGACTTCGAGTGCCTGCGCCCGCTTGATCCCCTGCTCGATGGCGCGAGCCTCAGCATCGGTCTCGAGCCGGAGAGCCACCTTGCCACCAATGCAGCGCAGGCACGCAACTTTTCGCGGATCTTGTGCCCCTCACTCATCGCGTGCCGCCCTGGGCATCCCTTCTGGGACGCGGTGACGGCGGACTTGGCTGCCGCGCGCGCCAAGGCGGACGTCCTCGATGCGACTGGTCCCTTCCTGTTGACTCGCACCTACGAGCGGCTCGCGCGCCAGGGGCTGGCCGGCGACGTCCGGCTGCTGCCGGCGGCTGCCGTCTACCCCGTTGATAAGTTCGCCTGCTGGGATGGCGGCCTCCACGACCTCGCTTTCCGGGAGCTAGCGACCCGGAGAGCCTTCGCTGTGCACCATTGGGACGGCGGCTGGTTCCGCTCCCCAAAGCAGCGTGCCCAAGAGCTGAAGGTGGCTTTAACCGGCCCCGCAGAGCCGCAGGCCCCTGATCCGGGCGACCCGCTGCCCCTGGTGTCCTGCCTGATGGTCACGCGGGGTCGCGCCGCACAGGCCCGGCTCGCCGTCGCCTGCTTCCAGGCGCAAACCTATCCGAACCGCGAATTGGTCATCGTGGAGGATGGGGACGACGCTACCCTGGCGGAGGCGGTCGCGGGCGATCCTCGGATCCGCCACCACCGAACCGGCGATCCGGCACCCGTGCTCGGCCGTGCTCGCAACCGCGCCGTCGCCCTCGCCCGGGGCGCTTACGTCTGCCAATGGGACGACGACGACCTCTACGACGCGGAACGCCTCGCGATGCAGATGGCAGCCCTGCGCGGAAGCGGCGCGCGCGCCTGCCTGCTGGCGCGCTGGACGATCTGGTGGCCCGGTGCGCGGCGCCTCGCGACTTCGCGCCGCCGGGCTTGGGAAGGTTCGATTCTGTGCGAGCGAGAGATCCTACCAGCTTATCCGGAATTGGCCCGCGGGGAGGACACGCCCGTCGTTGAAGCGCTTCTCGCCCGCGTCCGGGTCGTCCACCTCGATGCGCCGCGCCTCTACCTCTACGTCGTGCACGGGCGCAATACCTTCACGGGACCGCATTTCGACGAGCACTGGGACGCCGCGGAGGCGCGCTTTGCGGGCGATCGCTACGCGGCGATCCTCGAGGAAGTCGCCAAGCGGCTGCCAGTCGCGGCCTACGCCGCCCTCGCGGCGCCAGAGCCGGACTGGGATGAGGCGGTCGCGGCAGCAGGCCGCTTTCTCATGAGCGACTGCCTCGACGAGGCGGGGGCGGCCTTCGAGCGCCTGCGCCGCCGCAACCCCAGCCATCCCGCCGGGCTTGACGGTCTCGCCCGCGTCGCGAGCCGGTCCTGGGAGTGGGTCGCAGCCCTCGAGCGCTGGGACGAACTCTGCGCGGTGTTCCCGGAACACGGACCGGGCTTGCTCGGTCGCGGACAAGCCTTGCTCGAACTCGGACGCACGGACGAGGCTCGCGCGGTCTTTCAAGCGGCTAGCCGCCAGCCCCGCCATCACGCGCAGGCCGAGGCCGGGTTGGCGGAGACCGCGGTCCTCGACCGCGATTGGCGGGGCTCCCTTGCTGCGTGGCGCGCGATCCTGCACAGCCAACCCGAATCGAGCCGGGCCGTATTTGGCGTGGTGCAGGCGCTGGCCGAACTCGGGGAACTCGCGGCAGCCGAGGCAGAACTGCGTTCCGCCGCCGGCCTGACCCCCCGAGATCGCCTCAGCGCGACCGCGCTGCTGCTGCAGAAGCGCCACCGCGACACCGAGCTGGTGGATCTCCTCGCCCGCCATCCCGACCTTGTCTCCGCCGATCCGAGTCTCAAGGCCCTCCGGTTCCAACTCGAGCAGGGGCGGGGCCGGGCGCGTGAAGCGCTGCGTGCCGCGAGCGGCGGGGCGAACGAGGCCGCCATCGAGGCGCTCGGAGCCATCTACGCACCCGATGCGGATCCGGAGCATACCCTCCCCGCTCTGTACGCCCTCTGGCGCCGGCACGGTCTCGCGGTGGCAACGCCGGATCTCCTTGCGCTGCTGGTTCGCGCCGCTGAGCAGGCGGCGGGGGCGCCCGGGGCCGGCGAGGTTCTGGGCGCGGTCGAGGCCCTCCCGCTGGACCGCGCCCTCCACGTCCGGCTGAACCTGATCGCCGTGTTCGAGCGGCTGCGCTTCGATCCGGCGGCGCGGGCGCCCGATGCCCTGCGTCGGCTTGCTGGGCGTCGCGATCCGCGAGCACCATTCGGCCGCTGGCGCGAGGCGCTGTTCCGGATCGCGCAAGCCTACGAGGCGGTTCATGCCGCCTATCCGAACAACAGCATCGACTCGGCCTGGCGAGAGGCCTCGGCCCGGCAGGTCGCCGAGCGGATCGCGGCCGCAGCACGACAGCGCCAGCCCTTCAGCCTAATCCGGCTCGGCGACGGCGAGGGCAACTTTCTCGCCTATCCGGAGGCTCAGGCCTGGCACGCACACGGGGATCGCGAGGCGACCCAGCGGATTTGGTGGGGCGAGCCACGGCTGGCGGCTTCCGAGGCCACTCGAATGAGCGAGGCGTTGCAGGAGGCCGTGCGGGATGCCGACATCGTCGGGATACCCGACCCTGCTCGCCTTGTTGCGGGGCTGCCTCTGCCCTGCCCAGAGGATCCCTATGCGACCGGGCACGACATGCGGGGTCTGCTCGTCATCCTCGATCATCTCGTTCGGGCGGCGCGGCAAAGCGCGGAGATTGGCTTGTTCCGGCCGGAGCAGCTCCTCACCTCCTGCCACATCCACGCCGATCTCGCAGCCTTCGGGCTCTACGAGGCCCTGTTTGCCGAGATCGGCTCGGTCGCGGTCCTAACCTGCCACACGAGTCTTGCCGAGCGCCTGCGCATTCGCTTCGGCCTTACCGTGACACGCACGATCCTGATTCCGCATGAGCGCAAGTACGGGTCGGTCTTCGGCTACGCGGCGGGGGAGCAGCATTACCCGGACGCGTTCGAGCGCTTACGAGAGACTTTAGCGCCGACCCATCCCGGTGAGGTCGTCCTGGTAGCAGCCGGCTTTCTCGGCAAATTGTACTGCCATTGGATCCGCTCACGCGGCGGTATCGCGCTCGATGTCGGCAGCATTGTCGACCATTGGTGCGGCTTCAATACGCGCAGCCTGCAATTCCGGCAGCGCTACGCTGGCCCGGCCAGACGGCCAATGCCGTCAGAGCCTGATCGTCCAACGGTTGTTCCAGCGCCTACCACCCCGCCCGCGGCGTCCGGAAGGCTCCGCATCGCGCGGGACCGTACGGCCCTCCAGGCTTGGGATGTAACGCGGTCCGGTCCCGTCGGGGTGAACCTCTTCGCAGAGGTCGGGAAGGCGACCGGCATCGGCCGGGCCGGTGCCGGATCGCTCGCGGCGCTCCGCGCGGCGGGCGTGCCGGTCCACCTCGTCGACCCCCACGCCTCGCCGGCCGCTGGGCGGTCACAGCTGCCTTATCCGGTCAACCTCTTCCACCTCAATCCCTGGTCACTCCTCGACAAAGGCACCTGGCAGACAGGCGTGTTCGACGCTGAGACGTTCTCGCATCGCGTCAACATCGGCTGCTGGGCCTGGGAAAGCGCAACTACCTTTCCAGAGACCTGGCGCCCCGCCCTCGGCTTGCTCGATGAGGTTTGGGTGCCGAGCCGCTTCACGGCCGAGGCACTCAGTTCTGTGGTACCGCTGCCGATCCGCGTCGTGCCGCATGCCCTCGATCTTTCTCGCGGTCCGACGTTCATTCTCCGATCAGGGCGCGAGGAAGCGTTCCGGTTTGGGTTCGTCTTCGATGAACTCAGCGGTTTCGAACGAAAAAACCCACTCGGCCTCATCGATGCCTTTCGTCGCGCGTTCCCGGCGGGCGAGGCCCGCCTCGTCCTAAAAGCCAGGACGCTATCAGCTCACCGCCGCGAGGCTGTCGCGCAGGCATGCTCCGGTCATCCCGGGATCAGTCTCGACGTCGGCGAGCTTTCGCGCGAGGATCTTCTCGCCTGGATTGTTGCCTGCGATGCCTACGTGTCCTTGCATCGCGCGGAAGGGTTCGGTCTTACCGTGGCCGAGGCCATGGCATTGGGCACGCCGGTCGTTGCGACCGGGTATTCCGGTGTGTCTGAGTTCCTCGATGACACGACCGGCTACCCAGTGCCGTTCACGATGAACGAGCTCGCCGAAGCGCGCGAAGCCTATTCGGCCGGGACTGTTTGGGCGGAACCGGATCTCGATGCCGCCGCCGCGGCGATGCGGCGGGTTCGGGATAGGCCCGGCGAGGCAGCCCAGCGGGCCGAACGCGCACGCGTTCGCGTAGCGGAACGCTACAGCGCCGAAACCATCGGGCGTCAGATGCGAGCCGAACTCAATCGCATCATCGGTACCACGCCGTCACGGCTTCGTCCGACGCCGGTCACGAGCTCGAATCGCGCCACCAAACCCTGCCCAAAGGTCTTGGTCCTGACACCCGTGCGGAACGCCGCCCACGCCCTCGGCGGCTACTTCACGGCCCTCAAAGCTCTCGACTTCCCGGCCGATCGGCTCGACGTCGCCTTTTTGGAGGGCGACAGCAGCGACGATAGCCTCCCATGCCTCGAAGCGCATGCACGAGACCTTGTTCGGCGAGGGCATCGAACGCAGGTGCTGCGCAAGAATTTCGACGTGCGCTTTGCAGGACCACGCTGGGCACCCGAGATCCAGCGGCTGCGCCGCGCTGGTATCGCGCGCGCGCGCAATTGGCTCCTTGGCGCAGCACTCGGCGATGCGGATTGGGTTTTGTGGATCGACGCAGACGTGATCGCCTACCCGCCAGACACTCTGACGCGCCTCCTCGCAGCGGAGCGTCAGATCGTGGTGCCTCATTGTGTCCTTACGCCGGGCGGGCCGACCTTCGACCTCAACAGCTTCCGCGCCGCTAAGCCCGCCCATCTTGCTCAAGAACTTGTCGGTTCGGACGGGTTGCTGCAGCCCCCTCGCGGCGAAGGCCGTCTCTACCTAGAGGATTTCCGCGATCACTCCCTCGTCGAGCTCGACGCGGTCGGCGCGAGCATGCTGCTCGTGCGCGCCGACATTCACCGGGAGGGCTTCGTGTTCCCGGTCGTCCCCGTCGGAGGATTGATCGAAACGGAGGGGTTCGCCGCTATGGCACGGGAAGCAGGCCATCGTTGTTGGGGCCTGCCGGGCCTCGAGATAGTGCACGCGTCGGCTTGACCGATACGAGATCCTGGATCGCAAAACGAGCGCTTCATCAAACAACCAGGGTCTTCGGGTGCAGATGGTTCTGCACGTAGACGCTCGATCCGACGTCGAAAGCCAAGCGCTTTTTCAAGTGCGCGTAATAATGGTAGACTTCGCTGCCGTTGACATCTTTCTGCAACACGGGTGGTCCATCGAAGATGAAACTCGCGAAGTCGCTGCTATAGCGCCCCGCGGCCAGTGAGCCATCAGATAGGCGGGAGAAGAGGTGGTCGAGATTGATGCGGAAGGCTGGGAGGTCGCATCCTGCCATGGAGGCCAACATTCGGCCAAGGCGCTGCGGGTTTGAGCGGCACAGGCAAATGCCGAAGGTCCAATGATAGCCGTGATCGAACAGGTAGTGGGCCGATGCCCAAAGATCGTAGGATATCGCCATGAGGTCGGCGTCGGCCGCAAAGTCTTCGACGGCGCGCAGTTTGGCTCGCACTTGATCGAGGGTCGTGCGCGGATCGAGCAGCGGCCGGATATCGTCGGCATCAATGTTCCAGAACCAGCGCGACCCGGTCAGCTCGAAGGGCGTGAGATTGGCGATGCTCTCCCAGCCCAGAAGGTTGAGCGGGCGCCGTCCATCCTTGAACAGCACCCGAGCCTCATTTGGACCATCGCGGAGGCTGCGGCTCTCCGCAATGGGATAGCGGTCGTAATGACCGGCAAGGTCGAGGCCACTGTCGTCGAGCAGCCGGATCCGGTACCTGGCTGGGTCGTTGAAGCATGCCATCCAGAACGACACGAAAGGATGGATGTCGAAGGGCCGTTTCACGCATTTCAGGAAGACATCGATCCGCTCATCAGATCGATAGGCAGGGTCGCTCGCCGGAAATAGATGGAGGGGCGCCAGCTCGATCTCTCGCGCGTTTCGTTGCGCCTCCTGCAGCTCGTTCAGAACGGCTGACCATGCCGGTTGCCGATGCGCGCGAACGCCGAGACGCGAGGATAGGCGGTAAAGGCTGGCTACAGGGCAAGCGGTGACCTGATCGAGCAAGCGGCCGTAGCGCAGTGCGGCTTCGACGGCACTGCGGTTTGTCGCCGATACAATCGCATGATCGAGAAATTCACTGGTCTGGCCCGCTGAGAGCCGATCTAACATCAGCTTGAGGAACGCCTCGCAACAGGCATCGCCACCGAGCACGAGCAGCAACCGCAGGGCGTTCAAGACGCTGGCCGCGTTGAGTACTCCGGTAACAGCGAGGCTCGCAGCAAGGGGCTGCGCGAAAGCGGCTGTCAGCCGGCCGCGCCGCGCTGCGGCCCCAATGACAGCCTGGGCGACGGCGCTGTGGTGCGGCGGCTCCCAGTCAACCTCTGCCGGCGGATGGACGATGACCGAATCAGGCTTGAACGTCAGGAGCGCAGTGATCCCCTGCCCGAGGCTGATCGCATCCGCGGCATCCCTATAGGCGCCCCCATTCCGGCTCTGCAGCTTACGCAGCGCGCAAGCTGCAGCATCAAAGTGGCCGTGGTTGCACGCTACGGTCACGAACGCTTCGAGGATTGCAGGCTCGTTCGACTCCAACGCTGCTGGCCGCAACATCTCGTAGCCGTCTGGTGCATTAAGCGCTCGTGCGAGGACACCATTGAGAAGGGCCCGCGCGGTCGGATCACCGGTCAGCGAAACAGCTCGCGCGTAGCCGCGGATACGCGCAGCGACTGCCTCCACCATCAGGCCCTGCATCTCGAGGAGGGATGCGGTGGCGAGGTGGACATCGGGATGATCCGGCTCCAGCGCGCGCAGGGCCTCGATGCCGCTGATGAGCGCGGCACGATCGCCCACTGCGAACTGCGCCCGCAGATGCTTCACGGCGCGTTCTGTTGCATCGAGGTCCGTCATGCAGCTTGCTCCGCAAGCCCTTCATCACCCGTCACGCTGTGGCCGCTTCGAAATGATAAAGCCCCAGCGCGTAGGCCGCGATGATCGAGTCATAATCGTCAAGGACGAATCCGCTGAGCGACAACCAGATGAGGGCGTGGATGACCCGGATCGCCTCACGGTCGCGTCCAAATCCGTCTTCAAGGTTGTCGCGCAAATGTTCCCATCCGTGGGGTTCGATGGCTACTTCTAGGCTGTCATCGTGCAGTCGTAGAACGAACCGCCGCGCGTTGAAACGATCGTAGCTCCCTGCTACCGAATAGTAGAGCTTAGCCCAGTCATAACGCGGATCCCCGTATAGCGATGGAACGCCGAATTGGCCGCGAGGATCGATGAACCAGGGCTTGCCGTCTGCATCGATCAGGGTGTTTGAAAAGGTCGGATCGCCATGGATCGGCGTGAACGATCCGTGAATCAGCGCGTCAACGCATGCATGAAACCATGCTGCGTGAGTTGGATGTAGGATGTTGCGGCATGAGACGCCGTTGATCCGCAGACGGTCATGGGCCGTGATGGCCGGGACCAACCGCCTGACTGCCTCCAGCCTTGCAAGCGGCTTCTCGCGATACATCTGGTCGGCAAGCGCAGGAGTGCCAGGACGCGTTCCGCTAGAGTGTAGTCGGCGGAGCGCCGTGACGATGGTGGCGAGAACACGCTCCTGCCCGAGCGGACCGCGGTCGAGGTCGAAGGGATGGCAGCCTCGTACACGGGCCAGGGTTAGCGGTTCCTCTGCGATCACGGCGGGAACGTGAGGGAAACCCAACGCGGCTACGGCACCATACCAACGCGTCTCAGCTTCGATTAGGGGAGCGAAGCGAGCGTCCCTTGCTCGTTTCTCGACGGTGTCCTCGCCGACTCGTACTGCATTGAAGTAGCGCGCGGGTGGTACGCCGCGCTCCTGCGCTGCGAGTGCGGCAACGGTGCCAACCTCAAGCGCGTCTTCGATCCAAAACGGGTCAAGCGGTGCGTCATTTTCGGCGAGCCAGGCGACGAATTCGCCGCTGCCCGGGCACCCAGCAAGGAAACGGCGTCCAGGCACGCCGAACACGCCCAACACCCCATTAGAATGTGAGGTGACCTCCTCCAAGCCAGCGTCCTCAGACCATGACCACCGACACGGGAAAGAAGACGTAAGCCCCAGGCGCAACGCGCCATCGATATGAACCTCAGGCAAAGCTCCGAGTCGGAGGTCGCTCCACACGAGCAGGAATGGCTCACTATCGGAGGGTAGTCGGGCTGCGGCAGCGGTTAGACCTGCTACGGTCCCTTTTCCCGTAGCCTGCACAATCTGCATCGGGACGGGCGGTGGAGAAAGCTCCGCATAACGCGCAAAGACATCGGAAAGATGATCAACAATAACAATGAAAGTTGATTTTGGGAACCGATCGAACAATCTGTAAATGAGAGGCTGACCATCAACTGAAACAAGGCACTTCGGCTTATTGCGCGTGTGATGCGCAAGCCGCGTGCCCATGCCGCCTGCCTGAACGATTACGTATGCTACATCGTTGATAAGAATTACCAGTGCTCCTATTGCCTCAGAAAACAGCATTAAGCATAAAGTCTTAGTACAGTTGTAATTTGAAGCCAAGTTCGTTGCGTTTTTTGCCGGATCGGAAGCCAGTTAAACTTTACTTGCTCTGTAGCACGCCGCGGACGGCGCGGGTTCCCGTCCTGCAAGTAGCCCAGCCCGTCGCGGATGCGCGCGAAAGCCCAGCATTCCTTCAAGCTAGCCTCTTTCGACCCTGATCGGAATGGAGGTCCGCGAGTCGGCCTCGCCTGATTGGATTTATGAGACTTTGCTGGAACGTGCGGAGCCAACCCAATGAGAGTTCAAGTTTATATTCCTCCACCAGCGCGTTCGATCCGCCGGCCATCCAGATTTTATTCGGTAAAACATGAGTCGGTTGCGTCAGCTCGGCTGAGCGTCGATGCGGGTGGGATCGATGAACGCGGGCTTGAGGGCGGCTAGGATCTCGGTATGAGCTTCATCGTTCAGGGCGCCAGCATTCTGGAAAAGTACGCACTTCCTGCGAGTGGCGCTGAGTTAAATAAACGAGCCCCACCTTCCGATGCACAAACTGCTAATCAGGCTCGGGTTACGGTTTGGAGATCCCGCCGACGAACACGATTTCGTCGAGCGCTTCACACTCGACGATCGCATCCGGACCCAGGCCGCGATGGTGCTTGGAGCCGTTATCTACTGCGCCTTCGCCGTCTGGGACTGGATCCTCGACCCCATGGCCTGGAGCACTACGCTGCCGATCCGCCTCGCGGTCGCCAGCCTCGTGTTGCTGCCGCTGACGGTAGCCCTGGGCCTGAAGATGGCTCGTCCCTGGGCGGAGCCGATCTATCTCATCTACTGCGTCGTCCCGGGCTGCGTGCTCAGCCTCATCTACCTTCAGCTCGAGCCTGGCTTCGACCACGCGGCCGCCGGCCTGATCATCGTGATCCTGTTCGTCTCGACCCTGCTCCCCCTTCGCCTGCTCTCGCTTGCCGCCTTCTGCGGCCTGACTTGGGTTTGCTTCGTCGCCTGCGAGGCCTTCGCAATCCATGAGCGTCCTGGCATGCGACTCGTGAATAATTTTGAGATCGGCATAGCGTACGTGCTCTCGCTCTACGCGGTCGGCGTCCGAGAGTACCGGGCCCGGCGGCAGTTCGAGACCGAGCGCGCGCTACGGCGCGAGAAGGAGCGCTCTGAGACGGCTCTGGCAGAGCTCCATGACGCGCAAGCCCATCTTGTGCAGGCCGAGAAGCTCGCCTCCCTCGGCGAACTCGTTGCCGGGGTAGCGCACGAAATCAACACGCCGGTCGGCCTCGCGCTCACAACCTCCACGGCGATCGAGGGTGATCTGAAGCAGCTCGTGCGAACCGTCGAATCCGGTCAGGTGCGCCGCTCGGAACTGGTGGCGAGCGTGGGGCGGCTCCAGGAGGGAACGCGTCTCCTGTTCCTGAACCTCAACCGTGCGGCCGACCTCGTTCACAGCTTCAAAAAGGTCGCCATCGACCAAGCCGTTGAGGAGCGTCGCACCTTCGAGGTTCGGAGCTGGTTGCTGGAGTTGCTCAGCACGCTCGGTCCCCTACTGCGGCGGAAGGGGCTTGAGGTCCGGCTCACGTGCGAACCCGGCATCCTGCTCGATTCCTATCCGGGGGCGCTGGCGCAAGTGATCAGCAACCTTGCCTTGAATGCGAGCATCCACGGTTTTCCTGATGGCCGACAAGGGCTCTTAACACTGAGTGTCACGCGTGACGGGCAAACCCTTCGCATCGACTTCGCCGACAACGGCGTGGGGATCCCGCCTGAGTACCTCCCGAAGATCTTCGATCCGTTCTTCACCACCCGGCGCGATCAGGGCAGCACGGGCCTCGGTCTGCATGTGGTGCACAACCTGATCGTTGCGACGCTCCAGGGGCGCATCGAGCTGGACAGTACGATCGGTGCGGGCACGCGGTTCCGGGTGGAGGTCCCCCTGACGAGCGAGCGGGGCCTCACCCCTGGAAGCCTAACAGCGGCGTGATCGACGCTTGAACAAAGAACTGCCGCCTGCGCAAGGCCAAGCAGGGATGAATTGTCCGAAACTAACCTTTCCGGGTGATTCTATCATCAACGCAGGTGCATTGAGATGGTGAGGATTGTACTTTGCTCTTGAGCAGGTCCCCCCGAGCGGGAGCAACCTTGAGCCCGCCCTGAGCAAAGCTGCGCTAGGTCGCGTTCTGCCACCTCGATGGACCTTTTTACCAGTCCGCACCGGGCGCGGTCTGGGGTCTGAGCCCGAGCACCCTCGCCTCGTAGTTCACCCTGCCTCAGTGCCCGTCGAAGAAGGCGCGAATGCAGCCAGCGGCGTGCTCGGCCATCTCTTCGGTGATGCCGGGGTAGACGCCGATCCAGAACGTGTCGCGCATCACCCGGTCGCTCGCGGCGAGGTCGCCGACCGTCCGGAAGCTCCGCTCCAGCATGTAGGGCTGGCGGGTCAGGTTGCCGCCGAACAGGAGGCGCGTGCCGATCCGCCGCTCGTTGAGGTAGCGGACGAGATCGTTGCGGCGCCCGGGCTCGCGCAGCGTCAGAGGGAAGCCGAACCAGGAGGGCTCCGAGCGGGGCGTGGCCTCAGGCAGGACCAGGCGGTCGGCCAGTGGCGCGAGGGCCGCCTTGAGCTGCGCGAAGGTCCGATTGCGCGCGGCGATGAAGCCCTCGAGCCGGTCGAGCTGCCCGAGCCCGACGGCCGCCTGCATGTCGGTGATCTTCAGGTTGTAACCCAGGTGGGAATAAATGTATTTGTGATCGTAACCGTGCGGCAGCGCGCCGAGCTGCCAGTCGAAGCGCTTCCGGCAGGT
The DNA here is from genome assembly GCF_053346035.1 of Methylobacterium sp. A54F. NCBI lineage: Bacteria > Pseudomonadati > Pseudomonadota > Alphaproteobacteria > Hyphomicrobiales > Methylobacteriaceae > Methylobacterium > Methylobacterium sp. A54F. The sequence goes on along the minus strand of NZ_JBKFBF010000002.1, from coordinate 464,855 downwards.
GTTGTCCTGGCCCGGCGCGCAGTAGCAGTCCCGCCCCCAGTCGCGCAGGGATTCGAGCGCGACCTTAAGGCGGCTCGACCCCGTGAACACCGCGCCGCCCTCGCCCATGGTGATGTGGTGGGCGGGGTAGAAGCTCAGGGTGCCGACGTCCCCGAAGGTGCCGACACCCCGCCCGTCGTAGCGGGCGCCCAGCGCATCGCAGCAATCCTCGACGAGGAGGAGTCCGTGGCGCTCGGCGAAGGCCGTGACGGTGCCGAGGTCGAATGGGTTGCCGAGGGTGTGGGCAACCGCAATGGCGCGCGTGCGCGGCGAGAGCGCCGCCTCAAGCCCCGCGACGTCGATGTTGTAGGTTGGGATGTCGACGTCGAGGAACACCGGCACGAGGTTGCTCTGCAGGATCGGGTTGACCGTCGTCGGGAAGCCGGTCGCGCAGGTGATGACCTCGTCGCCGGGGCGCAAGCGGCGCTCGCCGAGCCGGGGCGAGGTCAGCGCGCTCACGGCCAGCAGGTTCGCCGACGAGCCTGAGTTGCAGGTGAGCAGGTAGCGGGCGCCGACGATCCCGGCGAGGCGGCGCTCGAAGGCGTCGTTGAAGCGCCCCGTCGTCAGCCAGAAATCAAGGGCTGAGTCGACGAGGAGCCGCATCTCCTCGGCCCCGTAGACGCGGCCGGAGACCGGTACCGGCGAGACGTCCGGCGCGAAGGGCTGCGGCGGATTCGCGGCCTCGTGGTAGGCGCCGACGAGCCGGAGGATCTCGGCACGGATTGTCTCCGCGGAGTCCATCGAAGCACTCGCGCCCGTACCGTGTTCTGTTCCGCCCATGTTTCCTCTAGGTCCGCGTGCGGACGCCGCCGGGTCCAGGCTCACACACCATCGGGAGGGGCGAGCGTTCCTCAGTTGGTCAACAGCCGAACCACTGATAATCAGCCGGGAAACGCATTTCTCGCGCCTTTGTCAACGCGGACGGCCCGGCGCAGCCGAGGTTCAGGCGGAGCGGGAGCCATGAAGGTCGTCATCTTGGCCGGCGGTCGCGGGACGCGGCTCGGTGAGGAAACCTTGATCCGGCCGAAGCCAATGGTCGAGGTCGGTGGCAAGCCGATCCTGTGGCATATCATGAAGTACTACGCCACCTTCGGGCTCTCCGAGTTCGTTATCTGTCTCGGCTATAAAGGGTACATGATCAAGGAATTCTTCAACAACTACTACTTGCATATGTCGGACGTCACGATCGATTTGCGCGACAATTCGACGACCGTCCACAACAGCACGTCAGAACCCTGGCGAATCACCCTCGTCGAGACGGGTGAGGCGACGATGACCGGTGGGCGGCTGTCGCGGGTCCGCCGCTATCTCGGTGACGAGCCGTTCTGCATGACCTACGGCGACGGTGTCGCCAATGTCGACATTGCCGAACTGATCGCCTTCCATCACAGCCATGGCCGCGCTGCGACGGTGACGGTAGTGTCGCCCGCCGCCCGGTTCGGCGCGATGCGGCTCGACGGCGATCGCGTCGTGCGCTTCAAGGAGAAGCCGACCGAGCCGAGCGATGTCATCAACGGCGGCTTCTTCGTGCTGGAGCCGCGCGCGCTCGACCATATCGCGGGCGACGACACCATCTGGGAGCACGAGCCGATGGAAATGCTCGCGCGCGACGGCGAGATGCAGGCCTTCCGCCATGCCGGTTTCTGGCATCCCATGGATATGCTCCGTGACAAGCTGCATCTCGAAAACCTCTGGTCGCGGGGTGAGGCCCCCTGGAGGCGCTGGTGAGCACCCCGCGGACAGACCGCCTGCCGGACCCTGGGTTCTGGGACGGACGCTCGGTCCTTTTGACGGGACATACGGGCTTCAAGGGCATGTGGCTCGCCCTCTGGCTCCAGGCTCTCGGCGCCCGCGTCCACGGCTTCTCGGACGGGCCGCTCACCGGTCGCAGCCTCTACACGGATGCCGGCCCGATGCCGCTTGCGGACGATGGCCGCGGAAATGTCTTGGATGCCGTCGCGGTGCGGAACGCCGTCGCGCGCAGCCGGCCCGATCTGGTGCTGCACCTCGCCGCCCAATCGTTGGTGCGTGCCTCTTATGCGGAGCCGGTCGAGACCTTCGCGACGAACGTGATGGGCACGGTCAACGTGTTGGAAGCGGTGCGCGAGCGCCCGGGCCGTTGTCCCGTCGTCGTCGTGACGAGCGACAAGTGCTACGAGAACCGCGAGACCGGCCGTGCGTATGCCGAGGGTGATCCGCTCGGTGGCCACGATCCTTACAGCGCGAGCAAGGCTTGCGCGGAGATCGTGGCCTCGGCCTACGCCCGCTCCTACGGGCCGGGCGGTTGTCTGCGCGTGGCGACGGCCCGGGCGGGCAACGTGGTCGGCGGGGGAGACTATGCATTGGACCGCCTCGTGCCCGACCTGGTGCGCGGCCTCGCCGCCGGCAGGTCCGTCGAGATCCGCAACCCCGGCGCTATGCGGCCCTGGCAACACGTCCTCGAGCCTCTTTGCGGATACCTACTCCTCGCCGAAAGCTTGACCGACGCGGCGTGCGCATCCGGCGAGGCCTGGAATTTCGGGCCCGATCCGGAGTCCGAGGCGACGGTGGGTATGGTCGCCGATACGGTGTGCCACCTTTGGGGGCGGCCCGGCGGCTGGCGATCGGCGTCAGAACCGAATGCGCCCTACGAAGCCAAACTCCTCAACCTCGACGCGACCAAGGCCCGCGCAGGTCTCGGCTGGAAACCCCGTTGGCACCTGAAGGAGGCCTTGGCGAAGAGCGTCGAATTCTACCGCGCAAACCTCACCGGTTCGGATCTCCAGAGCTTCGCCCTGGGTCAGATCGAGGAATATACCGATCGGCGCGCAGCGGCGCGGCGGACGGCACAAAAATGTCCCAACGTCATGAAGATATGAAAATCTTCACTTCTGCTGAAATGTGAGAGACTTTCTGTCATGACCGAACGAAAACAGCAGATTGTCGGGGTATCGACAATCCTGCGCGCAGCGTTTTTCACAGAGATGCTGCGGACATGATGAGATAATGGGTTTCTTGATCTTAGCTGGGCACATTTTCAGATGAGCCACCGAGGAGCCGTCACGTGAGTAATGGCACGCCTGCCGTGATCGGCTCCGCCGCCGGCCTGGATGTGGTGCTGAAGTTCGATGCAACGGTCGCCGACGCCGTGCGCGCCATCGAGAGCAGCAGCCTCCATACGGCCTTCGTGATCGACGACGAGAAGAAGCTCGTCGGTCTCGTCACGAACGGGGACGTCCGTCGCTACATGCTCGCGCGCGGTGCCCTCGACCGTCCGGTCGTGGAGGCCCTGAATCGCCACTTCCGTGCCGTGCGCACGGACGCGCCGCGCGAAGAGGTTCTGCGTCTGTTCGACGTCGGCTATTCCGTCATCCCGCGCCTGGATGAGCATGGCCGTTTCGTCGATTTTCTCACCCCCGAGTACCACCACGATTACGAGACAGCGAGCAACCTCGTCGTGCGTGCACGCGCTCCGGCACGCATCAGCTTCGCCGGTGGCGGGACCGATCTCACCTATTACTTCTCGCGTCTCAAGGGGTTGGTGCTCAACGCGGCGATCGCCCGATACGCCGTCGCGACGCTGATCCCGCGCGATGTCCCGGAGATCGACATCTACGCGCAGGATATCGGCCGGCATCAGCATTTCGGCTCCCCGCTGGCCATGTTCAAGGCCGCCGATCACAGCCTCCTTTCGGCGACGGCGTCGCTCATCCGGCCTGATTTCGGCTTCGAGTTGCGCGTGGCCTCCGAATTCCCCGTGGGCTCGGGGCTCGGCGGATCCTCGGCGGTGACGACGAGCGTGCTCGCCGCCTTCAACGAACTTCGCATCGAGAGATGGTCCGCCTACGAGATGGCGGAGCTCGCCTTCCAGGCCGAGCGCCTGTGCTTCAAGGTCCCGGGCGGTTGGCAGGATCAGTATGCCGCAGCTTTCGGCGGCTTCAACCTGATCGAGTTCATGCCGACGGGCAACAACGTCAATGCCCTGCGCATGCCCGACGATGTGATCTGCGAGCTCGAGGAGTCGCTGATCCTATTCAACACTGGCGTGTCGCACGATTCCGGTGACCTGCACAGGGTCCAGAAGGCGGAGATGTCGAGCGAGCGCGGTGATGCGACCCTGATGCAGCTCGCCGAATTCTGCTTCGAGATGAACCGGGCCCTCGCCCGCCGGGACCTCGCCCGCTTCGGGAGGGGATTGCACGAGGCTTGGCTTTTGAAGAAGAAGACATCGTCGAAGGTGTCGTCCGATATCATCGATGAGATCTACGACACCGCCCTGCAGGCCGGCGCGATCGGGGGGAAGCTGCTGGGGGCCGGCGGCGGCGGCCACATCCTGTTCTACGCACCTCCGGCCGTGAAGAAGCGCGTCATCGATGCGCTGGCGTCCTTCGGCTGCACCGCAACGACAGTTCGCTTTGACCTCAAAGGCGCCTTGTCGTGGAGAACGCAATTTTCATGACGGTTCCCATCACGCCCGCATTCAGCATCCGCGGCATCAGCCCGGCGAAGGGACGCACGTTCGTCATCGCGGAGATCGGCAACAACCACAATGGCAGCCTCGTGCTCGCGAAGGCCCTGGTGGATGCTGCCCGAGGGGCCGGTGCCGACGCGGTGAAGTTCCAGATCCGGGATTTCGGAACGCTATACCGGAAGGCCCCGGGGGCTGCTTCCTCCGAGGATCTCGGTGTCGAATACATCAAGGACCTGCTCGCGAAGGTTGAGTTGACCGCCGAGGAGCACCGTGAGCTGCGCGGCTATGTGGCTGAGGCGGGCCTCATCTACATGTGCACGCCGTGGGATGAGACGAGCGTTGAAACGCTGCGCGGCTTCGCGGTCGATGCCGTGAAGATTGCCTCCGCAGACCTCTTCAACCCCTATCTCATCGAAGCCGCCGCGACGCTCGGTAAGCCGCTCATCCTCTCGACCGGCATGGCGTACGAGCATGAGATCGAACGCGCGATCGACCATGCGCGCACGCTCGGCGTCCCCTTTGCGATGCTTCACTGCAATAGCGCTTATCCGGCACCGGACCGGGACATCCAGCTCGACGTCATTCGACGTCTCGCGACCTTGCACCCGGTTGTCGGATATTCCGGCCACGAGCGCGGAATCGCAATCTCCATCGCCGCGGTCGCGCTCGGTGCGCTCGTCATCGAGCGCCACCTGACGCTCGACCGGATGATGGAAGGGCCGGACCATCCGGCGAGCCTGGAGCCTGACGAGTTCCGGCGCCTCGTCGACGGCATTCGCGAGGTCGACGAGGCTCTGCCCCTTCGCACGGCGCTGCGCGAGCCGACCCAGGGCGAACTGCTCAACCGCGAGAACCTCAGCAAGAGCGTGGTTGCCCGAATCCCGATCGCCAGGGGAGCGCCGATCGCAAGGAGCGACCTCACCATCGCGAGCCCCGGGCAGGGCCTTGCGCCCTACCGCCTGCCGGAGCTGCTCGGCCGTCCGGCCATCCGCGACGTCCCGGCCGGCGGGTTTCTGACTGCTGCGGATCTCGAAGGGTTCGTCGCGAGCTACGCGGGCCTAGGTTTCCCAATCCTGTGGGGCGTTCCGGTCCGCTATCACGACTTCCGCGACTACAATGAGCGAATCCGGCCGGATCTCTACGAGTTTCACTATTCCTATCGCGATCTCGAGCTCAATCCACGACAGTATGTCGACCGCGTGCAGTGCCGTCGTCTGGTCGTTCACGCGCCGGAACTGTTCGAAAACAGCGAGCTCCTCGATCTCGTCTCCGACGATCCCGGCTACCGCCGTCGCGCGATCGACAACATGAAGCGCGTCGTCGAGGCAACGGAGGCGCTGCGACCATTCTTCCCGGCTGCGGACAGCGCGCTCATTGTGGCCAACGTCGGTGGCTTCTCGATGGATGCGCCGGTGCCGCCCGCGCAGCGGCGCGTCTACTATGACCGCTTCGCGGAGGTGATCGCGGGGATCGATTTCGGCTCGACGGAGCTCACGCCTCAGAACATGGCTCCGCTGCCATGGCACTTCGGCGGCCAGCGCTATCAGAACATCTTCATGTATCCGGATGAAATCGTCGAGCAGGCGCGGGCAACGAAGCTACGGATTTGCCTGGATCTGTCTCACCTGAGCATGACCTGCACGTACTTTGGCTTCGACTATGTTTCAGAGTTGGCTAAGCTCCTGCCGATCACCGCGCACCTGCATGTCGCCGATGCGAAGGGTATGAACGGCGAGGGTGTCGACCTTGGAACGGGCGACATCGATTGGACGCGGGTTTGGCCACTTGTCGCGGCACGACCGGACTTGAGCTTCATCCCCGAGGTCTGGCAGGGCCACAAGAACTTCGGGGAGGGCTTCTGGAAGGCGCTCCGTTTCCTTGGGGCTCTCGCATGACGGCCGACCCGCTTAGGCTCTTCGAACTCGGCGGTAGAACGATCGTCGTCACCGGCGGCTCCCGCGGAATCGGAGCCGCCATCGCGAACGGTCTCGCCGTCGCCGGCGCCACGGTCTTCGCCATCGGGCGCTCGTCGCAGCCGGCGACCCCTTACGGCTCACCCGTGCAGTACCTGAGTGCCGATCTATGCAGTCACGCCGAGGAAGTTATGTGGGCGGCTGCTTCAACCAACGGTCGCATCAACGGTCTCGTCAATTGTGCTGGCGTGAGCCTCCCCCGGAACAAGCCGGAGGACGAGGGGCAGCGTTTCCGCGAGACCCTCGATGTCAACCTGAGTGCCGCCTACGATGCCTGTCGTGCCGCCCTGCCGTTCATGGGAGCCGGGTCCAGCATCGTCAACGTGACGAGCATCGGCAGCGTCATGGGGTTTCCGGACAATCCGGGTTACATCGCGTCGAAGGGGGCGCTGCGCATGATGACGCGGGCTCTCGCCGTCGATCTCGGAGCGCGCGGCATTCGCGTCAACGCGCTGGCGCCCGGCTACATCCACACCGCGATGACGGCGGGGAGCTACGCGGATACGGTCGAACACGCGCGACGCAGCGCCCACACCTGCCTGGGACGCTGGGGAACGGTGGACGATCTCGTCGGGGCGGCGATCTTCCTGCTTTCCGATGCCTCCGCATACGTCACTGGCACGGACCTGTTCGTGGATGGCGGATGGACCGCGAAGGGACTGGTGTGAGATGACCCCTCGCATCGGCTTCATGCAGGGCCGCCTCAGTCCGCCCGTGGACGGGAAGATCCAGGTCTTCCCGAAGGCCCACTGGCACGAGGAGTTCCCGGCCGCCGAACGCCTCGGGCTGTCGCTGATGGAGTGGACGCTTGATCAGGAGGACTTGCACGGCAATCCGCTGATGACGGGCCACGGGCGTTCGGAGATTGAGACACTCCGTTTAGCCCATGGCGTGCAGATTCCGTCGCTTACGGCGGACAACATGATGCAGATGCCGTTCTGGAAAGCCGGGTTGTCTGCGCGGCTGGCGCTGCTAGCGCAGTTGCGCGATCTGATCGAGGCTTGCGGCTGCCTGGGCGTCAGCGTGATCGTCGTGCCGCTCGTCGACAACGGGTCGATCACTTCATCCGAGCAGAGCGCGGCCCTGTCGGACGGCCTGCGCGATGTGCTGCCGCAGTTGCGGGAGCGCGGTGTCCGGATCGCGTTCGAGTCCGACTTCGAACCGGCGCGGCTCGCGACGTTCATGGATACGTTTCCGGTGCGCGATGTCGGCGTGAACTTCGACATGGGCAACAGCGCGGCGCTGGGCTGGCCGCCGGCGGACGAGATTCCGCTTCTCGGTTCGCGCATCGTCAACGTGCACGTGAAGGACAGGCCGCGGGGTGGATCGACGGTTCCGTTCGGGCAGGGCGATGTCGACTTTCCGCTCGTCTTCCGCCTGCTTCACGAGGCCGGATACCGCGGCAACTACATTATCCAGGGCGCGCGAGCCCAGGACGGCGACGACGCCGGCATCCTCCGCAGCTACGTGCAGACGGTGGAAGGTCATCTCCATGGCCGCGGATGAGTCGTCGATCGCGCGCCCCCTGGCCGTCGTCAGCGGCGGATCCCGTGGCATCGGACGAGTGATCGTCGGCGCGCTGATCGCGGACGGCATGGACGTGGCGATCGTGGCGCGGGGCGCCGCCGATCTACAGGCAGCGTTCGACGAATTCGGCCCCCGTTGCTCGGTTCACGCGGCGGATGTGACGCAAGCCGACGCCTGCAACCGCGTGATCGCCGAGGTCGAGGCGCGGTGGCTTCGGGTGGACTGCCTCGTGACCTGCGCGGGGTCCGGGCGATCGGTCCCGCCCGGGAGCGAGACAGCGGCCGAATGGGCCCGCATGATCGACGTCAACTATCTGTCCGCGGCGAACATGGTCGCGGCCGCGCTGCCTGGTCTGCGAGCGCGCAAGGGGCGGATCGTCTGCATCTCCTCGATCTGCGGCCATGAGGCGCTGGGTGCTCCCGTCGGCTACTCGGCAGCCAAGGCCGCGCTTAACGCGATGGCGAACGGGCTGGCGCGTCCGCTCGGCCGCGAGGGCGTGCGGATCAACGTTGTGTCACCGGGCAACATCTGGGTGGAGGGCGGGACCTGGGACCTGCGATCGCGCGCCGATCCCGAGGGTCTGGCCCGGATGCTCGACGCAGAGGTGCCCCTCGGACGCCTCGGCCGCCCGGCGGAGGTAGCGCAGGCCGTCTCCTTCCTCCTGTCCGATCGTGCCTCGTTCATCACCGGGACCTGTCTCGTCGTCGATGGCGGCCAGTTGCGGAGCTGAACGATGCCGACCTTCGGTCTGAAGGCCTACGACCTCTCCGGCAGGACTGCACTGATCACAGGGGCGGCTGGCCTCCTCGGTCGGGAGCATGCCGCGGCCCTGGCCGAAGCCGGCGCCCGCGTGATCATGACCGATCTCGATGCGGCAACCCTCGCGGGTGCGCACGCGGCGGTGGCCGAGAGCTACGGCGAGCGCGTGTCGATGGCCGGCATGGACGTGACGAGCGCCTCTTCGATCGCTGAGGCCGCGGCGTCGTGCGGCCGCGTCGACATCCTGATCAACAACGCTGCGATCGATCCGAAGGTCTCCAAGGACGAACACAGCTTGGAGCTGTCGCGATTGGAGCACTTCCCGGAGGACCAATGGCGTCGCCACCTGGATGTCGGGGTGACAGGCGCCTTCCTCACGATCCGCACGTTCGGCACGCTGATGGCGGAGCGCCGCTCGGGCGTCATCCTCAACATCGCCTCCGACCTGTCGGTCATCGCGCCGGACCAGCGCTTGTATCGGAAGAGCGACCGGACCGAGGCTGCTCAGCCCGTGAAGCCGATCGCCTACTCGGCCGTGAAGACGGCCCTTATCGGCATCACGCGCTATTGCGCGGCGTACTGGGCCGGGTACGGCGTGCGCGTGAACGCGATCTCTCCGGGCGGCGTGTTCAACGACCATCCCGATGAGTTCGTGGCCCGCCTCAGCGATCTCATCCCCATGGGGCGCATGGCGCATCTGCACGAGTACCGGTCCGCGGTGCAGTTCCTATGCTCGGACGCCTCCAGCTACATGACCGGGCAGAACATCGTCATCGACGGCGGCAGAAGCATTCTCTGAGGACGCACGCATGAAGGTCGCCGACTACATCTTCGCCTTCCTCCGGGATCAGGGAGCGCGCTCGGTCTTCTTCGTATCGGGTGGCGGCAACATGCATCTGGTCGATGCCCTGGCACGCTGCACCGGCGTGCAGGCCGTCCCCATGCACCACGAGCAGGCCTGCGCGATGGCCGCCGAGGCCTGCTCCCGGGTCTCCTCGTGTCCGGGCATCGCGCTCGTGACCTCCGGGCCGGGCAGCACCAACGCGATCACGGGCGTGGGCGAGGCCTACACGGAGTCCGTCCCCCTGATCGTCATCTCGGGGCAGGTGAAGCGCGCCGATCTGAAGACCGGCAGCGGCCTTCGTCAGAAGGGCGCTCAGGAGGTGGACATCGTCGCCATCGCTTCGAGCCTCACGAAATCCGTCGTCACCGTTCTGGATCCTGCCGAGATCCGCTTCCACCTCGAGAGAGCCTTCCGCATCGCGCGAGAGGGACGGCCGGGACCCGTCTGGCTCGACATCCCCCTCGACGTGCAGGCGAGCGAGATCGAGCCCGAACAGCTGAAGGGGGACGAGGCGGGACTTTCCCACCCCGCCGCCTTCGGAGCCGAAATGGAGCAACTGCGCGACCTCCTTCGCGCTGCCGAGCGCCCGGTCGTCATGGCAGGCCACGGCGTGAGACTGTCGGGCGCCGTCGCGGAGTTCCGCACATTCGCGGAGACCCTTCAGGCGCCCGTGGTGACCACCTGGAACGCGCTCGACCTCCTGCCCTACGACCATCCCCTGGTCGTAGGGCGGCCCGGTGCCGTCGCGTGGCGTGCGCCGAACTTCGCGGTCCAGAACGCCGATCTCCTCATCGTCCTCGGCTCCCGACTCGATCCATCGGTGACCGCGTTCAACCCGCAGCGCTTCGGACGCTCGGCCAAGCGGGTGATCGTCGACGTCGATCCGGTCGAACTCGGCAAGCTCGATCATCCGTTCGCGTTGAAGCTGGAGGTGGATGTCCAGCTGTTTCTCACCGCGGCCATCGCGGCGATCAGCGGCGGATCGTTGCCGCGCTGGGACGCTTGGCGTGCCCAGTGCGCGGACTGGAAGGCGCGCTACGGGATCGGCGAGCGCCTCGCGGCGTGGCAGTCGGACGCGCTCTCGCACTACGAGGTCGTCGACGCCTTCTCGGATCTGTTCCCCGAAGGCCGGACGATCGTCACCGGCGGGTCCGGCCTGTCGGTGGAAGCCTTCTACGTCGCCTTTCGCAACAAGGCCGGACAAAGGGTCTTCACGACGTCCGGCCTCGGTTCAATGGGCTACGGGTTGCCGGCGGGCCTCGGTGCGTCGCTGGCCCAGGGCGGCGCGGAGTGTCTCTGCATCGAGAGCGACGGCAGCCTCATGATGAACCTGCAGGAACTGGCGACGCTCAGAGCGCACCGTGCCCCCGTCAAGCTGTTCGTGATCAACAACGACGGCTACGCGTCGATCCGGAACACGCAGCGCAACTACTTCGATGGCCGCTTTCTCGGCACAGGCCCGGAGTCGGGACTCTACATGCCGTCCTTCAAGCGCCTCGCCGAAGCGATGGAACTGCCCGCCCTCTCGGCCTCGACGCGAGAAGACCTCCGCCCGGCGATCGCCGCCGCGCTCGCGCACGAGGGGCCGGTCGTCTGCGAGATCCACACCGCCCGCGACGAGGCGCTCCTGCCCAAGGCGATGGCCGTCCCGCAGCCGGACGGCTCCATGCTGTCGATGCCGCTCGAGGACATGACGCCGCTCCTGCCCCGCGCCGTCCTTCGGCGGGAGATGCTGGTGCCGTTGACGGCCGAGTCCGAGCGCTTGGAGGGGTGAGTGTCTGCGCCGGAATGGTCCCTCACGCAGTCCGGAGCCTTCGACGCGGATTTCGGCCGGCTGGGTAGCCGCCTCGACGCCGCCGAGCTTCACGGCAGCACGATCCTGCTCACCGGCGGCACGGGTTTCTTCGGCCTGTGGTTGATCGAGTACTTCGACTGGCTTCAGCGGGTGGCGGGCGTCCGCGTGACCGTCCACGCGCTCTCGCGGGATCCGGCGCGCGTGCTCGCTCAGCATCCCGCTTACAGGCATCGCCCCTGGCTGCGCGTGTTCGGAGGCGATGTGCGCGACTTCGAGAAGCCCGAAGGCCGGATCGACTACATCCTCCACGGGGCGGCCGACACCTCCGCCGAGGCCGGCCGTCACCCCCGGGAATTGTTCGACGTGCTCCATGGCGGAGCACGGCGCGTGCTCGACATCGCTGCCGCCGGTGCCTGCCGGCGCGTGCTCATCATCAGCTCCGGAGCCGTCTACGGCCAGGTGGCTGATCCGGGGCTCATCCGGGAGACGCGGACCACAGCGCCGGACCCGATGGACCCGGGAAGCGTCTACGGTGAGGGCAAGCGCGTCTGCGAAGCGCTGGGAACGTACATGGCCATGGCCGGGCGGTTCGAGGTCGTGACTGCGCGCTGCTTCGCATTCGTCGGTGCCGGGTTGCCGCTCGACGGCCACTTCGCGATCGGGAACTTCATCCGCAACGCCCTCGAAGGCAACGATATCCGCCTCGCGAGCACGGGCCAGTCGGTCCGCTCGTACCTGTATGCCGCCGATCTGGCGCTGTGGCTCGTCGCGCTGCTCATGCGGGGTCGTCCCGGCACCGCCTACAACGTCGGATCGGACCAGGCGCTGACCGTCCATGCCACTGCGTGCCGGGTGCGGGACGTCCTCGCACCGGGGCTCCGGGTCACCATCGCGGACAATCCCGCCACGGCCGTCACCCATTATGCGCCCGACATCGACCGCGCGCGGACGGAACTCGGACTGGACGTATGGACCGATCTCGACACCGCCATCCGGCGGACGGCGGCGGATGCCGCCCGCTTCGGGCCTCACCGGGGGAGCGCATAGATGAACGCCGTCGTCTCGAACGCCCTCGATGAAGCTGCCGCGTTGTTCGCGACGCTGGCCGGTGATCCCAAGTTGCAGGCCGCCGTCGCCGATGCAGCCGATCGCGCCCTGACGGTTGTCCGCGGCGGCGGCAAGCTGCTCTTTGCGGGCAACGGGGGCAGCGCCGCCGAGGCGCAGCATCTGGCCGCCGAGTACGTCGGCCGCTTCAAGTTCGATCGGCCCGGCCTGCCGGCCATCGCACTCACGACCGACACGTCCATTCTCACGGCCGTCGGAAACGATCATGGCTTCGAGAAAATTTTCGCCCGCCAGGTTCGAGCGTTGGGGCGTTCGGGGGACCTCCTGTTCCTGTCCTCAACATCCGGACGCTCGGCGAACGTGCTGCACGCGCTGGAGGCCGCGCGTGAGCTGGACATCGGGACGATCCTGCTAACGGGGGCCGATGGCCACCGGACGAGCCTCGCGCCGGACCTGGTCCTCGCCGTTCCCTCATCCGTGACGGCCCGGATCCAGGAGGCGCACCTCCTGATCGGACACACGATCTGCGAATGCGTCGAGCGGGGCATGTTCGGGACATGAGGTCGGTGACCGTCGTGATGCTCTGCGGCGGCCTCGGCACGCGCCTGCGCAGCGTCATCAACGACGTGCCGAAGCCCATGGCACCGGTGGCGGGGCGTCCGTTCCTCGAAATCCTGCTCGCGCAGTTCGAGGCCTTCGGCGTCACCCGCGTGGTCCTTAGCACGGGTCATCTCGCGCACGTCATCGAGAACCATTTCGGCGCTCGCTTCCGGGGGGTCGATCTCGCCTACTCCGTCGAGACGGACCCCCTGGGCACCGGCGCAGCAGCCCGGAAAGGCGCCGAGCTCGGCGACGGCGAGATCCTGCTCGTCTGCAACGGCGATACGTTCGTCGATTTCGACTTGATGGCGGCGATCGATCTCGCTCAGACCTCGGATCAATCCGTCGTGATCACGATGGCGGTCCAGGATACCGCGCGGTATGGCCGCCTCGATGTCGCGGCCGACGGCTCCGTGACGCTCGTCGGTCGCGGCGTGACAGGCCCGGGTTCCATCAGCGCGGGCGTCTACCTGACCCAGCAGGCGAAGCTGCTTGGCTACGCGCGCGCCGCCCCCTTCTCGATGGAAGAGTTCATCTTCGACCCGACGCAGGGACGGTCGGTGCGCTCCGTGCCGACGCAGGGACGCTTCATCGACATCGGTCTCCCGGAAGATTACCGCCTGGCGCAATCGATCTTCGCGGCCGACTGACCATGCGCGCGCTGTTCCTTGATCGTGATGGTGTCGTCAACGTCGATTTTGGCCATGTCGGCACGCGAGACCGCTTTGAATTCATGCCCGGCATTTTCGACCTCGCCCGCGCGGCGCGCACAGCGGGGTTCGAGATCTTCATCGTCACCAACCAGGCAGGCATCGCCCGGGGCCTGTACACGGAGCAGGATTTCCAAGCTCTGATGGATTGGGTCGGCGAGGCGTTCGACCGGGCGGGCGCGCCGCTGCGCGGTGTCTACCATTGCCCTCACCACCCGACCGAAGGCCTGGGCGACCTGCGCGTCGCGTGCTCCTGCCGCAAGCCGATGCCGGGTCTGCTGCTCGCCGCTGCGCAAACGTTCTGCATCGATATGCCGGCTTCGATCATGATCGGAGACCGGGAATCGGATATGCAGGCCGGCTGTCGGGCCGGCGTCGGCACGTTGTTTCTGCTCGGCCAGGGCCCTCAGGACCCGCGATGGCGCCAGGTGGAATCACTGCGGGACGTCATTGACTACCTCGTAGCCTGATGCCTGCTGGAGACAGATTCTGCCCGGATCTTGGACCACGGTACCAGCTCGGAAGTGACAACCTATGAAGGCTGCAGTCGAGCGGTCCCAATTGTCCGATATCTTGCGCGGCGCGAAGCGGAAGCGCGACGCGCGCATGGCTGAAACCGTCGACCTCCTCGATCGGCGGATCACGATCTGGGGCTATGGCTGGAAGGGGCGCGGTCTTGCACATCACGCGCGCGACGTCGGGTGGGACGTCACCGTCTTCGATATCGCCGCCGACAGGAGAGCGGCGGCAGCGCGGGAGGATTTCCGCGTCCGTTCCGACCTTCCGGAGCGGGAGCCGATCGTGTTGGCGGCCACCCAGGCTCAGTCGGAGCTCGCCGGACGGGTCGGTGAGCGCGGCGTGTTCTTTCAGGAACTAGCATTTCTGCTCAACATGCCGTGCCTTGAGAATTTCGCACGTGAGTACGCCGAGTATGTCGAGCACAATGCTGATGCATGCTACGAGGTTCTGACCTCCCTTGATCCGGTCGGCGCGCAGCGATACCTTCGTCTGGTGACCTTCCGGGTGTCCTGCAACCCGCTCGATCTCGCCGACAGCAATGAACACGTCTCGAAGATGTGGTTCGATGATGCGCTGATTGCCCGCAAGTCCGAGATCAGGACGTTCCTAGACGTCGGCGCTTTCGATGGCGATACGATCCGAGCCGCGCGCCGTCACCTCGACATCGAGGAGGCGATCGGGCTGGAGATGAGTGCGGATCTGGTGCGCCGCATCCATGAGCAGCACGATGGCACCTACGCGCTGCACACGCACAACGTAGCGGCGTGGTCCGACAAGGGACATCTCGGCCAAGCCCTCGTCGGCGACGGCATGCTGCGGGTCGAGTCCGATGCGAGCGGCGGCGTTCCGTGCGACACGCTCGATAACCTCGCGACCTCCAGGATCGACCTCATCAAGATGGACATCGAAGGCGCGGAGCGTCCGGCATTGGCCGGTGCGCAGCGGATCATCAGGGAAGACAAGCCCTTCCTGGCGATTGCCGCCTACCATCGTCCGGAGGATATTGTCGAAATATTCCGCATCGGCGCGTCGTTCGGCTACAGCGATATCCGCTTCGCGCACTACTCGCAGTGCCTCGATGATTCGATCTTCTACTTCATGAGAGGCTGAGCAGTATCGTCACGACGCTTCACGGGGCCGGCGCGTCGATTTGGCCGCCCCGAGGTTCGGTGTAGAACCCCCTGATGGTGCCGGCGGCGCTTGGGGCGCACGCACGATCTCCGTGAGAACAGGTTGGATCGAGATGACCGAGCAGGAGATCCGCGCCGGGCTCGCGGCGGTGAAGGCGGAGCACGGGCCGTGGGGATCGGCGAACGTCGCGCTGCCGCACGGGCTGTCGACGCTCGGGCCGGGGCCGCGAGGGGACAATCACCGCACGCTGAAGTTCCTCCAGATCGTGGCCGACTGGCTCGGGCGGCCCATTGCCGGGCTTCGTGTCGTGGACCTCGCCTGCGGGGAAGGGCTCTACGCCATCGAGTTCGCCCAGCACGGCGCGGAGGTGCTCGGCATTGAGGGGCGGCGGGCGAACCTCGCCAAGGCTGAGTTCGTCAAGCGGGCCTGGGGCCTCGACAACCTGCGCCTCGTCGAGGACGACGTGCGCCGCTTCACCGTGAGCGCCTACGGCAGCTTCGACGTCGTGCTGTGCTCGGGTATCCTCTACCACCTCGATGCACCGGACGTGTTCCACTTCCTCGACAATATCCGGGGCGCCTGCACGGGGCTCACCATCATCGACAGCCGGGTTTCGCTGGAGCGGTCGGTCTCGGCCGACTTCGCGGCGCGGACCTACTGGGGCTGTGCCTATGCGGAGCACGCGGAGGATTCGGCGCCCGCCGAGCGGCTCGCCAACCTCGGCGCCTCGCTCGACAACCCGAAGAGCTTCTGGTTCACCCGCGCGAGCCTCGCCAACTGCCTGCTAGACCTCGGCTACACTTCGGTGATGGAGTGTCTCGGGCCTGTACCGCTCAACACGCGGGCGGACCGGGCCACCCTCGTTGCGCGACCTGGCCGGCGGGTCCAGCCCTACAGCGCGATCGGCGCGCGGCTCGATGCCCACCGCTGGCCGGAGGACGGCCCCGGCGCCGCCTGAGTGCCCCTGGCCCCGGTGGGCTCCGCGCCTACCTGACGGGCGCGGCCCGGCGGCCGGCGAGGGAGAAGCGATGCGACGCGCGGCACGAAACAGGGTGGTGTGCTGGGCATCGCTTCGGGCGCCCATTCGGGCCTGCCTCCGACTGGCGCTCCTCGCGGCGCCCGGTCTCGCCCGCGCGGAGGATTTCCCGGCTTTCGGCAACGGTCCGGACAACCGCAACTGGTCGGCGCTCGCGCAGATCGACCGCGAGACTGTGACGCGCCTGCGGCCGGCCTGGCTGTTCCAGAGCGGCGTTACCGGCTACTTCCAGGCGCAACCCGTGGTGGTCGCAGGCGTCCTCTACCTCTCCACCACGCAGAACCACGTCGCCGCGCTCGACGCGCGCACGGGCCGCGTCCTCTGGACCTACACGCACAAGCCCCGCACGGAAAAGATCTTCGGGCCGCCCTCGAATCGGGGCGTGGCGGTCTCGGGCGGCCTCGTCTACGAGGCGACCATGGATGGGCGCCTGATCGCCCTCGATGCCCGGACCGGCCGCATCGTGTTCGACCGCGAGGCGGTGCGCCCCGAGGAGGGCGAGACCGAGACCGCCTCGGGGCTCGCACAGGCTCTCGGTGGCAAGCCGGTGCAGGGTTCGAGCCGCCTCGGCTTCAAGATGCCGCCGCTCGTGGTGGGCGACCGCGTCATCGTCGGCGTGACCGGGGCAGGCTACGGGCTCCATGTCGAGGACGCGGCGGGCGGCCTCGACGGGGGGGCGGTGGTCGGCATCGAGGGCGGCTACGGCCGCCGCGGCTGGCTCGCAGCCTACGATGCGCGGTCCGGCGAGGAGGTCTGGCGCTGGTACGTCACCAAGGCGGATGGCTGGGAGGGGGATTTCGTGTCCGCCACTGCGGACGGCCTGCCCCTCCACCGGGACATCTCCGCCGAGAAGGCGGCCGCGCCCACCAACCGCGAGGCTTGGCGGGTCGGCGGCGGCTCCCTCTGGATGACGCCGGCCTACGATCCGGACCTCGGCCTGATCTATCTCGGTACCGGCAACCCGGCGCCGCAGAACTTCGGCCTCACACGCCCGGGCGACAACCTCTACACGATGAGCCTCGTTGCCCTCGACGTGCGGACCGGCCGCCTCCGCTGGCACTACCAGCAGGTACCGCACGAGGAGTGGGGCTACGACGTTGCCAGCCCGCCCTTCCTCCTCGACCTGCCGACGCCGGAGGGGTCGGTCAAGGCCGTGGCCTCGGCGAGCAAGACCGGGTTCGTCTACGTGCACGACCGCGCGACGGGCAGGCTCCTGCTGCGCTCCGAGCCGCTGATCCGGCACAAGAACCTGTTCGCGCCGCCGACGCCCGATGGCACGGTGGTGAGCCCCGGTCCTCTCGGCGCCGTCTCCTGGCCGCCCGTCGCCTACGATGCGGGCGCGGGCCTCGCCTTCGCGCAGGTGCGGCACGGGGCGGCGACCTACACGGTGAAGACCCTCCCGGCGGGGGGTGGGCGCCCGGAGGTGCGCTACACCGAGACCGGCGAGGCGAAGGGGGAGCCGAGCTTCAGCACGCTCACCGCGGTGGACCTCGCGCGGGGCGGGCGCATCGCCTGGTCGGTCAAGGCGGAGAGCCGGCTCTCGGGGGGCACCCTGGCCACCGCCGGGGGCCTCGTCTTCTCGGGCGAGGAGGACGGCTACCTCGATGCGCACGACGCCCGCGACGGGCGCGTGCTCTGGCGCTTCCAGTGCGGGGCCGGCATCAGCGGGCCGCCGATCACCTACGCGGTGGACGGCCGCCAGTACGTGGCAGTGGCCGCAGGCGGCGCCTCCTTCACCAAGGGCTCAGGCTTCGGCACTGGCGACGCGCTCGTGGTCTTCGCCCTGCCGGATTAGGGCGCTCAAGGCCCGGCGAGGCGGTGGCAGCAGCGCAGGCGCAGGCCGAACACCGCCAGCATGAACATGCAGCAGGTGGCGTTGTTGCCGTTGTAGAGCACTGATTCGAACGAGGCCGAGACCACCCCGAGGAGCCAGAGACGCAGGAACAACAGGGTCGGGGCGTCGAGGTCGCGCCCGCGGGCGATCCGCTGCAGGTCCGCCACCGGCATGATCACGAAAGCGATGAGGGTCAGCGCGAGGCCCGGCAGGCCCATCACGAGGGCGGCGTCGAGGTAGGCGTTGTGGGCGTGGTTCGCGGTGGTGACCCAGGTCTCGCTCTCGGAGCCCGCGAACATGGTGCGCTCGGTGCGCCAGAAGGCGCCGTAGCCCCAGCCGAGGATCGGCCGCTGCAGGACGTGGTCGGCGGCGAACTCCCAGATCTCGCTGCGCCCCGTGAAGGTCGCGTCCTTCAGGACGAGGCCGAGGGCCTCGCGTACTTCCGGCAGGAAGACGGAACCCACCGTGGCGAGGCTGAACAACAGGATCGGCCCGACGAGGAGCAGGCTGCGCGCCGCCGTCCCGGTGAAGACCCGCGCGAGCCCCGAGAGCGCGAGGACGAGCGGCAGCGTCGCGAGCGCGGTCTTCGAGTTCGTGCCGACGAGGAACGTTGCGGCAGCCGCGACGATGGTCCAGCCCCAGAACCGGCTCGCCGTCGCCGCCACGTAGAGGCCGACGATCACGAGGATCACCATGGCGGCGCCGGCCTCGTTCTTGTGCGGGAAGATGCCGCGCCATAGCCCGACGTGGTCGGGCTCGATCATCACGTCGAAGGCCGAGTGCACCGCGAGGCCCGGCACCAGGGCCACGGCGAGGTAGGACGAGACCAGGATGACGCCGGCCGCTCCCGCGAAGGCCAGGGCGAGCTGGCGCGGCGAGCGGGCGACCACCAGCATGCCCGCGGCGAGAAGCGCCGCGATGGCGAGCAGGATCACGCGGCGGACCGAGAGCAGCGGCTCGACGGAGGTGAGCACGGTGAGGCCCAGCCAGCCGGCGCAGAGCAGGAGCGGCACGGTCGCGATCGGGCGCAGCCGGGCAAAGCCGAGGCGGTGAAGGGCCGCCAGCATGGCGACAGCGAGTGACAGGAACACCGCCTGCGTGATCAGGCTGCCGCTCTCGGCAGCCTCGAGCAAGGTGCGGTCGCCGAGGTCCTGGAACCAGAGATGGTTCCAGAACGCGACGAGCACGGCGCCGTTGAGGGCGATCCGGAGGGCGTCGGGCAGGTCACGGACGGCTGCGGGCCCGGCGGCGGAGGAGGCGAGGGGGGCGGCCGACGACACGGGGACCTCGGTTGCGACGCGACGGACTTGGGGCGCGAGGATATCCTCTCGGACCCGGCAGGCCCGTAAGGGAATCGACGCCGCCCCCGATTATCCTCGCGTAAGGTTGACGCGAAGGAGGGCTGCACTTGAGCGGTGCGAACAATGGGTCTGCGCTGACGCGGCGCGCGCTGCTGGCCGGCGCAGCGGGTGCGCTCGGAGGCGATGCGCTCGCCGCCGAGGACGGGCTCGATGCTGCCGCCCGCGCGAAGGGCCTCACCTTCGGCAGCGCCGCGGTGATCACCCCGCTTCGCAACGACCCTGCCTACGGCCGGGCACTCGCCCGCGAGTGCGGCATGCTCGCCTGCGAGAACGAGACCAAGATGCTTTACGTGCTGCCGCGGCCGGACCTCGTAACCTACCGGGGCGGCGACGACACCCTGGCCTTCGCGCGCGCGCACGGGATGCGGATGCGCGGCCACACCCTCGTTTGGCACAATGCCATTCCCGACTGGGTCCTGCCGCGCATCACCCGGGATCGGGCAGAGAGTTTCCTGAGACAATGGATTGCCTCGGTCGCCGGCCATTTCCGGGGCCGCTTCGAGAGCTGGGACGTCGTCAACGAGATCTTGGCGCCGATCGAGGGGCGGCCGGACGGTCTGCGCAACACGCCCTGGCTCGCCGCGCTCGGGCCACGCTACGTGGACCTCGCCTTCGAGATACTGCGCGAGGTCGACCCGGCGGCGGCCGGAGTCTGGAACGAGGACGATTGCGAGCAGGGTGAGCCCTGGATGGATGCCCGCCGGGCGCTCGTGCTGCGCACCCTGGAAGGCCTCCTGAAGCGCGGCGTGCCGATCCACCGCTTCGGGATGCAGTCGCACATCTATTCCACCTTCCCGCTCGACGCGGGCAAGCTGCGCGCCTTCCTGCGCGAGATCGCCGGGATGGGCCTCGGCATCGAGATCACCGAACTCGACATCGACGACCGCGCCTACCCGGCCGACCCCGCGACTCGGGATCGACGTGTGGCGGAGTTCGGCCGGCGCTTCCTCGACGTCGTTCTCGACGAGCCGGCCGTGCTCAACGTCGTCACCTGGAACATCACGGATCGCGGGACGTGGCTCAACGCCTCGCCGATCCGCCGCCGGCCGGATGGGCTACCGCAGCGAGGACTGCCACTGGACGATGCATATCGGCGCAAGCCCCTATGGACAGCGATGCGCCAAGCGTTTCGAGACGCGCCGGACCATTCCGTTGCCCGAGCGAAGCTGCGGACCAAGCGTTCATGATCCACTCTGCATCGGAACTCCCGTCGCCCGCACACCAATCCCTGTCGACGACACAGGTGAGGCCGAAAAAGTCAAGTTGCCACGGCGGCAGCTTTCCGGGTTGAACAGAGAACGCGGCGGAGCTGACAGCATGCCGATCGGAGCGATCTTGGCGATGGTGGACGACTCAGCGGGATTCGAGCAAAACAAAGGTCGACTGCTCTCGTTTAGCCCTACAAAAAGTCTCATTCCTATCGTCCAAGATAATTCAATCGGTGCCTCGGACGGGCACTCGTTGAGTTCGAGAGGGTTTGGGAGATGTTACGGCTCAGCATGTCCGGCCTCGCGGCGGCCGCGCTCTGCACGATGCTCGGGTTTCCGTATTTCGGCTGGAGTTCAATCGTTGCCGCGCCGTTCGTCGGCAGCACCGCCGCTCTTGCCGTTGCGGTTTTGCACCTCAGGGTCTCGGAACACGATCAGTTCACCGACTGGAGCGGGAAACTTCGCGCGGAGTATCGCCCGGAAGCCCATGATAATGACGGTACGCCAAGCGTGAAGGACTCGGACGCGGCGTAGGACGAAGGCTGGACCACGCGGGACGACAATCTGCGCTGAAAGGTGTCCGCCATGCGTCGGGCACCCTTGGATGCTCGGGTATCTTTGTTGCAACGGAACGGGGGATGGGCCTAGAGCCCTGCGTTGCCTTGTACAAATTCGCAGCAGCCCACGAGCTGGCTTCGATGGGTCAGCGAGCCTGCTGTTACTGAAAAAACGAAACAGTGGACCGACAGCTTCACCAGATCAGTGGTGTGCAGACGCTCCTGCGCGGAGATAGGGCCGAACAGGACTCCACAGAGCGGAGCGGTCAAAAGCAAGGAGAATATGGCGCGCCTCGACGCCGACGTTTCGAACGAATTGCTCGAAACGCTGGCCGACTGGAGCACCCTCCTTGAGCACCGCAAGTCGCATGACTTGCCGGTGCCGCCATGTCCCTAAGAGGCGCATTCGACACCCAGGCAGCGGCTTCGACACCGCCTCAGCTTAAGCGAGCAAAACGTGAGAAGCCGCCTTCCCCTTTTAGCCTGCGGCTGAATGCCGAGGAGCGCGCCCGCCTGGCTGCTGAGGCCGCAGGCGCGCCCCTCGGCACATATCTCCGTGCCAAGCTCCTTGACGAACCGGTCCCGGCACGAGTCCGAAAGAGCGGCATCTCGATCGCCGATCGGCGCGCGCTGGCGCAGCTCATCGCCCTGCTCGGCCGCTCGCGCGTCTTCAGCAACCTGAACCAGCTCGCCCATGCGGCGAATACCGGCTCGCTGCCGGTGACGCCCGAGACCGATGCGGCGCTCGCCCAGGCGCTTGCCGACCTTCATGAAATCCGCGCGCTGCTGCTTGCGAGCCTCGGCCTTAAGCCGGAGGCGCAGCCATGATCCTCAAAGGCTCACAGCGCGGCGGCGGCCAGGACCTTGCCGCCCACCTCATGCGCACTGACGACAATGAGCATGTGCGCGTCCACGAGCTGCGCGAGTTCGCCTCGGACAATCTGCGCGGCGCATTCAAGGAGGCCGAAGCGATCAGCCGCGGCACCAAATGCCGCCAGTATCTTTTCTCGCTGTCATTCTCGCCGCCCGAAAGCGCGCGGGTCAGCGAGGCCGAGTTCGAGCAGGCGATTGATGAAGCCGAGCGCCGGTTAGGCTTGGACGGCCAGCCGCGAGCGATCATCTTCCATGAGAAGGAAGGCCGCCGCCACGCTCATGCAGTTTGGAGCCGGATCGACGCCGCGACCATGACGGCGCGCCCGGTGCCGTTCTTCAAGAACAAGCTCGTCGCCCTCTCCCGCGATCTCTACCTCGATCACGGCTGGGACATGCCGCGCGGCATCGCCCAGGCCGGGATGCGCGATCCCACCAACTTCACGCTCGCCGAGTGGCAGCAGGCCAAGCGCCAAGGCCAGGACCCGCGCTGGCTCAAGGCGGCGGTGCAATCCTCGTGGCAGGCATCCGATAGCGGTGCTGCCTTCTCTCGCGCGCTCGAAGAGCATGGCTGCTTCCTCGCGCGCGGCGACCGACGCGGACACGTCATCATCGACCATGACGGCGAGGTTCATTCGCTCTCCCGCGTGCTCGGGACCAAGACCAAGGATGTGAAGGCGCGGCTCGGCGATGGCGAGGCGCTGCCGTCCGTCGATGCGACCAGAAAGACGCTCGGAGAGCGGATGACACCCGCGCTCAAGCGACACGTCGCGGGGTCGCGGACCAAGTTCCAGAAATCCACTGCCACCCTCGCCCACGCCAAGATGGAAATGATCCATCGCCACCGCGATGGGCGCGCCAAGCTCGACCAGGAGCACACGCGCAGCTGGGACGCCGAGACGAAAGCGCGAGCGGCGCGACTGCCCAAAGGCCTGCGCGGCCTGTGGCACCGGATCACCGGCCAATATCAAAAGGTCCGCGCGCAGAATGAAGCGGAAGCCAAGGCAACCCGGGAGGGACAGGCGCAAGAACGCCAGCAGCTAATTGATCGGCAGCGCGAAGAGCGCGCCCGCCTCCAAATTGAATTCAAATCCTTACGCAACCGACAGGCCGATGAGCTGCTGGAATTGCGGCGTGAGCTTGGTCGCTTCTTCAAATTCTCGCGCGGCCTTGATCCTGGCCCAGTCCGCAAGCGCGAGATGTCCATCGGTCTGGGCCTGGAGCGATAGCTTCTCGATAGGAGGCGTTCATGGCGAACAACAATGACAACAGTGGCGCGGCAATGGCCGTTGCCGTGGTCGTTACCGGTGCGATGATTGCGGGTGCTTTTGTTTTTGCAATCCTCGCCTTTGTCTCGATTGTTCTAACGGTCGTATGCTTTACCGCCTGGAACAAGCCAATCCAGTTCTGCGGCGAAACTCTCACGCCGGAGGATGCCCGCGCTTTCGTGCGGCGTGGGTTGATCGGGGCCGGTCTCGTCCCCGCCTTCGCCTTTTTCGCGTCCGCGTTGTTCGGCGTGCCGATCAGGCCTGACTTCGTAATCTACCTGCCGATTGGCGGCTACGCTGTCGGTTCGGTGGTCGTCACCTATCACCTGGAGAAGGCAAAGGCGGAAGCCGCGCAGGCAGAAGCTGCGATGCAGGCACTGCTTCCTCCGCAGCCGGTCCGCCAAACTCAAACCATCGAGCCGCTTCCTTCCGAGTACGCCGAACACAAGCGCCAGACTGAGCGCGAGCCATTCCGCTTCGCAACCTGGGACGATGAAGAGGAGCTGCGCAAATGAGCCTGCGCAATCTCGTCGAAATCCATCAATTCCTGTTCAGCCTCGAATCCCAGGCGGCCCAACGGCTCGCTTGGGAGGATGCCGAGCAGGCGCGGATTGCCAGAGCGCGAGCGGAAGCTGTTGCGGCCGCCCGCCTTCGCCAGATGCTTGATGCGAACCCGAGTGGACAGCTCGGGAACGCCAAGCTCAATGATATCGAAGCCTTAATCCGGTCGGGGCTGCTATGAGCGTCCCGGCCATTCGCACCTACCGGAATATCCGCCGAGGGATCGAACTCGGGTTCATCGACGGATATCCGCTCGTCTATGACGGGACGGAGCCTGTCGCGATTGATGCCCAAGCGGGAAAGGGCAAGCTCACACGCTTCTTGGGCGTGAACCTAGTCTCTCCCCGCACGGCTCATTTCAGCAAAATTGCCCCCGATCCCAAGGATGGCAAACTGGCCTGGGTGTCGTGGGTGACGCTCAAGCGCCAGGGCTACCGCGTCCGGTTCATCAACGCGGGCAATCATCATGGCTACCCTTCCGAGAGCTATAACATCAACACGCGTCTCCTGGAGACGGTCGCCAACCCTGCCCAGCGTGGCGTCGTCGGCGAAGCGGCCTATGACGCTGCGAGCTTTCTGGTGCCGCAGGACCCGGACTCGAAGAACCGCTGGGTGAGCCAGGGCGTCCGGAGCTTCTTCACGCTCTACAACAAGATCACAGCCCTCTACCCGTCCGAGCGCTGGTCCTGCTCGCCCGGTGGCCTGTGGGATTTTTGGGGACGGCCGCGCGAAGAGATCGCCGACGATTTGCTTGTCTGGGCTGCGGATCGGCGGATGCAGGACGAAGCCGGTATGTGCCGCCTGGTCGCTGGCCTCACCGCCTCGCCCGACCAGTGGAACGCTTACGCCTCGCTCATCATCGAGCGACTGCAAGGCTTCCAACCAGGAATGGCGGCCCGCACCCTTACGAACCGGAACTCGTTCGATCCCGCCGATATGAAGCGCGAGAGAACGGCGCTCTTCATCATCGGCGCGGCGCGATCCGAGACCAGCCGCAACTTCGTTGGCGCGATGACCGCCGCCGTGATCGAGCGCTTTGCCGATGCGCAAGGCCCGCTCCGCGCACTCGTGATCGGCGAGGAATGGGGACAGCTCTACATTTCAAATTTCCATGAGATTTTGACCCTCTACCGCCAGGGCGGCATCAACTTCCTGGGCGTGTTCCAGAACGCCGCCGCGCAGATCGAAACCCGCTATGGGCGCGAGACTGCCCGCATCTGGAAGAAGGCCGTGGCTCATACGCTCTATAGGGGTCTGCCGGACAGCGACACGCTCAAAGAGATTGAGCACCGCTCCGGCAAAACCTCCGTGATGGTGCGCGGCTTCAACGTGAACTCGAACCAAGTGAACGGCTCGGGCGACAACCTCGTCGAGCAGGCACGGCCCCTGCTCCAAGTAGAGGATATTCGGCGAGCGACTAGCGGAGAGACCGCCCTGCTCGATGCGAGAGATTGGGGCTTCTTTGCCGTTGAAACCCCGGAGTTTTGGTGCCGATCGGAACTCAATGACATGCTCAGAAATATTAAATAGGACCAGTCATTCAGCTCAGAAAATTTGCTGACTATCGTTGATGCGGCTTGCTCGGCGTAACCTTAGGAGCAGAATCACGATGCATACACATGTGAAAGCTTTTCAAAATGGGCGTCCTTCAACCCTTTGAATGAAGCTCCAGTCATAATCAACTGCGCGCCCTTATATTCCTCTCGCTTGAGCAAATCGATAAATGGCTGAACTATAAAATTTTCCTTATCTTCCACAGCCTCCCCAGAAAACTCACCCGGAACGTCTATTATAGCAATTCCTGGGTAATGGCAGGACGGTTGGTTGCTCAAAGCCAGGAGGCCATAATGGTAAGCCATCAAGAAATATAAAGTATCCGTTCCGCCAAGAGCCATATTCCATCGACGACGACCAACTTTGATAGAAAACCCAGATCGCGATATATCAATGTTGATAGGGTTATGACGCCAGATACCCGGCTTTTGAGCGTTCAACGCGTTAAGATAATCATTCATACCATCTTCTAGCAAAGTGGAGGCCGCACCGAAATCTGTAGATTGTATAGTTCTATCCACTTCAGCTTGAAGCGGCTCAATTTCTTTTTCCAACTCCTCGATCTGTTTGGTCAAATCATCGCCAATTCCTAAAGCTGCTAAAACTCTTCCGAGCTGGCGCTCGCGTTCACTCAGCTGCCCAAGTTCCACATCAATCGCACTTACTTCTTCTTGCACAAGCGCCGAGACTGCGTGCCTTGCCGGAAGAAGCTCCCTCTCAATTATTCTAAGCCTTTCCTCTCCGTTCTGTATTTCAGAAGAGAGCTTTTTCTGTTCCCGACGGAGCAAAAAAAGGAGTTCGTCAGCTTCTTTGAGTTCACTGGACAATCTGTCGCTCTCAAAGCGCAGCCGAACTGCGCCAAGTTCTTCGATAACAGTTTCGTCGGGCAAATTCTGATCACACAGAAAACAATGATGGGCTTCGAATTTCCTAGTTGACACCGACTGATCGCAAGCTGGGCAGTGTGTTATCCTTAGATCGGAAAGAACCGCGCCCGCATCTTCCGCGCGAGCCAACCTGTCGAGCTCATCGGTCAAATCTTTATAATAACGAGTCATTTCATCCATGCGATCAGATGTTGCCTTTAGCTTACGTTGCTGCTCCTCAAGCCTGACGATGATCGTTGCTCTTTCCTCGCCCAACTGTGCTATACGCCCACGGAGTGGAGAAGGTATTGCTTGATCACCTGCCGATTTCAGAACAACGTGGCGCTTATTATCTAGATCATTTGCATCTTGCTGTAATCGCGCTAAGGCAGCTTTGACTGAACTTGAGTTGACGCTTACGGTAAGACCTGGATCCTGAAGAACATCGCGCGCTAGTTCTTCCAATGTTTCACCAAACTGATCCCTCTTCGCCTTAAGTCTCTCCGCCTTCATCCTCAAATGGATTAAAGAGCCGTAGGCATCGGTGTAAACGCGTTCAGCAAGTCCTAAGAACTGCAGGAGGCAGGCATGCTGCTCACCGTCAGGCTGTTGGTCGGCGATCCCGCCCCAAAATCTTTGCTGACGAAAGATGTGCCGCAATAGCATCCTAAAGCTTAGTTCAGGCCACGTCTGGCCTGACATGGGGTTCCCCTTTGGAAAATTAAGGCGCGGAATATTGAGCTTCTCAAGTAGCCAAGCCTGGAAATCCCCGGCACTCATTGCTACTTCATCGACAAAGATTTTTGTTTTTGCGCCTTTCTCGATCCATCGGCGCTCAACGCGCACTTCCTCGCGGCCGATCATTAATTGAGCCGCGGCAGCATCATATTTATCTGGCAGCCCTGTCTCCTCGGCTCCTTCAAATGGGTTGTCTCCGCTATCCCCGAGCAAAAAATCGAGCGTCTGGAGCCATTTGGTTTTGCCAGTGTTAGGGCGTCCAATCAGAAGATTTACGCCTGGTTCGAATATTAATTCTTCGACATTTCCGGTTGCGAAACGCCGCTCGAGCCTGGATATAGATAGATACGGCTGGCTCATCGGCTAATCCTCTCCCCCATTGGGCGCTTACCTACTTCAGTATCAAATAATTTATAGATCAGATTTTTTAAGTAGCTGCCGTTTTTTGCACCGAAAGTTCGCTTGATCTCCCGCATACGCTCCACAATCGGCTTGAAAGATGAGCGCTCAACTAAGAGTTTCGTGCGCTCGATGCCCAGGGAGGTTAAAGAGATTTGGTACGACTTGCCGGACTTCGCAACATTTATAAGTTTCTTTGCCTCAAGATGCGCCAGAACGTGGTAGTATCTTTTGTCCCATGGTCCGTAATGATGCCTCACCATGGCAGACTCTACTCTTTCATCGGTGGCATCATCCAAATCACTCGTTGTACCTCTCGCCTCGACTGCGGATCGTGCAGCTTCAAAAAATTCAGGGTAGCGAGCGAAAAAATCTAGTTTTGCCATCTTTGTGAGGCCATCAATACGGCCTTTCACGCCGCATAAATGCAGAAGTAGCATCAAGCGGGCAGCATGAAACTCGACAATGTCATCAGCTGATAGAGGCAGGCTTGCCGGTTGTGCTCCGACTCTGTTTAAAGATTTCATGATTCTACCTCACAAACTTCAGGAGGCAGCGGTCGGCAATATCGTACATACACCCTTTTAAAAAACTTGCGTGATCTTCTGATGAAGCGGCACGTTCTGTATTAATATCGTCCATTCGTTCTAAACAATGGGAATGAAAAGCGGTCCCATCTAAATCAAGCTTACCGGCTACGAGGCGTGCTCTTAGCGTCAGAACTTCGGATTGAACTCGGCGTTGGAGGCGTGCTGCATCATCGACTTCCAGATACCGAGGTGATCGCTTTTCCGCAGCGTAATCACGCCGGAGTTCGACAGCGAGTGCAATAAGGTCCTCAGGTAGATTGGCATCAGCCATTTTGGTGGCAAGTTTTCCGCCTGCAATGATCTTTGCTCCTTCGATGAGCTCATGGACTCGCCCTTCCCACCATAATCGCAATGCAGCTCTCGAAATGATCTTTTTGCTCGGATCGGGGTCCCATTTCGCATCAGCAGCCGCTTTTACTTTTATTCTGAGTTCGTCCAGCAGGACTTCGGCATGGTCTAGAAGGATCGGTCGCCCTTCCTTCTGAGCAAGGCGTATAATCCCGTGAATGTTTTGATGACGAACGCTATTCTCGTCGTGGCGTTCATCCCAACGACAGTTTTCTAGCCAATAGCTTGCGTCATTGCCTTTCGGTGATTTAACGCCGGGGAAGCGGGTTTCCAACTCAGCTCGCAACGCTGCCATGGCGCCACAGTCGGGCGATCTGCTGAGCGAGCCAAATGGAAATGTCAGCGGGCGTAATTCACTTACGACTGGGCGTAAGGTTATGATGCGGAAAATCGAACTTTCAGAATGTTTGTCGCGATTCAGAGAAGCTTCGTATATCGAGGTCCCTACTGCAGTCTTCTTTTTTCTCTGGCATAGGTCAGCAATCGACCAAAGCTTGTTATCCTCTCCTGCTTTAACCTGAGCGTACTCAGCAACTATAATATCTACGCCCTCGACTCGAACAATCACAATATCGTCGTGCGTTTCGCAATGAATTTTTATTATAGCAGGGTCGTCTAGCATCTCAATTAAGAAGCCGACGGCAATATCATCCTGGTAATTGAAACCGATGCGTGCAATGGGCCCACCTTGCTCCATAGGCTTGGCCTCATCTATCGAAGGCCACTTTGTATCTGGCGGCGTTTCCAAAACATCCTCGTATCTTTACTTTCTGTCTTATATTACCTACTGGCCGCTAGTTGGCTAGCCCTGATCCGCACTCGATGAATTGGTCACGGTCTCGGTGGGCGCCGTGCGCGCTTTTCAATGCCTGCTGTAACCTACCCGGTAAGGTTGAGCTTCCAGCACGATCAGGGTCCAGGGGCTCGATGGCCCATTGTCGCGTCCAGGTGCGATGAACCTGGTGCAGGGTTCCAAGGGCGGCAGACGCCTTTGGTCGATGGGGTCCAGGGGAGAGCGAAGTCTCCTTCTGGTCGTGGTCCAGCGGCGAAGCGCCTGGTCCGGGTGGGTTTCGGGAGGGGCAGGAACGCCTCCTCCTGAACGAATGAAACGGCGGACGTTTCTGTGGTGCGATGAGGCTCAATGCCGAGGGAACGCCACGGCGTGGGGGATGCAACGGGGGCGCGCAGCGGCCCCCTTGCCAAGATTGCGGTGTATTACACCGCACATCTTGCACGTCGCGCTATCCGCCTCGTGCTCATATTCGGTGGTCGCTCTGCCTTCTCCGTCTGCACCATCGACGGGTTATGCCGGGCTTGCTCTCTTTGGCCTATTCGCCATGCGGATGCCGCTGCTCCGGGCTTGCGTAATGCTCCGCGATCGCCTCTGCCGTAATGCGCTTGCCGGTCGCCTGCTCGATGATCGCCGCGATGTCCTGGTCCGATTTCCCGGCCTTGCGATGCTGCTCGATCTCGTCGCTCACCATGCCAACGAACGCCTCGACCGGGAACACCTCCTCCGGCAGATTGAGAGCTGACCGCAACGCCTTTTGGGCCGCGATGGATTGATCGAGGGTGAAGCTGTCGTCGTGCGCCATTGTGAGACCTCCTATCTGCTCTCCCGCGAACTGACAGGCTTTGCTGTAGTTCCAAAGCGCTAACCGTCGTCCTCGTCGCTTTGCAGGTCCATCTCCCAATTCCTGCCGCCATACATGATGCGCAGGATCGTGACGCGCTCCGGCTCCACTGTGAACGCGATCGTCGCGCGGCGTTCGAAGCCGATGATGCGAAGCCCTGGCCGAATATCGTCCCGCTTAGCGCCGCGCTCTGCGAGCAGGTCGAACCCACTTAGATACCGCTCGATCCGCTCGATGTAGCCAAGCGCAATCTCGGGCGACGCCGCTGCCGCGATCCAGTCATAGAGGGTGTTGAGGTCGTCCCGCGCTTCCGGTGCGAGAGTGAGAACGCGGCGCTTCACTTCGGATCGCGCAGACGCTTGGTATGGCGAGCCCTGATCTCGGCGAACACGCTTTCTGCTGGAATACCGCGGGACGGATCAGCCGCCATCGCATCATAGGCCGGGGCAACCTCATCCTTGAGCCAGCGCTCGACCGCCTCGTCCCGCTCCCGCAACGCCCGCAGTCCCGCCCGGACGACCTCGCTCGTGGAAGCGTAATCACCCGAAGCCACCTTGGCGTCGATAAACGCGGTGTGCTCGGTCGGCAGGCTGATGGTTCGTTTTTCGATCGTCGGCATGGCGTGGCTCCTTACCGGTCATCATAGCACACTGGGTATGAAAAAGTCATACTCTCTGTCTGGAATAACGTTGAGACGGGGGCTGCAACCCGCACCCATGTCCGCCAGAGAGTAGCGCAGGCCAAGACCACACCCCCTGACCGGCAAGGCCGTGAATCCCCTGCATTGACGTAGCCTGCCCGTAGGCCCGCGCTCCCCAAGCGCTGTAGGGCCGAAGGGCGGGCGGGCAGGACCGAGCGACGGAAGCACCAAGTCGCATCCACACGCGTCGCGCCGACTGACCCTACCGCAACACACGGGTCTTGCAGACAGCGCCGTTGGTCGTACGTTTCTTGGTGTGAGTTGAGTGTTGACCGCTTACCTTGGTTATGACGGATTGCTTAGGTCAGTTAGGCTGCATACCACAAAGCCAAAGGCGAAGAGATTAGGCAGATCGAAAAGCGAAGACGCAACAGCGACTTAACATAGAACCTGAACAAATTTCGCTGGCAATCACAACGCCGACCCACAGGGCCGCTCGCCCAAGATATACCAATCTCGTAGGATTTTATTCTTGTAGAGTGAGGTAGCTTCGCGTATAGTCAAAGCATCCCGACCCGGCACAAGAAAGGAGGACGGCCATGAGAGTGGACGAAGGCGACCGCATTGCTGAAATGGTCCGAGCCGAAAGCGAACTGCCGCTCGCTTCGATGGCTAATTTCGATGCAGCGGACTATCTCCCCTACCTTGGCGGGCTCGATCTGACAGACGCTCAAGCCAGCGAGCTGTTGCGAATCCTCTGGGACATGATGCGGATGTGCATCGAGATGGATTTGCCGCCCGAAAGTTGGGGGCAGATTACGTCTCAAGTCTTTGCGGACGCCGCCCGTGATTCGGGCGATGTAGAATAAACGAACCATCAGCGGAGAAACCTAAAACATCACGGGGCCCGGCATGAAACGCAAACTGCAATCCATCGACAACCAAGACGTGACCGCGGTCATATATTGCCGGATTTCGAGCAAGAAGCAGGAGCGCGAGGGCGACGGGCTCGCCTCACAGGAAACGCGGCTGCGCGATTACTGCGAACGCTCCGGCTACAACGTCGTCAAAGTCTTTCGCGACAAGCTGACCGGCAGCGATAGCCAGCGGCCCGGGCTGCGCCAGATGCTTGCCTTCGTCGCTGCGGACAAAAAGGTGCGCTACCGCATCGTCTTCGACCATCTCGATCGCTTCACCCGCAATTTCTATGATCACGCCGACCTCCGCCGCGAGTTGGCAAAGCTCGGTGCGATCCTGGAGACACCCGCAGGCGTGCTCGATGACCGCTCGTCGTCGCGCCTCATGGAGAATGTGACCGTCGCCTTCGCGGATTATCACCGCATCAACAACCGCGAGCAGACGCTCAACCGGATGCAGGCGCGTGTCGCGAACGGGTTCGCGGTGTTCTGCGCGCCCTCCGGCTACGCCTATGGCCGCGTTGCAGGCTTCAATGGCCGGATGCTGGTGCGCCAGGAGCCGCAGGCGTCAATCGTCAAGCAGGCGCTCGAAGCCTACGCCTCGCGCCAGCTGGAAAGCCAAGCGGACGTGGTGCGCTTCCTCGAAGAGCACCCGCTCTACCCCAAGCCGAAGAACGGCAAGGTTCCGCACCAACGCGTCGGCGACATTCTCCGAAACCCGATATATGCGGGGTACGTCGAAGCGCCTAGCTGGGGCGTGGAGCGCCGCAAGGGCCATCACGAGGCGTTGATTTCCTATGAGACGTTCCAACGCATCCAGGACCGGCTCAACGGCCTGCGCATCACCTACCGGACCGACCTGAGCCAGGATTTCCCGCTGCGCGGCTTCGTGCTGTGCGGCGACTGCGAAGGGCCGCTCACGGCCTGCTGGTCGATCAGCGGCAGCGCGCAGAAGAAGCGCCACCCCTACTACCAGTGCCCGAAGAAGGGCTGCGCCAGCTACGGCAAAGCGATTCGCCGCGACGTGATCGAAGGCGAGTTTGAGACCATGCTCAAAGGCGCCCAGCCGCAGCCTCAACTCTTCGATGTCGCGACCGCGATGATGAAGGACCTTTGGAACCGGAAGCAGGCGAACGCCGCAGGCCAGACCAAAGCGCTGAAGGCCGCGCTTGCCAAGGTTGAGGAGCAAATCGACCAAGCGGTCGAGCGCATCGTCGAGACGACCGTCCCGGCTGTGATGCGGGCGCTCGAAGAAAAGGTGCAGCGGCTCGAAAGCGACAAGCTGCTCCTGCGCGAAAAGATCGAGAACGGGGCCGCGCCGCAGGGGGACTTCGACCGGCGACTTAGAACGGGCCTCGCCTTCGTCGCAAGTCCTTGGAATTTATGGAGTACGGGCCGGATTGAGGACCGCCGCGCGGTGCTCAAACTCACCTTTGCCCATCGCCTTCGCTACAAGCGTGGCGAAGGTTTTAGAACGCCTGATATGACGTTGCCCTTCAGGGTCTTAGAAGATTTTTTTTGCGGTGAAAATGGAATGGCGCGCCCGAAAGGATTCGAACCTCTGACCCCCAGATTCGTAGTCTGGTGCTCTATCCAGCTGAGCTACGGGCGCGCGGTGCATCGGGAGGCGCTGTGGGCCATATCCGGTGCGGAGCGGTGTCTAGAGGGTCCGTTCGGGCTTGGCAAGCCCTGTTTCGCATACGCGCTCGGGTGACCGGGAGGCGCCGGTTCGCGGTGCCGGGTAGCCGTTTGGTGCGCGCACTATCTCCTGAAGAGACCGGAAGAATTCTGCGTATACGGACCCGCCCGCATTGGCGTAACGTGCTATGCAGGGTGAACTGAACAGCGGGCGGCGCACGGCTCGCGTGCAGGACGATGCGGGCGACGGGCATGGTTTGTATGGTCGATGCAGGCAAGGAGGCCACGGATCCGCGGCGTGATCCGCTGCTGCTCGACAACCAGCTCTGCTACGCGCTCTACGCCGCGGCTCACCGGATGACGAAATCGTATCGCCCGCTGCTCGAGCGGATCGGCCTGACGTATCCCCAGTATCTCGTGCTGCTCGTCCTCTGGGAGACGGATGGGGTCACCGTCTCGGACATCGGTCGCCGATTAAGGCTCGATTCCGGGACGCTCACGCCGGTGCTCAAGCGTCTCGAAGCCGCGGGCTTCCTGAAGCGCAACCGGCGCCAATCGGACGAACGCGAGGTCGAGATCGCACTGACGCCGCGGGGCTGGGCGTTGCGGTCCGAGGCCGCGGCGGTGCGCCAGAGCGTCATGTGCCAGCTCGACCTCAGCGAGCCCGAGGTTCAGGCCATGCGCGCCGACCTCAATCGCCTGATCGATAGTCTCAGCGTCGCGGGTTGAGAGCCCGTATGCGAGCGAGCATTGTTTTGCCGGTTAAATTTCGGTTGTGTGCGGCCTGGCATTAGGCCACATCGACGGGGCCCCTGCGCGAGCGCTCCGCCACGGATGACGATGCAGCACCAGGACCGAACTGACCCTGCTCCCGCCGACCGAGGTTCGGAACGGAGCGGCGCGCGGAGCGCTTCCCGTTCATGACGGCGACACCCACGGACAACGACCGGGAGCCGCGCCGCCAAGTCGGGGCCCTGCCCTTCCGGCGCGGCGCGGACGGTGGCGCTTCTGTCCTTCTCGTGACTTCCCGAGAAAGCCGGCGCTGGGTGATCCCGAAGGGGTGGCCTATGAAGGGACGCAAGCCCTTCGAGGCGGCTGCCCGGGAGGCCTATGAGGAAGCGGGGCTGATCGGGCACATCGGCAAGCGGCCCCTCGGTTTCTATCTCTACGAGAAGCGCCTGAAGAACCGAGATGCTGTGCTCTGCCAGGTGAAGGTTTTTCCTCTCGAGGTCCGCAAGCAGCTCAAGCACTGGCCGGAGCAGCACGAGCGGGAGATCCGCTGGTTCACGCCGTCCGAAGCGGCGGATGCGGTCATCGAGCCCGGCCTCGCGGCGATCATCCGCGCGGCGCTGAAACGGGATGGCAACAAGGACTGAGCCTCAGCGCAGCGGCGCGACGAAGCTGGCGCCGGGCGATTGCCAAGCGCGTCACGATCCGCTAATCCCCCTCGCGTCCGAACGACAGCGCCTCGCCGCACCGCCTCGGACCGGCCTGCTGCGGTAGCTCAGTGGTAGAGCACCTCATTGGTAATGAGGAGGTCGAGAGTTCAATCCTCTCTCGCAGCACCAGCTTCTTCTCATCGCGCCGCTTATTCCGGTTCCGCGCGCTTCGGCTGCCCGCCGCAGCGCCTCATGGCGCGCAGTATCGTGTCATCTCACGTCTGGCGACATCAGCCCCTGAGCCACGAGAACGCCGCTGACTGCGCTCATATGCGCTGACGGGTGACTGAGCGCAGGACTGTGTAGCGCAGCGGGTGTATGTGTGGGCCAAGCCAGATCGAATGCCTGTCGGGCAGCATAGCTCGCCTCATTGCTGGTTGTTGCACGCATCGGCACACAGTTCAGACGATCGAACGAAATTTTCGGACAATTTTCTTATTGCCTACAATTAATTCTCTCGGCGTCAATCTACCAGCGTTCTCAAAAAATCAATCGTCAGAGAGAAACCGCATCGAGTTATTAACGTGCAAGCCTCAGATTTCGAACCGGACGACATCTGAGGGTGCGGCATGTTCGTGGAGCAGCGCAAGGCTCGGCGGCACACGGTAACCCGACTTGGGGTCGTTCAGATTGATTTCTGCTCGCCGGACATCGAGTGCCTGATCTGGGATCTGTCCACCTCCGGCGCGTTGATCCAGCCATTGCAGGCGCGCGCCATTCCCAGAGAGTTCGAGCTCTGGCCCGGGACCGATACGGATCGCCGGTCGTGCCGGGTCGTGTGGGCCAGAGCAGGTCTCTTCGGAGTCACCTTCATCGCCTGATGAAGGGCCCATCATGGGTTGCCTCGGGCCGAGTTCCTTTTCAGGATGAGGACGCTTCTGTTGTACGTGAGGTTCTCCTCGAGGCTGACGGTAGCTCGATGAACGGTTGACTGAGGATGGCCGTCGGACAGGGAGCAACGATCTCTTGAGCGAGCGTGAGGACGCTGATTTTACAAGCCGAATATTTTCATCTACAGAGATCGTGGCCTGGGGAGCGTGTCTGTGTAGGAACACGCCATGACCGACATGACTCCGATCGCGGAAGATGCCGCGGCGAAGGTAGCATTTGATCTTCTGCGCGAAGCGTATCTGGATCTCGCTCAGATGCTGCTGCGTATCGAGGAGGAGCCGGCTCGGGAGTTGCTCAAGAACGTCGAGCAGCTCACCAGCCTCAAGCTGAGCTGCCTCGACCATGCAAGCCTCGCCGGAACCGCCGAGCAGGCGGCCGTCGCGATGGCTGCCCAGCCGGTCCAGGACGTCCTGCGCGCGGCGCACGCCGCCTGAGGGGCGTCGAAAGCGCCCGCATGGGCCTTTTCGGCCGGTGCGGGAGGTTCACGACACGAGTGCTGTGAGGAAGGCCGATGCCGCTGCAACGATACCTGACGGGCGAGGCGCACGTGCTTGCGGCCGATCCCAGCTACCTGCGCTTCGGGATGACGAACGGCCAGCGCGTCGTCGCCGTCGAGGTGCCCATTGCCCTCTTGCAAGACGCATTCGGTGGCACCGACGATGATCCGCTCACGTTCTACGATCGCAACCGGGATGCGATCGAGGCCGCGGCGAGCCGGGCCTATGACAGGACCGACACGCCGAACGACCGAATGGAAATGACGGCCGAGGATTTCACCCCGGCGTGACCGTCCCGAGCGGGCTTCGGCTCGGCTCGATACCGCGCGGCATGAGCGGGCGTAAGGGCCTGCCGCGCCCGGGAATGCCCGCGTGCAGGCGCCGCGAGCACGGCCTGCCGCGGGTTACTCCTCGCCTGCCTCGTCCGCCTCGACTGCGGCATCGTCGTCAGGCGGCTGCCGCGTGAGCACCGCCTGCTGCCCCGAAGGCGCCAGGCGGGAGGAGGGAACCACGATCGAGGGCGCGGCCGCAACGTCCGCCTGCGCGGGCATCATCCCGGCGCCGACGGCGACGAGCCCAGCGAGGGCGCGCAGGTCGTCGGGCTGGCGCGGATCCCGCGAGATGAGGGTCGCTTCCCGCTGGAGCCGCGCATTGCAACTCCGGGAGGCCAAGCCGCCGTCGGGGGTGCAAGCGTCGTGTCGCGCACAGGCAG
This sequence comes from Methylobacterium sp. A54F, assembly GCF_053346035.1. Lineage (NCBI taxonomy): Bacteria > Pseudomonadati > Pseudomonadota > Alphaproteobacteria > Hyphomicrobiales > Methylobacteriaceae > Methylobacterium > Methylobacterium sp. A54F. The sequence goes on along the minus strand of NZ_JBKFBF010000002.1, from coordinate 427,885 downwards.
CATCGAGGGCGTCGATGGGCGCGAGCGGTGCGTTGTTGCCGGGGCCGCAGTAGTTGCCATGAAGCAGGAGGGCGGGCTGCTGGGTGTCCGTGGCAGTCTGCGCCGCGGCTGGTGCGGCGATACCGAGGGCGAGGAGGAGGGGCACGGTCAGTCGGATCATGGGGTCTCAGGTCCTTGCACGCGTTATCGTCCCCCTCGGACGTTCGGAGTGCGATGGGCAGCGGACGCTGCGTCGGCACGTAGGCCGATCCGGTGCCCCGCTCACCGTCGGCCGGTCAATGTTCCGGTCCAGGGGCGGCGATCGCACTTCAGGTGCGGTAACTGGGCCGTACGGCGGGCGGTTCCGAAATGGACCGTTCACGGCGTCGGGAGATCGGGGTCGCAGGGCTCACGACGCCCGTGCTATGGCGCGCGGCGGCTTCGCTGTCCGAATGATCGCACGCAGCAGGGCTCTCTCCGGGCGACGCGGGGTCGCGGCGCAAGCATGGGCCGATTTCGCGCATGGACATGAACCCCGTCGCCGTCGCCGTGATGCTGGGCATCGGGGCCGTCTGGCTCGGCCTGCTGGTTGGCGTGCTGTACCTCGGTCATCCCGTGGGGCTCGGCAGCTTCGTCGTCCTCACGATCGCGATGTTCGTCCGCTGGGGCCGACTCGGGTGACACCTTGCGAGCCGTGCGTCGTGTCAGGCGAGCCGCATGGTGGCGATGCCGGCCACGATGATCAGGGCTGCGGCGGCACGCCCGAGGAGCAGCGGCTCGCGCAGCAGCGTGACGGAGATGAGGGTCGCAAACAGCACGCTCGTCTCCCGGGTCGCGGCCACCAGAGGGATCGGGGCGCGCGTCATTGCCCAGATCGCGATCCAGTAGGAGCCGAGCGAGAGAAGGCCGCCGACGAGGCCCGGAAGCGCCGCTCCGCGCATCAGCCTCAGCGCCGGGCGCCCCCGCCGTAGCGCCACGAACAGCACGAGTGGCAGGGCGTCAAAGACGAAGAGGGCCGCCGCGTAGGCGTGCGGATCGCCTGACGCGCGCGCACCAATGCCGTCGACGAGGGTGTAGCCGCTGATCATCGCTGCGGTGAGGCCGGCATTGACGAGCGCGCGTCCCCGCAGCGGCTCGCCGCGGCCGCGCGCGAAAGCCATCAGCGCGACGCCCCCGCAGAGGATCCCGATGCCGAGGACGGCGAGAGGCGCCACCGGCTCCCGCAACAGAATGACCGAGACGACGGTCGTCAGAAGTGGGGCGCCGCCCCGGGCGATGGGGTAGATCTGCCCCATGTCGGCGTGCCGGTAGGCTTCGGTCAGCGCGACGTAGTAGCCGAGGTGAAGGACGATCGACCCGGCAAGCCAGCCCCAGCAGGCAACGGGTGGCATGCCAAGCAACAGGAGCGCCGGCAGGGCGATGAGGCCCGCCGCGGCGGTGATCAGCGCCATGGTGAGGATCGGCTCGAGGCGCAGCTTCACCAGGGCGTTCCAGCCCGCATGCATGCCGGCCGCCGCGATAACGGCAAGGAAGATGGGAAGGCTCACCGGGGACTCGTCCGGTCGGTCCAGGGCGCAAGGAACGGGGCGAGGCTCACCGAGGCAGGCACCCGTTCGCCGGCGACTTCGATCATGAAGGCGCGTTCGTCGAGATAGGGCTGATCGACGACGCCCTCCGGCGCCCGGATGCGGCCGATCGCGACGAGGCCGCCCAGAGTCGCGCTCTCGGCGATCGAGGTTACCTCGCCGACAGGCCGATCGTCGGCGAGGATCAGCTCGCCGCCCCAGGCCATCGAGCGCTCCGGCAGCGGGGCACGCAGGTGCACCAGGCGCGCGTTGCTCGGCGTCCCTCTTGATTCGAGGGCGCGGGTCGGGCCTGCGGCGTCCTCCCGACCGCACGCCACCATCCCGCCGAGGCCCGCCTCGTAGGGCGAGACGTCCGCGCCGATGTCGCGTCCCCAGGCCGGATGCCCGGCCTCGATCCGCAGGGCGTCGACGGCGTAAGTTCCGACATCGGCGAGCCCGAATGCCGCTCCGGCCGTGAACAGGGCATCGTAGATGCCGAGCGCGAATTCGGGCGGCACGAAGAGCTCGAAGCCGTCCTCGCCGAGATAGCTGCGGCGCACGGCGAGCGCCGTGCCGTGCGCGAGGTCGATCTCGCGCGCCGCGCCCTGCGCCAGGGTGCCCGGTCGCGCGCGGCTCAAGCCGTCGAGGAGTTCGGCCGCGCGCGGGCCCGATACGGCGAGTACCGCCAGGGCGGACGTCACGTCCGTGACGGTGACCCGCGCATCGTCCGGCACGGCCCGCCGCAGCGTGTCGGCATCGCGCACCGCCTGCGCGGTGCCCCCGACGACGAGGTAGGTCTCCACGCCGAGCCGGGTGACCGTCCACTCGGTCTCGTAGCCGCCGCGGGCGTTGAGGACCGGTGCGTAACAACTCTCACCGGGTGCGATGCCGAAGTCGGCCGCGCTGAGGCTCTGCAACAGCGCCCCGGCATCACGGCCCTCGACGCGGAATTTCGCGAGGCTCGTCATGTCGACGAGCCCGACCCGCTCGCGGACGGCGCGCTGCTCCGCCAGGACCGTGTCGGCCCAGGCCCCGCGGCCGAACGTGTAGGGGAGGCCGGCTCGCGCGAATTCGGGTGCGAACACGTTGGCGCGCTCCCAGCCCATCTTCGAGCCGAACACCGCGCCCTTCGCGGCCAGGCGGTCATGGACGGGTGAGCGGCGGAAGGGCCGGGCCGTCGTCAACTCCCGGTTCGGCCACGGCATGGCGTAGTGCAGGCCCAGGGTCTCCTGCACGCGGTCGTGGAGCCAGGCCGGGTTGGCGTTGAAGCGTGCGAACCGCCGGATGTCGACGGCCCAGAGGTCGTCGGTAGGCTCGCCGGCGACGATCCATTCGGCGAGGGCCCGCCCGGCGCCTCCGCCGAGCGCGATGCCGGCCGAATTGAAGCCCGCGGCCACCCAGACGCCCGTACAATCCGGGCTCGGCCCCATCAGGAAGTTGTTGTCGGGCGTGAAGCTCTCCGGTCCGTTCAGGAAGAGCTTTACGGGCGCGGTCTCCAGCGCCGGCACGCGCTGGATCGCGTTCTCCATCAGGATCTCGAACTGGTCCCAGTCGTCCGGCAGGAGCTGGAACTCGAAGTCGTCGGGGATCCCGTCCATGCCCCACGGCTTCGCCTTCGGCTCGAAGCCGCCCATCACGAGGCCGCCGACCTCCTCCTTGAAGTAGATGTAGCCGTCCGGATCGCGCATCACTGGGAGATCCGGGAGGACGCCGGGGATCGCCTCGGTCACCACGTACATGTGCTCGGCAGCGTGGAGGGGCACCGCGACGCCGCACAGGGCCCCGACCTGCCGCGACCACTGGCCGGCCGCGATCACCACGCGCTCGCAGGCGATGCGGCCCTGGTCCGTCACCACCGCGACGGCGCGACCCCGCGCGGTCTCGATGGCGCTGACCCGCGTTTTCTCGAAGATCCGAGCCCCGCTGCGCCGCGCGCCGCGGGCGAGTGCGGCGGTGATGTCGGACGGGTTCGCCTTGCCGTCGCCGGGCAGCCACACCGCGCCGAGGAGGTCGTCGGTGCGCATCGGCGGGAACAGGCGGCCGGCCTCACCCGGGCTCAGCGGCTCGATCTCGACGCCCTGGGCGCGGGCGGTGGCGATGTTCCGGGCGAGCACCGTCATGCGCTCCGGGCTCCTGGCGACGGTCAGGGAGCCGCAGCGCTTCCAGCCCGTGGCGAGGCCGGTCTCCGCCTCGAGCCGTCCGTAGAGGTCCGTCGAGTAGCGGATCATCCGGGTCAGGCTCGCCTGCTGACGAAGCTGTCCGACGAGACCGGCCGCGTGCCAGGTGGTGCCGCCGGACAGCCGGCCCTGCTCGACCAGCACTACGTCGCGATGGCCGAGTTGGCCGAGGTGATAGGCGATCGAGGTGCCGACGATGCCGCCGCCGATGATCACCGTGCTGGCGTGACTTGGGATGGCGACGGTCATGCGCTGCACGGGCTCCGGCATCTCGGCTGCTGGGACGGTGATGCGCACCCGAGGCTGGATCGAGCCTTAGCCGAGAACCGCGTCGTTCTCAAGAAAAACCACAAAAAACCACATCAGCGGGCAACGAGGAGGTCGAGTCCCCGCCGTACCAGGGCATCCGCCATCGGCTCCGGCGGCTGAGCATCCACGATGAGGGTGGTCCCGGCGGGTATGGGGTTGAGCCGGATCGGCGTGAGCCTGCCGAACTTCGTGCTGTCCGCCACGATGCAGGGCTGGGCAGCTGCTGCCAGCATGCGGCTGCGCTGCTCGGTGGCGAGGACCGTGAAATCGGTGATGTCGCCTGCCGCCGAGAGACCACCCGCGCCCACGAAGGCGATGTCGGCGCGAAAGCGCGCCAGGGCCTCGATCGCCTCGGGACCGAAGGCGGCCTCGTCCGGCCCGTTGACCTCGCCCCCGAGCAGGTGGACTCGGATGCCCGGGACCCTGCAGAGCAGCAGCCCGACCGGCATGCTGTTGGTGCAGACGGTGAGGTATTTTCGCCCCGCGCCCGCCAGGGCCTCCGCGGCAGCGAGCGTGGTGGCGCCGGAATCCATCAGCACCACCATGCCGTCCTCGATGAGGGACGCGGCCGCACGGCCGATCGCGGCCTTGCCGGCCGGATTGTCCTCCTGCCGCTCGGCGAGAGCCGGCTCGTCGGTGCGCCGGGTGGCGCCCCCGTGCACGATGTCGAGGCGCCCGCGCTCGGCGAGGTGCTTGAGGTCGCGCCGGATGGTCTCGCGGGAGACCGCGAAGCGCAGGGCCATGGCCTCGACGCTGACGCTGCCGTCCGCCGCGATCCGGCGCAGGATCTCCTCGTGGCGGCGGACCGCGAGGGCCCGGGGCGAGGGGGCGTTCTCCGCGCTCACGCGGGCACGCCTCCGGTCTCACTCGTCAAGTCCTCGCCCGCAAGGTCGAAGACGGCGCGGATGAGGCGGAGCGACCGGCGTCGGGTCAGGCAGGCGATGGCGTGGCGGTTCACGAGCCCGGCGCCCGCGATCGGCACGGCGGCCACCCGCGTGTCCGCGCCCTGCTCCAGCGACGAGACGATCCCGATCCCGAGCCCGGCCGCCGCCGCTTCGATGACCGCCTCCCGGCTGTCGAGCTCCATCAGCACGTGCGGCGCGATCCGGGCTGCGGCGCAGGCCCGGTCGAACGTGCGGCGGGTCACCGAATTCGGCTCGCGCAGCACCATCGCGACGCGATCGAGGTGGGGGAGGGGGATCTCGGCCGCATCCGCGAGGGCGTGGCCCCGCGGCAGCACGGCGCAAATCCGGGAGACAGCGATCTCCTGGAGGTGGAGGTCCGGGTGCGGCTCCGCCTCGGTGAGAACCGCTATGCTCGCCCGCTCGGCGAGGAGCGCATCGCGGGTCTCGGCGGCGTTGCCGAGGACGAGGCCGACGACGACGCCGGGGTGCCGGGCGCGCAGACGCGCCAGCAGTGGCATCACGATGTGCGGGCTGTCCACCGCGATGTCCAGCCGGCCGGTCGCGAGTGTCCGGTTGGCCTCCAGCAGATCCTCCGCCTGCTCCACGAGTCCAAACAGCGGGCCGGTCAGCTCCGCGAGCGCGCGCCCCTGCGGCGTCAGCTCGGCGCTTCGGCCGGCGCGGCGGAACAGCACGAGGTCGTAGTGGGCCTCCAGCGCCTTGATGTGGCCGGTCACCGCCGGCTGGCTGATGCAGAGCCGGGCGGCGGCGCGGGTGAAGCTGCCCTCCCGCGAGACGGCGTCGAAGGCCCGGAGCTGGAACAGGTTCATCGCGACCGATCGGCGAGACTGATGCGTGACATCACGACAAACGATTTGATCTGATGGCTCGCCCGAACACAAGATGCGTCTCCCGGAACCGCCACGCCGAGGCAGGACGATGATGACCGCAGCGCCCGCGCCCATCCTGCTGACGCCCGGCCCGCTCACCACCTCGGAGCGGACCAAGGCCGCGATGCTGACGGACTGGGGGTCCTGGGACGGCAGCTTCAACGCCCTCACGGCGCGCCTCTGCGATGCCCTGGTGGCGGTGGCGGGCGGCACCGGCAGCCACGTCTGCGTGCCGCTCCAGGGCAGCGGAACCTTCGCGGTGGAGGCGGCGGTGGGCACGTTCGTGCCGCGCGCGGGCAAGATCCTCGTCTGCATCAACGGAGCCTACGGCAAGCGCCTCGCGAAGATCTGCGAGGCGCTCGGGCGCCCGTTCGTGACGCACGAGACCGCCGAGGACGTGCCGACCTCCGCCGGGGACGTGGCCCGCATCCTGGCGGCGGACCGCGCCATCACCCACGTCGGGCTCATCCACTGCGAAACCTCGACCGGCATCCTCAACCCGCTCGAAGAGATTGCGCAGGTCGTGGCCGAGGCCCGGCGCGGGCTCATCGTGGATGCGATGAGCTCCTTCGGAGCGCTCCCGATCGACGCGAAGCGGGTGCCCTTCGAGGCGCTGATCGCCGCGTCCGGCAAGTGCCTGGAAGGCGTGCCCGGCATGGGCTTCGTGATCGCCCGCGCCGGGGCGCTGGAGAAGGCGGCCGGCAACTGCGCCTCGCTCGCGCTCGACCTGCACGACCAGCACACCTACATGCAGCGCACCGGCCAGTGGCGCTTCACGCCGCCGACCCACGTGGTGGCGGCCCTCCACGAGGCGCTCCTCCAGTATGACGAGGCGGGCGGGCTCCCCGCCCGGCACGATCGCTACGCGGCCAATTGCGCCGCCCTGATCGGCGGCATGGAGCGCCTCGGCTTCCGCAGCTTCCTCGCGCCGGAGATCCAGGCGCCGATCATCGTGACGTTCCACGCGCCGCGGGACGGCCGCTACCGCTTCGTGGACTTCTACGAGGCCGTGCGGCGGCGCGGCTTCATCCTCTACCCCGGCAAGCTCACGCAGGTGGAGACCTTCCGGGTCGGCTGCATCGGCGCCATCACGCCGGACGACATCGACCGCGCGGTGGCGGCGGTGGCCGACGCGCTGGCCGAGTTCGGCATCGACCACATCTGACGCGGCGCCTTCCGGAGAGCGAACCCCATGGCTTATCAACCGCCGCGCCGGCTGCAGGCCGCGATCCTGGACTGGGCCGGGACGGTCGTCGATTTCGGCTCCTTCGCGCCGACCCAGATCTTCGTCGAGGCGTTCGGCGAGTTCGGGGTCCCGGTGAGCCTCGCGGAGGCGCGCGGGCCCATGGGCATGGGCAAGTGGGACCACATCCGGACCCTCCTGAACGACCCGGCCATCGCCGCCCGCTACGCCGAGCATCATGGGCGCGCGGCCACCGACGACGACGTGACCGCGATCTACGAGCGCTTCATGCCGCTGCAGATCGAGAAGATCGCCGAGCATTCCGCCGTGATCCCGGGCGCGCTCGACGCGATCGCAGCCCTGCGGGCACGCGGGCTGAAGATCGGCTCGTGCTCGGGCTACCCCGGGCGGGTGATGGAGCGGGTGGTGGCGCTCGCGAAGACCAACGGCTACGAGGCCGACCACGTGGTGGCGACGGACGCGGTTCCGAACGGCCGGCCGCACCCGGCCCAGGCGCTCGCCAACGTCATCGCGCTCGGCATCGAGGACGTCGCCGCCTGCGTGAAGGTCGACGACACGGTGCCGGGCATCCTGGAAGGGCGCCGGGCCGGCATGTGGACCGTGGCGCTCACCTGCTCGGGCAATGCGCTGGGTCTGACCTACGACGCCTTCCGGGCGACCCCGCCCGAGCGCCTGGCCGCCGAGCGCCAGCGCATCGCCGGCCTGTTCGCGGATTCGCGTCCGCACTTTCTGATCGACACGATCGCCGAGCTTCCGGGCGTCGTCGAGGACATCAACGGGCTGCTGGCCGCCGGGCGCATGCCCCAGGCCTGCTGATCCGCGCCCTTCCCGGGGCGATACCCTGCGAACCCGCTCGCTTACGGCGAGCGGGTGCGTCGCCGTGCCATGTTCTATTTCAGCGCTGATCGGAAAGACTGCACAAGAACTGATCGCACACTGCAAAAATACCGGACTTGGCAGGTGGATCTTGTATTTATACTGTCACAGTCGCGGCCCTAAAAGCGCCCGGACACGAACGGAACGGAGCGTCGACCATGAGAGCCCTCGCATTTCTCGGCACAGCCCTGGCACCGGCCCTCGGCTTGGCGCTGGCGCTTGCGGGGCCGGCGGCCGCGGCCGAGCGGACCAAGCTCACGGTCTACACGGCGCTCGAGAACGATCAGCTCGGACCGTTCAAGAGCGCCATCGAGCGGGCGGTCCCCGAGGTCGAGGTGGTCTGGGTCCGGGACTCGACGGGCGTCATCACGGCCCGGTTCCTGGCCGAGAAGGACAACCCCCGCGCCGACCTCGTGATCGGTCTCGCCGCCTCGAGCCTCCTGATGTTCGAGAAGCAGGGCCTGCTCGCGGCCTACCAGCCCAAGGGCGCGGACGCCCTCAAGGCGAGCTTCCGTGACCCGACCCCGCCCTACAGCTGGACCGGGATGGACGCGTATCTGGGCGTCGTCTGCTTCAACACGGCGGAGGCCGAGAAGGACGGCGTCAAGGCGCCGGAGCGGTGGGCCGACCTGCTGCAGCCCGCGCTCAAGGGCAAGGTGGTGATGCCCCACCCCGCCTCCTCGGGCACCGGCTACCTGATGGTGGCGGGCTGGCTGCAGGGCATGGGCGAGGAGGCCGGCTGGGCCTACATGGACAAGCTGCACGAGAACATCGCCGCCTACCTGCATTCGGGCTCGGCACCCTGCGTGCAGGCCGCGCGCGGCGAGCGCGTCGCCGGGCTCTCCCTCGACATGCGCGGCGCCTCCGAGACGACCAAGGGCGCGCCCCTCGCCGTGATCGTGCCGGCGGATGGCACCGGCTGGGACGAGGAGGCCATGGCGGTGGTGGCGACCTCCAAGCAGCCGGAGCTGGCCCGCAAGGTCGCCGACTGGGGCGCCACCAAGGCGGCGAGCGAGCTCTACGCCAAGAGCTACGCGATCGTCGCTTACCCGGGCGTGCAGAATACCCCGCCGAACTATCCGGCCAATGCCGAAGCGGCGATGATCAAGAACGACCTGGCCTGGATGGCGGACAATCGCGAGCGCATCCTGGCGGAATGGTCGCGCCGCTACGAATCGAAGGCGGCCAAGAAGTAGGCCCCGGCCGCCACGCGGCCGTCGCACGGCGGACGATTCCGGCAGGACAGCAAGAGCCCGAGCATGACGATCCGCGATCCGGACCCGTTCCTGAAAGTCTCCGGCCTGTCGAAGTCGTTCGGCAGCTTCCGGGCGCTTTACGACATCGACCTCGCCATCGGCCGCGGCGAGTTCGTCTGCTTCCTCGGCCCGTCCGGCTGCGGGAAGACCACCCTGCTGCGGCTGATCGCGGGGCTCGACCGGCAGGATGCGGGCCGGATCGAGCTCGGCGGCGTCGACGTCTCGCGCGCGCCGCCCGCCGAGCGCGACTTCGGCATCGTGTTCCAGTCCTACGCCCTGTTCCCGAACCTGACGGTCGGCGCCAACGTCGCCTACGGGCTCGTCAACCGGCGGATGAAGCGGGCGCGCATCGAGGCCCGCGTCGCCGAACTCCTCGACCTCGTCGGGCTGCCGGACCAGGCGCGGAAGTACCCCGTGCAGCTCTCCGGCGGGCAGCAGCAGCGCGTGGCGCTGGCCCGCGCGCTCGCGACCTCCCCGTCACTCCTCCTTCTCGACGAGCCGCTCTCGGCCCTCGATGCGAAGGTGCGCACGCGGCTGCGCGAGGAGATCCGCCACCTCCAGAGGCGCCTCGGCATCACGACCGTGATGGTCACGCACGACCAGGAGGAGGCGCTCGCCATGGCCGACCGGGTGGTGGTGATGAACCGCGGCGGGGTCGAGCAGGTCGGCTCCCCGCAGGCCATCTACCAGAACCCGGCCTCGGCCTTCGTGGCCGACTTCATCGGCGCCATGACCTTCCTCAACGCCACGGTCGCGGAGGCCGGCGGCGTGCGCGTCGGCCTGGTCGACCTGCGCTGCGCGAGCGGCGGCTTTCATCCGGGCAGCCCGATCCGCCTCGGCTTCCGGCCCGAGGAGATCCGCGTTGGCAACGTGGCGCCGACCGACGTCAACGCCCTGGAGGTCCGGGTGCGCAGCCTGGAATTCCTGGGGTCCTTCTACCGGATGCGGCTGGAGCCGAGCCGCGATCTCGGCGGCTCCCTCGTCGCCGACGTGTCCGCGAACCTGCGCGGCGACCTCGGCCTCGCCGAGGGACAGTTCCTGCACGTCGCGCTGCCGCCGCAGGCCCTGCGGGCGTTCCCGGCGGTCACCGCGTGAGCACGGCGATGGTCGGCGGCACCGCACCCCTCGCCCTGCCGCAGCAGGCCGCCGCCGCGCCGCGGCGCGTGCCGGAGGCGCTGGTCGCCGGACTGCTGATCGCCGGGCTCGCGGCCCTGCTGCTGCTGATCATCGCCGCACCCCTGGCGAGCCTCCTGGTGAAGAGCCTCGAAGCCCCCGAGGGCGGGTTCGCGGGGCTCGCGAACTTCCGCACCTACTTCGCGACGCCGACCCTCGTCGGCGCCCTCGTCAACAGCCTGACCATCGCCTTCCTCGCGACCGCGATCGTGCTGCCCCTCGCCTTCGGCTACGCCTACGCGCTCACCCGCACGCGGATGCGGCTGAAGGGGCTGCTGCTGGCCGCCGCCCTGCTGCCGATCTTCGCGCCCTCGCTGCTCTCGGGCATCGCGCTCACCTACATCCTCGGCAACCAGGGCTTCCTGCGCGGGCTCCTGATGGGCCACTCGGTCTACGGCCCGATCGGGATCGTGGTGGCCGAATGCCTCTACGTCTTCCCGCACGCCCTGATCATCCTGATCACCGCCCTCAGCCTGGCTGATGCGCGCCTCTACGAGGCCGCTGCCGCGATGGGGGCGAGCCGCCGGCGGACCTTCCTCACCGTCACCCTGCCGGGCGCCCGCTACGGCCTCGTCAGCGCGGCGTTCGTGGTCTTCACCCTCGTCGTGACCGACTTCGGCATCCCGAAGGTGATCGGCGGGCAGTACGCGGTGCTCGCCACCGATGCCTACCGGCAGGTGGTCGGCCAGCAGAACTTCCCCATGGGCGCGGTGGTCGGCCTCCTGATGCTCGTTCCCGCGATCCTCGCCTTCGCGGTCGACCGCGTGGTGCAGCGGCGGCAATCCTCGCTGCTCTCGGCCCGCTCCGTGCCCTACGAGCCCGCCGACAAGCCCGTCCGCGACGGCCTCGCCCTCGTCTTCGCGCTCGCGGTGGCCGGCATCATCGTGGCGACCTACGGCGTCGCCGTCTGGGCCTCGTTCATCCGCTACTGGCCCTACAACATGAGCCTCACGCTCGCCCATTACGACTTCGCGAACGCCGACGCGGATGGCTGGCAGCCCTACCTCAACTCGCTGATGATGGCGGGCGCCGTCGCGGGCATCGGCACCGTCGTCGTGTTCGGCGGCGCCTACCTCATCGAGAAGCTCAGGGTCTTCGCCCTCGGGCGGATGCTGGCGCAGCTCCTCGCCATGCTGCCGCTGGCGGTGCCGGGCCTCGTCCTCGGCCTCGGCTACGTGTTCTTCTTCAACGCCGCCTGGAACCCGCTCAACGTCCTCTACGGGACGCTCGCGCTCCTCGCGATCAACACGCTCGCCCACTACTACACGGTGGCGCACGTGACGGCGACGACGGCGCTCAAGCAGATCGACCCCGAGTTCGAGGCGGTCTCGGCCTCCCTCAAGGTGCCGTTCTGGCGGACGTTCTCGCGCGTCAGCCTGCCGATCTGCCTGCCGACCGTGCTGGAGCTCGCCACCTACCTGTTCGTCAACGCGATGACCACGGTCTCGGCGGTGATCTTCCTCTACGGCGCCGACACCAAGCTCGCCTCCATCGCGATCGTCCACATGGACGAGGCAGGCACCACGGCCTCGGCCGCCGCCATGGCCAGCGTGATCATGCTGACGGCGCTCGCCGCGCGCCTCCTCCTCGTCCTCGTCAACACGTTCGTGGTTGGCCGCCTGCAGGGCTGGCGCCGCCGGGAGGCCCAGGCATGAGCACGGTCGCCGAATCCGAGAGCGACACCAACCGCACCGACCGCCGGGCCGCCTGGCAGGCCCGGGCGCTCGACGCACCGACGCGCGCGATGCTCGCACGGGATTCGAGCGCGTTCCTGCATCAGTCGGTCTCGACCCCCTGCCTCAACGCGATCGCCCGCGCCGAGGGCATCTGGATCGAGGACGTGGCCGGGCGCCGCTACATGGATTTCCACGGCAACAACGTCCACCACGTCGGCTACGGGCACCCGCGCGTGAAGCGGGCCATCGCCGAGCAGATGGACGCGCTGCCCTTCGCCCCCCGCCGCTACGCCTGCGGCCCCTCCGTCGCCCTCGCCGAGACCCTGGCGCGGATCACGCCCGGGCCGCTCGGCAAGGTGCTGTTCACCACCGGCGGCTCCGACGCGATCGAGGTGGCCGTGAAGGTCGCCCGCGCCGCGACAGGGCGCCACAAGACCCTGTCGTTCTGGGATTCCTTCCACGGCGCGGGGTCCGGTGCCGCGGCGATGTCCGGCGAGATGCTGTTCCGCTCCGGTCCCGCGGGGCCGATGGTGGCTGGCGCCCTCCAGGTTGCGCCCTTCGGCGGCTACCGCTGCCCCTACGGCACGGACAGCCCCGAGGCGAGCGGCCGGGCCTGCGCGGCGATGATCGACTACGTGCTCGCCCGCGACACGGACGTCGCGGCCCTCGTCGCCGAGCCCACCCGGGCGGTGCCCTACATCGCGCCCCCGGGCTTCTGGGCGGCCGTGCGGGCGATCTGCGACCGCCGCGGCGTGCTCCTGATCTTCGACGAGATCCCCACCGGCCTCGGCAAGACCGGCAGGATGTTCTCCTGCGAGCACGACGGCGTGGTGCCGGACATCCTCGTCACGGGGAAGGGGCTCGGGGGCGGCATCCTGCCGATCGCCGCGGTGGTCGCCGACCCCCGCCTCGATGTCGGCGGCGAGTGGGCCTTCGGCCACTACACGCACGAGAAGAACCCCGTCACGGCGCGGGCGGCGCTGGAGACCATCGCGATCATCGAGGAGGAGGGGCTCGTCGAGAACGCGGCTTGGGTGGGCGCCCTCGCCCTCGACCGGCTGCACGGCCTGATGGAGCGGCACGGCTGCATCGGGGACGTGCGCGGCCGCGGCTGCCTGATCGGGATCGAGCTCGTCCGCGACCGGGCGGGCGCCGAGCCGGACGGCGACCTCGCCGAGGCCGTGATGTACCGCGCCCTCGACGCCGGCCTCTCGTTCAAGACCACGATGGGCAACGTGCTGACCCTGACGCCGCCCCTCGTCGTGACGGAAGCGCAGATGACCGCCGCCCTCGACATCGTGGAGGGCGCGATCCGGGAGGCGGTGGCGGCGCGCGGGCGATGACCGGGACGATCCTCCTCCTCGACCTCGCCGGCTGGGTGGCCCTGCTCCTGTGGGGCATCCACATGATCCGCACCGGCGTGCAGCGGGCCTACGGCGGCGACCTGCGCCGGGTGCTGGGCGCAAGCCTCGGGCACCCGCTGCGGGCCTTCGCGGCGGGGCTCGGGGTGACGATGCTCCTGCAGAGCAGCACCGCCACCGGCCTGATGGCGACCTCCTTCGCGGCGAGCGGCTTCGTGGAGCTGGTCCCGGCGCTCGCCGTGATGCTCGGCGCCAACGTCGGCACGGCGCTGATCGTCAAGGTGCTCTCCTTCGACGTGGCGAAGGCCGCGCCGGTCCTCGTCCTCGTCGGGACGCTCGCCTTCGGCCGCGCCACGGGCGGGCGCGGCCGCGCCCTCGGCCGCGTCGCGATCGGCCTCGGCCTCGTCGTCCTGGCCCTCGTCCAGCTCGTGGCGACCCTCGAACCCCTCGGCACCGCGCCCGAACTGCGCGCGCTCCTCACGCTCGTCTCCGCCGATCCGGTGGTGGCGGCGCTGATCGGCGCGGCGATCGCCTGGCTCGCCCATTCGAGCGTCGCCGTGGTGCTGCTGGTCGCGGCCTTCGCGGCGCAGGGCGTCGTCCCGGGCGCGACCGCGCTGGCGCTCGTTCTCGGCGCCAATCTCGGCAGCGCCCTCAACCCGCTGATCGCGAGCCGCGACCCGGCCGGGCGGCGCGTGGCCCTCGGCAACCTGCTGGTCCGGCTTGCCGGCTGCGCGCTGGCGCTGCCGCTCCTCGGGCCGATCGAGGCCGGGCTCGACCGCCTCGGCCCGGACCCGCGGGTGCGGGTCGCGGACTTCCACCTCCTGTTCAACCTGTGCCTCGCGCTCGCCGGGCTGCCGCTCCTTCGGCCCCTGGCCGCGCTCCTGCGCCGGCTGCTGCCGGAGGGCGAGGCGGCCGAGGCCCTGCCGCGCCTCGATGCGAGCCTCGCCGAAGTCCCCTCGATCGCTCTCGGCCACGCGTCGCGCCGGGCGCTGCGCATGGCCGACATCCTGGAGGGCATGCTCGCCGACGGCAGCCGTCTCCTGCGAGCCGGGGAGGGCGTCACGCCGCGCATCCGGCTCGGCGAGCGGACCCTGGAGGACCTCGGGACCGAGCTTCAGCGCTTCCTCGCCGGCCTCGACACGGAAGCCCTCGGCGAGGACGAGGCGCGCCGGCTTTCGGCCCTCGTGGCCTTCACGATCCAGATCGGGCACGCGGGCGACATCCTCGCGGGCAGCGTCGCGGGACAGATCGGGCGGCGGCGCAAGCTCGGCGCCGGCGCCGGCGAGGACGCGCTCGATCTCGCCGGCCTCCTCCAGCGGCTCTCGATCAACCTGCGCACCGCCGCCTCGCTCCTCGTCACCGAGGACGGGGCGGCGGCCCGGCGGCTCGCCGCGGAGAAGCGCGCCTTCCGCGACCTCGAGGAGCGGCGCATCGACGAGCACGTGGCGCGCCTGCGGGCGGGGTCGCCGCAGGCGGCGGCCCTCCGGGCCGTGGAGCTCGACCTGCTGCGCGACTGCAAGCGCATCAACGATCATCTCGTCGCCGCCGCGGCTTACCCGATCCTCCGCCAGAGCGGTGACCTGCTCGACAGCCGCCTGCGCAGCGCCGCCGCGCCGCGGCTCTCCGTGGATGGGCCGCAGCCGAAGCTATAGGGAACCGAACCGCGGTCGGGAGTTGTCCCCCGCGGGCGGGCGGTCCCGGGCTGCCCAAGGCGGGGTCCGCGCCCTAAGCTCATGGGTCGATGCAGCCCCGAGGCAGGCCGCCCGTGTCACGCCCCGCCGAGAAGAACGACCAGAAGACCGAACCGCGTCCCGAGAGTCTGAGCGTCGAGGCGCGGCGCGGCGCCATCGTCACGGCCGTGCGGCAGCGGGGCTTCGTCACCATCGAGGCGCTGGCCGGCCAGTTCGGCGTCACCGTCCAGACCATCCGGCGCGACCTCAACGAGCTCAGCGCGGAGGGCCGGCTGGAGCGCTACCGCGGCGGCGGCGGGCTGCCCTCGAGCGTCGAGAACATCGACTACGCCGACCGGCGCACCACCCTCTCGGCGGAGAAGACCCGGATCGGCCGCCTTGCCGCGAGCCACATCCCCTCGCACTGCTCGGTCTTCATCAACATCGGCACGACCACCGAGGCGGTCGCCCGCGAGCTGATGGGGCACGATGATCTCAGCATCATCACGAACAACCTCAACGTCGCGCTCTCGCTGGCGCAGGGCACCGAATTCCGCATCGTCGTGGCGGGCGGGAGCGTCCGCAACCGCGACGGCGCGGTGCTGGGCCAGCTCACCTGCGACACCCTCAGCCAGTTCCGGGTGGACGTGGCGGTGATCGGCACGAGCGGCATCGACGGCGACGGGACGCTGCTCGATTTCGATTACGAGGAGGTGCGCGCGACGCAGACCATCCTCGCGCACGCCCGCCGGACCTTCCTGGTGGCGGACCATACCAAGTTCAGCCGCCGCCCGATGGTCCAGGTCGGGAATCTCAGTCAGGTCGACACCCTGTTCACCGACGCGCCGCCCCCGCGCGGCATCGCCGAACTGCTGCGCGCGCAGGGCGTCAAGCTCGCCATCGCCACCCCGGACTGATCGATATCGAAAGCTGAAATTTTCACTTGCGAAAGCAACGGAGTGATGCAATATCCTGCCAGACCGGCGAATCGACCGGCAGGGAGGTGCAGTATGGCGACAGGGGCGAAGGCGGGCGACGAATCCGCCGCGGTCGATCTCCTCGTCATCGGCGGTGGTATCAACGGCACCGGGATCGCGCGTGACGCGGCCGGGCGCGGCCTGAAGGTGGTGCTCTGCGAGCGCGGCGACTTGGCCGAATTCACGTCGTCGTCGAGCACGAAACTGATCCACGGCGGCCTGCGCTACCTGGAATACTACGAGTTCCGGCTGGTCCGGGAGGCGCTGGCGGAGCGCGAGCGACTCCTGCGCCTCGCGCCTCACATCATCTGGCCCCTGCGCTTCGTGCTGCCGCACGACCGCGGCCTGCGCCCGGCCTGGATGCTGCGCGTCGGCTTGTTCCTGTACGACCATCTCGCCCGCCTGCGGACGCTGCCGGGCTCGAAGATGGTTCGTTTGCGAAAATCACCGCTCGGCAAGCCCCTGCAGGAGCGGCTGACCAAGGGCTTCGTCTATTCGGATTGCTGGGTCGAGGACAGCCGGCTCGTGGTCCTGAATGCCATGGACGCGGCCGACCGCGGCGCCGAGATCCTGACGCGAACGGGCGTCGAGTCCGCCCGACGCGAGGGCGACCTCTGGGTGGCGACCCTTCGCGACCAGGCGAGCAGCCGGACCCGGACGGTGCGGGCGCGGGCCGTCGTGAACGCGGCCGGGCCGTGGGTGAGCGAGACGCTCGGCGGCACGCTCGGCGTCAACAGCCGCTCCGCGGTGCGCCTGATCAAGGGCAGCCATATCGTGGTGCGCCGGATGTTCGAGGGCGAGCAGGCCTACATCCTGCAGCAGCCCGACCAGCGCATCATCTTCGCGATCCCCTACGAGCGCGACTTCACGCTCATCGGCACCACCGATGTCCCCTACGACGGGGAGCCCGGCCCGGTTCAGATCTCGGCCGAGGAGACCGGGTACCTCTGCGATTGCATCAACCGCTCCTTCGCGACGTCGATCGGGCCGGACGACGTCGTGTGGAGCTACTCGGGCGTGCGGCCGCTCTTCGACGACGCGGCCGCGAACGCCTCGGCGGTCACGCGGGACTACGTCCTCGACGTCTCCGACGCGTCCGGGGCGACGCCGGCCCTGTCCGTGTTCGGGGGCAAGATCACGACCTATCGGCGCCTCGCCGAGCATGCCATCGAGAAGCTCGCAGGCTACTTCCCCGGTTTGAAGCCGGCCTGGACGGGCAAGGCCGTGCTGCCGGGCGGCACGATGCCGGATGCCGATTTCGAGCGCTACCTGGCGACGCTGCGGGCCCGCTACGCCTTCCTGCCGCCCGAAACCGCTCGGCGCCTCGCCCGCGCCTACGGCACCCGCGCGGAAACCATCCTCGGATCCGCCCGCAGCCTCGCCGACCTCGGCGAGGCCTTCGACGGCGGCCTGACCGCGGCGGAGGTGGATTACCTCGTCGCCCACGAATGGGCCCGCACCGCCCACGACATCCTCTGGCGCCGCTCGAAGCTCGGGCTCCGCACGGGGCCGGAGAGTGCGGGGCGGCTGGAGGCCTACCTCGCCGGACGCGCCCAGGCCGCCTGAGGCCGAGCCGCCCGTAATCCCCGCGGGAGCCGCCGCAGAAGCGGCCCCGCTCGACCTCGAACCACGACCCGAAGGGAGGGTACATCCATGAGCCAGTACGTCGGCGCCATCGACCAGGGCACCACCAGCAGCCGCTTCATCGTGTTCGACCGGCAGGGCCGGATCATCGGCAGCAAGCAGCGCGAGCACACGCAGATCTATCCCCGCCCCGGCCACGTCGAGCACGACCCGCTGGAGATCTGGCGGAACACACAAGCCGTGATGGGCGAGGCGCTGGAGGGCGCGGGCCTCACCGCGAAGGATCTCGTCTCCATCGGCATCACGAACCAGCGCGAGACCACCGTGATCTGGGACCGCCGCACCGGCGAGCCCCTGCACAACGCCCTCGTCTGGCAGGACACCCGCAACGACCGCCTCGTCGCCGAGTTCGCCCGGGACGGCGGCCGCGACCGCTTCCGGGACGTCACAGGCCTGCCGCTGGCGAGCTACTTCTCCGGGCTCAAGCTGCGCTGGCTGCTCGACCACGTCGAGGGTGCCCGGGAGAAGGCTGAGGCCGGCGACGTCCTGTTCGGCAACATCGATACCTGGCTCGTGTGGAACCTCACGGGCGGTCCGGACGGCGGCCTTCACGTCACCGACGTCACCAACGCGAGCCGCACGCAGCTGATGTCGCTGGAGAACCTCGCCTGGGACGAGGGCATGCTCTCGGCCTTCGCGATCCCCAAGGCGATGCTGCCGCGCATCGTCTCCTCCTCGGAGGTCTACGGCGAGACCCGCGTGCCGTTCGCCGGCGTGCCGATCGCCGGCATCCTCGGCGACCAACAGGCGGCCCTGTTCGGGCAGACCTGCTTCCACCCGGGCGAGGCGAAGAACACCTACGGGACCGGCTGCTTCGCCCTGATGAACACCGGCGAGAAGCCCATTCCCTCGACCTGCGGCCTCGTCACCACGCTGGGCTACAAGCTCGACGGGAAGCCGCCGGTCTACGCGCTCGAAGGCTCCATCGCGATCACCGGTGCGCTGGTGCAATGGCTGCGGGACAACCTCGGGATGATCCGCGACAGCGCCGAGGTCGAGCGCCTCGCGACGACGGTCGAGGACAACGGCGGGGTCTACTTCGTGCCGGCCTTCTCGGGCCTCTACGCGCCGCACTGGAACGAGGGCGCCCGCGGCCTGATCATCGGCCTCACGCGCTACGCCAACAAGGGTCACATCGCCCGCGCCTGCCTGGAGGCCACTGCCTTCCAGACCCGCGAGGTTCTGGAGGCGATGGAGAAGGATTCCGGT
The DNA here is from genome assembly GCF_053346035.1 of Methylobacterium sp. A54F. Lineage (NCBI taxonomy): Bacteria > Pseudomonadati > Pseudomonadota > Alphaproteobacteria > Hyphomicrobiales > Methylobacteriaceae > Methylobacterium > Methylobacterium sp. A54F. The sequence goes on along the minus strand of NZ_JBKFBF010000002.1, from coordinate 409,017 downwards.
ATCTCCGTGAAGGAGCTGCGCTCAGACGGCGGCATGGTGGCGAATGCCACGCTGATGCAGTTCCAGTCCGACCTCCTCGACGTGCCGGTGGTGCGACCGGAGGTGACGGAGACCACGGCCCTCGGCGCCGCCTACGCGGCCGGGCTCGCCACCGGCTACTGGAACGGCCTCGACGACCTCGCGCGCAACTGGGGCGTCGACCGCCGCTGGGAGCCCGACATGGACGCGGACGAGCGCCAGCGGATCTACGCCGCCTGGGGCCGGGCGGTGAAGCGCTCCTTCGACTGGATGGTGGAGGAGGACTGAACCGCGCAGCAAGCGCGGCGGTCCGACACTCTTGGCAAGCGGAGGAAACAGCGATGACGTCTCCTTTCCTGGGTGAGCTCCTCGGCACGATGGTGCTCATCATCCTCGGCAACGGCGTGGTGGCCGGCGCGCTCCTGCGCGGCTCGAAGGCCGAGGGCGCCGGCTGGATCGCGATCACGGCCGGGTGGGCCTTCGCGGTGCTGGCGGGCATCTTCGTGGCAACCGCCACGGGCAGCGCCGACGCGCACATCAACCCGGCCGTGACGCTCGCGGGCGCGGTCGTCACGGGCGACTGGAGCAAGGTCGGCGTGTACATGCCGGCCCAGATGCTCGGCGCGTTCATCGGCGCGGCGGTGGTCTGGCTGCACTACCTGCCGCACTGGGCCGCCACCGAGGACCAGGGCCTGAAGCTCGCCTGCTTCTGCACCGCGCCGGCGATCCGCGCCGCGCCGGCGAACTGGCTCAGCGAGATCATCGGCACCTTCGTGCTGATCCTGGTGATCAGCGCGCTCCTGTCGAAGGCGGTCGGAGCCACCGGCAACATGCCGACCGGGCTCGCGCCCTACCTCGTCGGCATGGTGGTCTGGGGCATCGGCCTCTCCCTCGGGGGGACGACCGGCTACGCCATCAACCCGGCCCGCGACCTCGGTCCCCGCCTCGCCCACGCCGTCCTGCCGATCGCCGGCAAGGGCGCCTCGGACTGGGCCTACGCCCTCGTGCCGGTCGCCGGCCCGGCCATCGGCGCGGTGGCGGCCGCCCTCGCGGTGCGGGCGCTCGGCATCTGAGGCCGGGGATACGCGGGCCGTGCCCGAGCGTTGACACGGCCCGGTTTGTGGCAGAAAAGAGGCAACCCGGAGGCGGCCCGAGTCTAGGGAGGAAACGCCCGGTAAGGGCCGCGGGACGGAGCCATGGAGCCCGTCACCGCACCGCATGCTGCAGGCCCCTCCGGGCCTCGCCCCCACGCTTTGCAATCGACCGGCTTGATCCGCCGAGGGTTCTGTCACGCCGGTTTGCGCCACCCCGGGCATTCCGGCGCCGGGCGGTGTATAGAGGCGCCACGGCGGCCGTGGCGAGCCGGGTGACCCTCGCGCCGCGGCCGATGCGCTGGAAGGGTGGAGTCGATGTCCCAGGTCGTGCAATCCCGGCGCCTTCGGGCAGTAGACCTCGCCAAGGCGAAGGCCGAGGGCCGCAAGATCATCGCGCTCACCGCCTACCACGCCCACACGGCGAGCATCCTCGACCCCTACTGCGACTTCATCCTCGTCGGCGACTCCCTCGGCATGGTGATGCACGGGATGGAGACGACGATTCCCGTGACGCTGGAGATGATGATCCTGCAGGCGCAGGCCGTGATCCGCGGCACGTCCCGGGCCCTCGTGGTGGTCGACATGCCGTTCGGCTCCTACGAGGCGAGCCGCGAGCAGGCCTTCCTGAGCGCCGCGCGGGTCCTCAAGGAGACCGGGGCTGGGGCAATCAAACTCGAGGGCGGCGCGCGCTTCGCCGACACGGTGGCGTTCCTGACCCAGCGCGGCGTGCCGGTGATGGGCCACATCGGGCTCACCCCCCAGTCGGTGAACACCATGGGCGGCTTCCGGGTGCAGGGCCGCGAGCCGGGCTCGCAGCAGGCCCTTCTGGAGGATGCGCGGGCGATCAGCCAGGCCGGCGCCTTCGCGATCGTGATGGAGGGGATCGTCGAGCCGGTGGCGCGCGCCATCGCGCTCGCCCCGGAGGTGACGGCCGCCACCATCGGCATCGGTGCGACCTCCGCCTGCGACGGGCAGATCCTCGTCCTCGAGGACATGCTGGGCCTCAGCGATCGAGCCCCGAAGTTCGTGAAGCGCTACGGATCGCTGCGGGCTCACATCGAGGGCGCCGTGAGCGACTATGCGGAGGAGGTGCGCTCCGGCCGCTTCCCGGCCTCGGACCACACCTACCTGCCTCGGTGAGCCGCCGGGGCGCCGGCTGGACGGAGTCTTGCAGGGCGCGCCGGCACGACGCGCGGGAAGCGGGATGGACCTCAACACGATCGAAACGGTTCTGAGCCCGCGCGCGCGGGCCGACCTCGGGTCCTGGCGGGAGGGCGACGCCTGGCTCGCGGGCGGAACGTGGCTGTTCTCGGAGCCGCAGGCCGCCCTGCGCCGCATCGTCGACCTCACCGCCCTCGGCTGGGCCCCGCACGCGGTGTCGGAGGAGGGGCTGACGCTCGCGGCCACCTGCACCATCGCGCAGCTCGACCGGCTGGATTTGCCGGCGGCCTGGAGTGCCGCGCCCCTCGTCGGGCAGTGCTGCCGGGCGCTGCTCGGCTCGTTCAAGGTCTGGAACATGGCGACCGTCGGAGGCAACCTCTGCCTCGCGCTGCCGGCCGGGCCGATCATCGCGCTCGCGGTGGCGCTCGAGGCCACCTGCCTGGCCTGGACGCCCGAGGGCGGCGAGCGCGAGCTGCCGGCGGCGGCGCTCGTGCTCGGGCCGCAGCGCAATGCCCTCCGGCCCGGCGAGGTCCTGCGCAGCCTCGCGATCCCCGCGCGGGCGCTGCGTTGCCGGACCGCCTTCCGGCGGATCTCGCTGAGCCCCAACGGCCGCTCGGGCGCGCTCCTCGTCGGCACCCGGGATGGCGCGGGCGCGTTCGCCCTGACGATCACGGCCGCGACGCCGCGGCCCCTGCGCCTCGCCTTCGCGGCCGTTCCGGGAGCCGACGCGCTGCGGGCCCGGCTCGACGCCGAGATCCCCGAGGACGGCTGGTACGACGACGTGCACGGCGCGCCGCGCTGGCGCGCGCACGTCACCCGCCGCCTCGCCGAGGAGATCCGGCAGGACCTCGCGGAGATCCCGGCGGCATGAAGCTCACGGTCAATGGGCAGGTGCAGGAGGCCGCGCCTCGCCCCGGACAGTGCCTGCGCACGCTGCTGCGCGATCTCGGCTGGTTCGGCGTGAAGAAGGGTTGCGACGCGGGCGATTGCGGAGCCTGCACCGTCCACCTCGACGGCGAGCCGATCCACAGCTGCCTCGCACCGGCCTTCCGGGTGGACGGGCGCAGCGTCACCACCATCGAGGGGCTCGCCGGTCCCTGCGCGGCGGGGGAGGGCGTCCCGGGCACCTTCCACCCGGCGCAGGAGGCGTTCCTGGCTGCCCAAGGCTTCCAGTGCGGGTTCTGCACGCCCGGCATGATCATGACGGCGGCGGCCCTCGACCAGGGCCAGCGGCAGGATCTCGGGGCGGCGCTGAAGGGCAACCTCTGCCGCTGCACCGGCTACGGCGCCATCCGCGACGCCATTGCGGGCCGCGCCTGCGCCGAGCGGCCGGAGAGCGGGCCAGTCGGGCGGAACTGTCCGGCGCCGGCGGCCGCCGCCGTGGTCTCGGGGCGGGCCGCCTTCACGTTCGACCTCGACGTTCCGGGCCTCCTCCACCTCAAGGTGCTCGGCTCGCCCCACGCCCACGCGCGCATCCGCCGGATCGAGACGGCGGACGCGCTGGCGGTGCCGGGGGTGGTGACCGTGCTGACCCACGCCGACGCGCCGGACCGGCGCTTCTCCACCGCCCGCCACGAGAACCCGGCGGACGACGCCGCCGACACCCTCGTGCTCGATCCGGTGCTGCGCTTCGTCGGCCAGCGGGTCGCCGCCGTGGTGGCCGAGAGCGAGGCCGCGGCCGAGGCGGGTGTCCGCGCGCTCCGCGTGACTTACGATGTCCGTCCGGCGGTCCTGTCCGCGGAAGCCGCGCTCGCGTCCGGCGCCACCCTCGTCCACGATCCGGCCGACCGCCCGGCTCCGAAGCCCGGCGAGGACGCGCCGCCTCTCGCCGCGAGCCCGAACCTCGCCGCGGAGGCGCACGGCGCGGTCGGCGACGTCGAGGCCGGCTTCGGCGAGGCCGACTGCATCTACGAGGAGACCTTCGCCTCGCAGCGGGTGCAGCACGCCCATCTGGAGACGCACGGGTCCGTGGGCTGGCGCGACGCGGAGGGCCGCCTCGTCCTGCGCTCCTCGACGCAGGTGCCGTTCCTGACCCGCGACGCGCTCTGCGCCCTGTTCGACCTCGATCGGGGGGCGGTCCGGGTGGTCTGCGGGCGCGTCGGCGGCGGCTTCGGGGGCAAGCAGGAGATGCTGACCGAGGATCTCGTGGCGCTGGCCGTGCTGCGGACCGGCCGGCCGGTGAAGTGGGAGCTCACCCGCCAGGAGCAGTTCTGCGCCACCACGACCCGGCACCCGATGCGGGTGCGGGTGAAGCTCGGCGCGAAGGCCGACGGGACCCTGACGGCGATCAGCCTCGACGTGCTCGCCGATACCGGCGCCTACGGCAACCACACCGGCGGCGTGCTCCACCACGGCTGCAACGAGGTCATCGCGGTCTATCGCTGCCCGAACAAGCGGGTGGCGGGGCGCAGCGCCTACACCAACACGGTGCCGGCTGGCGCCTTCCGGGGCTACGGCCTCAGCCAGACGATCTTCGCCGTCGAATCCGCGATGGACGAACTCGCCCGCCGCCTCGGCCTCGATCCGTTCGCGCTGCGCCGCCGGAACGTGATCCGGCCCGGCGACCCCATGGTCTCCACGAGCCTCGAACCGCACGACGTCACCTACGGCAGCTACGGGCTCGACCAGTGCCTCGACCTTGCCGAGCGCGCGCTCGACGAGGCCGCCGCGCGGCCGCCGGGGCCGGACTGGCGGGTGGGCCGGGGCATGGCGCTCGCCATGATCGATACGATCCCGCCCCGCGGCCATCACGCCCACGCCCGGATCGCTGTCGAGGCCGGAGGCACCTACGCGCTGCAGGTCGGAACCGCGGAGTTCGGCAACGGCACCAGCACCGTCCATCGCCAGATCGCCGCCGAGGCCCTCGCCACGAGCCCGGAGCGCGTGCGCCTGGTCCAGGCGGACACCGACGCCGTCCGGCACGACACCGGCGCCTACGGCAGCACGGGCATCGTCGTGGCCGGGCAGGCCACGCTGCGGGCGGCGGAGGCCCTGCGGGCCGCCATCGGCGCTGCCGCGGCCGATCAGATCGGCTGCCTGCCGGAGGCTTGCCGCCTGGACGGCCCTGGCGTCGAGACGCCTGCCGGGCGGATCGACCTCGCGGCGTTCGCGGGGCTCGACGCCCTCGGCGAGGCCGATGGCAGCCCCCGCTCGGTCGCCTTCAACGTCCATGGCTTCCGGGTGGCGGTGCACGCCTGGAGCGGCGAGGTCCGGATCCTCGACAGTGTGCAGGCCGCCGATGCCGGCCGGGTCATCAACCCCATGCAGTGCCGCGGCCAGGTGCAGGGAGGGGTCGCCCAGGCCCTCGGCGCCGCGCTCTACGAGGATTTCCGCATCGATGCGGACGGGCGCGTCGTCACGCAGACCTTCCGCAACTACCACATCCCGGCCATCGCCGACGTGCCGGAGACCCGGGTCCTGTTCGCCGACACCCACGACCGTGTCGGGCCGCTCGGCGCGAAATCCATGAGCGAGAGCCCCTTCAACCCGGTTGCGGCGGCCCTCGGCAACGCCATCCGCGACGCCACGGGCATCCGCCTCACCGCGACGCCCTTCGCGCCGGACCGGATCTTCGAGCGCGTCTCGGGCGCCGTGGAGCCGTGAGGGCGGCCGGGTCCGCGCCTCCCCCGAAGTCCAGAGGAGGCGCGTTCCGAAGCGAGGCTAGGCCGGGCGCTCCGCGAAGATCGACTTCTTGACCACGGCGTGGACGCCCCAGTTGCCGTCGACCACCTGCGTGATCCCGAAATCGACGGCGACCGACATCAGGGAGATCGCCTCGTCCTCGGTCAGGCCCTTCGCGTGCATCAGGAACTGGCGCATCTTGCGGAAGGCGTCGCGCATGGCGAGGTCGATCGAGGATTTCTCGAAGACGGCCGTCTGCGCGTCGGGGCCGAGGTCGCGCAGGTAGTTCGGGTAGCTGAACCCCGACAGCACCCAGTCCTCACGCGTCTCGATCATCGGGAAGTCGAGCGCCTCCAGCGCGGTGCCGGCGAGGTCGGCCTTCTTGTGGAGGACGAACTGGAAGGTTCCGGTCAGCGAGCACTCGATTGCGGTGCCGCAGAGCTCGGAATCGCCCTGGCTCGCGTGCGGGTCGCCCACCGAGAACAGGGCGCCCGGCACCGCCACCGGGTAGTACATCGTCGCGCCCTTGCCGATGCGCCAATTGTCGATGTTGCCGCCGGTGTAGCTCGGCGGAATCGAGTTCACGGTGTCGGCCTCCGCGGGGGCGAGGCCCATCGTGCCGAAATGCGGGCGGATGGGCACCCGGATGCCCTTCAGAACCTCGAAGTTGCGCTGGGTGCGGGCGTGGTCCACCGGCAGGCCCGGATAGTCGATGGTCGGGTGCTCGACGCCGAACGGGTCCGTCACGCCGGGCCAGCGGAAGCTGTAGACGGCCCGTGCCCAGTCGCGCGTGCCGGTGGCGTCCACCTCGTAGATCGTCACCACCTCGCGCGGCTTGTCGCCGGTGAGCAGGTCCTTGTAGTGGTAGCCCCACCAGGCGGCCGCGTTGCTGCCGAAGGCGAGCCCCTTGTACTTCGGGTTCGCGCAGGGGCGCGGCATGACGTCGAGGATGCGCACTTCGAGCACGTCGCCGGGTACCGCGCCGCGGATCGCCACGGGGCCCGTGCAGATGTGCACGCCGAGGCCGCCGCCGGGCCCGAGCTTGGCGTCCATCGGCCCGGCGCCGCGGGGCGAGACCGCCATCCGGTCCTTCGTCCAGTGGTAGACGCTCTCTGCGCCCGGATCGCCGTCGATCATCCGCTCGGCATCATCGTTCGCCTGATGCGTCAGGGTCTCGATCGTCACGAAATCCCCTGACGCGATCTCGACCTGCGGTCGCAGCTTTCGGCTGAAATAGCCCCAGTGCACCGTCTCGGCCGTGGCCGGGAGATGATAGTGCGTCGTCTGCCGGGCGGCCTTCGCGCCGCTCGCCTGCGCGAGCGCCGGACTGACCAGGGAGCCGCCGGCCATCAGGGCCGCGGCCCCGCCCGTGGCGACGAAGCTGCTCTTCAGGAAGGCGCGGCGCTCGGGCGCCATGTCGGCGCGGAAGCGCCGCCTGTGCGCCTCGAAGGCCGCGCAGTTCGGATCGTCACCAAGGCACATGTGGCTGCCCCAAGGGTTTCGGGAGACCGGACCGTGTATGCAATCCTGCGGCCAAGGTTGTTCGGCGGCAAGCCTTCGGAGTTGGGTTCGACCAAGGCGATCGACGGTATTCCCGGCCGGACCCTGATCCTTCACGCGCCCTCGTCCTGAGGTGCACAGCGAAGCGGAGCCTCGAAGGAGGCTTCCAGGGATCGCGCGACTTCTGGAGCCCTCCTTCGAGGCCGCTTCGCGGCGCCTCAGGATGAGGTGGGTGGATGGGAAAGGCCCTGTGTTGGTCCGTCTGCCACCCGCGACCTCATCCTGAGGTGGGCAGCGAAGCGAAGCCTCCAAGGAGACCTCCAGGGATCACCGAGAGTTCCGGAGGGCTCCTTCTAGGCCCTCTCGCGGGGGTGCTCCAGGATGAGGTCGCGGGTGGGAGCATCGTCAAGCAGCCCCTCAGGTGCCTGCGGGCACCAGCCGCTTTGCGCGCTTGCGCTGGAGCCAGAGCGTCGCCGTGAGGGCGGTCGCGATGACGTGGGCCGAGACGCCGGTCGTCAGGGTGCCGAGGGCGTAGATCTCGGGCGTCGTCACGGTGGTGGTGAGGCCCTGCAGCTCCAGCGGCAGGGTGTTGCGCCCGCCGATCGCCTGGCTGGTGCGCGCAAGGTCGTCGAAGGAGAGGGTGAAGCCAAATAGCGCGACGCCGACGAGGGACGGCGCCAGGATCGGCAGGATCACGTGGCGCACCGTCTGGGCGCCGCTCGCGCCGAGGTCGCGGGCCGCCTCCTCGTAGGCCGGGTCGAACCGGTTGAACACCGCGAACATGATGAGGAGGCCGAACGGCAGCGTCCAGGTCAGGTGCGCGCCGAGCGCGGAGGTGTAGAGCCCCATCGCGGTGCCGTGGTCCTGCAGGAAGCCCCAGCCGGTCGCCCCGGCGAGCGCCTTGATGGCGTCGTCGACGAGCCGGAACTCGAGGCCGATGCCGAGGGACACGACGATCGAGGGGACGATCAGGCTCGCGACGGCGAGGGTGAACAGGAGGCCCGAGCCCCGAAATCCTTTGCGGAAGGCGAGGCCCGCGAAGAACGAGAACGCCACCGTCAGCAGCATGACCACGAGGCCGAGTGCCAGGGAGCGCCGGAAGGCGGCCCAGATGTCGACGATGCCGAGGCCGGCCCAGAGGCGCGCAAACCAGTGCGTCGAGACCCCGTTCATCGGGAAGGTGAGGCCCCCCTGCGGGCCCTGGAAGCTCAGGACCAGGATCGTCAGCGTCGGCCCGTAGAGGAAGAGCACGAACAGCCCGAAGAAGGCCGCGAGGAGGTAGAAGGACAGGGTGCGGGGGCGGTCGCTCATCGGCTCACAGCTCCCGGCGCAGGTCGATCAGGCGGGTGAGGCCGAGCACCATCAGCATCACAGCGCAGAGCAGCACCACGGCGTTCGCGGCGGCTGCAGGGAACTGCAGGTAGGCCATCTGCACCTGGATGACCTTGCCAACCGATGCGATCTGCTGGCCGCCCATCACGCCGACGGTCACGAAGTCGCCCATCACGAGCGTCAGCACGAAGATCGCGCCGATCGCGATGCCGGGCTTGCACAGGGGCAGGATCACGGTGACGAGGGTCTGCCAGCCGCTGGCGCCGGCGTCGTAGGCGGCCTCGATCAGGCTTCGCTCGATCCGCGCCATGTTGTTGAAGATCGGCACGATCATGAACACCGTGTAGAGGTGCACGAAGGCGAGCACGACGGCGAAGTCCGAGTAGAGCAGGCCCTCGATCGGCCGCGCGGTCAGGCCGAGGCCCTGCAGGGTCTCGTTGACGAGCCCGTTGCGCCCGAGGAGCGGGATCCAGGAGATCATCCGGATCACGTTCGAGGTCCAGAACGGGATCGTGCAGAGCAGGAACAGCGCCATCTGCATCGTGCGGCTGCGGACGTGGAAGGCCAGGAAGTAGGCCACCGGGAAGCCGATCGCGAAGGTGAAGCCGAGCGTCAGTGCGCAGAACTTGAGCGTCGACAGGTAGGTCCTGGCCGTCGTGCAGAGGTCGCCGCCCGCCGTACAGCCCTCGAAGATGTCGGCGTAGTTCTGGAGCGTGAAGGCCGGGATGATCTCGTACTCGTTGTACTCCCAGAAGCTCACCATCAGGGTCAGCAGCAGGGGCACCACCAGGAAGGCGAGGAACACCAGCGCCAGCGGCGCCGCCTGCAGGTAGGTGAGGCGGCGGCCGCGGTGCCGCCGCGCGGAAAGACCGGCCGAGGATGCGGCCTCGGCGGCGGCCGTGACGGGGGCGGGCAGGGCGATGTCGGTCATGGTCTCGGCTTCGCGGCTGGTCCGGTCTTGCGTGCCCCGGCGCGCCTCAGGCGGCGATGAACTCGTTCCACTTGCGGACCATGTAGGTGTTCTCGTCCATCACCGCGTTCCAGCAGGCGACCGAGCCCATCCGGGTCTCGAAGGAGCCGCCGTCGCGGGTGGCGCCGGCCTTCTCAAGCACCGACCCGTCCGGGCCGCGGATGTCCTTCTCGGCGGGCTTGCCCTCCATCCAATAGGCCCACTCGTAGGGCTCCATCTGGCCCTTGGCCGTTTCGAGCACCGCCGAATAGTAGCCCTGGCGGTTGAGGTAGGCACCGGCCCAGCCCGACAGGAACCAGTTGATGAAGTCGTAGGTCGCGTCGAGCTTGCGGCCCGTGAGCGTCTTGGGCAGGCCGAACCCGGTCGCCCAGGCGCGGTAGCCCTCCTTGAGGGGCTGGTAGACGCAGGGCACCCCTTGCGTGCGGACCTTGGTGACGGCGGGCGACCACATCGACTGGATCACCGTCTCGCCCGATGCCATCAGGTTCACGGACTCGTTGAAGTCCTGCCAGAAGGCTCGGAACTGCCCGGCGCGCTTGGCCTCGATCAGCACCTTGATGGTGCGGTCGATCTCGGGCTTCGTCATGTTGCCCTTGTCCGGGTAGGTGTAGTCGCCCATCGCCTCGATCACCATGGCGGCGTCCATGATGCCGATCGAGGGGATGTTGAGGATCGCGGCCTTGCCCTTGAAGTCGGGGTTCAGCAGCTCCTTCCAGCTCGTGATCGGCCGTTTGATGAGGTCCGGTCGGATGCCGAGGGTGTCGGCGTTGTAGGTCACGGGGATCAGGGTGATCCACTCGGTCGGCGAGCCCGCGAAGGTCTTGGCGTTCTGGCCTTCGAGGTAGAACACCTTCTTGGGCGCCGTGCCCTGGTCGCCGATCTTCTTGCCCCCGACCTCGCCCTTGGTGAACACGCTCGTGATGTTGTCGGCCTGCTTGATGCGCCGGGCGTCCATACCGACGATGTTGCCCGAGGGGATGATCTTCTTCAGGCTGAAGAACTCGGTGTCGAGGATGTCGAAGGAGTTCGGCTGGGTGACGGCCCGCTTCGTCACCTCGTCGGTGACGACGGGGATGTATTCGAGCGTGATGCCGAGATCCTCCTTCACCTTGCGGGCGATGTCGCCGGACTGGTTCACCGCGGTGCCGAGGTAGCGCAGCGTCACGGGCTCCGCGCTGATCACGGCCGGGAAGCCCGTGATGGCGCCGGTGCCGAGGGCGAGGCCCGCTGCGCCCGCGCCGGTGAGGACGCTGCGCCGGGTCGGCTTGATTGGGTCGGTCATGAGGTCTCTCGCGTCCTGTACGCTACGGAAGGGTTGAGGGGTCTCAGGCGCTCAGCCGGTGGGCGGCGGCGGGGTCCCAGCCGACCGGCACGCGCGCGCCGAGCGCCAGGGGCCGGCCCGCGAAGGCGGCATCCCCGATGATCGCGGTGAGCGGCCCGTCGCCGGGCGCGCCGCCCTCGGGCTCCAGCCCGACATGGACGCTGGTGCCCTGGTACTCGACTGCGACCACGCGCGCGGGCATCGCCTCGGCGCCGGCCTCCGGGCCGAGGCGCATCCGGTCGGCCCGCACCGCGATCGGGCCGTCCGGCCGGGCGATCACGTTGTGGCCGCCGATGAAGCGGGCGACGAAGGCGGTGGCGGGCCGCTCGAACACCGTGCGGGGGTCGGCCGCCTGCTCGATCCGCCCGCCGTTCATCACCACCACGAGGTCGGAGAGGGCCATCGCCTCCTCCTGGCTGTGGGTGACGTGGATGAAGGTCAGCCCGAGCTCGCCCTGGATCCGCTTCAGCTCGGTCCGCATGCGCACCCGCAGGAACGGGTCGAGGGCCGAGAGCGGCTCGTCGAGGAGCAGCACCTTCGGGCCGGTCACGAGCGCGCGCGCCAGCGCCACCCGCTGCTGCTGCCCGCCGGAGAGCTGCGCCGGCAGCCGCCCGGCGAGGTGGGCGAGTTGCACCATCTCCAGCATCGCCATGGCGCGGGCGCGGCGCTCGGCCCGGCCGACGCCGCGCATCCGCAGGCTGAAGGCGACGTTGTCGACGCAGGAGAGGTGCGGGAACAGCGCGTAGCTCTGGAACATCATGGCGGTGCCGCGCTCGGCCGGGGCTGCGTCGCCCACCGCCTTCGGGCCGATCACCACGTCGCCGCGCGTCACCGTCTCGTGCCCGCCGATCATCCGCAGCGTCGTGGTCTTGCCGCAGCCCGAGGGGCCGAGCAGGCAGCAATAGGCGCCGGAGGGCACCTTCAGGTCGATGCCATCGACCGCGACGGTGTCGCCGTAGCGCTTGGTCAGGCCGATCAGTTCGACGTCCAAGTCCGCCTCCCGCTGGTGCGCCGTCCGTCCCCCGGACAGCAAGGGTCGGGCCACCTCCGGCCCGCGCCATGCCCGCTGCTCTCGACGGACGGCGCCATGTCAGGCGCCGCTCCGCGCGATGACCGCGACCGGTCCGCCGCCGTCCGGCCCCTGGTGCTCGGCGCCGCCCGACACGAACAGGTCCGTCCGGCCGATCGCCGCGGCGGCGACGCCGCCCACCAGCGCCCGGGCGTGCCGCGTGGCATTGATGTCGCTGTCGTCGTTCATGATGTGGCGGCAGCCGCGGATCCGCCCGTCGCTCGACGGCTCGGCCTTGGCGAGGAGCGCCACCACCCGGGCGGCCTGCTCGGGCGCGAGCTGCCCGGCGCTGTCGAGACCGAGATCCGCGAGCGCGCCGCGGATCGCCGCCAGGTCGATGCCGTCCCGCATGACGCGGTGGGCGATGGCGTGCGGGCCGGTCCAGCCGGGCCCGTTGCCGAGCACGATCACCTCGCACCGCATCAGCTCGATGCCGGCCGAGGCGCTGGCGCGGCCCGACCAGAGGTCGGTGCGCTGCCCGATCGCGGCGTCGCCGAGCTCGGCCTCTGCGATCTCCCCGAGGGCGAGGCCGATGCCGAGGGCCGAGGCCCCGCGCGACAGGCCCATCGAGGCATAGGTGTCGTGGGTCGCGACGCCCTCGCCCCGGCCTGCGGCCTCCGCGATCCGCGCGCTGGTGAGCAGCGGGCACTTCACCTGCACGAAGTGGACGTCCGCCGCGTCGTGCAGGCCCGCGCGCGCCATGGCCTCCCCGACGGCCGCCGCGGTCGCCCGCACCTGCGCCATCCGGCCGATCTCCTCGGGCCGGAACTCCGCCGTGAAGGCGGTGCCCACCGCCAGGGCGCGGCCGGGCCCGGGGGCGGTCTCGCGCCGGGCGAGGATCAGGAGATGGGGCGAGAGGCCGCCCTCCGTGCCGCCCGACATCACGAGGGCGACGCGGGCGCCGACCGCCTCCGGCGAGCAGTCGAGATGGGGAGCGAGTGCCGCTTCGAGCGCCCGCACCGCGAGGGGCCGCGTGAAGTCGTTCACGCAGCCGTTGCCCTCGGTCTTGCCGAAGACGGCGACGATCTCGGAGGCGGCCACCGCGCCGGAGTCGAGGAGTGCCGCGAGGCCGGCGGTGTCGGCCGGGTGGGCGGTCGGAACGCGGAAGACGAGGCACTCGGGCATGGGCGTGGCTACGGCTCGTAGGGGAGGGGGCCGAAAGGCGCGAAGGCCTCGGCATCGATCGGCTCGATCGCAAGTCGACGCATCGGATCTCCGACCGGCGGGCGCCGCAGGGCGGGCCCGGCCTCATGCATACACGACGCCAACCATCCTGCGCCGGTCACGCCGAATCCGGAAATCGTCTAGGAACGTCAGAGCGCGCCGCGGCGCGGAGGGGGAGGTGGACCTTGCGCAGAAGCGAATCGGGGATGCCGGAGCGACGCAGACGCCGGGACGGCGCGGCGCGCCGGGAGAGCGTCCTCGATGCCGGGCTCGAGGTGTTCTCGACCGTCGGCCTGCGCGGCGCGAGCCTCGACCAGATCGCCGAGCGGGCCGGCCTCTCGAAGACCAACCTGCTCTACTACTTCCCCTCGAAGGAGGACCTCTACCTCGCGGTCTTGCGCCGCGTCCTCGACGTCTGGCTCGATCCGCTGGTCTCCCTCGACGCCGCGTCCGAGCCCGCAGAGGCGCTGCGGGGCTACATCCGCACCAAGATCGCGCTGTCGCGGGATGCTCCGCAGGCCTCGCGCCTGTTCTGCCTGGAGATCGTCCAGGGTGCCCCGGTCCTGCGGGCGGAGCTCGAAGGACCGCTGCGCGGGCTCGTGGAGGCCAAGGCCGCGGTGCTGCGCGGCTGGATCGCCGAAGGGCGCATCGCCCCCCACGACCCCCACCACCTGATCTTCTCCATCTGGGCCATCACCCAGCACTACGCGGACTTCGCCGCGCAGGTCGACGCCGTGCTCGGGCGAAGCCTGCAGGATCCGGAGTTCTTCGAGGCCACGGTGATGAACACCCAGCGCCTCATCCTCACGGGTCTCGGACTCGCGCGGGGCCCGTCTCCCGATTCGAGCGTCGATCCGGCGGGCGAGATCGGCTGAGCGCCCCGTCGGCAGGCAAACCGAGCCGCCCGGGCGGGCAATCCGCGGAGAGTTTGTGCAAACGGTCAAAATCCGGCGTGAAGAGTTTGACCGTATGGTCCAATTCTGTAGCCTCGGAGATGTCGCAAGTCGTTCCGGCCCGCTCCGGACGAACTCCGCAGCCCTCGCGCCGCTCCGCGGCGTCCGCCCGGGAGGTCGCCATGACCGACGCAGCAGATCCCATCCTGAACGTCGGCGTCTTCATCCCGATCGGCAACAACGGCTGGCTGATCTCCGAGAACGCGCCGCAGTACAAGCCGAGCTTCGCCCTGAACAAGGAGGTAACGCTCAGGGCCGAGGCGCACGGCTTCGACTTCGCGCTCTCGATGATCAAGCTGCGCGGCTTCGGCGGCAAGACGGAGTTCTGGGACCACAACCTCGAATCCTTCACCCTCATGGCGGGGCTCGCCGCCGTTACGAGCCGCATCAAGCTCTTCGCCACGGCGCCGACCCTGTGCATCCCGCCGGCGATCACAGCCCGGATGGCGGCCACGATCGACTCGATCTCGGACGGGCGCTTCGGCCTCAACCTGATCACCGGCTGGCAGAAGCCCGAATATTCACAGATGGGTCTGTGGCCGGGGGACGAGTACTTCGCCAGGCGCTACGAGTACCTCGCGGAGTACGCGCAGATCCTGCGCGACCTGTGGGAGACCGGCGCCAGCGATCGCAAGGGTGCGTTCTTCCAGATGGACGATTGCCGCCTGAGTCCGCGCCCGCAGGCGCTGATGAAGCTGATCTGCGCCGGCCAGAGCAGCGCCGGCATGGACTTCACCGCGACCTACGCGGACTACAATTTCTGCTTCGGCAAGGGCATCAACACGCCGACCGCCTTCGCGCCCACCGTCGAGCGGCTGGAGGCGGCGCGGGCGAAGACCGGGCGGGAGGTGTCCTCCTACGTGCTCTTCATGATCATCGCGGACGAGACCGACGCGGCCGCCGAGGCGACCTGGGAGCACTACAAGGCGGGCGCGGACCAGGAGGCCATCGCGTGGCTCGGCGTGCAGGGCGCGGCCGACACCAAGTCCGGCGGCGACACCAACATCCGCCAGATGGCCGACCCGACCTCGGCCGTGAACATCAACATGGGCACGCTGGTGGGCTCCTACGCGAGCGTCGCCCGGATGCTCGACGAGGTCGCAAGCGTGCCCGGCACCGGCGGCGTGCTGCTGACCTTCGACGACTTCGTGAAGGGCGTCGACACCTTCGGCACCCGGATCCAGCCGCTGATGGCCAGCCGCCGGCACGTCGTGCCGGCCGCGAGCCTCGCCGAGGTGGCCTGATGAGCGAGCCCGCGGGCTACCGCGACCCGGCGGGCCGGCAAGGGGACGTGACGCTCCCGGCCCGGCCGGAGCCGATCGCCTTCGACGCGGCGGCGACCGCCCTGATCGTGGTCGACATGCAGAACGCCTACGCGTCGCGGGGCGGCTACCTCGACCTCGCCGGCTTCGACGTCTCGGAAACCGGACCCGTCATCGAGCGCATCGGCCGGGCCGTCGCGGCGGCGCGGGCCGCGGGCCTCACGGTCGTCTGGTTCCAGAACGGCTGGGACCCGGACTACGTCGAGGCGGGCGGCCCGGGATCGCCGAACTGGCACAAGTCGAACGCCCTCAAGACCATGCGCCGCCGGCCCGAGATGAACGAGCGGCTGCTCGCCCGCGGCACCTGGGACTACGCCCTCGTCGACGCGCTGCGGCCTGCGCCCGGCGAGATCGTCCTCGGCAAGCCGCGCTACAGCGGCTTCTACAACACGCAGCTGGACAGCCTCCTGCGCAGCCGCGGGATCCGCACGCTGGTCTTCACCGGCATCGCCACCAACGTCTGCGTCGAGTCCACGCTGCGGGACGGGTTCTTCCTCGAATATTTCGGCATCGTCCTGGCCGACGCGACTCATCCGGCGGGCCCGCCGGCCCAGCAGGCCGCCGCCCTGTGGAACATCGAGACCTTCTTCGGCTGGGTCTCGGACGTCGACGCCTTCGAGACCGCCCTCGGGGCGGACCCCCGCTGATCCGCGAAGCCAGGAGGCGCTCGTGCCCAAGACCGTCATCATCCCGCCCGGAACGGGCAAGCCCCTCGCCCCCTACGTCCCCGGCACGCTCGCCGACGGCGTGCTCTACGTGTCCGGGACGCTGCCGCTGGACGCCGACGCCAACGTCGTCCACGCCGGCGATGCCGCCGCGCAGACGCGCCACGTCCTGGAGACGATCCGGGGCGTCGTCGAGGCGGCCGGCGGCAGCATGGAGGACGTGACCTTCAACCACGTCTTCCTGAAGGACTGGGCCGATTACGGCGCCATCAACGCTGTCTACGCGGAGTACTTCCCGGGCGAGAAGCCGGCCCGCTACTGCATCCAGTGCGGGCTCGTGAAGCCCGAGGCCCTGGTCGAGATCGCCTCGGTCGCCCATGTGGGCCATCCGGTCGGGGCCCTGGCCGTCGGCACCTCGGTCTGATGGGCCTCTACCACGAGAGCCACGGGGCAGGGCCGCGCACGATCCTCCTGTCGCCGGGCCTCGGCGGCAGCTGCGCCTACTTCGAGCCGCAGCGCGCGGCGCTCGCTGCACGGTTCCGGGTGGTCGGCTACGACCACCGCGGCACGGCCCGCTCGCGGGGGCCGCTGGAGCCCGGGCACGACATCGCCGCGATGGCCCGCGACGCCCTCGGCGTCCTCGACGAGCTCGGCATCGCGCAGGCCGACATCGTCGGGCACGCCCTCGGCGGCCTGATCGGCCTGCAGCTCGCACGCATGAACCCCGAGCGGGTCGGGCGCATCGTCGTGATCAATGGCTGGTCCAGCATGGACCCGGCGACCCGACGGTGCTTCGCGGCCCGCAAGGCGCTCCTCGCGTCTGTGGGGCCCGAGGCCTTCGTGCGGGCGCAAGCGATCTTCCTCTACCCGGCGCCCTGGCTCTCGGCGCACGCCGCGCGCGTCGCCGAGGACGAGGCTCACGCGCTGGCGCAGTTTCCCAGGATCGAGACGGTGATGACCCGGATCGGCGCGCTCGAAGCCTTCGACCTCCGCGCCGACCTCGGGAAGATCCGGCATGAGACCCTGGTGATGGCCGCGCGCGACGACGTCCTCGTGCCCTGGACCGCCTCCGAGGCCCTGGCGGCCGGCTTGCCGAATGCCCGCCTCGACCTCGCTCCGGAGGGTGGCCACGCGCACAGCGTCACCCAAGCCGACGCCTTCAACGCCACCATGATCGATTTTCTCGCGCGCGCCTGATGCGCCCCGGAGGTGAGCCGATGCCGCAGGCGATCCCGAGCGACACCGTGACCGGTGCGGCCTATCGCGACGCGATGGCCCGCCTCGCCGGCGCCGTCCACCTCGTCACGACCGACGGGCCGGCTGGCCGGGCCGGCTTCACGGCGAGCGCCGTCTGCAGCGTCAGCGACGCGCCGCCCACGCTCCTCGTCTGCATCAACCGGACGTCGTCGGCCTACGAGGCCGTGTGCCGCAACGGCCAGCTCTGCGTGAACACGCTGGCGGCCGGGCAGGAGCCCGTGGCCGCGGCCTTCGGAGGCGGGGCACCGATGGCGGAGCGCTTCGCCGCCGGGACGTGGCGCGCCGGCCCGTCCGGTCTTCCGATGCTCGCAGGCGCGCTCACGGGCTTCGCCTGCCGCATCGGTGCACGCCACACCGTGGGCAGCCACGACGTGCTGTTCTGCGAGGTCTTTTACGTCGCCAACCCGGAGGGTGGAACGGCGCTCGTCTACGCGGGCCGCCACTACCGGCCGCTGCCGATCGCGGACGAGCCGACCTGGCGAGCGGCCGCCGAGTAGTCGGTCCGCCCGGCACCCGCGGTTCCCCAACCGTCAGTGGTGCCCGGCCATGTGGCTGCCGATCACCGACACCTCCGCGGTGGCGGCCGGCGTCTCGTAGACGATGCGGCCCTCGGACATCACTAGGACGCGGTCGGACAATTCGAGGATCTCGTCGAGATCCTCGCTGATCAGCAGGACGGCCGCCCCCGCGTTGCGTGCGGCGACGATCCGGTTGCGGATCTCCGAGACCGCCGCGAAGTCGAGGCCGAAGCAGGGGTTCACGACGATGAGGAGATCGACGGGGTCGGTCAGCTCGCGCGCCAGCACCGCCCGCTGCACGTTCCCGCCCGACAGGGTCGCGATCGGCGCTTCGGCCGACGCGGTCTTCACCTTGAACCGCTCGATCAGGTCGCGGGCGCGGCGGCGCATGGCGCCCTGGTCGAGCCACAGCGTCGGCGGCCGCGCGATGTCCTCCCCGCGCCGGTCGAAGGCGCGGAACGCGAGGTTCTCCGTCACCGACATGAACGGCGCGCAGGCGTTGCGCAGCGGTTCCTCGGGGATGAAGCGCACCCGGCGGGCCCGACTCTCCCGGCGCGCGCCCGAATAGGGCTCGCCCGCCACGAGGACGCGGCCGCCCGTCGCCCGGATCTGCCCGCCGAGGACGTCCGCGAGCTCCTTCTGTCCGTTGCCGGAGACTCCGGCGATCCCGACGATCTCGCGGGCCTGCACCGCGAGGTTCGCCACCGTGAGATGACGAAGGCCGGACTGGTCGGTGGCGGTAACGCCCTCGAGGTGGAGGACGGTACGGTCGGGATCCGCGTCGCCCGTCCGGGCGGCGACCGCCCGCACCGTGCGCTCGCCCACCATCATCGCGGCCATGTCGTCCCGCGAGACGGCGCCGACCGTGCCGCCGCCCACGAGGCGGCCCCGGCGCAGGACGCTGAACGAGCGCGCGAACGTCTCGACCTCGCGGAACTTGTGGCTGATCATCAGCACTGTCAGCTCGCCGCGATCCGCCATCCCACGCAGCAGGCCCAGGACCTCCTCGGCCTCGGCCGGCGTCAGGACTGAGGTCGGCTCGTCGAGGATCAGGCAGCGGGCCTTGAGGTAGAGCTGCTTGACGATCTCGAGCTTCTGCTTCTCGCCAGCGGCGAGTTCCGCCACCGGGCGGTCGAGATCGAGGCGGAAGGGCATCCCGGCCATGAACTGTGCGAGCGCGGACCGCTCCCGCCGCCAGTCGATGATCCGCGGCGCGTCGGCGCGGGCGATCACCAGGTTCTCGGCGCCCGTGAGTGAGGGAACCAGCGTGAAGTGCTGGTAGACCATGCCGAGGCCGCGCGCCTGGGCGCCCTTCGGGTTGGTGATCTCGGCCTCGCGACCGTCCACCAGCACCGCGCCGCTCGTGGGCGCGTAGAAGCCCATCACGCACTTGACGAGGGTCGACTTGCCGGCGCCGTTCTCGCCGAGCAGCGCGTGGAAGCCGCCCGGCTCGATCTTCATCGACACGTCGTCGAGGGCCGCGAAGCCCCCGAAGCGCTTCGTCATGCCGATGGTCTCGATCCCGATCGCGGTGCCCATCAGCCCATCGCCCGCAGGATCGCCGCCGAGGAGGCGACGGCGCCGAACACCCCGCCCTGCATGGTCACCATCCGGAGCGCGGCGGCGTGGTTGCCCGGATCGGTCGCGGCGGTCGCGTCGGAGACGATGACGCACTCGAAGCCGCGATCGTTGGCCTCGCGCATGGTGGTGTGCACGCAGACATCCGTCGTGATGCCGGTGAGGATCAGGTTGCGGATGCCGTGCCGGTTGAGGATCAGCTCCAGGTCGGTGGCGCAAAACGAGCCCTTGCCGGGCTTGTCGATCACCGGCTCGCCGGCGAGCGGCGCCAGCTCGGGGATGATCTCCCAGCCCGGCTCGCCACGCACCAGCACGCGGCCGCAGGGGCCCGGGTCGCCGATGCCCGCGCCGATCCGCCGGGAGCGCCAGCGCTTGTTCTCGGGCAAGTCCGCCAGATCCGGGCGATGGCCCTCCCGGGTGTGGATGACGTGGTAGCCGAGGCGGCGGGCGGCTGCGAGGAGCCGCCCGATCGGGCCGATCGGTGCCCGGGTCAGGGCGAGGTCGTAGCCCATCGCATCGACGTAGCCGCCCGGCCCGCAGAAGTCGGTCTGCATGTCGATGATCACGAGGGCGGTCGACCGCGGGTCGAGACTGCCGTCGTAGGGCCAGGGATAAGGCTCGGCCTCGACGTGCCGCTGCGCGCCCGGCCTTTCAGCGGCAGGGAGGGGCATCGCCGTCATTCGGCCGCCTCCCGGCTCGGCAGGGACAGCTCCGCCTCGTAGGTGCGGGTCGGCTCCGGGAAGCCGCAGGACGTGCCGTCGGTGACCTGGACTTCGTGCTCCCAGGGCAGCCTGTACCGGCCCGCCGCCAGGTCGTGCATGTAGGTGTAGGGGCAATCCCCTGCGCCGCCCTTCACGGCCGTGTAGCCGCGATGGCCGAGCTGGTAGATGTTGTTCTCGACGCCCCAGTGGCGCCGCGCTTCGCGCACGAGGTCGGGGCGGACCTCGGCGGTGATGATCTCGTCCGGGCGCCCGGTGGTGCCGTGGGCGATGACCGCGCCGTCGAAGTTGACGATCATGCCTTCGCCCATGGAGTCGAAGGTGCCGTCGGAGCCGCACATGCAGACGTTGGCGGTCACCATCAGGTTGCAGAAGGCGTTGGACTGGTTGGTGAATCGCCAGGAATCCCGGATCGGAGCGGTGTAGCCGGCCGTGCGGATCATGATCTCGGCGCCCTTGTAGGCGCACTCCCGCGCCATCTCGGGGAACATGCCGTCGTGGCAGATGATGAGCGCGATCTTCGCGCCCTTCGGCCCCTCGATGACCGGGATGCCGAGGTTTCCCGGCTCCCAGGGCTCGACCGGCACCCAGGGATGCATCTTGCGATAGTAGAGCTTGAGGTCGCCCGCGTCGTCGATGATCAACCCGGAATTGTAGGGATTGCCGTGCGGGTTGAACTCCATGATCGAGAAACAACCCCAGATCTTGTTCTCGCGGCAGGCTGTCCGGAAGGCCGCGACCTCCTGTCCGTCGAGGCGGCAGAGGATGTCCGGGCTGGTGTCCATCGAGAGTCCGTGGAGCGCGTATTCGGGGAACACCACGAGATCCATGCCGGACAGGTTGGCGCGGGCCTTGGCGGTCATCGCCACGATGCGCGCGGTCTGGGCAGCCAAGTCGGCCGGGGTCTTCACGACCGGCAGCTGAAGCTGCACGAGGCCGATGACGACGCCGTTCGGCGCCTTGTTCAGTCCGCCCAGTCCGTTCATCGGCGGGGTACTCCTTAGCGCGAGAGGCCGAGCTCGCCCGGTGCGCCGGCCAGCGCCCGGTCGGGCGAGGAGGTGGCGACGAGGAGCGCGAGGGTGAGCACGTAGGGGGCGGCGTAGAACAGGTAGTAGCCCTGCGAGACACCGACCGACTGCAGGGCGGGCCCCAGCGCCCCGGCACCGCCGAACAGCAGGGCGGCGCCGAAGCAGGCGAGGGGGTTCCAGCGCGCGAAGATCACGAGCGCCACCGCCATCAGCCCCTGCCCGGAGGAGATGCCCTCGTTCCAGGAGCCCGGGTAGTAGAGCGACAGGTAGGCGCCGCCGATGCCGGCGAGCACGCCCCCCGCGGCAGTGGAGAGGATGCGCACGCGGTTCACGTCGTAGCCCATGGCGCGGGCGGCATCGGCGCTGTCGCCCGCAACCCGCACGATCAGGCCCGCCTTGGTGTTCCGGAACGCCCACCACAGGACGACGCTGAGGGCGGCGCCGGCGAGGAAGAGCACGTTCACCCGCAGGGCCGCCTGCACCTGCGGCAGGTCCGACCAGAAGCCGAAGGAGATCGCCGGCAGCGGCGGGGCGGAGGGCTGGATGAACGGCTTGCCGAAGAAGAAGGCGAGGCCGGTGCCGAACAGCATCAGGGCGATGCCGATGGCGATGTCGTTGACCCGCGGCAGCGAGCAGATCAGCCCGTGCAGGAGGCCGAACCCGCCGCCCGCGAGGGCCGCGGCGAGCACGCCCGCCCAGGGCGAGCCCGTCAGGACTGCCGTGGCGTAGGCCGACATCGCGCCGAACACCAACGTGCCCTCGAGCCCGAGGTTGATCCGCCCGGAGCGCTCGGTGATCGTCTCCCCGAGGCTCACGAACAGGAACGGGGTCGAGACCCGGATGGCGCCGCCGACCACGGCGAGGAGGACGCTCCAGAGGCCGAGGTCGCCGCTCATGCGCGGGCTCCCGCCGCCTGCTTGGCGGCCCAGAGGTGGGGGCTGAACACCTTGAAGCGGCCGTAGGCCGTCTCGCTCACCAGCACGCAGAGGAAGAGCAGGCCCTCCAGCACGAGCACGGTGGCGTCGGGCAGCTGCATCCGGCGCTGGATCAGCCCGCTCGATGCCTCGATCCCGCCGAGCAGGAGCGCGACCGGCGGGATGGCGAGCGGATTGTGGCGCGCCAGGAAGGCGATCAGGATGCCGGTGAAGCCGTAGCCGGCCGCGAGCGTCGCATTGGCGTTGCCCTGGACGGCCGCGACCTCGAAGAACCCGGCGAGCGCCGCGCAGGCGCCGCCGAGCGCCGTGAAGCCGACGATGAGGCGGCCGACCGCGAGACCCTGGATCTGCGCCGCGCGCACGTTGCCGCCGGCGATCCGCGCCGCGAAGCCGAGGGTGGTGCGGTCCATCAGCAGGTAGGCCGCGAGGCAGGCCAGCACGCCGGCCCCCAGCCCCCAATGCACGCCGATCCCCGGCATGGGGCCGAGCATGTTGGCCTCGCCCACCGGGAGGGTGGACGGCTTGTTGAGGCTCGCCGGATCGCGGAAGGCCCCCTCGATCAGGTGGTTCGCCACCGCGATGGCGATGTAGGAGAGGAGGAGGCTCGAAATGGTGGCGTTGACGCCCCGGTAGGCCTGCAGGAACCCGACCGCGCCGATCCAGGCCGCGCCGACGAGAGCGGCCGCCAGCGCCATGGCGACGAGGACGACGGCGGGCGGCAACCCGGCGAGCGGCGGTGCCACCACGGCCGCCGCGAGGCCGCCGAGCACGATGGCGCCCTCGCCGCCGATCACGATCAGCCCCAGCCGCGCGGGCAGGGCCACGCACAGAGCGGCGAACAGGAGCGGCGCGGCGCGCTGCAGGCTGTTCTGAAGCGCGAAGGACGATCCGAAGCCGCCCCGCCAGACGAGATCGACCAGGGAGGCCGGCGATTTGCCGAGCGCCAGCAGGAACAGGCTGAACAGGCCGAAGCCCATCAGCGCCGCGCAGATCGGGATCACCAGGCTCTCGGCCCGGCGGGCGAGCCAGGCGAGGACCTGCAGGAGGACGGAGGGCCGTGCGGCCGGGACCGTCAGGGTCGATGGGGCGGCATCCGCAACCATGGCGGGTCCTCCGGCGTCGGGGAGTTGTGCCGGCGCGGCAGAAACCGTGCCAGCCGGCTCTGAGGCGCCGCGCCGGAGCGGGCGCGGCCGTCCCGGATCAGACGGAGCCCCTGACGCCCGCGACGAGGTAGTTGGTGCTCTCGAGCTCGGCCGCCTTCTCGGGCAGGCCCTTGCCGGCGGCCATGATCTCCTTGCCGGTGTTGTCCTTGAGCGGGCCCTTGATGATCTCGTAGCCGCCCTTCAGCATCTCGGCCTTGACCGCATCGGCGTTGCGCCGGGCGGCCTCGCTCACGGCGGGTCCGTAGGGGCTCATCTTGACGAAGCCGTCCGCGAGGCCGCCGCGCAGGAAGTTCGGCGGGCTGCGGCCGGCCTGCACGTCTTCCACGAAGCCCTTGTAGATCGGCAGCCAGTTCCATTCGGCGCCGGTCAGGTACTTCTGCGGCGCGAGGGGCGACTGGTCGACGTGGTAGCCGCACACGAAGGCGCCGCGGCGGGCGGCGGTCTCCACCGTCACCTTCGGGCTGTCGACGTGGCAGGTGATGACGTCGGCCCCGCCGTCGATCAGCGCGTTGGTGGCCTCCGCCTCCTTGACGGCCAGCGACCACTCGCCGGTGAAGATCACCTGGCAGGTGATCGAGGGGTCGACGCTCTGCGCGCCGAGCAGGAACGCGTTGATGTTGTTGAGGACCTGCGGGATGGGCTTGGCCGCCACGAAGCCGAGCTTCTTCGACTTGCTGGTGTGGCCGGCGACGACGCCGTTCAGGTACTGACCCTGCGCGATGTAGCCGAAGTAGGAGCCTGCGTTCTTCGGGTCCTTCTCGGTCCAGAGGCCGCCGCAATGGCGGAACTGCACCTTCGGGTTCTTCTTCGCCTCGGCGACGAGGTAGGGCGTGAAGTAGCCGAACGAGGTCGGGAAGAGCAGGGTCGCCCCGTCGAGGTTGATCATGCTCTCCATGGTCTTCTCGACGGCGTTCGTCTCGGGGACGCGCTCCTCTTCGGTGACTTCGAGGCCCGGCATCGCCTTCAGGGCCTTCGCGGCGACGGCGTGGGCCTGGTTGTAGCCGTAATCGTCCTTGGGGCCGACGTAGATGAACCCGATCGTGAGCGGGCCGGCGGCCCGGGCAGGACCGGCGAGGCCCGCCAGGCCGAGAGCCGCGGCGCCGCCGAGGAGGTGTCTGCGCGTCAGGTCAGGGGGTGCCACCGGTCCGTGCTCCGCCGAAATGAAATCTCGTCACGGGCAGGAATTTTAGGCGCTCTGCCGGAACCGGCGAAGCAACGAATTGCGGCAACTCCGGAGAGGCGGCCGCGCTCTGCGCAGTCGGTGATTGAGGTTCGGGCGCCTAAAAGCGCGTCCGTGTATGCACGCTCACGCGGCAGGATTGTCGAGGGAATTCAGGCGCTCGCGAGCCAGGGCCGGGGAGCGATTCGCAGAGTTCGGGCGGCGTCCGTGTATGCACGGACGCCGGCTCTTTGGCGGCTTTCTCAGCGCTGCGGGTAGCCGCGCAGCGTGCGGGTGTGCCCGAGCGATCCTGTGGCGAGATCATCGCTCAGGCGCGGGTCGGCGTAGCGCGCCGGGGCATCGCGCGCGTCGAGGAAGTTCGCGATCGCGGCGCGCCCCTCCAGGCCGCCGGGTGCCAGGGCGGGGGGGATGCCCGCGGGGGCATTGTAGCTCTGCGCGAGGGCGGCGCTGCCGGAGAACGCCAGGAGGAGGGCTGCGGCGGTGAGGCGTGCGGACATGGCGGAATCCAGTTCTTTCGGCGAGCCGGATTGATCGGTGGCTCGCCCACTGGGAGCGATATGTTGTGCAGCGCTGGCGCATCAATCGCCACCCACTGCACAGAATGCGCGCACGAACCTAGGTTTCCTGTCTCCGGCAAGGCGAGAACTTCGGAAGCGCTTTCCGAAAATCCAGGGTAATCATCGGGTTAGCGGGCGATGCCCGAGATTTGGCCATTTTCGACGAGGCGATCGCTACGGGTGCGCTTTGTCACGCGGCCAGCCGACGGGGGCACAGAACAGCGCCCGCGCGGGGGATTTCGCAGGTGCCGGCTGATGCGGGGCCCTGTCAGGAACGCCCGATCGTCGCCTCGATCTGCCCGTGCGGCTCGTCGGTGGGCAGGAAGACCTGGCCCACATTCTCCAAGTCGAAGGGCGTCAGGTTGATCGGGATGTAGTGCTTGTTCGGCATCGCGAAGCTGATCTCCGCGATCTCCGGGATCGCTGCGAGCACCGCCTCGCCCATCCGGTACATGCTGTCCTGCACGCCCCGGCTGTAGGTGGTGCCGAACACGGCGATCAGCGTGTCGAGGACCTGCGCATTCGTGGCGGCGTAGTCGTCCGGCACGCCCTGCCAGGTCCAGGTGGCGTCCATGCTGGTCGCGGCGATGCGGTCCGTGGTGTCGGAGAGCGTCCGGTAGCCGTCATCCACGAAGTCCGACCAGCCCGACTGCGTGGTCTTCATGAAGGTGTAGCCGCGCAGGCCCGAGCGCAGGACCGTCCCGTCCCGCCCGGCGTCCAGCTCGACGAAGCCGCGGCCGTTCCCGTCCAGCGTGAAGGTGTGGCCGTGGGGGGCGCCCGCGATGGCGTGGCGACGCCAGCGCGTCTCCAGCGCCCGGATGGTCACGGCCTCGACCTGCGGATAGCTGTCGAGGAACACGGCGGCCACCGCCTGCACGAACGCCTCCGTGTCGGCCGAGACGTGGCGCGCCGCCGTGACGTTGACGATGTTCTTGACGCTGTCGGTCGCCACGCAGGCGCGGTTGTCGCCCTCGGTCCAGGCCGCGTCGAAGCTGCCGCGCATCAGCACCGTGAGATCGAGTTCCCGCGGGGTATGATGGTCGCCGTCGCGGGTCAGGCGCATGATCCGCACACGGGCCTTCCCGTACTGGGCCGCCTTCAGCATCGCCGCGAACTCCCGATCAATGGGCCTCGGCCGCCCGGGCCTGCCGGAGGGCGGCATCGCGCGCCTCCGCGTCGCCGCCGAGCCCGTTGAAGAACAGGTTGAGCAGGACCGCCGCGATCGCGGCGAGGAGAATGCCGGATTCGAGCAGCGGGTGCAGCGCGTGCGGCATCTGCTTGAAGAAGTTCGGCGCGACGAGGGGGATCATGCCGAAGCCGACCGAGATCGCCACCACGAAGAGGTTATCGCGGTTGCCGGCGAAGTCGACCGCCCCGAGGATCCGCGCGCCCGTGGCCGCCACCATGCCGAACATCACGAGGCCGGCGCCGCCGAGCACGCACTGGGGCACGGCCTCGACGAGGGCGGCGAGCTTCGGGATGAGGCCCAGCACCAGCATGATCGCGCCGCCCGCCACGGTGACGTAGCGCGAGCGGATGCCGGTGACGCCGACGAGCCCGACGTTCTGCGAGAACGACGTGTACGGGAAGGTGTTGAACACGCCGCCGATCAATGTGCCGAGCCCGTCGGCCCGCAGGCCCCGCGACAGGCGCTCCTCCGTCACCGGATCCTCGGTGATCTCCGAGAGCGCCAGGAACATGCCGGTCGACTCGATCATCACCACGATCATCACGATGCAGAGGGTGACGATCGAGACGGGGTCGAAGGTCGGCAGACCGAACGCGAAGGGGCGGACCACGTCGAGCCAGGGCGCGCGGGCGACGTTCGCGAAATCGACGAGGCCGAGGGGCAGGGCGATCAGCGTCCCGGCCACGATCCCGATGAGCACCGCCGCCGAGGCGACGAAGCCCGAGGCGAAGCGCGTGATGGCGAGGATGATCATCAGAACGACGGCCGCGATGGCGAGGTAGGTCGGGGCCCCGTAATTCGGGTTGCCGACGCCCCCGGCCGCCCAGTTGACGCCGACGCGCATGAGCGAGACGCCGATGACTAGGATGATGGTGCCGGTGACGACGGGCGGGAACAGCGGCAGCAGCCGGCCGACGAGCGGCGCGACGAGCATGCCGAACAGGCCCGCCGCGATGACGGCGCCGTAGATCCCCGTGAGCCCGATCGCCGGGTTCGTGCCCATCGCGATCATCGGCGTCACGGAGGCGAAGGTGACGCCCATCATCACCGGCATGCGGATGCCGATGCCGGGCACGCCCCAGCTCTGCACGAGCGTCGCGAGCCCGCAGGCGAACAGATCGGCGCTGACGAGGAGGGCGATCTGCTCGGGCGGCAGCTTCAGCGCGCGCCCGACGATGAGCGGCACCGCCACGGCGCCCGCGTACATCACCAGCACGTGCTGCAGGCCGAGGAGGCCGAGCATCGGCGGGGACACCCGCGCGGGCGGCGCCGGCCGGCCGGGTGCGGGCTCGGGTACTTGGGAGGCGGCAGGCCGGTCATCCATCGCTCAACCGTCGCTCCCGATCCCGCGGTCCATCCGGACGCATTCGCGCAAGCGACATGCCAGAGCGCCTCGGCCCCTGGAACCGGCTGCGGGCCGGCGCGCTTGTCCCGCGGCATTCACGAGGGGAAGGGATCTCGATGGCTTCGACGTCATGGTGGCTGCGGGCCGCCCCGCTCGCCCTGGTCCTTCTCTGCGCGGGTGCGCCCGTTCCTGCGGGGGCCGCGCCGGCCACCGCCTGGAGCCAGGGGACCCTGACCCCGCCCGCCGGGCAGCCGCGGGTGACGGCGCCGGGCGGCGCGCGCCGAGGCCTGCGGCGCGGCCATCGGGGCGGTCGCGGGCTCCTCCTCCGGAAGCCGCGCCACCGGCGCTGAGCCGGACTTCGGGTGATTGGACCGGGGATGTGCCGACGCCCTCGGCAGATTGCACAGAGTTCGGGCGGGACGGCGCCGGGCGGGCCGGAACCTTCGGGGCACCCTCCGTTTTGGCACGTCGATCGACCCGGGCGTCGCTGCCCCACGGGTCCGTGCCGGAGCCTGTCATGAGCCTGAAAGCCGTCCCCGCCCTCGCGGCCCTCGCCCTCATCGCCCCCTTCTGCGGCCCGGCGGCGGCGCAGTCGGTCGGCGCCCCGGCCGGGCGCGAACCCGCCACCGCCCCCGGCGGCACGGAGGGGCTCGCCGGCCCCCGCAACGAGTCCGAGGCCATCCGGGCCGGCGACGCCGTCCCGGTGACGCCGGGCCGCGGCATCCCCGTCGAGGCGCCGCCGGCCGAGCCCGTCGCGCCGCCCCCGCCGCGCAACTGAGGCGCTACTGCGGGAGCTTGTCGTCGATCCCCTTCACGTACCAGTTCATGCCGAGGATCATCGGATCGGGGGCGGTCTCGCCCTCCTTCACGGCGAGGCTGCCGTCCTGCTTCACCACGGGCCCCGCGAAGGGGTGGATCTTGCCCGAGACGATGCCGGCCTTGGTCTCCTCGGCGAGCGCCTTCACGTCGTCGGGCATGTTGGCGAAGGGCGCGAGCACGACCATGCCGTCCTTGATCCCGCCCCAGGTGTCGTGGCTCGTCCAGGTGCCGTCGAGGGCGGCGCGCGCCTCGGCGATGACGTAGCCCGACCAGTCGTCCACGATGGAGGTGAGCTGCGCCTTCGGGGCGAAGCGGGACTGGTCGGAGGACTGGCCGAAGGCGAGCTTGCCCTGCTTCTCGGCCTCCTGCAGCGGGGCCGCCGAGTCGGTGTGCTGCGAGAGGATGTCGGCGCCCTGGGCGAGCAGCGCCTTGGCGGCCTCCGCCTCCTTGCCGGGGTCGAACCAGGAGTTCACCCAGACGATCTTCACCTTGACGTTCGGGTTCACGGACTGCGCGCCGAGCATGAAGGCGTTGATGCCGCTCACCACCTCTGGGATCGGGAAGGAGGCGATGTAGCCGAGCGTGCCGGACTTCGTGAGCTTGCCGGCAATCTTCCCGCAGACGTAGCGGCCCTCGTAGAACCGCGCCGAGTAGGTCGCGACGTTGGCGCTGCGCTTGTAGCCCGTGGCGTGCTCGAAGCGGATCTTGGGGAATTTCTTGGCGACCTTCAGGGTCGGCTCCATGAAGCCGAACGAGGTCGTGAAGATCAGCCCCATGCCCGAGCGGGCGAGCTTCTCGATGGCGCGCTCGCTGTCGGCCTCGGGCACGTTCTCGATGAACGTGGTCTCGACCTTGTCGGGAAGCGCGGCGGCGAGCGCCTTGCGGCTCTCGTCGTGCTGGAACGAGTAGCCGTAATCCGCCACGGGCCCGACGTAGACGAAGCCGACCTTGAGCTTGTCCTCGGCGCGTGCCGGGGACAGACCGATGAGCGCGACCATCAGCGCGCCGACCATCATACGCATCGTGGAACGATCCCCTTGTTCGTTGCGGCGCGCCCGCCCGTCAGCGGTGCGGGGTGAAGTCCCGCCCGAGGGCGGCGGGGGCGGGTGAGCCGCCCCGGCGCCGGCCGAGCGAGAGCAAGACCAGGGCCAGGATGGTGGCGAGGTAGGGCAGCGCGGAGAGCGCCTGGCCCGGCAGGCCGAGGCCGGCGGCCTGCGCGTGCAATTGCAGCACGGTCGTGCCGCCGAACAGGAGCGCCCCCGCGGCGACCCGGAGGGGCTGCCAGGACGCGAAGACCACGAGGGCGAGGGCGATCCAGCCCCGGCCCGCCGTCATGGCGGGCGCCCAGAACGGCGTGTAGGCGAGCGACAGGTAGGCGCCCGCGAGCCCCGCGCAGCCGCCCCCGAACAGCACCGCCAGGAACCGCGTCCGGCGCACCGGCAGGCCGAGCGCGTGGGTCGCCGCATGGTCGTCGCCGATCGCCCGCAGGGTCAGCCCGGCGCGCGTGCGCCACAGGAACCAGGAGACTCCGCCGACCAGGGCGAGGGCGACGTACACGAAGGCGTCCTGGCCGAACAGCAGCGTCCCGACGCCCGGCAGCTCCGTGAGGCCGGGGACGTGCAGGTGCGGCGCCGGCTCGCGCTTGAGACCCACGTAGGAGGCACCGACGAGACCCGAGAGGCCGAGGCCGAGGATGGTCAGCGCGAGGCCGGCGGCGACCTGGTTCGCCGCGAGGCCGACGGTCAGCAGCCCGAACAGGGCGGCGAGCGCGAGGCCGGCCGCGATGCCGCCGAGCGCCCCGAGGGTGGTCGAGCCGGTTTCGATCGCCACCGCGAAGCCCGCGGCCGCCCCCAGCACCATCATCCCCTCGACGCCGAGGTTGAGGACGCCGGCGCGCTCGGCCACCAGCTCGCCGATGGCCGCGAGGATCAGCGGCGTCGCGGCGGTGAGCACCGTGACGAGGACCATCTGCACGAGGTCGAGGCTCATCGCGCGCCCCCGGCCACGAGGCGGACGCGGTAGCGGGCGAGCACGTCGGCGCCGAGCACCAGCGCGAGGAGCAGGCCCTGGAAGGCCCGCGTGAGGTCGAGGGGGAGCTTCAGGTCGATCTGCGCGGCCTCCCCGCCGATGCTCGTCAGCGCGATGACCGCGGAGGCGGCCAGGATCCCTGGCGGGGAGAGCCGTCCCAGGAAGGCGACGATGATCGCCGTGAACCCGTAGCCCGGCGAGATCGTCGGCTGCAGCTGCCCGATCCGGCCCGCCACCTCGGCGATGCCCGCGAGCCCCGCCGCGCCGCCCGAGATCGCGAAGGCCGCAAGGGTCAGGCGGGCGTCGCTGAAGCCGGCGAACCGCGCGGCCCGGGGGCTCGCCCCGACGACGCGCACCTCGAACCCGAACAGGGTGCGGGCGAGGACGAAGGTCGCGAGGACCACCGCCGCGAGCCCGATCAGGGTGCCGGCATGCAGGGTGTCGCCCTCCATCAGGTAGGGAAGCCGGGCGGCCTCGTCGAACGTGACGCTCTGCGGGAAGTTGTAGCCGGCGGGGTCCCGCAGCGGTCCGCGGGCCATGTAATCGAGCAGAAGCTCGGCCACGTAGACCAGCATGAGGCTCGTCAGGATCTCGGAGACGCCGAGGCGCACGCGCAGCAAGGCGGGGATCATCGCGTAGGCGAGGCCCGCGAGCGTTCCCGTCGCGAGCATGAGGGGCAGGACCCAGAACGTCGCCCCGGTGGCGCCGTGGGTCGCGACGCCGATCCAGCCGCCCGCGAGGCCGCCGACCACGAACTGGCCCTCGGCCCCGATGTTCCAGAGCCCCGCCCGGTAGCAGAAGGCGAGCCCGGTCGCGATCAGCGCCAGGGGCGCGGCCTTCTGCGCGATGTCGGCGAGCGACCACGCCTCGCTGAGGGGCGTCAGGAAATAGGTCGCGAAGGCGGCGGCCGGCGAGACCCCGTAGGCCGCCACCGCGACACCGCCCACCAGCACCGCCGCCCCGAAGGCGAGGAGCGGCGAGAGGGCTTCCATCACGGCCGAGCGCCGCGGCCGGGGCGTCAGGTCGAGGCGCATGTGATGGCGCCGATCGTCGAGGAAACGTCCGGATGGGCCTCGGCCCGCGGCTTGCGCTCAGCCATGGGCCGCCATCCGCGCGTCTGAGGCCGGCTCGGCCGTCCCGCCGCCCATCAGCAGCCCGATCGCCCCGCGATCGGTCTCGGCCGCGGGTACGGGCTCGGACAACCTGCCGTCATTCAGGACGGCGATGCGGTCTGCGATCTCGAAGAGCTCGTCGAGGTCCTGGCTGATCGCGACGATCGCGGCCCCGCGTCCGGCGAGGTCGATCAGGGCCTGACGGATGTGGGCGGCGGCGGCCGCGTCGACGCCCCAGGTCGGCTGGTTGACCACGAGGAGCGAGGGATCGGACAGGATCTCGCGCCCGACGACGAACTTCTGCAGGTTGCCGCCCGAGAGTGTGCCGGCGGCCGGGTCGGGCCCCGCCTTGCGCACGTCGAAGGCCTCGATCACGCGCCGGGACAGGGCGCGGGCCGCGCCGAGCCGCAGGACGCCGAGGCGTGTGAGCGACGCCGTGGCGTGGCGGGACAGAAGGGCGTTCTCGGACAGGCTCATGGCTGGCGCCGCGGCGTGGCCGTTGCGCTCCTCCGGGATGAAGGCCGCGCCGAGGCGTCGGCGCGCGTTGATGGGAAGCGCGCCCGCCGGGCGCCCATCGATGCGGATCGCCGCAGGGTCCGCGCGCACCTCGCCCGAGAGCGCCGCGAACAGCTCGGCCTGCCCGTTGCCGGCGATGCCGGCGATGCCCAGGATTTCGCCGCCCCGGACGGAAAGCCCGATGCCGCGCAGGCGCGTGCCGTGAAGGCCCGGCGCCGGCACGTCGAGATCGGCGAGGCGCAGCCGCTCCGGTCCGGGCGTCCGGGACTGCGGCGGCGTCAGCGCACGGACCTCCTGGCCGACCATGAGGGCCGCGAGCGATCGGGCGGATTCCAGGCGGGGGTCGCAGGTGCCGACGACCCGGCCCGCGCGCAGGACCGTGGCCCGGGCGCAGAGGCGGCGCACCTCCTCCAGCCGGTGCGAGATATAGAGGAGGGCGCGTCCCTCGTCGCGCAGGCGCTCCAGCACCCCGAACAGGGTCTCGGCCTCGCCCGGCGTCAGCACCGAGGTCGGCTCGTCGAGGATGAGCAGGCGGGGCTCCTGGAGGAGGCACCGGACGATCTCGATGCGCTGGCGCTCGCCCGCCGAGAGCGACCAGACCGGGCGGTCCGGTTCGAGGTGAAGGCCGTAGGCGTCGGCGAGCGCTGCGATCCGCCGCGCGAGGGCCCGGCCCTTCAGGCCGCGGGGCATGACGAGGGCGATGTTCTCCGCGACCGTCAGGTTCTCGCAGAGCGAGAAGTGCTGGAACACCATGCCGATGCCGATGCGCCGCGCGGCCTCGGGGCTCGCCAGCCGCACCCGCTCGCCGCGATGCGTGAGGGTGCCCTCGGTCGGCTGCAGCAGGCCGTAGAGCATCTTCATCAGGGTCGACTTGCCGGCGCCGTTCTCGCCCAGGAGGGCGTGGATCTCGCCGCCGCGGATCTCGAGGTCGATGCGGTCGTTCGCGGTGAAGTCGCCGAAGCGCTTGACGATGCCGTAGGCTCCGTAGAGCGGCATCGGGCCGGCCTGCCCGCCGGCTGGCGCCCGCATCTCCACCTCAGGCGCCGAACAGGTCGAGCGCGAGACGGGTGTGCGCCTCGCGCAGCGCCCGGGTGTCGACGCCGAGGGGCTCCCCGTCGATCACCCGCCAGCGGCCCGCCACCATCACCCGGTCGGCCCGGTGGGCGCCGCACAGCACCAGGGCCGCGAGCGGATCGTGGGCGCCCGAGAAGCGCAGCTCGTCCAGGGTAAACAGGGCGAGATCGGCCTCGCGGCCCGGCGCGATCCGGCCGATATCGGTGCGGCCGAGGCAGGCGGCCGAGCCTTCGGTGGCCCAGCGCAGGGCGTCGAGGTGGGTGACGCGCTCCGCCCCGTAGGTCAGCCGGTTGATCA
Organism: Methylobacterium sp. A54F; assembly: GCF_053346035.1. Taxonomy (NCBI): domain Bacteria; kingdom Pseudomonadati; phylum Pseudomonadota; class Alphaproteobacteria; order Hyphomicrobiales; family Methylobacteriaceae; genus Methylobacterium; species Methylobacterium sp. A54F. The sequence goes on along the minus strand of NZ_JBKFBF010000002.1, from coordinate 375,512 downwards.
TCAGGGCGTGGCGCACGCCCTCCATCAGGTTCGAGCTGTCGTTCGAGGCGGAGCCGTCGACGCCGAGGCCGACCGGCGCGCCCGCCGCCTCGAGGTCGCAGGTGCGGCAGCAGCCCGAAGCCAGGGTCATGTTGGAGGTCGGGCAGTGGCAGACCCCGACGCCGGCCCGGCCGAGGCGGGCGACCTCGCCGTCGTCGAAGTGGATGCCGTGCGCGAGCCAGGTGCGCGGGCCCATCCAGCCGACTTCCTCCAGGTAGTCGACGGGGCGCTGGCCGAACATGTCCAGGCAGAAGGCGTTCTCGTCGAGCGTCTCGCCGAGGTGGGTGTGCAGCCGGCAATCGTGCGCCTCGGCAAGTTGCGCGCTCTCGCGCATCAGCCGCTTCGTGACGTTGAAGGGCGAGCAGGGCGCGAGCCCGATCTGCACCATCGCGCCGGGCGCCGGGTCGTGGAACAGGCGCAGCACGCGCTCGCTGTCGGCGAGCACCGTGTCGTCGTCCTGCACGAGGCTGTCCGGCGGCAGGCCGCCCTCGCGCTCCGACAGGCTCATCGAGCCGCGGGTGACGAAGGCGCGGATGCCGAGGGACCGGGCCTCCTCGACCTGCACGTCGACCGAATCCTCCAGGCCCTTCGGGAACAGGTAGTGGTGGTCCCCGGCCGTGGTGCAGCCGGAGAGGAGAAGCTCCGTGTAGGCGAGGCGGGTCGCGAGGCGGAATGCCTCCGGCGTGATCCGCGGCCAGACGGTGTACAGCGCCTTGAGCCAGGGGAAGAGCGGTTTGTTGATGGCGAGCGGATGCGCCCGGGTCAGCGACTGGAAGACGTGGTGGTGCGTGTTGATGAGCCCCGGAATGACGACGTGGCGGCGCGCGTCGAAGGTCTCGTCCACGGGCTCGGCGGGCGCGCCGCCCGCCGGCACGCATTCCACGATCCGGCTGCCTGCCACCACGACGCCGCCCGCCGCATCCTCGGCGAGGATGCCGAGCGGCTCGCGGATCCAGAGGCGGCGCGGTCCTGGGCTGTCGGTCATCCGAGCTCCGTGTGTCGGCCCCCGGACGGGTCCGGGGGCAGCCTCAGTCCGATCGGACGCCGCGGGATCAGAAGACGTGGAAGGCCACGCCGGCCAGGAAGCTCTTCTCTTCGGTGCCCTTGAAGGTCGCCGTCTCGACGTTGCCGAACTTGTTCAGCCAGTACTGGAAGCCGATGAACACGTCGACCCGGTTGGGCGAGTCGTAGACAAGCTTGCCGAGGTCGAGCACGAGGTTCGTGCGCGAGAGGAATTCCAGCCCGCGGGGCGGGTTGAAGGCGTAGGCGGCGAGGCTGCTGACGCCCCGGCCCTTCGGCAGGACGATGTTGTTGAACCCCGCGATGCTCAGCGGCAGGCCCGTGAAGGCGAGCGGGAAGTTGTAGACGAGCTCGAATTCCGGGACGGTGTTGAAGCTCTGATCCCGGTCGGGCTGGACGTTGAAGCCGTTGCGGTTCCACTCCTTGTAGGCGTGAACGCCGAGGTTCAGGAAGCCCGCCGGAACGTCGAAGGCGAAGTTGAGGCCGCCGACGATGTCGCGCTTCTTCGACCCGAACGCGTCGTTCTGCGAGTTCGCGTCGAAGCCGAAGGCGAGGGACACGTCCTTGATCAGTCCGGGGATCGTGAAGGCCTTGGTGTTGCTGAGCGCGTTCAGGCTCAGCGTCCCACGGTAGAGGCCGTAAGCTTCCGTGTTGCCGTAATCGGCGAAGAACGGGTTGCCGATGGTGCCGGGCGGGTTCGTGGTGCCGGCCGGGAACTGGGAGCCGGACTTCAGGATGTCGAGGGAGAAGAAGTTCGTGCCGTAGGCCCAGGCATCGGCGTGCGAGATGTTGAGGATGTGCTTGGGCGCCTCCCGGCTGCGGAAGGTCCCGTCCGCCTGAAGGACCTGCACGCCCGGCGACACAGTCGGGAACTGCCAGCGGTAGCTGACCTGCGTGTCGGCGAAGAGGAAGAAGGATGCCTCCTTCGCGGGCGCCTCGACGGGCGCCTTCTTGTCCTTCTCGCTGAGGTCGGCTGCAACGACCTGGCCCATGGTCGCGAGGCCGAGAGCGACCGCGGTGAGGGTCTTCGCGAGCATCGTGGTTCTCCTGTCACAAACTCCGTCGGCAGGGCAGCAACCGATATGCCAGCGCGACCGTAGCGACGCGGCCGCAGGTCCGAAGTCACAAATCCGCAACAGATGCCGCGTGTAGCAGCAGATTCACGGCGATTTGCACAGTCGTTCGCCAGGATTCCCGAAGACATCCCCGGCGATGAGCGTCGAACAGGGGTCTAAACCGGGCGCGAGTCGTGATCGCGCCAAATGCAGTGCCCAACCCGCGTGCGTCGCTGCCGCCCTTCGCAGCGGTCGCGGGTTGCTGGAAGGATGCATTGCGCCCGCCCGGCCCCGGTCGCATCCTGCGGCGCCCGGGCCGCGACCGCGCGCCATTCGCACTCTCCCCGATGAAAGACGATCGCCCCGTGCCAGCGTCCCAGACCCGCGCCGAGACCCTCTCCGAGCAGATCGCCAACGAGATCCTGTCGGGGGCCCTCCTGCCCGGGCAGCACCTCGACGAGCAGGTGCTCGCGCGCCGCTACGGGGTCTCGCGCACGCCGGTCCGGGACGCCCTGCGCCTCCTCAACGGGACGGGCCTCATCGACCTGCGTCCGCGCCTCGGCGCCACGGTCCGGGCGGTGACGGCCGACGAGCTCGACATGCTGTTCATCGCCATGGGCGAGGTGGAGGCGAGCTGCGCGCGGCTTGCCACGCTCAGCATGACCTCCGCCGAGCGCGGGCGCCTGCGCGCCCTGCACGACGACATGGGGCGCCTCGCCGCCGCGGACGACCGCGACGGCTACGTGGCCGCGAACCTCGACTTCCACAGCCTCCTCTACGCGGGCGCGCAGAACCGGGCCCTCGAGGAGATCGCGCGCGGCCTGCGCCGGCGCCTGCTGCCCTATCGCCGGGCGCAGTTCGGGGCCCCCGGCCGCCTCGCGCGCTCGCATGCGGAGCACGACGTCGTGGTGCGCGCGGTGCTCGCGCGGGACGCGGCCGGCGCGAACGCGGCCATGCTCGTTCACATGAGCGTGGTGGAGGACGCCTTCGAGAGCATCGATGCCGCGGGCGCGGCCACCCGGGCGGCCGAGCGCCTGCGCACGCCCCGACCGGCGCCCCGCAAGGCGGCTGCCGACGGCACCACGGGGGGCTGAGGCCTATCCTGCATGCGCAGGACGCGGCTTGCCCGGAGTTCGTGCATGTTCGTGCATGGAATAGGCAGGCGTTTGGCCTTCCATGCATACATGATGGCCCGGACCTCACCCCGGAGGGCCGCATGTCCAGCCACCGAACCATCGCCGCGGAACCCGGCGTCCTGCCGCTCGACCTCCGCAGCACCGCCCTCGTGATCATCGACATGCAGCGCGACTTCCTGGAGCCGGGCGGCTTCGGCGAGAGCCTCGGCAACGACGTCTCCCGGCTCGCCGCGGCGGTGCCGGCGTGCCGGGCGCTGCTGGCGGCGGCCCGCGCGGCCGGGCTCCTCGTCGTGCACACCCGCGAGGGCCATGCGCCGGACCTCTCGGACGCGCCGCCGGCCAAGGTCGAACGCGGGGCGCCCAGCGCCCGGATCGGCCAGCCGGGGCCGATGGGCCGCATCCTGATCCGCGGCGAGGCTGGGCACGACATCGTTCCGGATCTCGCGCCGGAACCGGGCGAGATCGTCATCGACAAGCCCGGCAAGGGCGCGTTCTACGCCACCGGCCTCGGCGGTCTCCTCGAAGAGCGCGGCATCGCCACGCTGATCGTCTGCGGCGTGACCACGGAGGTCTGCGTGCACACGACGGTGCGGGAAGCGAATGACCGCGGCTACCGCTGCCTCGTGGTCTCGGACGCCTGCGCCTCGTACATCCCGGCCTTCCACGACGCCGGCCTCGCGATGATCACGGCCCAGGGCGGCATCTTCGGCTGGGTCGCGCCGAGCGGCGCCGTCCTCGCCGCCCTCGGCAGCAGCGCGTGACCTTGCGCGGCGCACCGACCCTGGCGCAGCCTTTGCTGGTTGGCGCCGGTGCCGCTACCCTTCGCCGGCCCTCACCCGGAGCCTTTTCCCGTGCTCAGAACCGCCCTGACACTCCTTCTCCTCGCCGGACCGGCGGGCGCGGCCCTCGCGCAGTCCTACACCGCGCCGGCGCCGACCGCCGTGCCGAGCACCGGCACCAGGTTTTTGAACAAGGCCGACCGCAAGGCCGCCTGCACGGGCGTCGCCGACCGGCGCGGCATGCGGGGCCTGTCCCGGCAGCAATTCCGCGCCGCCTGCCGCGGCCGCCCGATCCCGCGCTCCGTCAACTGACCGCCGCCCGATCCCACCCAGTAGGACCCCCGATGAGCAGCACGCCCGCCGTCGCCTCCGAGCCCGACCTTTCGGCCTACGCGCAGGAGGCGGCCGGGCTCCTCGACCTGCCGCTCGATCCGGCCTGGCTCGAGAGCGTGGTCGCGAACCTCCGGGTGCTGCGCGCCGCCGGAATCCTCGTCGGCGGGTTCCCGCTGCCCGACGAGGCCGAGGCGGCTCCGGTCTTCACGGCCTGACGCGATGACCGACTTCAGCCGCGCCTCGGCCGCGGAGATCGCCGCGGCGGTCTCGGACGGGCGGACGACCGCGCGGGCGGTCGTCGAGGGCGCGCTGGCGCGAATCGCGGCCGTCGATCCCGCCGTCAACGCCTTCACGGACGTCACCGCCCGGCGCGCGCTGGAGCGCGCCGCGGCGATCGATGCGGGCACGGTGCCGAGGGGGCCGCTCGCCGGCGTGCCCTTCGCGGTCAAGAACCTCATCGACGTCGTGGGCCTGCCGACGCGGGCGGGCGCGCGCATCAACCGCGAGAGGCCCGCGGCTACCCGCGACGCGACGCTCGTCGAGCGCTTGGAGGCGGCCGGCGCGATCCTCGTCGGCGCGCTGAACATGGGCGAATACGCCTACGACTTCACCGGCGAGAATGTCCACGACGGCAATACCCGCAACCCCCACGCCACGGGACACATGTCCGGCGGCTCGTCCGGCGGGTCCGGCGGCGCGGTCGCGGCCGGCCTCGTGCCGCTGGCGCTCGGCTCGGACACCAACGGGTCAATCCGGGTGCCGAGCGCCTTCTGCGGCTGCTTCGGGCTGAAGCCCACCTACGGGCGCCTCAGCCGGGCCCGAAGCTTCCCGTTCGTCGCCAGCCTCGACCATCTCGGGCCGATGGCCCGCAGCGTCACGGACCTCGCCCTCGCCTACGACGCCGCGCAGGGGCCCGACGCCGACGATCCCGTCGCGAGCGACCGGGCGCCCGAGCCGGTGGGGCCCCTGCTCGAAGCCGGCATCGGCGACCTGCGCATCGCGGTGGCCGGGGGCTACTTCGCGCGCGGCGGCGACCCGGAGGCGTTCGCCGCCGTGGCGGACGTCGCGGCGAGCCTCGGGGCGAGCCGCATCGTCGAGATCCCGGAGGCCGCGCGGGCGCGGGCGGCCGCCTACCTGATCACCGCCGCGGAGGGCGCCGCGCTCCACCTCGACCGCTTGCGGACCCGCGCGGTGGAGTTCGACCCCGCCGTCCGCGACCGCCTGATCGCCGGCGCGATGATCCCGGCGCCGCTCGTTGAGCGCGCGCAACGCTTCCGCCGCTGGTACCGGGAGGCCGTGGGAGCACTGTTCCACGAGGTCGACGTGATTCTCGCCCCGACGACGCCCTGCCGGGCGCCACGCAGCGGGCAGACGACCTTCGTGCTCGACGGCGTGACCCTGCCGGTGCGGGCCAATATCGGCGTGTTCACGCAGCCGATCTCGTTCATCGGCCTGCCCGTGGTGAACGTCCCCGTCTGGCCCGATGCCGGCCTGCCGCTCGGCGTGCAGATCATCGCGGCACCCTGGCGCGAGGATGCGGCCTTCCGCGTCGCCCGCTACCTGGAGCGGGTCGGCACCGTGCGGGCGCCGTTCGCGGACCTCCTGTGAGCGCGCGAGGCGAAGCCATGATCATCGACGACCCCGACGCCAGGGCCGAGGTGGAGGCCGCCTTCGCGCGCTACGAGGCGGCGCTCGTCGGCAATGACGTGGCGACCCTCGAAGCCCTGTTCCACGACGATCCGCGGACGATCCGCTACGGCGGCGGCGAGAACCTCTACGGCATGGACGCGATCCGCGCCTTCCGCCGGGCCCGGTCGCCGGCCGGGCTCGCGCGCCGCCTGGAGGAGACCGTCATCACCACCTACGGCCGGGATTTCGCGGTGGCCATGACGCTGTTCGCCCGGGAGAACGCACCCGGCCGGATCGGGCGGCAGAGCCAGACCTGGGTGCGCTTCCCGGATGGATGGAAGGTCGTGGCGGCCCATGTCAGCGTCATCGACGTTCCCGAGCCCGTGAGATCCCCTGCCTGATCGGATCCGCCCGCCCGGTTCCGCGATTCTCCGTTGCGGCCCTTCGCCCGCCCGGCTGACGCAGGCCTTACGACGTCCGCGAGCCTGTGCGCCGGCAGCGCTCCGTCCGACGCCGAGGCATGAACGTGCCCGTACAAGCGCGGCCGTCCTTGCGGGCGAAGACCATTGAGAGCTGTGCGAGCGCCGGGACCGAACGATCAGCGTCCTGGCAGAATGTCGGGTGCATACAGGATCCTTGATTTGAATGGATTGAGTTTGTGCACGCACGCACAAACTTTGGTCTGGGTCCGCGACCTGGGCCATGCATCCTGTGGTGGGAGACCGCGCGGGACGACCGCGTCCGGGAGGACCCATGGCGCTCGACACCCGCACGCGCACCGACAGGCTCGTCCGCGACGTGTCCGAGGACATCCTCCGCGGCGCGTTTCCGCCCGGGTCCCGCCTCGATGAGCAATCCCTCGCCGAGCGGTACGGCGTGTCGCGCACTCCGGTCCGCGAGGCATTGCGCCAGCTTGCCGCCACGGGCCTCGTCGAGGCCCGCCCGCGCCGCGGGGCCGTGGTGGCCAGCGTCACGCCCGAGCAACTCGCGGAGCTGTTCGGCGCGATGGCCGAGCTCGAGGCGACCTGCGCCCGGCTCTGCGCCCTCCGGATGACGCCCCTGGAGCGGCGTCGCCTGCAGGACCACCACGCGGAAATGGCGCCCCTCGCGGAGGGGGAAGACCTCGACGGCTTCGCGGGCGCCAACCTGAGCTTTCATTCCCTCGTCTACGCGGGCGCCCACAACGGGCCGCTCGCCGAGATCGCGACCCAGATGCGGGCGCGCCTGCTGCCCTTCCGTCGCGTCCAGTTCCGCACGCCCGGACGCCTGATCCGCTCCCACGCCGAGCACGGGGCCGTGGTCGCGGCGATCCTCGCGGCGGACGCGGCCGAGGCCCATGCCCAGATGCTCCACCACGTGAGCCTCGTGGAGGACTCGTTCGAGCGCCTCGCCGCAGCCTGGCCCGCCGCCGCAGCGACGCTGCCGGACCCCATCATCAACCCAAGCGCTGCCTGAGAGCCCGGGACAACCACGATGACGGTCGACCTGCCACCGATCCTCAGCCTCGGCGCCTTGCGGGAGCGCTACACCGCCGGCGCCCTCACGCCGTCCGCCGTCGCGCAAGTGGTCGCCGAACGCATGGCGGCTTATTCCGACCCTGCGGTGTTCATCACGCCCGTGGCGCGCGAAAACCTCGTCGAGGCCGCCGAGAAGCTGATGCGCCGCCATCCGGAGCCGGGCAGCCTCCCGCTCTGGGGCGTCCCGTTCGCCGTGAAGGACAACATCGACGTGGCGGGCCTGCCCACCACGGCGGCCTGCCCGGCTTATGCCTATACGCCGGACCGGGATGCCGCGGTGGTCGCCCGCCTGCGGGCGGCCGGCGCCCTCGTCACGGGCAAGGTCAACCTCGACCAGTTCGCCACCGGGCTCAACGGGACGCGCTCGCCCTACGGCGCGCCGCGGAGCGTGTTCAGCAGCGCGCACATCTCCGGCGGATCGAGCTCCGGCTCGGCCGTGGCGGTGGCGGCGGGCCTTGCGAGCTTCGCCCTCGGCACCGACACGGCGGGGTCGGGGCGCGTTCCGGCCGCCCTGAACAACCTCGTCGGGATCAAGCCGACGCCCGGTCTCCTGTCCAACACCGGCCTCGTGCCCGCATGCCGGAGCCTCGACTGCATCACGGTCTTCGCCGGCTGCGTCGCGGACGGGCTCGCGGTGCGCCGGATCGCCGAGGGGTTCGACGCCGCCGATGCCTTTTCGCGATCGATCGCGCCCCATCCTCTGCCGGACAGGCCCCGCGTCGGCGTGCTGGCGGAGGCGGACCGGAGCTTCTTCGGAGATGCCGGGACCGCCGCGCTCTACGATGCGGCGGTGGCGCGCCTCGCCGCCAGTGGGGCGAGCGCGGTGCCGTTCGATTTCGGACCGTTCCGCGAGGTCGCGGCGCTGCTCTACGACGGACCCTGGGTGGCCGAGCGCCTGGCGGCGCTGGAGCCCTTCTACCCCGCGAATGCCGATGCCCTCGACCCGAGCGTGCGGGCGATCGTCGCCTCGGCCGGCCGCTACGCCGCGACCGACGCCTTCCGGGGCCGCTACGCGCTCGAAGCGCTCCGGCGCCGGACGGACGCGACGTGGCGGGACGTCGACCTGCTCCTCCTGCCGACCGCACCGACCACCTACACGGTGGCGGAGATGGAGGCCGAGCCCATCACGCTCAACGCGCGGCTCGGCACCTACACCAACTTCACAAACCTCCTCGGGCTCGCGGCGATCGCCGTGCCGGCTGGCTTCCGGACGGACGGGCTCCCGGCGGGCGTGACCCTGATCGGCCCCGGCGGCTCCGACGACGCGCTGGCGCCCCTGGCGGACGCGCTCCACCGCGTTGCGGCCTGCGGCATGGGTCGCGACCGGGACGCCGTGCCGCCGGCCCTCGCGCCCGCGCCGGACGAGCCCACGACGATCGCCGTCGCCGTGGTGGGGGCCCACCTCTCGGGCCTTCCGCTCAACGGGCAGCTCACCGAGGCCGGCGGGCGCCTGCTGCGCGCGGCGCGAACCGCGGGCGATTACCGACTCTACGCCCTGTCGGGCAGCCCACCGGCCCGCCCCGGCCTCGTGCGCGATCCGGGGTTCTCCGGTGCCGGCCTCGACGTCGAGGTGTGGAGCCTGCCTGCCGCCGCCTTCGGGCGCTTCGTCGCCGCGATCCCGGCGCCCCTGGGCATCGGCCGCGTCGTTCTGGCGGACGGGAGCGACGTCGCGGGCTTCCTGTGCGAGGCGCACGCGGTCGCGGAGGCGGTGGAAATTACCGAGTTCGGCGGCTGGCGACGATTTCTCGATGCCGGCGCGGCGTGAATCCTCCCGTGGGACCACAATCCATCCGAACTGTCAGTGGCGATAATTGCGTTGGCAACGAAATCACGCCGAGGTGAGATTCGGGGCGCCGAAGGTTTTCCGATCGTGCGCCAAACTACGCGGAGCGACTATTTTCCCGGCCGATCGGAACCGTCGATGCAACCGTGGATTTTTTCGGTGTACCAAATGCCTGCGCACGTCAGCGTCTACCAACCAATAGCTAAGCCCCTGTCGGATTAGGACTTGCCACCTGGGCGCGGGTCGCGGCGTCGCACACGGATTAAACACAGAAAGGGGGATGTACTAGCGGCCCGTCTCGTGTCTAGAAGGATGCAATGTCGGCCGTGCGGGGCTTCCAGGGAGCGCACGGACCCACGGAGGGGGCTCGCTCGGCCATGCGCTTTTTTTTCGATCTCGTCAGCCGGCACGAGACCTTGCGGGACGACACGGGCTCGGAGGCTCGCAGCCTCGACGATGCGATGGCGCAGGCCCGGTCCGTCATCGAGGAGATGGCCGAGGCCGGTGAACTGTCGGACATCGCCGAGGATTGGCGGCTGGTGATTCGTGACACGACCGGCGCGGTGCGCGCGTCCCTGCCGGTCGAAGAGGCCGTGCCGGACCTGCAGAGCTTCCGGCGCGCCAACGGCTGAGGCCGAACTGGGGACCCTCCATCCGAAGCGCTCTGCCGCCGCGCCTTCTCCGCACCGCCGTTCGCCGCTTACCGGCCCGGTGCGGCCGTGTCAGCCGTTCGCCTCGACGATCTCCTGCGCCGCCACGAGCATATCCTTCATCGCCGTGGTGGCCGCCCGATAGGCCGGGGTGCCGGCGTTCCAGTCCTGCGCGCTGATTGCCGCCACCATGCGCTCCGCCTCCGCGTGCGCGAGGGCTTCGGCCTCCAGGAAGCGGGCGACAGCCGGGTGGCCCGCGAGGGGACCCGTCCTCAGGCCCTCGGCGGCGTCGCGCGCGGCGCGGTCCCTCAGGATGGCGGCCTGCCGGTCGGCCGGCGCGGCACCGACGAGGATCGTCGCGAGGTTGCGCTTCCAGACCCCGACATCGGCAGCGAGGCGCACCAGCTCGTAGGTCGCGGCGGCGTCGTCGGGCGTTGCCAGCGCCATCTGGGCGAGGCCCTCGGCCTTCACGAGCCGCTTGGTGATGCTCTCGATCTCCGTGCGCGTCTTGCCGGCCTTCTCGGCGATGCCCTGCACATTGCTGGCGATCTCGTTGGTGGCGGTGCGCTGCTGGTCGAGCGTCGCGGCGAGCGCCTGGTTCATCTCGCTCGTCTGCGCGATGAGGGCGTTCGCCTCCTCGACGCGGCTGCCGAGCGCCTGCACGATGCTGCCACCGGCGGTCACCGCGCCGCGGCTCTCCTCGACGGCCTGGGCGATCTGGCCCATCTCGGTCTGCAGGGTGCTGAGCCAGGCGCGGATCTGCTCGGTGGACTTCGCGGTCTGCCCCGACAGGGACTTCACCTCTGCGGCGACGACCGAGAAGCCGCGCCCCGCTTCCCCCGCGCGCGCCGCCTCGATGGTGGCGTTGAGCGCCAGCAGATTCGTCTGGCTGGAGATCGTCGCGATGCTGCCGGCCATCGTGCCGATCTCGGCGATGGCGCTCTGCAGGACGCGCAGGCGCTCGTCGATCTGGTGGGTGCGAGACTCGATGGCCTGCATCGCGTCGCGGGCCTGGGCCACGTCGGCCGTGCAGGCTCGCATGGCCGTGCGGGCCGCATCCGCGCTGACCCCGGCGGCCTGGGACGTATGGCTGACCTCGGCGTTCGAGGCCACCATCTGCTCGATCGCGCTCGCGATGGTTTGGGTGGACTGGGCGACCTCGCCGACGTCGTAGGTGGTCCAGCCGATGTTGATCGCGGCCTCCGACGCCTCCTTGGAGATCGCGGCGATGTTCGCGCGCTCCCCGCGGAGATCCTGGCCACGGCGGGACTGCAGGTCGGCCAGCGCGCGGCCGAGGGGGCCGTCCGGAAGATCGCCCGGACTCATGCCCTGGCTGCGCGCCAGCCGCTCGACTGCCTGAAGCAGGCGCGCCTCTTCGAACGCGGCCGGGCCGGTCGGAGCCACGGTCTCGGCGGGGGCAGGCGTGCGGTTGGCGAACAGGTTGAACATGCAGAACACCGACGATCATTCGATGCCGCATGGTGTATCGAAATCCTTAAACATTCCCTTTCGCGGGACTGTTTTGCAGAGCAGCAAAAGCTCACCCCGGCCAATCCCGAGAGCGCGGCAAGGCCCTGGCGTGCAATAATGAGCGGATATCGTCCGCGGGCGAAGTCCTGGCCAGATCAATAGAAGCCGGAGCTTCGGCGCGCCACGACTTGGAACCGAGACCGGTCGCGGTTGCCGCGTGTCACGTGCCGCGCGCCGGGCCGACAAGGTCGCGGTGGGCGGCGGAGCGGCGGAGCCAGGCGGCGGCGTACCCGCACAGGGGCTCGATGCGGAGGCCATCGCCGCGCGCAAGCTCGGCCACGGCCTCCATCAGGCGGTCCGCCGCGCCCGTGCCGCGCAGGGCGGGCGGCGCATAGACGTAGGTGATCACCAGGGTGTCGGTGCGCCGCCGGTAGTTCGCGAACACCGTCATTCCGCCAACGTCGAGTTCGAAGCGGCTGCTCGCAGGATTGTCGCGCATGGCGTCGGGTCGTCCTCCCGTCGGCCGCTGCGGGTGTCCCGTCGGGTCGGCCGGGTCCACGTCCCAACGCTCGCGGCTCGACTTCCTTTCCAATCTCGAACAGGTCGGGATCGCCGGGGTCGCGACAGGCGAGGCCAGCCTGCGAGACAGCGCGCTGGGCCGTGAGAATCGTGAACGGGCCGCGTTGCGTTTTAATCCGGATTGCAGCCTGGGGATGTCAAAAACATTCCCGTTGCAATGAAAATGAAGATTTCGAATATTTAATACTGTCGTGGACAGCCCTGGCGAGCGCTTCTTGCGTCTTCGCCAGCCGCGACGCGCCACAACAGCGACCGGGCCGCCACGTGCACGACCCGGCGGAGGAAGAGCTCATGACGACCTACGCGGCGACCCGCGCGGAGGCGAAGCCCGCCGTCAACCGTTGGTTCCAGCTGGCCTTCGGCGTGGCCTGCATGGTGGCCGCCGCCAACATCCAGTACGCCTGGACCCTCTTCGTCCCCGAGATCCAGAAGACCTTCGGGTGGGACCGTGCGGCCATCCAGGTCGCCTTCACGATCTTCGTGGTGGTGCAGACCTGGCTGACGCCGGTGGAGGGCCACTTCATCGACCGGTACGGCCCGAGCCGGGTGGTGATGTTCGGCGGCCTGATGACCGGCCTCGCCTGGGTGATCAACTCCTACGCGGGCAGCCTCACGGGCTTCTATCTCGGCGCGGTGGTCGGCGGCATCGGCGTCGGCTGCGTCTACGCCACCTGCATCAACAACGCCCTGAAGTGGTTCCCCGACAAGCGCGGCCTCGCGGTGGGCCTCACGGCGGGCGGCTACGGCGCCGGCTCCGCGCTCACCATCCTGCCCATCGCCTCCATGATCGCGGACGGCAACTACGCGCAGGCGTTCTTCGTGTTCGGGCTGATCCAGGGTGCGGTGATCATCTTCGCGGCGGCCTTCATGCGCGCCCCGGCCCGCGACGAGGTGCGCTTCTCCAGCACCGTGCTGCAGAGCCGGCGCGACTTCACCCTCGGGGAGGCGCTGCGCACGCCGGTCTTCTGGGTGATGCTCCTGATGTTCACCTGCACGGTGACGGGCGGCCTGATGGCCGTGGCGCAGCTCGGCGTCATCGCCCAGGACCTCGGCGTCAAGAACTTCCAGGTGAACCTGTACTTCTTCGCGATGGCCGCGCTCCCGTTCGCGCTGATGCTCGACCGGATCATGAACGGCATCTCCCGCCCGCTGTTCGGCTTCATCTCGGACCGGATCGGGCGCGAGAAGACCATGTTCATCGCCTTCAGCCTGGAGGGCATCGGCATCGTCGCGCTCGGCACCTTCGGCTCGAACCCCTGGGCCTTCGTGCTGCTGAGCGGCGTCGTCTTCCTCGCCTGGGGCGAGGTCTACTCGCTCTTCAGCGCGACGGCGGCCGACGCCTTCGGCTCGAAGCACATCGGCAAGATCTACGGCGTGCTCTACTGCGCCAAGGGCCTCGCCGCCCTGCTCGTGCCGGTGGGGAATCTCATCATGCAGGCGACGGGCGGCTGGACGGCCGTGCTCTACACGGTGGCGATCATGGACCTGATCGCGGCGGCACTGGCGATCGCGGTGCTGCGGCCGATGCTGGTCCGCCACCACGCGGCCTCCGGCGCTGCGGTGCCGGCACCGAGCCACGCCTGAGGAAACCGCAGAAGCTCGCGGCCGCCGGAGGCAGCCGCGGGCCACGCAGGGCCTGCCCGCCGGTTTCCCGACCGGCGAGCAGGCCCTGACTTTTTTTGATGCGTGCCGGCCCAGACGGAGCACCGGTCGCCGCGTCTCCTGTACGGGCCCTAGGCGGCGCTCACGGCCGGGGCGGCGGCGTCGCGGATGCGCCAGGCGTAGCGGGCGAGGATCGACCGATAGGGCGCGAAGGCTTCGGCCACCGCGCGGGTATCGGTGCGGCCGGTGAGCCGCCGCAGGCTGCCCACCGCCGCCACGTCGCCCTCCGGCCAGATGTCCGGATCGAGATAGTGGAAGATGCCGACCATGTCGGCGGTCCAGGGGCCGACCCCCCGGATCCCGCAGAGGATCACCGCCCGCTCGGCGTGGGGCAGCGCCGCGAGGTGGGGGCCGAGGACGCCGGATGCCTCCGCGGCGCGGATTGCCTGCAGGGCGCGGATCTTGTTGCCCGAGACGCCGCAGGCGCGCAGGGCGGCCTCGTGCTCAGGCACGAACAGGTCGCGGGGCGTCTTCGCAAGGGCGCCGGCCGCCGCCTCCACGCGCGCCCAGATCGCCGCGGCCGCGCGGGTGGACAGCTGCTGGCTCACCACCTCCACGCACAGCCGGTCCGCCACGCTCGCATGCGGGCAGGGGTCGATCCGGATCGGGCCGACGCGCGCAATCGCGGCTTCGAGGGGGGGCGCGACCTGCGCGGCCGCCCGCAGGAGGTGGGCGTAGACGTCTTCGTGCAGCACGCCCCTAACCTAGGGGGCCGGGCGGCGGCTGTGTAGCCGCCGGCGCGCCGCAGCCGATCGGCGCGAATCCGTGCCGGGCGAGGACGGCCTGCCCCGCGGCCCCGCACAGGATGTCGGCGAGGGTCGCGGCGGCCGGCGGGGCGCCCCGCAGCAGCGCCAGCCCGTAGGTCGCGGCGACCGCGAGCGCCTCCGGCAGCGCGACGATCCGGGCGCCGGGCACCTCGCGGAGGGCGGCGGCGGCGTTCGTCGCGTAGGTGAGGAACAGGTCCGTGGCGCCCCGCTCGATGGCGAGCCCGTAGGCCGTGCGGCCGGCGGGCAGGCTCGGCGCCTCGCTCGCGCCCGTCAGGCGCAGGGCCTTGGCGGAGAGGGCCGCGAACGCGCCGGGACGGACGTCCTCCGCGCGGCGGAAGACCGCGAGGGCATAATCGCCGGACGGATCGGCCCCCGGCGTCGACGTGGCGAGCCGCAGCCCCGGGTCCAGCATGGCGTCGAGGGCGGTCCCGGATGCGACGTCGAGACCGGGCCGGACCAGCAGGCACAGCCGGTTACGCGCGAGTGGGCGCACGGGCCCGTCGCGGGCGAGCCCCTCGGGCTGCTCCATGTCGGCGGAGACGAACAGGTGTGCGGGGGCGCCGTCCGCGATCGCCTGCCGCAGGAGGCCCGACGGCCCGAACCGCGGGAGCACGCACCCGCCGCCGGCCTCGGTGAAGCCCGCGCACACCTCCGTCAGCGCGGCGCGCAGGCTGCCGGCCGCGAAGAGCAGGATGGGAACACCGGTCGCCATGGCCCGGGAGGGTGCCCCCGGATCACGGTGCCGTCCAGCGCCGGGATGATGGACGGCGACCCGTCGCCGGCCGCGGCAGCGGCCTCGCCGCACTCAGCGCAGGATCCCGGCCGCCGCCAGCCTCTCCCGCTCCGCGGCCGACAGGCCGAGGCGCTCGCCGGCGATCTCGGCGCTCGACCCACCGAGGGCCGGCGGCATGCGGCGCACCGGCAGCCGCGCGCCGTCCAGGCGATAGGGCGGCGCGAGGACGTGGGCGCCCGGCTCGGCGCCCTCGCCCTGCGGGACGACGAGGTCGGCCGAGCGGGCGCGCGGGGAGGTCAGGGCCTCGTGCAGGCCCAGCACCTCGCCGCAGGGGATGCCCGCCGCCGCGAGACTGGCGAGGAGGTCGGCCCGGGACCACCGGGCGAGCTCGGCCTCCATCAGGGGCACGAAGGCGCCCCGGTTGCGGGACCGGTCGAGGTTCGTCGCGAAGCGCGGGTCGCTGCAGAGGTCCGGCCGGCCGAGCACCTGCTCGCAGAAGCGCCGGTACTGCGCGTTGTTGCCGACCGTCAGGACGATCGGTCCGTCGCCGGCCTCGAACACGCCGTAGGGGACGATGGATGGATGGGCGTTGCCGTAGCGCAGGGGGTCGCGCCCCTGCACCATGGCCTCCAGGCCGTAATACGAGGTGAGGGCGACGCCGCAATCGAACAGCGCGAGCTCGACGTGGCGGCCGCGCCCGGTGCGCTCGCGCTGGAACAGGGCCGCGAGCACGGCCTGAGCGGCGTATTGCCCGGTGAACAGGTCGACGGCCGCGAGACCGAACTTCAGCGGCGGCCGCTCGGCCTCGCCGTTCAGCGCCATCAGCCCGGCTTCCCCCTGCACCACGAGGTCGTAGCCCGGACGCGTCGCCTCGGGGCCGTCCGAGGCGTAACCGGAGACCGAGCAGTAGATCAGCCGGGGGTTCTCGGCGGAGAGGTCCGCGTAGCCGAGGCCGAGCCGGTCGGCCCCACCGGTCTTGAAGTTCTGCACGACGATGTCGCTCTCGCGGGCGAGGTCGCGCACGAGGGCGCGCCCCTCCGGCGCGGCGAGATCGACCCCGATCGAGCGCTTGTTGCGGTTCACGCTGTCGAAGTACGAGGTGTTGCTCGGTCCCGTGCGAAGGCCCCAGTCGCGGGTGTCGTCGCCGCGCTCCGGGTGCTCGACCTTGATCACGTCGGCCCCGAGGTCCCCGAGGCACATCGCGCACCACGGCCCGGCCAGCACCCGCGACAGATCGAGCACGCGGATGCCGGCGAGCGGCAGGTCGGACTGGTCGTCTGCCAAGGCTGATCCTCCTCAGGCGCCCATCACGCCCTCGAGGCCGCGCACGGCCTCGATGAGCTTCGGGCGGGCCACCTCCATCAGGAAGCGGCCGTCGGTGATGACGGTCGGGGCCCCGCAGTTGACCGACATCGGCGGCAGGCCCCCGCCGGGGTGGAACCCGACCGCGATGGCCGAAACGGTCTCCTGCCACTCGCCGAAGGAGGTGCAGCAGCCGATCTCCCTGTGCTGGGCGACCGCGCGGTCGAGGCCGTCGCGCAGGGGCGGCCAGGCGAGCGGGTCGAGGGCGTGGAGCTCGTCGTAGATCGCGGCCCGCTCGCGCTCGGAGCAGACCGCGATGTAGGCGCGGCCCATGGCGGAGCGGGCGAGCGAGATGCGCGAGCCGGTGTCGAGGTTCAGCGAGATCGCGACGGGGCCGCGCTGGCAGTCGATGTAGCGCATGCTCAGCCGGTCGCGCACCCCGAGGCCCACCGAGGCGTTGGCGGCCTGGGCCACCGCGCGGAGCGTCGGGCGGGCGATCTGGCGCACGTCGAGGCCGCCGAGGGTCATCGAGCTGAGGGCGATGAGGGCGGTCCCGAGGCGATAACGCCCGGTCTCCTCGACGAAGTGCAGGTAGCCGAGCTTCGTCAGCGTGTAGGTCAGGCGCGAGACCGTGGAGCGGGGCAGGCCGCAGGCCTCCGCGATCTCGTGGTTGGCGAGCATCCGGCGGTCGCGCCCGAAGCAGGCGAGCACGCCGAGGCCGCGGGCGAGCGCCGTGACGAAGTGGCGATCCTCCTTCGGCCCGCCCTCGTCCGGCTCGAGGTCGTCCACGCGCTCGCTCATCGGGCGAAGAAGGCCGCGAAGGCCGCCTGCGCGGCGGGGCCGCGCCGCAGGGCGTGGAAGGTCTCGGCCTCGGTCTCCAGGGTGCTGGCGATCGCGGCCGCGTGGCCGGCGCGGAGCATCCGCTTCGTGGCGGCGACCGATTCCGGCGCCAGCGCGGCGAGCACCCGCGCCTTCTCCAGGGCGGCTTCGAGCGCCGCGCCCTCGTCCACCACGGCGTTGACGAGCCCCGCCTCCAGCGCGGCCTCCGGCCCGAAGACCTCGCCGAGCATCAGCAGGGCGGCGGCCCGCTTCGGACCGCCCGCGAGGGGCAGCAGGTAGCTCGACGCGCCCTCCGGACTGAGGCCGAGGTTGACGAAGGGCAGCCGGAACCGCGCCCCGCGTCCCGCGAAGGCGAGGTCGCAGTGGAGGAGGAGCGTCGTGCCGATGCCGACCGCGTGGCCCTCCACCGCGGCCAGGACCGGCTTCGGACAGGCGATGAGCGCCTTGAGGAACGACAGGCCGGCGCTCTCCTCGCCGGTCTCCGCCGTGTCGCGGAAATCCGAGAGGTCGTTGCCGGCGGTGAAGCACCCGCCTGCGCCGGTCAGCACGACGGCGCGCACGGCGGCCTCGTCCCCCGCCGCGCGCAGCGCCCGGCCAAGCGCCGCGTAGGTCGCCCGGTCGAGGGCGTTGCGCCGGGCCGGTCGGTCGAGGGTCAGGAGCCGCACGCCGTCCGCGGGTTCGGTGACGCGAAGGGTCTCGGTCATGTCGGGCAACTCCCTCACGCGGCGTCCGCGAGGCGCCTGCGCGCCGCCGCGTAGTCCCGGGCGAGCTCCGCCACGAGGTCGGCGGTGCGGGGCACGTCGCGGATCGTGCCGACGCCCTGGCCGGCGCCCCAGACGTCGCGCCACGGCTTCACCCGGTCGCTCGCGAAGCTCATCGCGCTCTTGTCGGCCACCGGCAGGGCATCGGGGTCGAGGCCCGCCGCGCGGATGCTCGGGGTCAGGTAGTTGCCCGGTACGCCCGTGAAGAACGGGGTGTAGAGGATATCGGCGGCGGCGCTCGCCGAGATCATGTCCTTGTAGGCCGGGGCGGCGTTCGCCTCCTCGGTCGCGATGAAGCGCGTGCCCATGTAGGCGAGGTCGGCGCCCATGGCCTGGGCGGCGAGGATCGAGGCGCCGGTGGTGATCGCCCCCGACAGGATCAGCGGCCCGTCGTAGAAGCGCCGCACCTCGCCCACGAGGGCGAAGGGGCTCAGCGTCCCGGCATGGCCCCCGGCGCCCGCGCAGACCAGGATCAGCCCGTCGACGCCCGCCTCCAGGGCCTTCTCGGCATGGCGGACGTTGGTGACGTCGTGGAACACCAGGCCCCGGTAGGCGTGGACCGGCCGCACCACGGCATCGGGCGCCCGGAGCGAGGTGATGACGATCGGCACGGCGTGCCGGACGCAGGCCTCCACGTCCTCCGCCAGCCGGTCGTTCGAGGCATGGACGATCTGGTTCACCGCGAAGGGCGCCACCGCCCTCGCCGGGTCCGCGGCGCGGGCCTCGGCGAGGGCGGCGGTGATGCGCGTCAGCCAGGTGTCGAGCATCCCCGCCGGCCGGGCGTTCAGGGCCGGGAACGAGCCGACGATGCCGGACAGGCATTGGGCGATCACGAGGTCCGGGCCGGACACGATGAACATCGGCGCGGCGACCACCGGAAGCTTGAGGTTGTCGCGAAGGATGGGGGGCAGACGGCTCACGCGCTCAGCGCCTCCCGCGCGAAGTAGAGATCGTGGAGGTGGTCGAGGTCGACGCCGGCCGCCGGCGCGCTGAGGCGCACCTGCCCGCCGCGCAGGAGATGCACGTCGTCCGCCACCGCGAGGGCGACCCGGGTGTTCTGCTCGACGAGCAGGATCGTGGTCCCGGCCTCCTTGAGGCGCGCGATGATGTCGAACACCTCGCTGACGATCACCGGCGCGAGGCCGAGGGACGGCTCGTCGATGAGGAGGATCCGGGGCTCCGACATCAGGCCCCGGCCCATCGCGAGCATCTGCGCCTCGCCCCCCGAGAGGGACCCGGCCGCCTGCCCGCGCCGCTCGCGCAGCCGCGGGAACAGGCCGTAGACGCGGTCGAGCCCCGCCGAGAGGTTGCCGCGGCAGCGCTTCGGATAGGCGCCGAGGCAGAGATTCTCCTCGACGCTCATGTCGCGGAACACGAGGCGGCCTTCCGGCACCATCACGAGGCCGCGGGCGGCGAGGTCCCAGGTGCGGCCGGCCAGGCGCTCGCCGCCGAGGCGGATCTCGCCGCCGTGCGGCACGAGGCCGGTCAGCGCGCGCAGGAGCGTGGTCTTGCCCGCCCCGTTCGGGCCGACGATGGCGGTGAGCGCGCCCTCGCGGAACTGCAGCGAGAGGTCCCACAGGACGGTGATGTGGCCGTAGCCGGCCCGCAGGTTTCGCGTCTCAAGCATGGACGGTCCCCGTGTAGCTCTCGACGACCCGCGGATCGCGGAACACCGCGGCGGGCGTGCCGTCGGCGATGACCTCGCCGAAGTTGAGGACGACGGCCCGGGAGCAGAGGCCCGAGATCGTCTCGATGTCGTGTTCCACGATCACGATGGTCAGCCCGAACCGGGCGTGCAGCTCCTTGAGCTTGGCGCCGAACTGGCGCTTCGCCTGGCTCTCCAGCCCCGCCAGCACCTCATCGAGGAGGAGGAGCTTCGGCTCGGTGGCGAGCGCCTTGGCGATCTCCAGCCGCTTCAGCTCCTGCAGGGCCAGGGCGCCCTCGGCGGGGCGATCGCCCTGCGCCGAGAGGTCCATCACCTCCAGGATCTCCTCGATCCGCTCCGGGTCGTGCCGGCCGGCGCCGAAGACCTGTGCGACGGCGAGGTTCTCGCGCACGCTCAGGTGCTTCATCGGCTGCGGGATCTGGAAGGTGCGGCCGATGCCGAGGCGCGCCCGCCGGTGCAGGGGGAGGCGCGTGACGTCGCGCCCCTCGAACAGCACGCGCCCCCGCAGCCGCGTGAGCCCCGAGATGCCGTTGAACAGCGTGGTCTTGCCCGCGCCGTTGGGGCCGACGAGACCGAGGATCTCCCCCTTCTCCACCGTGAAGGAGACGTCGCGCAACGCGACGAGCCCGCCGAAGCGGACGGTGACGGCCTCAAGCGCCAGCATCGCGCGCCTCCCTGGAGCGGACGAGGCCGAGCAGGCCGTTCGGCGCGGCGAGTACCATGACGACGAGCACCACGCCGAGGATGATCTGGTGGCCCACCGCGATCAGCCCCTTCGCGACGACCTGATCGAACAGGTAGATCACCACCGCTCCGCCGATCGGTCCGAGGACGGTGCGGTAGCCGCCGAAGATCGCGGCAATGATCGGCATCAGGCTCCAGAGGCCGGAGAACGCGTAGTCGGGCTCGAGGAAGCCGATGATGTGGGCGTTGAGCGCCCCGAACAGCCCGGTCATGAAGGCCGAGAGCAGCAGCATCAGCGACTTCAGGAGGACGCTGTTGACGCCGACCACCCGGGTCGCGTCCTCGCTCTCGGCGATCGCCCGGAGCGCGAGGCCGACATGGCTGCGGCGCACCGCGACGTAGGCGAGGGCGCAGAGCGCGACGACGGCGACGAGGAGGAGGTAGCTCCCGGTGCGCCCGCCGAGATCGACGCCGAGGACGGTCGGAAGGCCCGGGTAGCGCTGCAGGCCGGCGCCGCCGCCGGTGAGCCAGCTGGCCTCGGTGGCGAGGATCCGGAAGATCTGCGCGTAGGCCAGGATCGCGAGGGCGAAGTAGGCGCCGGAGAGGCGCAGCGCCGGCAGCATCGCCAGGGAGGCGAGCGCAGCGCAGAGCCCGGCCAGCGGCACGCTGAGCAGCACCGGCAGGCCGAGGCGCGCCGACAGCAGGGCCGAGGCGTAGGCGCCTACCCCGAAGAACGCGGCGTGCCCGAAGGACACCATGCCGCCGAGGTTGCCGAGCAGCGCCCAGGCGAGCGACACGCCCGCGAGGATCAGCGCGGAGATGAGCAGGCCGAGGAGGTAGTTGCTGGCCCCGAGGAGCACCGGCAGCAGCGCCAGGGCGAAGAGGCCGGCGCCGAGGACGGCACCGCGGGGCAGCCGCCCGGCGGTAGCGGCCTTCACGGGGAGGGCGGTCGAAGAGTCTGCGGATCTCATGGCGCGCTCCTCAGCCGCGCCGGGCGCGGGCGCCGAACAGGCCGTTCGGCAGGAGGAAGAGGACGAGGAGGAACAGCACCATCCCGGCGAGCTCCTGCAGGGCCGAGCTCGCCAGGGTGACGGTGAGCGCCTCGGTGATCCCGAGGAGGATCGCGGCGAGGAACACGCCGGGAATCGAGCCGACGCCTGCCAGAACGGTGACGATGAAGGCCTTCACGGTCAGCGCGTGGCCCAGCGCCGGCTGCACGACGCTCATCGTGTAGAGGGCAACGCCCGCGCAGGCCGCCAGTGCCCCCGAGACCAGGAAGGCGACGATCTCGGTGCGGCGGGGGCTGATGCCCATCAGCATCGCCGCCGAGCGGTTGGAGGAGACGGCCCGCACCGCCCGGCCGTACCAGCTCCGCCTCAGCCACCACCACAGGGCGACCATCAGGACGAGGCTGAGCGCGAAGGCGACGAGTTCGCCGTTCATCGCGTAGACGCTGCCGATCGAGGTCGCGTCCTGCAGCCGCGGCGAGTTGGTGGTGCGGACGTCGCTCGCGAAGGCGAGGAGCGTCGCGTTGGTGAGGATGATGCCGACCCCGAAGGTCAGGATCAGCGAGTTCAGCTCCCGGTGGTCCCATAGGCGGTCGATCATCAGGTACAGGGCCGCGCAGACCGGAAGCACCACGGCCAGCGCCAGGGGGATCGCCAGGTAGGGGTCGAGACCGGCACGGGCCTCGACCACGTAGGCGGCGTAGGCCGCGAGCAGCACCAGCTCGCCGTGGGCGAGGTTGATGATGCGCATCGCGCCGAAGGAGAGGGCGAGGCCGAGCGCGACGAGGGCGTAGACGCTGCCGACGAGGAGCCCGGAGAACAGCGCCTGCAGGACGAGATCCAGCACGTGCGTCACCAGGGCAGCGCGGGGAACACGATCTCGCCCGTCGCGGCCGAGGCCGGGGAGACGAGGACGATCCGGCCCGACCGGTGCTGGCCCATCGCCACGGAGAAGCGCGGGTTGTCGCCGGTGGCGTCGAACTGCACGGGCCCGAGCAGCGTCTCGCGCTGCGTCGCGCGCATCGCCTCGGGAAGGCCACCGCTCTTCAGCGTGCCGGCCTCGGCCGCGCGGGCGATGGCCTCGGCGAGGATCGTGGTCTCGACGAAGCTCAGGGTCGAGAGGTACTCGACATCCTTGCCGTAGGTCTTGCGGTAGGCCTCGGCGAAGCGCTTGCCCTCCTCGTCCTTCATCTCCACCGGGAAGGGCAGGAAGGAGGTTCCGACCACGTTGTTCATCAGGTCGGGGAATTCCTGGTACATCTTCGGGGTGGCGAGCGACCAGGCACCGACGACGAGCTTGACCGGCGGCTTCAGCACTTTGGCGGCCCGGATGATGCCGACGTAGTCGTTCTCGTAGGCCGACATCACGAGGATGTCGGAGCGGTCCTGAAGCTTCACCTTGTTGATGATCGGCTTGAAGTCGGTAATCGCGGGGTCGAACTCGTGCACCGTGACCTTCACGCCCTTGGCCGAGAGGTCCTTCTGCAGGCCCTTGGCGAGCAGCATCGGGGCCTCCTTGGTGGAGGCGAGGATCGACACAGAGGCCGGCTTAAGGGTGTCCAGCAGCGTGCCCATGCCGCGCTGGTAGCCGGCATTGTTGTTGATGCGGAAGAAGGTCTTCAGGCCCCGCGCGGTCAGCTCGTCGCTCACGGCCCCGGCGGTAATGTAGACCGTGTTGAGCTTGTTCGAGGCGTCGGAAGCCGGCCCGATGATGTTCGAACCGTAGCCGCCGATCACCGCTACGGCGCCGTCGGAGACGAGCTTCTCCACCGCCGACACCGCCTTGGCGGGCGCGCTCTCGTCATCGATCACTTGCAGGCGGATGCGGTGCTTCGGCGAGCGCTCGTTGAACATCTGCACGGCCACCCGCATGCCCTCGTCGAAGGCTTGGCCCGAGCGCGCCAGCGAGCCGGTGAGCGGCATGTGGGCGCCGACCAGGATCTCGTCGGCCCGGGCCGGGCCGAGGGCACTCCCGCACAGGCTGACCAGCGCCAACGACGCAACCGCGACGGCTCTGCGAAGCATGGATTCTCCTCCCGCGCACCCGGCATCCGTCGGCCGGCGCGACCACATGATTCTCGGCCCCCGCGGATCTTGTCGTCCGCATCGGATTTGACGGCGCGAGGCCGCTTCCGGGGCGGCGCCTGATCGCATGCAGCCCCGCAGCCTGTCAATTTGTTGCAGAACGCGATGCTGCACAGCAGAATGAATTTGTCATTTGGGCAGGATTGTTCCTACTGGATGTTGACGAGATCGGCATTTTTGGTGAAACCGCAGTCAGAAATCAGAACACAATTCTGCATTGCAGAATTTATGGGAGTCAGCGCTCGCGTGGTTCGGCACGAGATCAGCGACGGCATCGCCGTCCTCACCATCGACAACCCGCCGGTGAACGCGCTCGGCGGAGATCTGCGCGAGGCGCTCGACGGCGCCGTCGCGGGCGCCCTCGGGGATACGACGGTCCGCGCCCTCGTGATCGCCGCCGCGGGCCGCGTCTTCGTCGGCGGCGCGGACATCTCGGAATTCGGGAAGCCGCCGCGGTCGCCGATCCTCCCGGACCTGCTCGAACGCCTCGACGCGAGCCCGAAGCCTGTTGTGGCGGCGATCCACGGCGCTGCCCTCGGGGGCGGGCTGGAGCTCGCGCTGGCCTGCCACGGCCGCGTCGTCGGACCCGCGGCGAAGCTCGGCCTGCCGGAGATCCGCCTCGGCCTGATTCCCGGCGCGGGCGGCACGCAGCGACTGCCCCGGCTCATCGGTGCCGACACGGCCTTCCCGATGATGCTCGACGGCGACCCCGTGGATGCGGAGGCGGCCCTGCGCCTCGGCATCGCGGACGTCCTGGAGCCCGACGACGTGGTGGGTGCCGCGCGGGTCCTGGCGCTGCGCCTCGCCGAGGCCGGCGCGCTGCCCCGCGCGCGGGACCGCGCCGACCGCATGGATGCGGCGGACCGCTCAGCCTTCGAGGCGCGGGCGGCCGAGGCGCTGAAGCGGGCCGGCGGCATGCCGAACGTCGCGGCCCTGATCGATTCCGTCCGGGCGGGCTTCGAGCGGCCGTTCGCGGAGGCGCTCGCGGTCGAGCGCGCGCGATTCCTCGCCCTCGTGGACGATCCACGCTCCCGGGCGCTGCGTTACGCGTTCTTCGCGGAGCGGGAGACGGCGCGGGTCCCCGGGCTCGCCAAGGACACGCCCCGCCGCACAATTCGTACGGCGGCCGTCATCGGGGCCGGCACGATGGGCGGCGGCATCGCGCTGTGCTTCGCCAATGCGGGCATCCCGGTCACGGTGATCGAGACCGAGGCGGCGGCGCTCGACCGCGGGCTCGACCGGATGCGCGCGACCTATGCGGCCTCCGTCAAGCGCGGCTCGCTCACGCAGAGCGCCATGGACGAGCGCCTCGGCCGCATCGCGGGCGTGGTCGGTCTGGAGAATGCCGGCGCGGCCGACATCGTGGTGGAGGCGGTGTTCGAGGAGATGGACGTCAAGACGGCGATCTTCCGCGACCTCGACCGGATCGCGAAGCCCGGCGCGATCCTCGCCACCAACACCTCCTACCTCGACGTGAACCGGATCGCCGCGGCGACGACCCGCCCGCAGGACGTGCTCGGCCTGCACTTCTTCAGCCCCGCGAACGTGATGCGCCTCGTCGAGGTGGTGCGCGGCGAGGCAACGGCGCCGGACGCCCTCGCCACCGCGAACGACCTCGCCCGGCGGCTGGGAAAGCTGCCCGTGACGGTGGGCGTCTGCTTCGGCTTCGTCGGCAACCGCATGCTCGCGCGCCGCAGCGCGGCCGCCGAGCGGCTTCTGCTGGAGGGCGCGCTGCCCCACGAGATCGACTCTGCCGTGACGGCGTTCGGGTTCCGCATGGGCCCGTTCGCGATGTCGGACCTCGCCGGGCTCGACATCGGATGGCGCACCCGCAAGGCGACCGGCGGCTCGGCGCCCGTGGCAGACGCCCTGTGCGAGCAGGGCCGCTTCGGCCAGAAGAGCGGCCGCGGATTCTACCTGTACCCGGAGGGTGCCCGCACCGGCACCCGCGACCCGGAGGTGGAGGCCCTGATCGCCCGGGAGGCCGAGCGTCGCGGCATCGCCCGGCGCAGCTTCAGCTCCGACGAAATCGTCGCCCGCCTCATGCTGCCGATGGTCAACGAGGGTGCGCGCATCCTCGAAGAGGGGATCGCGGCCCGACCCGGCGACGTCGATACGATCTGGATCAACGGCTACAACTGGCCGGCCTGGCGCGGCGGCCCGATGCACTGGGCGGACGGGCTCGGCCTCGCCCACGTGGCGGGCGAGCTCGAAGCCTTCGCAGAGGCGACGGGCGACGCGACGCTGAGGCCTGCGCCGCTGCTCGCCCGCCTCGCCGGCGAGGACGGCCGCTTCGCCGACCTCGCTGCCCGATGAGACTCCGATTCCCGACCTCCGTCCGTTCCGAGAGCGCCCGATGACCGAAGCCGTGATCGTCGCCACCGCCCGCACCCCGATCGGCCGCGCGCACCGCGGAGCGCTGAACCTGACCCGCGGCGCGGACCTCGCCGCGCATGCGATCCGCCACGCGGTGGACCGGGCCGGCATCGAGCCGGCGGAGGTCGAGGAGGTGGTGCTCGGCTGCGGCTATCCGGAGGCCGCCACGGGCGGCAACGTGGCCCGGCACGCGAGCCTCGTCGCCGGCATCCCGGTGCAGGCCTCCGGCGCCACGGTGAGCCGCTTCTGCGCCTCCGGCCTTGAGGCGATCGCCGCAGCGGCCCGGCGCGTCATCCTCGACGGGGTGCCGGTGGCCGTCGCGGGCGGCGTCGAGTCGATCTCCCTCGTCCAGCCGCAGGTGCGGCGGGAGCTGACGCAGAACGACTGGCTGCTGGCCCACAAGCCCGCGATCTACATGCCGATGATCGAGACCGCCGACATCGTGGCGGAGCGCTACGGCGTCAGCCGCGAGGCGCAGGACCGGTTCGCCCTGGAGAGCCAGCGCCGCACCGCCGCCGCGCAGGCGGCCGGCCTGTTCGACGCGGAGATCGTCCCGATCACGGCCATGCAGGCGGTGACCGACAAGGCGAGCGGCGAGACCCGCACGGTCGAGACGCGCTTGGCGAAGGACGAGGGCAACCGCCCGGAGACCACGCTCGACGCGCTCGCGGCCCTGAAGCCCGTGCGGGGGCCGGACGCCTACATCACCGCCGGCAATGCCAGCCAGCTCTCGGACGGCGCCTCGGCCTGCGTCGTGATGTCGGCCGCGGAGGCCGCGCGACGCGGGCTGTCGCCGCTCGGGACCTTCCGGGGCTTCGCGGCGGCCGGCTGCGAGCCGGAGGAGATGGGCATCGGCCCGGTCTTCGCGGTGCCGCGGCTCCTCGAACGCAATGGGCTCACGGTCGCCGACATCGGCCTCTGGGAGCTGAACGAGGCCTTCGCCTCGCAGTCCGTCTACTGCCGCGATCGCCTCGGGATCGACCCCGCGATCGTGAACGTCAACGGCGGCGCCATCAGCGTCGGCCATCCGTTCGGCATGTCGGGCGCGCGCCTCGTGGGCCATGCCCTGCTGGAGGGCCGCCGGCGGGGCGTGCGATACGCCGTCGTCACGATGTGCGTTGCCGGCGGCCAGGGCTGCGCCGGCCTGTTCGAGATCGGGGGTTAGCATGGACCTGCGTTTCACGCCCGAGGAGACGGCCTTCCGCGCCGAGGTGCGGAGCTTCTTCCGCAGCGAGATCCCGGCGGAGATCCGCCAGAAGGTCTCCGAGGGCCGCTCGCTCGCGCGCGCCGACATCGTGACCTCGCAGCGCATCCTCAACGCCCGCGGCTGGGCGGTGCCGCACTGGCCGCGCGAATGGGGCGGGCAGGACTGGGACCCGATCCACCGCTACATCTTCATGGAGGAGCTGATGCAGGCGGCGGTGCCGCTGCCGCTGCAGTTCAACTGCTTCATGGTCGGCCCGGTGATCGCCGCCTTCGGCAGCGAGGCGCAGAAGCGGCGCTTCCTGCCGCGCATCGCCAACCTCGACGACTGGTGGTGCCAGGGCTTCTCCGAGCCCGGCGCGGGCTCGGACCTCGCCTCGCTGAAGACGAAGGCCGTCCGGCACGGCGACCACTACGTCGTGGACGGACAGAAGACCTGGACGACGCTCGGACAATACGCGGACTGGATCTTCTGCCTCGTCCGCACCGACCCGGCGGCCAAGAAGCAGGCCGGCATCTCGTTCCTGCTCATCGACATGCGCAGCCCGGGCATCACCCTGCGGCCGATCGTGACGATCGACGGGCGCCACGAGGTGAACGAGGTGTTCTTCGACGCGGTGCGCGTGCCCGTCGAGAACCTCGTCGGCGAGGAGAACCGGGGCTGGGACTACGCCAAGTTCCTGCTCGCCAACGAGCGCACCGGCATCGCCCGCATCGGCCTCACCAAGGAGCGCATCGCCCGGGTCAAGCGCCTCGCGCGGGAAGCGCCGGCCGGAGACGGCAGCATGTGGGACGATGCCGAGTTCCGCGGCCGTGTGGCGAGCCTCGAGATCGAGGTGAAGGCCCTGGAGATCACCCAGATGCGGGTGGTGGCCGCGCAGGCGCGGCGCGACGCCAACACGCCGGACCCGGCCTCCTCGATCCTCAAGATCAAGGGCTCGGAGCTGCAGCAGGCCGCGACCGAGCTCCTGCTCGAACTCGCCGGCCCCCTCGGGCTGCCGGCCCCCCAGAACGCGCTGCCGAACGACCCCGAGGCCCTGAGCTGGGAGTCTTTCGCGGCGCCGGCCTACCTCAACGCCCGCAAGGTCACGATCTACGGCGGCTCGAACGAGATCCAGCGCAACGTCATCGCCAAGGCGATCCTGGGGCTCTGAGGAGAACACGCGATGGATTTCGACCTCTCCGAGGAGCAGAGCCTCCTGAAGGACAGCGTGAGCCGCTGGGCCGCCGACCGCTACGGCGCCCTGGAGCGGGTGGAGGCCGCCCGCCGGCAGCCCCTCGGATTCGATCCGGACGCCTGGGCGCAGCTCGCCGAGCTCGGCCTCCTCGGCCTGCCCTTCGCGGAGGAGGACGGTGGCTTCGGCGGCGGCGCGGTCGAGACCATGGTGGCGGCCGAGGCGCTCGGCCGCCACCTCGCGCCGGAGCCCTACCTCGGCGCCATCGTGCTGGGCGGCGGCGCCCTGCGGCTGGCCGGTAGCGCCGCGCAGCGCGCCGAGCTCGTCCCGGCCATCGCGGAGGGCCGCCATCGCCTCGCCTTCGCGCACGGCGAACGGCAGGCCCGCTACGACCGCGCGGACGTCGCCGCGACCGCCCGCCGCGAGGGCGGCGGCTACCGGCTCGACGGGGAGAAGTGCGTCGTCCTCAACGCCGACGCCGCGCAGACCCTGGTGGTCAGCGCCCGCACGGGCGGCAGCCGGCGGGAGCGCGAGGGCATCAGCCTTTTCCTGGTGCCGGCGGATGCCCCCGGGGTGAGCGTGCGCGCCTACCCCACCCACGACGGCGGCCGGGCCGCGGACGTCGTGCTCGCCAACATCGCCGTGCCCGCCGATGCGGTGCTCGGGCCGGCCGACGCGGCGCTGCCGGTGATCGAGCGGGTGCTCGATGCGGGTATCGCGGCGCTGGCCTCCGAGGCGGTCGGGCTGATGGATGCGCTCCACGGGCTCACCCTCGACTACCTGAAGACCCGCCGGCAGTTCGGCACCGCCATCGGCGCGTTCCAGGTGCTGCAGCACCGGGCCGTCGACATGCTGATGGCCCTGGAGCAGGCCCGCTCGATGGCCCTCTACGCCACCATGATGGCGGAGAGCGCGGATCCGGCGGAGCGCGGGCCGGCGGTCTCGGCCGCGAAGGTGCAGATCAACCGCTCCGCCCGCTACGTGGGCCAGGAGGCGGTGCAGCTGCACGGCGGCATCGGCATGACCCTCGAATACCTCGGCGCCCACCAGTTCCGGCGCCTCACCGCCATCGAGCACATGCTCGGCGACACGCCCTACCATCTGCGTCGCGTGAGCGCCGCCGGCGGCCTGCCGGACGCGGCCTGAGGCCGTACCCGTGAGCGAGACCGCGCAGATTCCGAACCCGGAGGATCCGACCATGAACGCTCCGCAGCGCCCGCCCGGCTCGGCCGCGCCGACCGCCCCCGCCTCGGCGTCCTTCGCCTGGGACGACCCCTTCCTGCTGGACGATCAGCTCAGCGAGGACGAGCGGGCGATCCGCGACACCGCGCAGGCCTTCGCCCGCGAGCGCCTCCTGCCCGGCGTCGTCGAGGCCTACGCCCAGGAGCGCACCCACCCCGAGCTGTTCCGGGCCATGGGCGAGCTCGGCCTCCTCGGCGTGACGCTGCCCGAGGAGTACGGCTGCGCGGGCGCGTCCTACGTCGCCTACGGCCTCGTGGCCCGGGAGGTCGAGCGCATCGATTCGGGCTACCGCTCGATGATGAGCGTGCAATCCTCCCTCGTGATGTACCCGATCCACGCCTACGGGTCCGAGGCGCAGCGCCGGAAGTTCCTGCCGAAGCTCGCGTCGGGCGAGTGGATCGGCTGCTTCGGCCTGACCGAGCCGGATGCCGGCTCCGACCCGGCCGGCATGAAGACCAAGGCCGTGCCGATCGACGGCGGCTACCGACTCAGCGGCGCCAAGACCTGGATCTCGAACGCGCCGATCGCCGACGTCTTCGTGGTCTGGGCGAAATCGGCGGCCCACGACGGCGCGATCCGCGGCTTCGTGCTGGAGAAGGGCATGAAGGGCCTGTCGGCCCCGAAGATCGAGGGCAAGCTCTCCCTGCGCGCCTCGGTGACCGGCGAGATCGTCATGGAGGATGTGGAGGTGCCCGAGGACGCCCTCCTGCCGAACGTCTCGGGGCTGAAGGGTCCGTTCGGCTGCCTCAACCGGGCGCGCTACGGCATCTCCTGGGGCGCGATGGGCGCGGCCGAGGATTGCTGGCACCGGGCGCGGGCCTACACCCTCGACCGCACGCAGTTCGGGCGGCCCCTGGCCCAGACGCAGCTCGTCCAGAAGAAGCTCGCCGACATGCAGACCGAGATCGCCCTCGGCCTGCAGGCGTCCCTGCGCGTCGGACGGCTCCTCGAAGCCGGCCGGATGGCGCCGGAGATGATCAGCCTGGTCAAGCGCAACAATTGCGGCAAGGCGCTGGACATCGCCCGGACAGCCCGGGACATGCACGGCGGCAACGGCATCATGGGCGAGTACCATGTGATGCGCCACGCCCAGAACCTCGAGACGGTGAACACCTACGAGGGCACCCACGACGTCCACGCCCTCATCCTCGGGCGCGCCCAGACGGGGTTGCAGGCGTTCTTCTGACCCTGCGGGGGCCGCGACGGGGCGCATTTCGGGAAGGACGACACGTTCCCGTGGTGCTCGTGATGCGGGATGGCGCGGAAGGATGATCCGCGCGGCGTTCCGGTTGCGCCGGGCGCCGTTTCGGCTGGGCCGGCCCCGGCGCCTGCTTCCACAGACCGCACAGGTTTTTCCCCGAAGCCAGCGAACATCTTCGAATGGAAGGGGTTTCCACCAAACCCAGCCGGATTTGGCCGGCAAGGAACTCCCCCATGAAGATTCTGACCGCAGGCGCCGCCCTGGCGCTGCTCACGGCCGGCTCGGCCCTTGCCCAGGGCCTGCCGCCCGGACGCGGCCCCGCCGCGACGGGCACCGTCATCCAGCGCGAACCCAACACCACCGGTAACGACCGCAACATCGTGATCGCCCCCGGCGCCACGGGCGCCGAGACCGCCACGACCGACTCGGCCGCCGGCGGCAATGCCGGCCAACCCGCGCGCGCCGTCCCGCAGGGCAGCGCAAGCGGCAGCGGCACGGGCGGCGGCGGCTGATCCACGCCGCGCGCCCGGCCTCCGGCAGGCCGGCCCGCACCGGATTTTTCCATCAACCAGGGATTGCCAACCGGCGGTGATGCGTCTGCCTCAAGCGGGCTCAGCTTCACCCCCGACAGCTGCGGGCGCGTGTCAGGCCCGCCGCGGTGCTTACGCCCGCGGCGGGTCTTTCCTCAGGTCGGCGCGCGATGCGGCTTCTTGGGCATGTAGAGATCGGTGATCGTGCCCTCGAAGGCTTCGGCCGCCATGCCGACCGTCTCCGACAGGGTCGGGTGCGGGTGGATGGTGAGGCCGATATCCTCGGCGTCGGCCCCCATCTCGATGGCGAGCGCGGCCTCAGCGATCAGGTCGCCGGCCGAGGGACCGACGATGCCGCAGCCGACGATGCGGTCGGTGGCCTCGTCGAACAGCACCTTGGTCAGGCCCTCGTCGCGGCCGAGCGACAGCGAACGCCCCGAGGCTGCCCAGGGAAAGACCCCCTTGCCGACCTTGATGCCCTTGCCCTTGGCCTCGTTCTCGGTGAGTCCGACCCAGGCCACCTCCGGATCGGTGTAGGCCACAGACGGGATCACCTTCGCGTCGAAAAAGCTGTTCTTGCCCGATGCGGTCTCGGCCGCGACCTTGCCCTCGTGCACCGCCTTGTGGGCGAGCATCGGCTGACCCACCACGTCGCCGATGGCGAAGATGTGCGGCACGTTGGTGCGCATCTGCTTGTCCACCGGGACGAAGCCGCGTTCGTCGACGATGACGCCGGCCTTGTCGGCGCCGATCAGCTTGCCGTTCGGCCGCCGGCCCACCGCCACGAGGATCTTGTCGAACGTGTCGGTGGCGGGTGCCGAGCCGCCTTCGAAGGTGACCTTCAGCCCCTCGGTCGTCGCCTCGACGTTCGTCACCTTGGTCTTGAGGTGGATCGCCTCGTACTGCTTGCCGATGCGCTTGGCGAGCGGCGTGACGATGTCCTTATCGGCGCCCGGGATGATCTGATCCATCAGCTCCACGATCGTCACCTTCGACCCGAGGGCGTGATACACGGTCGCCATCTCGAGGCCGATGATGCCGCCGCCGATGACGAGCAGGCGCTTGGGCACCCCGTCGAGCTCGAGGGCGCCGGTGGAATCGATCACCCGCGGATCGTCGTGCGGGATGAACGGCATTCGGACCGGCTCGGAGCCCGCGGCGATGATCGCCTGCTCGAAGCCGATCACCTGCCGCTTGCCCTCGTGCTCCACCGCCACCTGGTTCGGGCTCACGAACGCCGCGACGCCGGTCACCACCGTGACCTTGCGCTGCTTGGCGAGGCCGCCCAGGCCTCCGGTCAGACGCTTGACCACCCCGTCCTTCCAGTCGCGCAGCTTGTCGATGTCGATCTGCGGTGCCGTGAAGCTGATGCCGTGGGCCGCCATGGCGTGGGTCTCGTCGATCACCTTGGCGGCGTGCAGCAGCGCCTTCGAGGGGATGCAGCCGACGTTGAGGCAGACGCCGCCGAGCTGGGGCCAGCGCTCGATGAGCACGACCTTCTTGCCGAGGTCGGCCGCCCGGAAGGCGGCCGTGTAACCGCCAGGACCCGCGCCGAGCACCAGCACCTCGGCGCGCATGTCCTCGCCGGAGACCGGGGCCGAGGCTTGCGGGGCTGCCTTGGTCGGCGAGCCGTCTAGGGTCGCCCCGGCCGCGGACGAGCCGTAACCGGCCTGGCCCTCGCCCGGCTTGTGCGCGCCGTTGCTGAGCCCTGGGGCCGCCTGCACCGCCTTGCCGACCTTGTCCGTGGTCGAGGGCTTCGGGTTGCCGGTCTCGGCAGCCGCCTCCATGACGAGGAGCAGGTCGCCCTGCGTGACCCTGTCGCCGACCTTCACCTTCACCTCGCCGACCTTGCCGGCGACCGGCGAGGGGATGTCCATCGTGGCCTTGTCGGATTCGAGCACGATCAGCACGTCGTCGACCGAGATCTGGTCGCCCGCGCTGACGCTCACCTCGATCACCGGCACATCCTTGAAGTCGCCGATATCGGGCAGTTTGACGTCGTTGCTCATCGCTTCGCTCCTGCTGGTCCCTGGCCTGCCGGCCCCTCGGATCGGACGGCCCGCCGCGTCAGACGACGAGGCGGCGGACGTCCTCCAGGGTGTGGGCGAGATGCCGGGTGAAGCGCGCGGCGAGCGCGCCGTCGATGACGCGGTGGTCGTAGGAGACGCAGAGCGGCAGCATCATCCGGGGCTTGAACTCGGTGCCGTTCCAGACCGGCGCCATCCGCGAGCGCACGACCCCGAGGATCGCCACCTCCGGGGCGTTCACGAGCGGCGTGAAGTGCGTGCCGCCGATGCCCCCGAGCGACGAGATCGTGAAGGTCGAGCCCTGCATGTCGGCGCCGCTCAGCTTGCCGTCGCGGGCCTTCTTGGAGACCGAGCCGAGATCCTGGCTGATCTCGACGAGGCCCTTCCGGTCGGCGTCCTTGATGACGGGCACGACGAGCCCGTCCGGCGTGTCCACCGCGACGCCGACGTTGTAATACTTCTTGAGGATCAGGGCGTCCTTCTCGGGTGAGAGCGAGGCGTTGAACTCGGGGTGGGCGCGCAGGGCCGACACCGCCGCCTTGATCAG
Organism: Methylobacterium sp. A54F; assembly: GCF_053346035.1. Taxonomy (NCBI): domain Bacteria; kingdom Pseudomonadati; phylum Pseudomonadota; class Alphaproteobacteria; order Hyphomicrobiales; family Methylobacteriaceae; genus Methylobacterium; species Methylobacterium sp. A54F. The sequence goes on along the minus strand of NZ_JBKFBF010000002.1, from coordinate 341,714 downwards.
GAAGGCGAGGAGCGTGACGCGGTAGCCCTTCTCCTTGCCCGCCGCGTCGAGCTCCTTGCGGTACTGGTCGGTCTCGGTGATGTCCGCCTCGTCGGTGTGCGTGACGAGGGGAACGTTGAGCCAGGCCCGGTGCAGGTGCGGGCCGGAGATCTTCTTGATCCGCGGCAGCGGCCGGTTCTCGACGGGGCCGAACTTCGAGAAGTCGACTGCCGGGATCTCCGGGATGCCCATGCCGCCGGACGCCATCACGGCCCCCCCGGCCGCCGCGGCGGGTGCCGCCGAACGGGTGAGGTGACCCCTCACGTCCTCCTTGGTGATGCGGCCCTTGTCGCCGGTGCCCTTGACCGCATTGAGATCGACGCCGAGCTCGCGGGCGATGCGGCGCACGGCCGGGCTCGCATGCACGTTCGAGAAGTCGGGAAGGTTCGCGGCCGGCGCCGTGGGTGCGGCCTTCGGCGGCGCGGCCGCCGTCGTCGTCGTCGCTGCGGGCTCCGGCTCCTGCTTGGCGGCGACCGCCACGGCGTCGGCGGGCGCCGCCGCGTCGCCGGTCCGCGCGTCGCTCTCGCCCTTCAGGACCAGGATCGGCGAGCCCTCGCTGACCCGGTCGCCGATCTTGATCAGCAGCTTCTCGACGACGCCCGCGCTCGGCGACGGCACGTCCATCGTCGCCTTGTCGGATTCGAGGGACAGGAGCGGGTCCTCCGGCCCGATCGTGTCGCCTTCCTTCACGAAGACCTCGATGATCGGAATATCCGTGAAATCGCCGATGTCGGGGACCTTGACCTCGATGCCCATGGGGGACCTCCCTTGCGTTTGTCACGGGCCGCTGGCGGGCCCTGCCGTCGTGATGGTGTCTTGGCTCGGTGAGCCCGCCGGCCGCCCCGGGGCGGCCGACGGCGGGCGTGGCGTCACAGCGTCCAGGGCGCGGCCCTGTCGGGGTCGATGCCGTACCGGGCGATGGCGTCCGAGACCTTGGTCATCGGCACCGCCCCGTCCTCCGCGAGGCTGTGCAGCGCCGCGAGCACGACCCAGTGACGGTCGACCTCGAAGAAGTCGCGCAGTCGCCGCCGGTAGTCCGAGCGCCCGAATCCGTCGGTGCCGAGGACGCGGTAGCGGCCCGGCACCCAGGTCCGGATCTGGTCGGCGAACAGGCGCATGTAGTCGGTCGCCGCGATGACCGGGCCGCCGCGACCCGCAAGGCAGGTCTCGACGTAGGAGGTGCGCTTCTGCTCCCCCGGATGCAGCAGGTTCCAGCGCTCGGTCGCCATGGCCTCGCGGCGCAGCTCCGTGAAGCTCGGGCAGCTCCAGATGTCGGCGGCGATGCCGTGCTCCGCCTCCAGCATCTCTGCGCCCGCGATCACCTCCCGCAGGATGGTGCCGCTGCCGAGGAGCTGCACCCGGGGGGCGCCGGCCTTCCCCTTGCCCTCGCGGAACAGGTACATGCCCTTGATGATGCCCGCCTCGGCACCCTCGGGCATGCCGGGGTGCTCGTAGTTCTCGTTCATCACCGTCAGGTAGTAGAACACGTCCTCCTGCTCGGCATACATCCGGCGCAGGCCGTCCTGCACGATCACCGCCACCTCGTAGGAGAAGGTCGGATCGTAGGAGACGCAGTTCGGGATCGTGGACGACAGGATGTGGCTGTGCCCGTCCTCGTGCTGGAGGCCCTCGCCGTTGAGCGTCGTGCGCCCGGCCGTGCCGCCGATCAGGAAGCCGCGGGCGCGCATGTCGCCCGCCGCCCAGGCGAGGTCGCCCGTGCGCTGGAAGCCGAACATCGAGTAGTAGATGTAGAACGGGATCGTCGGCGCGTTCGAGTGTGAGTAGGAGGTCGCCGCCGCGATCCAGGACGACATCGCGCCGGGCTCGTTGATGCCCTCCTGGAGCATCTGACCCTTCTCGTCCTCCTTGTAGTACATCAGCTGGTTGGCATCCTCCGGCCGGTAGAGCTGGCCGACCTGGCTGAAGATGCCGAACTGGCGGAACATGCCCTCCATGCCGAAGGTGCGGCTCTCGTCGGGCACGATCGGCACGATGCGCGAGCCGAGGTTCTTGTCGCGCAGGAGCGTGTTCAAGATGCGCACGAAGGCCATGGTGGTGGAGATCTCGCGCCCCGCGGTCTCCTTCAGCTGCGCGCCGAAGGCCGAGAGCGGGGGCACCGTGAGGGCCTCCGACTTGCGCCGCCGGGCCGGCAGCGAGCCGCCGAGCGCCTGGCGCCGGGCCATCAGGTAGCGGTGCTCTGGGCTGCCCTCGGGGAAGCGGATGAACGGGATCTCCTTCACCTGCTCGTCGGAGAGCTCGATGCCGAAGCGGTCGCGGAACTGGCGCAGAACCGCCTCGCCCATCTTCTTCTGCTGGTGGGTGATGTTCTGGGCCTCGCCCGCCTCACCCATGCCGTAGCCCTTGACGGTCTTGGCGAGGATCAGCGTCGGCTGCCCCTTGTGCTTCACCGCCGCCGAGTAGGCTGCGTAGACCTTCGAGGGGTCGTGGCCGCCGCGGGTGAGGCGGAAGATGTCCTCGTCGGACCAGTCCGCCACGAGCGCCGCGGTCTCGGGGTACTTCCCGAAGAAGTGCTCGCGGATGTAGGCGCCGTTCTTCGACTTGAAGTCCTGGTACTCGCCGTCGACGCACTCCTCCATGAGGCGGATGAGCATGCCGGTGGTGTCGCGCGCGAGCAGGGCGTCCCAGCCGGTGCCCCAGAGGCACTTGATGACGTTCCAGCCGGCACCGCGGAAGTCCGCCTCCAGCTCCTGGACGATCTTGCCGTTGCCGCGCACCGGGCCGTCGAGGCGCTGCAGGTTGCAGTTGATCACGAAGATCAGGTTGTCGAGCTTCTCCCGGGCGGCCATCGAGATGGCGCCGAGGGATTCCGGCTCGTCCATCTCGCCGTCGCCCATGAAGGCCCAAACTTTGCGGCCGTCTGTGTTGGCGTGGCCCCGGTGATGCAGGTAGCGCAGGTAGCGCGCCTGATAGATCGCCATCAGCGGCCCGAGGCCCATCGAGACCGTGGGGAACTGCCAGAAGTCCGGCATCAGCCAGGGATGGGGGTAGGAGGACAGGCCCTTGCCGCCGACCTCCTGCCGGAAGCCGAGCAGCTGCTCCTCGGTGAGCCGTCCCTCCAGGAAGGCGCGGGCGTAGACGCCGGGGGCCGAGTGGCCCTGGACGTAGATCAGGTCGCCGCCGCGCCCGTCCTGGTCGCCCTTCCAGAAGTGCATGAAGCCGGTGTCGTAGAGCGTCGCGGAGGACTGGAAGCTCGCGATGTGGCCGCCGAGCTCGGACGAGTCCCTGTTGGCCCGCAGGATGATCGCGATGGCGTTCCAGCGGATCGCCGACCGGATGCGGTGCTCGATCTGCCGGTCGCCCGGGTGCGGGTCCTGCTTGTCCACCGGGACGGTGTTCAGGTAGGCGGTGTTCGCCGAGAACGGCACCGGCGCGCCGCGCTTGCGCGCCTCCTCGATCACCTGGTTGATCAGGTAGTGCGCCCGGTCGGGCCCCTCGACCTCCAGGACACCGTCGAGCGAATCGAGCCACTCCTGCGTCTCGACCGGATCGAGATCGTGCGTGCGTTCCATCGTGTCCTCCCGTCTGGCTCGCCCGACCTCCGGTGGAATCGCGGGCGCTTCGGCGTTTCGGTTCGCCTGTTTAAACGGGATCTAGGACCGATCCGCCCCGCGGCATCGGCGATCCGTGACAATAGTCTCCCTCTTGAGACCTCATTTCGGAATGATGCGGCGCACTGGAGCTGCGGGCCCGGCCAACGCGGGCGAGGTCACGAGGGCGGGCGTCTCAAGGCGCGCCGCTCGGTTCCGGGCCTTGAGGCAGCACGGGGAGGCGGAGTGGTGCTGCGCGCCGACAGCAGCGTCCGGCCCTCCGCGAGCCAGCCGACCGTCAGCTGCAGGACGCCCGCCTGCTCACACAGGGCCAAGCCGCGGTCGATCGCCGGGGCGGGCCCGCTGACAGGCCGGCCGCGTCGGCGGCCTGGTTCACGTCGACCGGGCTCACGATCCCGTCTGCCGCCAAGCCCGCCATCAGGGTCTCGACGGAGAGCTCGAAGGCGCGCCCGTCGCTGGTCTCGACGCGGCCGAGCCGCGGGAACACCGTCATCCACTCGGGGGCGCTGGCCTCCTCGGGCCGCGGCACGGCGGTAGCCAACAGCGTGACGCCGGCGGCGTCGGCCTGCGCGATCAGGCTGGGGCGGCATCCATGCGGTGCACGGTGACGACGAGCAGGAAGCCAGACGCGATCTTCGCGATGGCCGCGTGCCACCAGCCGTTCGCCCCCTCCGTCACCACCGAGCAGCGGTTCGCCTGGCCGCGCTCGGGCTGATGCCGTAGCGCTCGGCCGCCGTTCTCACGCATTCCTGACGTCGCTGTATCGGGCGACGGACGGCCTTTCTCGTCCGGCCGCCGCCGTGAAGAGCTTGGCCCTAAGGCATCCCTCGCTGGATGATGGTCAAACGTACCCCCACCCCGCGGGATCGAACGCGTAGCGCTAGCATCGTCGTCACATCTGACATCGGTGCCAAGCTCGACGCGGCCCGTGCCAATCCCTCAACCTGTGTGCCGCCGCGACCGACGCAGGATGCGGAAGACTGACAGCGCCGATGCATCCGCCCTCCTGTGCCCGTCGTCGCGGTGTCAACGATGGCCTCCGCTTCCCAGCGACCACGTCGTGATGAGGCGGCTCGGGTTGAACGGGTCGGCTATGCGTCTGTCGAAGATCCACCGAGCTTGCTTCCGCGATGCCCGTTCGATCTGCGGTATCGCCGAGAGCGCCAGGTTTTTCGTTCGAAGAAACTAGAAAGTTGCGGGAGTGTTGATCCAGAGCACGACGGTCGTGACATCTAAGTCGTTGCGCCATGAATGGGGCCGGCTACTCTCGAAATATATACTGTCGCCTGGATCAAGGCTGTAGGTTTGATCTCCGTCGAGGGTAATCTGAAATCGACCGGCGAGGACGTGGACAAATTCCTCGCCGGCATGCTTGTACGAACCTTCGCTCGATGCTCCTGGCGCAAGCTCGAACCGATGGCATTCCATTTGTCGGTCGCCTTCCGACAGCACACCGATCGTGATGCCGTCGGACGTCTCTGGCCACATTCTCCACTGTCTGTTCCTGACCAGTGAAATCGCCTCGTCGCCAGTCGATTCGTGGCTGAGCTGCGCGACCGTCGTGTCGAGAAACTTGGCGACGCCGTGGAGCGTGGTGACCGAGATGCCCTTCGACGTTCGTTCGAAAGTGGAGAGGAGTGACGTAGCCACACCCGTCGCGTCGGCCATGTCCTTCAGCGTCGCGCCGACTTTGCGCCGCAGCGTCCTGACCCTGGCTCCAATCGAGCCGGCAGCAATTCCTGCAGTCGGTGGAAGTCCGGAGGCCGCGCCGCTGTCCGACCCGTATGTTGAACGGAATTCCTCCCGTATCGCAGGAAAATTCAACCCTCTCTCGTGGCGCATCGACAGAATTGTCCGAGCTTGGCTGATGAGCGCCTGATCGTAGATGCGTTGGCCGGTCGAGGTCCGTCTAGGCTCGATCAAGGATTGCTGCTCCCACATCCTTAATGTGGAAGGCGAAACACCAATGATGCGAGCCGCCTCAGCGATTCTGAGCGGTCGTTCCGTCACGAGATCTTGTTGGTCAATCATGATCGGCCAGAGTTATCGCCCGCCAAACGCCACTTTGCAACTCTACTGAAAAACTGTAGAGATGGTGCCGCCGGGAGAGAATCGGCTCGGCTCCGAAAGCTTTTGTTGCGTGGGGACGCTTGCGATGCACAACCATAAACTGTCTGCGCGTCGTGCCAGCGCAATATCAAGTGGTATAGGGACAGTAACGCAGGTCTACGTAGATCGCGCCCTCAACTCCGAAATCTGGGACGTCGAGGGCAGGCGCTACATCGATTTTGCCGCCGGCATTGCGGTGGTCAACACGGGCCATGGGCATCCGCGTATCATCCAGGCAGTCACGCAGCAGATCGAGCGCTTCACCCATACCTGTCATCAGGTCATCCCTTACGAGAGCTACGTCAGTTTAGCTGAACGTTTGAACGGGCTGGTGCCGGGATCGGCGGAGAACAAGACTGTCTTCGTGACTACTGGGGCCGAGGCAGTCGAGAACGCGATTAAAATCGCGCGCGCTGCGACCAAGCGTACTGCGGTCATCGCGTTTGGCGGCGGCTTTCATGGCCGGACGTTCATGGGAATGGCGTTGACCGGCAAGGTTCATCCCTACAAGGCCGGGTTCGGGACGATGATGCCCGATGTGTATCATGTTCCGTTTCCCAGTGAGATCCAGGGCGTTTCAGTACAACTGGCGTTGGAGATGCTGGACAGACTCTTCAAGGCGGACGTCGATCCAAGTCGGGTCGCCGCATTTCTGATCGAGCCGGTGCAGGGCGAGGGCGGGTTCCACGAGGCGCCGAAGAATTTCATGACGGCCTTGCGCGAATTGGCCGACAGGCATGGCATCCTCCTGATCGCCGATGAGGTTCAGACGGGTTTCGCGCGGACCGGGAAGATGTTCGCGATGGAGCATCACGATGTTCGCGCGGATCTGACGACCATGGCCAAGGGGCTCGGCGGCGGCTTCCCGATCGCCGCGGTGACGGGCCGGGCCGACCTGATGGACGCGCCGGCGACCGGAGGGTTGGGTGGCACCTACGGCGGAAGTCCAATCGGCGTGGCGGCCGGTCATGCGGTCCTCGACGTCATCGCCGACGAGCAGTTGTGCGATCGGGCGTTCGCCCTGGGCAGCCGCTTGAAGCAGCACCTGCAGAGCCTCCGGGAAGACGTTCCGCAGATCGCCGAGGTCCGCGGGCCGGGCTTTATGAACGCGGTCGAATTCCACAAGCCGGATAGCGGAACGCCTGATCCCGAGTTCACGGCCAAGATACGCTCGCGCGCTCTGGACCGCGGACTCATTCTGCTGTCCTGCGGCGTCTACGGTAACGTAATCAGGTTCCTGGCGCCCCTAACCATTCAAGACGAGGTGTTCGCCGAGGCGCTCGACATCCTCGGGGCAAGCGTGCGCGACTGCGCGGCCGAAGGCTGAGCCATGACCATTTCGCCGGATCTGATTGCCCGCCTCAAGGATCCCAGCTTGGCGGTCACGAGCGCGCCGATAGGGGCTGAATGGCATGCGACGAGTGCCACGGGCCGCACCTTCGAGGTCGTGAACCCGTCCACGGGCGACCGTGTGGCGACCCTGCCGGATATGGGGGGTGAGGAGGCAACGCGAGCCATTGCGGCGGCGCATGCCGCTCAGAAGCTTTGGGCTAGGCGGACCGCGAAGGAGCGTTCCGTCATCCTCCGAAGATTTCACGATTTGCTCTTGGCCAATGTTGATGATCTAGCAGCCATCCTCACCTCGGAAATGGGCAAGCCTGTAAACGCGGCGCGTGGCGAGATCTTGTACGGCGCATCGTACGTTGAGTGGTTCGGCGAAGAGGCCAAGCGCCTGTACGGGGATACCATACCCGGCCATCAAGCGGACAAGCGGATCCTCGTGATCAAGCAGCCGGTGGGCGTCGTGGCGGCCATCACGCCATGGAACTTCCCGAACGCGATGCTCGCCCGAAAGGTCGCGCCGGCCCTCGCAGCAGGATGCGCGATCGTATCCAAACCGGCCGCGGAAACCCCGCTTTCGGCCCTCTCCTTCGCTCTGCTCGCAGAGCGGGCGGGGGTACCGGCAGGTCTTTTCGGGGTGGTGCCATCGACGGATGCCGAAACCATCGGACGAATATTCTGCAACGACGACAGGGTCCGCAAGCTGACCTTCACTGGGTCGACGAGCGTCGGCAAGGCCTTGATGCGGCAGGGCGCCGATCGGGCAATGAAGCTCGGCCTCGAACTCGGGGGCAACGCCCCGTTCATCGTTTTCAGCGATGCCGATCTGGACGCCGCCGTCGAGGGCGCGATCGTATCCAAGTATCGCAACAACGGTCAAACCTGCGTTTGCGCCAATCGCATTTATGCGCACGATGACATCTACGACGAATTTGCGGAGAAGCTTGCGGCACGTGTCGCCCGGCTGAAGGTCGGCGACGGCTTCGAGCGAGACGTCGATGCCGGCCCGCTCATCTCCGACAAGGCTCTCGCCAAGGTTCGGGATCATATCAGCGACGCGCTCGCGAAAGGGGCGGCCATCCGTCTTGGGGGTGCGCCGGCCGTCAGAGGCGGCCTCTTCTTCCAGCCGACCATCCTGACCGAAGTCACCCCTGGGATGAAGATCTCACGGGAGGAGACCTTTGGTCCGGTTGCGCCGTTGATGCGCTTCAAGACCGAAGAGCAACTCGTGGAAATGGCGAACAACACCGAGTTCGGACTGGCCTCGTACTTCTATTCGCGAGATATTTCGCGGGTCTTCCGGGTTGCCGAGGCTTTAGAATATGGAATGGTGGGAATAAACACTGGCCTGATCTCGACGGAGGTAGCGCCCTTCGGCGGGATAAAGCAGTCGGGTCAGGGCCGCGAAGGATCGAAGTACGGCTTGGACGAGTACGTCGAGCTCAAGTATCTATGCATCAGTGTGTGAGCTGAACGCATAATTCGCGAGGGCAAACGAGGTTTTTCTTAATAAAACAAACGCGTTCGAAGACTGGGAGGAACTGCAATCATGGTTGACAAGACAACAAACTTGCATCAGCCACTAAGATCGTCTATCGCTGCGTTCGTCGGGACGATGGTCGAATGGTATGATTTCTATATCTTCGGGACCGCTGCCGCGCTCCTGTTCGGTCGGTTGTTCTTTCCGCAGATCGATAGTTTCTATGGCACCCTGGCAGCCTTCGGAACCTTCGCCGTAGGGTTCCTGGCCCGTCCGCTCGGCGGGGCGGTCTTCGGCCACCTGGGCGATCGCGTCGGACGCAAGAAGTCGTTGATCCTGACCCTCGTACTCATGGGGTTCTCTACAGTTCTGATCGGTCTATTGCCCACGCACGCCACCGCCGGAGCCTGGGCACCGGTGCTGCTCGTGACGCTCCGTTTCGTCCAAGGCATCGCGGTCGGTGGCGAATGGGGCGGCGCAGTCCTATTGGCCGGCGAGCATGCTCCGACACAGGATCGCCGAACGTTCATGGCGTCGTTTGCCCAGCTCGGCAGCCCGGCTGGACTGATCCTCTCCATGCTCATGTTCAAGCTCGTGACCCTTCTCCCGGAGAGCGATCTGCTGTCTTGGGGGTGGCGAATGCCGTTTCTCTTCAGTGCGGTGCTGCTGGCAATCGGCTTCGCGATCCGCGTAGGCGTGAACGAATCACCGGACTTTGTAGCGGAACGCGAGCGGCGTCTCGCCGCGCGGGAAGTTGAACAGGCTCCGCTTCGCGAGATCTTCTCGACTTCGAAGACGATCCTTGTTGCTGCGATCTGTAGCAACGTCCTAAGAATTGCCGGATTTTACTTTACAAACACTTTTATGATTTCTTACGCCACAACGTATCTGGGCATAACACGCGCAACTATCATTGATTGTCTTTTGATCGTGTCCGTCATGCAGTTCGCGATTACGCCGCTTTCCGCCTATATCGCCGACCGAACCTCTGTATTTCGGTTCCTGGTCTGCGTAGCCGCGTATTCCATTGTCGCTCCCTATGCTATGTTCATGCTCGTCGAGCGTGGCGACCTAGTCAGCGTAACGTTGGGCATCGGCATCGCGGTTGCCGGGCTCGGGGCCTTCTACGCGGTCATCGCGGGATACGTGAGCACGTGCTTCCCGACACGCTATCGCTATACCGGCATCTCCATGGCCTATCAGGTCAGCGGGGCCGTGTTCGGAGGCCTTACGCCGATCATCGGGACGATGCTGGCCCAGAGCTATAGCGGCAGCTGGATGCCTCTCGCGATCCTCTTCAGTGCCATCTCCGCGTTGTCGCTGGCTTCGGTTCTGACCTTGCAGGCCCTGCGCAACAGGCCAAGCGCTATTCCACAAGCAGCCTGAGGATCGGCCATGAAAACCTATTTTCACCCGGATCAGATGCTGCACACCCCGCGCACCCTCTTTTCCCGGGGGCGAATGAGGACACCCCAGGAGGTGCCGGCACGCGCCTCGATGCTCCTCGCGGCTGCGCGAGACATGGGCTTCCTGATGACGGAAGCGCGGGATGCGGGCTTGGCACCGATCCAGGCCGTGCATGACGCCCAATACCTGTCGTTCCTGCGCTCCGCGCACGCGGAGTGGATGGACGTGGGTGAGGATTGGGGCGAAGAGGTGATGTCGAACATCTTCGTTCCCGTAGATGATCCGGTGGGTATTCTGGCGAAGGCAGCATGCTACATTGCCGATGGGAGTGCGCCGATCGGAGCGGAGACGTACGCCGCGGCCTACGCCTCAGCGCAGTGCGCGGTCGCGGGGGCTGACGCCATACTGGCCGGGTCCCGCGAAGCGTATGCGCTGTGCAGGCCGCCCGGACATCATGCCCGCCGCGCTTCAGCAGGTGGCTTCTGTTACATAAACAACGCCGCGGTGGCGGCTGAACGGATGAGCGGTCGTCATCCTCGGGTTGCTGTCCTCGACACGGATATGCATCACGGGCAAGGCATCCAAGAAATTTTCTACGAACGCAAAGACGTATATTACATCTCGATCCACGGTGATCCGACAAATTTCTATCCCGTGGTGGCCGGGCATGCGCATGAAGTCGGTTCCGGCGACGGGATCGGCTTCAACCTGAACCTGCCTATCCCGGCCGGATCCCCGGAAAGGGCGTTCTTCGAACAGTTGGACTTGGCCCGCTCCGCCTTGGACCGCTATGCACCGGACGTTCTCATCCTGTCGCTCGGCTTCGACATCTACGAGCATGATCCCCAGGCTAGGGTCGCGGTCAGCGCAGGCGGCTTCGAACGCCTGGGTCGGATCATCGGATCACTCGGCCTGCCGACGCTTGTCGTCCAGGAGGGAGGTTACGCGTTGGACAGTCTCAAGGCACTCTCGACGCGCTTCTTTTCGGGCTTCTGCGCCAGCCGATGAGGGTGAGCCGCATCGCCAACGCGCTGTGCTCCTTCGAGAATAACAGGTCCGACATCCTGAGGACGTTGACCTCGTGCACGTATGCCAGCCTTCGCCTGGGCCGGGTGCGAGCGATCTGAAAGGTGGCCTGAACGACGCTCGATGGCTTAGCGAGGGCTTGGCTGGGGCGCCAGGATTCGAACCTGGGAATGGCGGTACCAAAAACCGCTGCCTTACCACTTGGCGACGCCCCACCGGCGGAAGCCGCGGGCGTGTCTAGACGGACGGGCCGCCGGAGGCAACAGAGGAGTCCGGGCGCCGGGAGCACTTGGGGCCGGGAGCACTTGGGGCCGGGGGGCTTGGGGGTCGGGAGGGCTAGCGACATGGCGGATCGGGCGGGCAGGGCGGTCGCGGTGGTGACCGGGGCGGGGACGGGGGTCGGGCGGGCGGTCGCCCTCGGCCTCGGCGCGGCGGGCTACGCCCTCGTGCTCGCCGGGCGGCGGCCGCAGCCGATCGCCGCGGTGGCGGCCGAGATCGGTCAGGGTGCGCTCGCGGTGGCGACCGACGTGACGGACGCGGCCTCGGTCGAGGCGCTGTTCGCGCGTGCGCTCGCGCAGTTCGGGCGCGTCGACGTCCTGTTCAACAACGCCGGCATCTTCACGCCGGCGGCGGCCGTGGATGAGATCACCCTCGAGGACTGGCGCGCCAGCGTCGACACCAACCTCACCGGTGTCTTCCTGTGTACGCGGGCCGCGTTCCGGATCATGAAGGCGCAGGAGCCCCGCGGCGGCCGCATCATCAACAACGGCTCCATCTCGGCGCAGGTGCCGCGGCCCGCCTCGGCGCCCTACGCGGCGACGAAGCACGCGCTGACCGGCCTCACCCGCGCGACCGCCCTCGACGGGCGCGCGCACGACATCGCGTGCGGGCAGATCGATATCGGCAACGCCGCGACGGAGATGACCCAGGGCTTCGCGGCGAGCGCCCGGCAGGCGGACGGATCGATGCGGCCGGAGCCCGTCATGGACGCCCGGCACGTCGCGGACGCAGTGGTCTACATGGCGGGCCTGCCGCTCTCCGCGAACGTGCCCTTCATGACCGTAATGGCGACGGCGATGCCCTATATCGGGCGGGGTTGAGGGGACCGGGGCCCGCTTTTGCGAATCCGCGCCCGAGGCCCTAGATAGGCGCGGGCGGCCCCGGGCCGCCCGATCCCGACATTCGCCCCCGTGCCGCCCCTCCGGGCGCAGCCCCGAACGTTGCCCGCCATGCTGATGCAGACCGAGACGAAGAGTGAGGCCGCTCGCGCCGCCGCGGCGCCCGCCGACCCCGTCGCGCGCCGCCGCACCTTCGCGATCATCTCGCACCCGGACGCGGGCAAGACCACGTTGACCGAGAAGCTGCTCCTGTTCGGCGGCGCCATCCAGCTCGCCGGCGAGGTCAAGGCGAAGCGCAACCGCGTCTCGACGCGGTCCGACTGGATGGGCATCGAGAAGGAGCGCGGCATCTCGGTCGTGACCTCGGTGATGACGTTCGAGTACGGGGACTGTGTCTTCAACCTCCTCGACACGCCGGGCCACGAGGACTTCTCGGAGGACACCTACCGGACGCTGACGGCCGTCGACTCGGCCGTGATGGTGATCGACGCTGCCAAGGGCATCGAGGCGCGCACCCGCAAGCTGTTCGAGGTCTGCCGGCTGCGCGACATCCCGATCGTCACGTTCGTGAACAAGCTCGACCGCGAGGCCCGCGACCCGTTCGAGCTCCTCGATGAGATCGAAAAGACGCTCGCCCTCGACGTCGCGCCGGTGACCTGGCCGATCGGGCGGGGCCGCAACTTCGCGGGCACCTACGAGCTCGGCTCGAGCCGCGTCCGCCGCCTCGACGCCGCCGACGATGCCGGCACGGTGTCGGTCTCCGGGCTCGACGATCCGCTGTTCGACAGCCTCCTCACCGAGGACGGCGAGGCCGCGACGTGGCGCGAGGAGGCGGAGCTCGCCGAGGGCGGCCTCAAGGCCTTCGACCTCGCCGCGTTCCGGGAGGGCCACCTCACGCCGGTCTTCTTCGGATCGGCGCTGCGCAACTTCGGGGTGCGCGACCTCATCGACGGCCTCGCCCGCTTCGCGCCGCCGCCGCGCGGCCAGGACGCGGACAAGCGCCTCGTGGAGCCCACCGAGCCAAAGATGACGGGCTTCGTCTTCAAGATTCAGGCGAACATGGACCCGAACCACCGGGACCGGATCGCCTTCATGCGCGTCTGCTCCGGCCGCCTCAGCCGGGGCATGAAGGCCCGCCTCGTGCGGACCGCGAAGCCGATCTCGCTGTCGGCGCCGCAGTTCTTCTTCGCGCAGGACCGCGCCATCGCGGACGAGGCCTTCGCGGGCGACGTCGTCGGCATCCCGAACCACGGCACGCTGCGCATCGGCGATACCCTCACCGAGGGCGAGGACCTGCTGTTCCGCGGCGTCCCGAGCTTCGCGCCCGAGATCCTGCGCCGCATCAAGCTCACCGACGCCATGAAGGCCAAGAAACTGCGCGAGGCCCTCCAGCAGATGGGCGAGGAGGGCGTGGTGCAGCTCTTCCTGCCGCAGGACGGCTCGGGCGCGATCGTCGGCGTGGTCGGCGCCCTTCAGCTCGACGTGCTCAAGGAGCGCCTTGCTGCCGAGTACGGGCTCCCGATCGACTACGACACCACTCGGTTCTCGGTGTGCCGCTGGATCGCCTCGGATTCGGAGGCCGAGCTCGACAAGTTCATCGGAAGCCACGGCTCGTCAATGGCGAGCGACCTCGACGGTGCACCGGTGTTCATGGCGACCACCGCGTTCTCGCTCCGCTACGAGGAGGAGCGCTACCCGGCGATCCGCTTCACGGACATCAAGGACTACCAGAAGCGGGCGGCCTGAGCGGAACCGCCGCTCAGAATTTGCCCAGCATCGGGAAGTCGACGCTGAGCGTCGACTCGGTGGCGAGCGGCGCCTCGCGCTTGCGCGGCTTGCGGTTCAGCACCTGCTTGAGCTTGCCCTTCAGCACCGCCATGTCGAACGGCTTGAGGATGAAGGCGTCCGCCCCCGCCTGATGGGCGAGATTCACGTCCTCGAAGTCGAACGATGATTCCGTCAGGATGAAGGGCGTGTTCATCAGGTCGTCGTCCGCCCGGATCTCGCGCAGCAGGGCGAGGCCGTCCATCGGCTCCATGTCGAGGTCCGAGATGACCAGGGCGTAGCGACGCTCGCGCAGGCGCTCCAGGGCCTCGGCGCCGCTCGTCACCCCGTCGACCTCCGGGAAGCCGATGCGGCCCATCAGCATGACGACGAGCTTCAGGAGCTTCTCCTGGTCGTCGACGACGAGGATCGGAGGTGTCGTCTCGCTCATGGGCGGCTCGCGACGCGTTCAGATGAAGAGGTGGTCGATGCCCTGCTTCGTCATCGCGTCGGTCTGGAGGCCGACCGCGAGGGCGTGCAGGGCGCTCGCGCGCGGGGTGCCGCGCTGGAGCATCGGCAGCAGGTTCGCCTTGGCGAACAGAGGTTCTGTGGCCGTGGTGCGCAGGCCGGTCTTGAAGGAATGCACGAACTCGCGCTTGGCGATCTCGCGCCACTCGCAGATCTGCACGTCCCGATGGCGCTGGTCCTCCGCGATGCGGTTGAAGGTCTCGTGGACCGACACGCGCTCGCCCTCGATCACCTGGATCGCGAAATTGCCCTCGATGATGAGGAAGCTCGTGATCACGGAGAACTCGTTCTTTTTCTGGGCCTGACGGGTGATGTCGCCGATCTGGCCGGCCCGGAGCTGAGCGTCGGACGACAGGTTGAGCCGGGAGAAGTAGATCAGGTGGACGAGGCTCGTCCGTTTCGCCCGGGTAGACACGACACGCCCTCGGATTGGTGCGCCTCGACCCTAGGCGAGCGGCCATAACGCTGGGTAAACGCCGCAGCGCTCGGCAAAAGCTGCCGCGCGGCAGCCGCGAACGCGCCGATTCTGCCGGGCCGCGACGCGCCCGGTCCTTTCGGATCAACGGCTTAGCTCTGGCACGCGGGTTGCGCGACGATGCCGGGGACGCGTGCCGCCGTGGCACCGCCCGCCGCGTCGCCGGGGTTTCGTGCCATGGATATCTTCACAGCTCTGCAGACGGCAGTCACCGGCCTGCAGGCGCAGTCCTACGCGATCAGCAACATCTCGGGGAACATCGCGAACTCGCAGACGACCGGCTTCAAGCGCATCGACAGCAGCTTCGTCGACCTGCTCAGCGAGCAGTCCCCGAAGCACGAGGTCGCCGGGACCGTCGTGGCCCAGTCCCGCCTCACGAACACGCTCCAGGGCAACATCATCGCCACGAAGGTGCCGACCAACATGGCGCTGAACGGCGACGGCTTCTTCGTCGTGCAGAGCACGCAGGTCTCGGGTTCGTCGTCGAACACGAACCTGTTCACGCGACGCGGCGACTTCGCCCTCGACAAGTCCGGTCACCTCGTCAACGGCTCGGGGGGCGTGCTGCAGGACATCAACGTCGACAAGGTCACGGGCGCGGTCACCTCGAACGGGCCGATCACCATCAAGACCACGACGCAGGCGACGGCGACCACCTCGATCAGCTACGGCGGCAACCTGCCGGTCAGCCCCGGCTCGACCACCTCGTCGGCCTCGACGTCGCTGCTCTACAGCCCGACGGCCACGCCGAGCCCCGTGGTGCTCACCGGCACCGGGACCGGCACGGTTCCGGCCGACACCGGCACCACCACCGATGCCTCGACCTTCTACAGCAACAGCATCGCGGGCCCCTCGCTGACCATGTACGACACGGAGGGCAACGCGGTGCCGCTCCAGACGCGCTGGGCCAAGGTCGCGGATGCCACGGGTACGCCGCCGGCCGGCGCCACCTGGAACCTGTTCTACGCCAACACGAGCGGCGTCGATGCGGGCAAGACGGACTGGACGAATGTCGGCGACGCCTTCGTGTTCGACAAGGACGGCAAGCTCCCGACCACGATGACCGGTTTCACGATCGAGGCGCCGACCATCAACGGCAAGACCCTCACCGACATCACGGTCAAGCTCGACGGCGACGGCCTGACCCAGACCGGCACAACCGGCAGCGCCGTCACCGACACCCTCGCGCAGAACGGCTCGCCCGCCGGCACCCTCAACGACGTCTCGATCACCGCCGAGGGCAAGATCGTCGGCACCTACTCGAACGGCCTGACCACCGAGGTCGGCACGGTGCCGATCGTCAAGTTCGTCAATCCGGACGGCCTGAAGCCGCAATCGGGCGGGAATTACAGCTACACGCTCGACGCCGGAGCGGCCACCAAGGACCTCGGCAACACCGTCATCCTCGGCTCGAACGTCGAGCAGTCGAACACCGACATTGCCGACGAATTCTCTAAGATGATCGTAACCCAGCAGGCCTACTCTGCGAACACGCGGGTCATGTCGACGGCCCAGCAGATGATGTCCGATCTGCTGAACGTGATCCGCTAGCGGAGGCGTGACGGGGCCGGGAGGGTGTTGCGATGCCGGTGAACCCGCTCAGCACGGCAACCGCCGGCCTGCAGGCGATGCGCGACTCGATCGGCGTCGTCTCGCAGAACGTCGCCAATGCCGGCACCGCCGGTTACGTGAAGCGCACGCTGTCGACGGTCTCGACGGGGCCCGGCAATGCCGGCGTCTCTGTGGGCACGCTGACGCGCTCGTTCGACGCCGCGGCCCTCAGCCAGCTCCGCCTGGAGACGAGCGGGGCTGCCTACACCGCCACGAAGGCGGACATCCTCGCCCAGGTCGACAAGCTCTACGGCACGCCGGGCGACAGCACCGCCCTCGACGGCGTGATGAACAGCTTCACGCAGAGCCTGCAGAACCTCGCCACCAACCCGACCTCGGCCTCCGCCCGCACGGCCGTCGTCTCGGCGGCCTCGACCCTCGCCAGCCAGATCGGCAACATCGCGCAAGGCGTGCAGAACCTCCGGACCGGCGTCGAGACGCGCCTCGGCACCGAGACGCAGGAGGCGAGCGGCGTCCTCGCGACGATCGCCAAGCTCAACCTCAAGATCGCGGCGACGAGCGACGACGGCACCCGCGTCAGCCTGCTGGACCAGCGCGACCAGGCGCTCACGCAGCTCTCCGGCTACTTCGACGTCAAGACGCAGACCGAGGCCGACGGCACCCTGACGGTGCGAACGAACTCCGGGGCCACCCTCGTCGAGCGCGGCGTCGCGGCGACCCTCAGCTTCGACGGCCGGGGCACGCTCGCCGCCGACGACGCCTATTCGGCCGATCCGACGAAGCGCGGCGTTGGCACCGTCATCGCGACGACGCCGGGCGGCGCAAAGGTCGATCTCGGCGAACCCGGGGTCCTGCGCTCCGGGACCATCGCGGCCGAGTTCGAGCTGCGCGACACGATCCTGCCCCAGGCGCAGCGTCAGCTCGACGACCTCGCCGGGGGCCTCGCGCGGTCGCTCACCGACAAGACCGTCACGGGAACCACGACGACGACGGGCGGCACGAGCACAACGGCGATCGACCTGACCGGCCTCAAGGCCGGCAACAGCCTCACCATCCCGGTCACCGTGAACGGCGCGGTGCGCAACGTCGTCCTCGTGGCCGCGAGCGGCACCACGCGGGCCGCCGACCCCGCGATGACGGCGGACGGCAGCGCGCTTGCGCAGACCTTCGACATCACCGGCGCCCCGGGCAGCCTGGTGGCCAACATCACCGCGGCGCTCACGGCCCTCGGGGCACGGACCGGAACGGGGGCGCCGAGCATCACGGTCGGCGGCACCGGGGCGGCGATCACCCTGACGGGCGGCACCGGCACCGTGGTGAACGGCGCCTCGGCCTCGATCACGCAGCCGACGAAGGCGGACGGGGATTTCGGGGACAGCTTCCCACAGATCCCGCTGTTCGTCGACGGCTCGCCGGGCTCCGTCTTCACCGGCTCCCCGATCACGGGGCTCGCGCAGCGCCTGCGCGTCAACGCGGCGATCGTCTCCAACACGACGTCCCTGACGGCGCCCAGCGCCGGCGGGTCGACGCCCGACGCCACGCGCCCGAACTTCATCTACGACGCGCTCACGAGCGCCAAGCAGGTCTTCTCCTCCGCCAGCGGCATCGGCGGCATCCAGGCGCCCCACAGCGCGAGCGTGGTCGGCTTCACGCAGGAGGTCATCGCCTTCCAGGGCGAGGCCTCGACCACCGCCGCGAGCCTCGACCAGGGACAGCAGGTCGCGCTGTCGACGGCCCAGGGACGCTTCGCCGACAGCGCGGGCGTCAACATCGACGAGGAGATGTCGCGGCTCATCGAGCTGCAGACCGCCTACACGGCGAACGCCCGCGTGCTGACGGCCGCCCGCGACATGCTCGACACCCTGCTGCGTATGTGAGGACCGCCATGACGACGATCGCTCCCTTCGCGGCCGGCAGCTACGGCACGGCGCGCAACACGCAGAACCTCCTCAACCTGAAGACCCAGCTCGACGGCCTGTCGACGCAGCTCAGCACCGGCAAGACCGCGGACACCTACGGGGGCCTCGGCATCTCCCGCACCACCAGCCTCAGCGCCCACGCGACGCTGAGCGCCCTCGACGGGTACGATCACGCGATCGACGCGGCGCAGACCCGGGTGTCCCTCGTCTCCGCGAGCCTCACCCAGGTCGCGAGCCTGACCACCACGTTCCGGACCAGCGTGACCAACGCGCCCCTGAACAACGCCGGTACCGCGACGAACAACGCGCAACTCGCCCGCAACGGGCTGGACGCCGCGATCGAAGCGCTGAACCAGCAGGTGGACGGACAGTACCTCTTCGGTGGACGCATCTCGGACACGCCCCCCGTCGCATCGACGGCGTCCCTGCTGTACGGCGACGCTACGGGCGACGGCCTGAGCACCCTCGTCGACGAGCGGATCGATGCCGACCTCGGCAACGATTTGGCGTCGCCGAACACCGGGCTCGGGCGCCTGACGATCGACCCGCCGGGGAGCGGCTCGCCCGCGACCCCGACGAACCGCGTCAGCCTCACCGAGGAGAACGACGACGCGGTGCGGGCTGCCTTCGGCTTCGGCCTCCCGAGCCAACCGACCACCACCGGCAGCTCCCTCTCCGTCGCCTACACGCCGGCGACCGCGACGTCGCCGGCCTCCTTTTCGGTCGACGTGGCGTCGCTGCCGAAGGCGGGCGACAGCATAACGGTCCAGCTGGCGCTGCACGACGGCACCACCACGACCCTGACCCTGACCGCGCAGAACAGCGCCGCCGGCACCTCGACGACCGACTTCGCGATCGGCGCGACGCCCGACCAGACCGCGAGCAACCTGTCCGGTGCGCTCCAGCGCGCCCTGCAGAGCGCCGGGCAGAGCACGCTCGCGGCGAGCTCCGTCGTGAAGGCCACGCAGGACTTCTTCACGGGTTCCCCGGTCCCGCGGATCACGGGTCTGGCCACCCATGCGCCCGCCTACCTGACCACGCAGACCGCCCTCGACACGGCCGGCCTGAAGACCGTGAAGTGGTACCGCGGGGAGGTGTCGGCGGCCGGCGACGCGGATGCCCGCGCCTCGGCGAGCGTGCGCACCGGCGCGACCAGCACGGCGGAGCTCGGCGCCCGGGCGAACGAGACGGCCATCCGCTCCGCCCTGATGGCCTTCGCGGCCGGCGCCCTGTCCAACGCCGAGACCAGCATGTCCACGGACGCGGCGCGCTGGAAGGCCGTCGCGCAACGCACCACGGCCCTGCTGCCCGGTACCGGCGACCTAGAAGCCACCGCGTCGAGCTTCGGCCTCGCGTCGAGCGCGCTGAAGACCGCGAAGGACAGCAACCAGACCACCCGCGCGACGCTCCAAGGCTCCCTCGACGGGGTCGAGAACGTCTCGACCGAGGAGGTAGCCGCCAAGCTCCTGGCGGTGCAGAACCGGCTCCAGGCGAGCTATCAGGTCACGGCCTCACTCTCGAAGCTGTCGCTCGTGAACTACATGAGCTGACAAACGCGCGAGGACCCGGCAGTCACGCGGCAAGCACCCTTGCCCGACGGGCGGGCGCTCCCCTACGCCTCTGACGGGCAGGGTCGGCAGGAGGTGGGTCGGTGATCGCTCGCATCGTCATCGGCGGCCTGGCCGCCGCGCTCGTCCTCGCGACGCCGCTTGCCGCGCAGGAGCAGCGCGTGCCCCGCCAGCCCGTCGCGGCGAACCGCGCCGAGCCAACGCCGCTGCAGCCGTGTCCCAGTTACGGCGCCGGGTTCGTGCGAGTGCCGGGCAGCACCACCTGCCTGCGCCTCTCCGGCCGCGTGCGGGCCGGGGCCGACGCAGGCAGCGCGCCGGCCCGCCTCGCCCCCGTCGAGCCGCCGGTCTCCGGCCGCTTCTCGATCGACACCCGGTCCGACACCGATTACGGGCCGGTGCGGACCTTCGTGCGGGCCGGCAACGGCCAGCCCTGATGGGCGCTCACAGGCTCCGCGACAGCACGAGCGGCCCGCTGCGCGCACCGGTCCCGTAGGGCGACGGGCCGACCGACGGCGCCCCGTACACGCTCGGGGTGCGGGCCCGGCCGATCTCCGCAGCGAGATTCCGGACGAGCCCTTCCGAGACCGTCTTGGCCGTCGCCAGCACCGCTTGGTTAGCCTCGACGCGCGTCGCGAACTGCTGATGTGCCGCCTTCAGTCCGGCGATCCCCTCGGGGGCGAAGCGGGCGAGGGCGATCGCGTTGGCCTTGGCGGTCTCAAGGCCCTGCATGTAGGCCGCCGCGAGGTCGCGCTTGCGCTCCGTCTGGGCCAGAGCCTCCTTCAGCCGGCCGGCGCGGACCTCGCTTGTCTCCTGCGCGAGCACGGCGTCGAGAGCCTGCATGGTGGCGAGGATCGAGGCCACCAGGGCGTCGGCCCCGGCGCGGTCGGCGATAGCCGGCAGCCTAGGCTTTGGTTGCACCGCCTGCCTCCTGCATCTTCATCATCTCGCGGAACACCTGGTCCGCGATGCCGACGCCGCCGCTCTTCACGATCTGGCCGGCATATTCCTTCGTGAGCATCGAGCGGTAGACGCCGCCACCTGTTCCGTTCTCGCCGAGCGGCCCGTCGGTGCCCTCGGACTGGGCGATGCGATCGATGCTCTGTTCGAGGAACATCGACTCGAAGTCCGTTGCGGTCTTGCGCGCCTTGGTCGCCGCGGCCGAGAGCTGCGTGTCGGCCTTCGACAGGCTCTGCGCGAGGTTTCCGACGATCGACTTGCCGACGCCGATGGCGGCGGAGGCGGCGAAGGTTGCGAGCGGCAGCATGGTTCACCTCGCGTCTGGGTGGGAGAGGGATGGCCGGTCCATCACATCAGCTCGATGTCGGCCTGGAGGGCGCCGGCGGCCTTGATGGCCTGGAGGATCGAGATCAGGTCGCGCGGGCCGACGCCCAGTGCGTTGAGCCCGTCCACCAGCTCGCGGAGGGTGACGCCCTCCTTGACCAGGGCGAGCTTGTTGCCGTCACCGGTATCGACCTTCACGCCGGTGCGGGGGACCACGACGGTCTGGCCCTGCGACAGCGGGTTCGGCTGGCTGACCTGGGGCTGCTCGGTGATCGTCACGGTCAGGTTGCCCTGCGCGATCGCCACCGTGGAGACGCGGACGTCCCTGCCCATCACGATGATGCCCGAGCGCTCGTCGACGATCACCCGCGCGGTCTGGTCGGGCTCGACCTTCAGCTGCTCCACCTCGGTGATGAGGCGGATCATGTTGCCGTTGTAGCGCGGCGGGATCTGGATCGTGACGGTGGCGGGATCCGTGGGCTCGGCGGTGTCGGCGCCCATGAAGTCGTTGATCGCGGAGGCGATGCGCTTCGAGGTGGTGAAGTCGGCATTACGCAGGGAGAGGCGAAGCGTGCGCGCGTCGTTCAGCCGGAAGGCCACCTCCCGCTCGATGTTGGCGCCGTTGGCGATGCGCCCGTTCGTCGGCACGCCGCGGGTGATCTTGGCGGCGTCGCCCTCGGCCGCGAAGCCCGCGATCGCAACGGAGCCCTGCGCCAGCGCGTAAACCTCGCCGTCCGCGCCGAGGAGCGGCGTGACGAGGAGCGTGCCGCCCTGCAGCGACTTGGCGTCGCCGAGGGACGAGACCGTCACGTCGATGCGCGTGCCCTGCGCGGCGAAGGGCGGCAGGTTCGCCGTCACCATCACGGCGGCGAGGTTCTGGGTGCGCATGGTGGCGCCCCGGGTGTTCACCCCGAGCCGCTCCAGCATCGCCTGGAGCGACTGCTTGGTGAACGGGATGTTGTTGAGCGTGTCGCCGGTGCCGTTCAGGCCGACCACGATGCCGTACCCGACGAGTTGGTTCTGCCGGACCCCCTCGATGGAGGCGAGATCCTTCACGCGCGACAGGGCGAGGGCCGGCCGGCTTCCGCCGGCGGCGAGCGCCAGCAGGATCAGCAGAAGCAGGAGGCCGTTCGAACGCATTGTCATGCCGGGCTTCGTTTCCGAGCGGAGCTCAGTCCGACCTAGGATCAGCGAGGAGCGTGCCACATCGGCGTGACGGGCAAGCTTCGGAAATACAAAGCATTTTCCGAAGGCGGCACTCGCCGGACGCCCGACGATGCCGGGACGCTTCGTGCCGGGCCGGCAGGATCTGCCGGGGTGTTTACCGGCGCTTAACCCTGCGGGGCGGAAGTGTCGTATGGCGGCCCAGGGATCGGGCCGGGCGGGCGGCTGGTATGCGCATCGACTCACGTTTCTCCGCGCCGGGCGCGGGCACGGTGACGGGCACCAGGCGGCCCGAGCCGGGCCGCGCCTTCAGCCTGACGACCGGGAATGAGCCGGCCACGACCCAGGGCGCTGCCGCGCCCGCGACCCTCGCGGGCCTCGACGCGGTCATCGCCCTCCAGGGCAACGACGAGCAGCCGGCCGAGCGTCGTCGACGCCACGCGCGGCGCGGTCACGATCTCCTCGACGGGCTCGACCGCCTGAAGGCCGCGCTCCTCTCTGGACGCGTGCCGACCCGGGATCTTCAGGCCATCGCTGGGCGTCTCGCCGCCCGCGACGGACACAGCGGCGATCCGCGCCTCGACGATCTGATCGACGCAATCGAACTGCGGGCCGCCGTGGAGCTCGCGAAGCTGCAGGTCGGGCAGCGGGCGTGACGGCGGGCCGTTGACGCTGCGGCCCCGATTGCCGACAAGGCGGCCGCCTTCCGCGGCCGCGCCGGGCGCGGAAGTCCCGGCGGCGCGGCCGGGGCCGCAGACCGCGCCGCTCCTCCGGCCCGCATGCTGTTCAATTCCTTCGTCTTCCTCCTCGCCTTCCTGCCGGCCGCGCTGATCCTGCACGGTCTCGCGGAGCGTTTCCGGCCGAGCTGGCGCCTTCCCGTCCTCGTCGGCCTGTCCTTCGTGTTCTACGGCTGGTGGGATCCGCGCTTCGTCCCGCTGCTGGCGGTCTCGATCCTCGGCAATTGGCTCGTCGCCCGCAGCTTCCTGGCGCACAACCGCGGCGGCCTGATCACCCTCGCGATCGTCCTGAACCTCTGCGTCCTCGGGCTTTTCAAGTACCTGAACTTCTTCGCGGACCTGCTCGCCCTCATCCCCGGCCTGAGCCTGCCGCACAGCGACTGGGTGCTGCCGCTCGGCATCTCGTTCTTCACCTTCCACCACGTCATGTACCTGACGGACCTGCGCGCGGGCCGGGCGCCCGCCTACGGCCTCGTCCGCTACGCGCTGTACATCGCCTTCTTCCCACAGGTTCTCGCCGGCCCCCTGGTGCGCTGGAGCGAGATCATGCACCAGCTCGACGAGCGGCCCTATGCCCGCCCCGACGCCGCCGAGCGGATCGGGCGGGGGCTGCTGCTGCTGACGGTCGGCCTCGCCAAGAAGGTGTTCCTCGGCGACCCGCTGGCCACCTACGTAAACCCGGTGTTCCAGGCGGCCGCCGCCGGCAAGGCCGTCTCCGTGGTGGAGGCCTGGCAGGCGACGCTCGGCTTCACCTTCCAGATCTACTTCGATTTCTCCGGCTACACCGACATGGCGCTCGGCATCGCGCTCCTGTTCGGCATCGTGCTGCCGCAGAACTTCGACGTGCCCTACCGCGCCACATCGCTCCGCGACTTCTGGCGGCGCTGGCACATGACCCTGTCGCGCTTCCTGCGCGACTACCTCTACATCCCCATGGGCGGGAATCGGCGCGGCCTCCCGCTGCAAGTCGGCGCGTTGGCGGCCACCATGACCTTGGGCGGCCTGTGGCACGGGGCGGGCCTTACCTTCGTGGCCTGGGGCGCGGCTCACGGCATCGGCCTCGGGGCGGGCGTCCTATCGCGGCGCGCGGGGCTGCGCCTCCCGGCAATCCTCGGCTGGGCCCTCACGGCCCTCTTCGTGGTGCTCACCTGGGTCCTGTTCCGGGCCCCGACCTTCGAGGCCGCCATCCTCGTCTTCAAGGGGCTGTTCGGGTTCGCGCCGACGGGCTCCGGGTTCAAGTGGCGCACCATCGCCCTCGCGGCGGCGGTGGCGATGCTCGGTCCGACCGCCTGGAACGCCGTCCACCGCGCGGGGCCGAGCCGGTGGCTCGCCGGTCTCGCCGCGCTGCTGTTCGTGGTCATCCTCCTGAAGATCGGGGACGATGCGAACTACGAATTCATCTACTTCCAGTTCTGACGCGATGGCACCGGCGCCTGCGGCACAGGAGAGCGAGGGGGTTGCGGCCAGGTGGCCGGCCTTCGCGCGCACGTTCCTCGGGACGCTCGTCGGCCTCCTCGCGGGTTACCTGGCGCTCGCCTTCGCGGTTGACCCCTACGACAGCGGGCGCTCGAACCTCCTGTCGGTCGGCGCCGTCCGGCCGCAGGGGCCGCGCACCGCAGCGGCGAGCCGGGGACGCGATCCCGCCTTCACCTCGGCGATCATCGGCAACTCGCACATCCAGCTCATCGAGCCGGCGCGCCTCTCGCGCCTGACGGGGCTTTCCGTCGTCAACCTGTCGGTGCCCGCCACCGGGCCGGGGGAGCAGATGCTCCTCCTCGACTGGTACCTGCGCCATCACCCTGTGCCCGAGGCATTGGTGATCGCGCCGGACACCTATTGGTGCACCGACGATCCCGCGCTGCCCAACGCCAAGCCGTTCCCGTTCTGGCTGTTCTCCGACGAGCCCATCGCCTACCTGCGGGGTCTCCTGCGGTTCTCGGTCGCCGAGGAGGTGGCGGGCCGCCTCGGCTGGCTCATGGGCCGAAAGCGGTCGCGTGCCACCCCGGACGGCTGGTGGGACTACGAGCCCGACTACCTGCGCCAGGGCTATGCCGACGATCCCCGCCTCGTCGCCGACCGTGAGACGCGGCCGCCCGACACCCCCGACCCCGGCCGCGCCGGGCCCTTCCCGGCGGCTGCCCGCTTGGCCGACATCCTGGAGCGCGTGCCCGGGACGACCGCGGTCGTGCTCGTCTTCCCGCCGGTCTACGCCGCCGGGCTGCCGCGGCCCGGAACCGCGCGCGCCGACACCGAGGCAGCCTGCAAGGCGGCCATCGCGGCCGCGGTGCGGACCCACCCCCGCAGTGCGGTCCTCGACTGGCGGCGGGACCGGCCGGAGCTCGGCCGATCGGACCTCTTCTTCGACCAGACCCACTACCGCCATCCCCTGGCCCGGAGCCTGACGGACGACCTCGCGAACACCCTCAGGTCGCTTAAGGGAAAGGATACGCCTCCCAAATAGACCTCAAGTCTCGGTTCCACGTGCGAAAAGCGTGGCGCGATTGCCGCATTCCGTGAGGCTCTGCGTCGCTTGTCGTCCCCGTGGCACCGCATCCGTTGTGGCGGTGGGGCGCCTCGACTATACGGCACGAAACATCGCCGCAGACCGGCCGTACGGGAAGTGTGAGGGCGACGCATGGCGAAGGTGACGCTCGAGGAAGGATATGTTCCGTCCGACAACGAGCCCTTCATGAATGATCGGCAGCGCGAGTATTTTCGGCGCAAGCTCCTCGGTTGGAAGAACGACATCTTGCGCGAGGCGCAGGACACGCTGGTCGCGCTGCAAAGCGAGAACGAGAACCACCCCGATATCGCCGACCGCGCCTCGTCCGAGACGGACCGCGCCATCGAGCTCCGCGCCCGCGACCGGCAGCGCAAGCTGACCGGCAAGATCGACGCGGCGCTCTCCCGTCTCGAGGACGGCTCGTACGGCTATTGCGAGGAAACCGGCGAGCCGATCTCGCTCAAGCGCCTCGACGCCCGGCCCATCGCGACGCTCTCGCTGGAGGCGCAGGAGCGGCATGAGCGGCGGGAGCGAGTCTACCGCGACGACTGATCGAAGGGCCTCGCCAGCAAGGGCAAGGCGCTGGGCGCTCATGGTGCAGTGCCGAAAGCGAGAAGTCGCCGCCTCGGGTCGAAAAGACTTCACGCTCAAGCGTGACAGTCTTTAGGCCTGCACAAGCGTCGCACAGGCATCATCGACTGGAACAAAGGCCGGCATCGGCCTCTTTTGCCCGGATAGCATCACATCCGAGGCATTCCCATGGACAATGAAGTCCTCATCCTCGTGCTCGCCCTGGCGACGCTCGCGATCGTCATCGGCGTCGCGATGTGGTCCCGCGGGCGCGTCGCGCAGGCCAAGCGCGATCCCCAACGGTCTGCATTCACAGAGCAGCACGGCGGGCCCCCGCGCCAGAACCGGCCTGGGACCGAGCACTGACGCGAGGACCTGTAGCGGGATCGCTCAGAACGGCAACACGATGTCGACGAACTGCTGTCCGTAGCGGGGCTGCTGCACGTCGGTGATCTGCCCGCGGCCGCCGTAGGCGATGCGCGACTGGGCGATCTTCGCCGAATCGACCGTGTTGTCGGACTCGATGTCCTCCGGCCGCACGATGCCTGCCACGATCAGCTCGCGCACCTCGAAGTTCACCCGGATCTCCTGCTTGCCCTCCACCACGAGGTTGCCGTTCGGCAGCACCTGCGTGACGATGGCCGCGACGTTCGTGGTCACCTGCTCGGCGCGCTGGATCGAGCCCGCCCCGTCGCTCGCAGAGGTGGAGGTGGCGTTGAGGAGCTTGTCGGCGGAGATGCCGACCGCCGCGACGCCTGCCGATTTCTCGAGGCCGAAGGCGTTCGGCAGGCCGAAGCCTTCGGCGTTCGAGCGTGAGCGCTTAGTCTCGTTGTTGAGGTTGGCCTTGTCGGTGACGTTGACCTTCACGGTCACGAGGTCGCCGATCCGTGCGGCGCGCTGATCCTTGAAGAAGGCCCGTGAACCCGTGCGCCACAGCGAGTTCGGCGCGTAGGAGACCGGCTGCACCTCCGGCATGGGCAGGCGCACCGGCTTGTAGCCGGGCTGGCTCGTCGGGTCCTCGATGGCCGAGAGGGCCGGGCGCTCGCCGATCTTCGAGAGCCGATCGACGGTGTTGCAGGCGCCGAGGCTGGCCGCACCCGCGAGAACCGCGGTGCAGGCGAGGAGGCGGGCGAGGGGATGAGGGCGGGCGGGCATCTTGAACTCCACGCGACGACGGTGCGGGGCTTCAGCGGAGGGTGGTCGCCGCGTCGGCGCTCGCCTGGCGCTGCGGGCCTGCGGGACCGACGGAGACGCGGCCGGGGCCGATCACTGTCGCCTGAAGGACTTTCTTGGACGCGACGTTGAGGACGCTGACGGTGGCGCCGAGCCGGCCGCTCTCGTTGGCCTGGCCTCGCATCGACAGGCTGATCCCTGGCGTCTCGTAGACGATGCTGACCGCATCGCCCCGCGCGACGAGGTCGGGCGGGGCCGTGTCGCCGCCGCGCAGGACGGTTCCGGCCGCGAGCGCGCGCTGGGCGACCTCACCTGCGGTGGCCGCCGCCTGCGCGTCCGGGGGTGTGCCCTCGCGGGGGCGGCGCTCGATCACGACGTCGGCGGGGTTGACGGCCTCACCGCGATTCACGCCCCGCGTGAGCACGGCGACCTCCCGCATCTCGATGCACAGGCCGGTCACCCGCAGCGAGGCCTGACGCTCGCCGAGGCTGATCAGCCCACCGACGCGGCGCGACCGGGGATCGTAGGTGACGTCCAGCGCGACCGCCTGCCCGTTGAGGTCGAGCGGCGCGAGGAGAGTCGGCGCCTCGCCGTCGAGGCGGATGCTCAAGGCCTTCGCGTCGAGCCCGTAGGCGGTCTCCAGCGTGCGCTTGAGCGCCGCCTCGATCTCGGGCGGCCCGACCCGCCGCACGGCGCGCTGCACGGCGATCTGCACCCGGCCTCCGGTCTCGACGCTGCCGAGGCCGAGCGCCGCCACGGCCTCGACGATGCGATGGGCCTGGATGGTACCGGTGGCACCGAGCGCCGGCGCCCGGAACAGCGCGCGCTTCGCGCTCTCGCCGCCCGCGCCCTCCACGAGGTCGCCGAGCGTCAGGACGTCGCCGCGCGCGGTGACGTCGCCGCGCAGGCGCAAGGCCTCGGCGGCCGCCGCCGGCAGCACCAGGAAGCCGACTGCGAACAGCGTCACGACGGAAGCGACGAGGCGCAGCACGATGCCGGCGCTCATCGGTGCGACCCGCGGGGCGGGCACCGGCTCGACGGACCGGAGGGCGACGACCGCCTCGGGGAGGGCCGGGTCGGCTGCTTGGGACAGGGTGGCGGATCGGGCAGACATGGCTCGGTGGCTCACGGACGGGATCAGCTGCGGAACATCTGGGAGGTGGTGGAGAGCATCTGATCGGCCGCGGTAACGACCTTCGAGTTCATCTCGTAGGCGCGCTGCGCCGCGATCAGCGACGAGATTTCCGTGACGGCGTTGACGTTCGCCTCCTCGAGGTAGCGCTGCTGCAGGCTGCCGAAGCTGTCCGTGCCGGGGTTGCCGGTGAGCGCGGGGCCTGATGCTGCGGTCTCCAGGAAAAGGTTGTCACCCATGGATTCGAGGCCCGTCTTGTTGACGAACCGAGCGAGCTGGAACTGACCCAGCGTCTGCGGCGCGGTCTGCCCCGGCAGCGTCGCCTGCACGACGCCGGTGGCACCGATCGTGACGTCGCTCGCGTTGTTCGGGACCGTGATGCCGGGATCGATCAGGTAGCCGTCGCGGGTGACGAGTTGTCCCTGCGCGCTGAGGTCGAAGGAGCCGTCGCGGCTGTAGGCGGTGCGCCCGTCCGGCAGCGTGACGCGGAAGTAGCCCTCGCCGCGGATCGCAACGTCGTAGTCCTTCTCGGTCGGCGTCAGCGTGCCCTGCGACATCACCCGGGCGGTCGACACCGTCTTCACGCCCGAGCCGAGGGAGAGCCCCGCCGGAAGCTGCGTGTTCTGGTCGGAGGTCGCCGCGCCGGAGCGGCGGAGATTCTGATAGAGCAGATCCTGGAAATGCGGCTGCTGGCGCTTGTAGCCGGTGGTGCGCAGGTTCGCGATGTTGTTCGAGATGACCTGGACGTTGAGTTCCTGGGCCGCCATGCCGGTAGCGGCGGAGTAGAGGGCGCGCATCGTCTAGCTCCCAATTCTCACGCGACGTCGGCGAGGCGGCGGATCGCCGTGCCCCGCAGGTCGTCGAGGCGCGAGATCACGCTGGAGACCATGTTGTAGGTCCGGTTCACGTCCATCAGCCGCGTCATCTCGATGACCGGGCGCACGTTCGACCGTTCCAGCGCCCCCGATTCGAGGCGGCCGGCGAGGCCCGCGGGCTGCGCAGGCGCGGTCGAGGCGTAGACGTTCGCGCCCTGGTTCGTGAGGGCCTGCGGGTTCGGGAAGGTTACGAGACGCAGGCGCCCGCGCACGCCGAGGTTGGTCGAGACGGTGCCGTCCGGCCCGATCGCCACGCCGCTCTCCTGCGGGCTGATCTGGATCGGACCGGCCTCGCCCTGCACGGCGTAGCCGTCGCTCGTCACCAGTGTGCCCTGCGCGTTGAATTCGAGCGCCCCGTTGCGCGTGTAGCGCTCGCCCTCGGGTGTCTGCACGGACAGGAACGCCTCGCCCCGGATCGCGACGTGGAGCGGGTTGCCGGTCTGCTCGATCGGGCCCTGACCGAGGTTGAGGCTGGTGCCCTGGTCGATGACGTAGGAGACGCGCCGGTCGCTGCCCTTGAAGGTGTCGGCGCTCGCCACCGGCATCAGGTATTCCTGAAAGCGCGCATTGCGGGCCTTGAAGCCGGTAGTCGAGACGTTCGCCATGTTGTTGGCGATGACGTCGAGTTCGCGCTGGAGCGCGACCTGGCTCGACACACCGATGAAGAGGGCGTTCTGCATGGGGTTGTCCGATGCGGGCGCCACCGCGGCGCCGTTAAGCATGCCCGCATCGGCCGTGCCAAGCCGAAAGATTGAATTTTCTTGAGATAAATCAGAAGCTTGGATGGAAAGGATCGGCGCGGGCCCATGCGGCGTCGGCCACCACGCGGCAAAGCCGACCCGGCAGAAACTGCCGCCTTAACGCTGCATTAACCCTGCCCGCCGATACCTGTGATGGAAGCCCGGACCGCTGCGCGCGCTCGGCCGGCGCCCGGAGCACGGCAGATGGCCAAGAAGCCCACCAAGGCGCCCGCCGGGGACGGGGAGGGTGGGGGCGAAGCCCCGAAGAGCAAGAAGAAGCTCGTCATCATCATCGCGGCCGCGGTGCTGCTCCTCGCCGGCGGCGGCGGTGGCGCCTACGTCCTGATGAAGAAGCGGGCGGCCCAAACGGAAGCTGCTCAGGCCGCCGACGGCCACGGCGCGACCGAGTCCAAGAAGACCGCCGCCTTCCTCGACGTCCGCGAGCTGATCCTCAACCTCACGCCGGAGACCGGCGGGGACAAGGCGCGCTTCGCGAAGCTCCGGATCGTGCTGGAGCTTAAGGACGCGAAGGTCGAGGGTGACGTGCGCCCGCTGCTGCCTCGGATCGAGGACACCTTCCAGGTCTACCTGCGGGAGCTGCGCGTCAGCGACCTGTCCGGCTCCATGGGCCTGTATCGGCTGCGCGAGGAGCTGCTGCGCCGGGTCAACATCGCCCTGTACCCGACGAAGGTCGAGGCGGTGCTCTTCAAGGACGTGATCATCCAGTAGGCCGGCCGAGCAAGCGAATGGAACCGGACGACCCGAACCTCGACGACGACGATTGGTCCGCTGCGCTGCTCGAGCAGAACGGCGAGGGCGGGGACGCGTCGCTTGCCGAGGAATGGGGCGCGGCGCTCGCCGAGCAGGGCACCACGCGCAACGCCAGCGACGTCGCCGCCGAATGGGCGACGATGATCGAGGACGGGGAAACCGACAACCTCCCCGAGCTCGCCGGCAACGATCGCATCCTCAACCAGGACGAGATCGACGGCGTCCTGGGCTTCTCCCTGCGCGAACTGTCCGCCTCGGGGGCGGGCGGCGTGCGCGCCATCGTCGATTCCGGCGTCGTCCAGTACGAACGCCTGCCGATGCTGGAGATCGTCTTCGACCGGATGATCCGGTTGCTGTCGACCTCGCTGCGCAACTTCTTTCAGGACAACGTCGAGGTCACCCTCGACAACATCACCTCGGTCCGCTTCGGCGACTACCTCAACGCCATCCCGCTCCCAACCCTGCTGGGGGTTTTCCGCGCCGACGCCTGGGAGAATTCCGGCCTCGTCACGGTGGAGTCGAATCTCGCCTACTCGACGCTCGACCTGCTCCTCGGGGGCAAGCGGGGCGGCTCCTCCACCCGCCTCGACGGCCGCCCGTTCACGACGATCGAGATGCAGCTCGTGCGGCGCCTCGTCGAGATCATCCTGGGCGACCTGGAGTTGTCGTTCCAGCCGCTCTCCCCGGTGCGCTTCGGCATCGACCGTATCGAGACGAACCCGCGCTTCGCCACGATCACGCGGCCGGCCAATGCCGCGATCCTGATCGGCCTGCGCCTCGACATGGACGGCCGCGGCGGCCTCCTGCAAATCCTGTTTCCCTACGCCACGATCGAGCCGATCCGTGAACTGCTCATGCAGAGCTTCATGGGCGAGAAGCTCGGTCGCGATCACGTGTGGGAGGGCCACCTCGCCACCGAGATCTGGCAGGCCGACGTCGCCATGGAGGCGGTGCTCCACGAGATGATGCTGCCGTTGAAGCGTGTCCTGTCGCTGAAGATCGGCGATACGCTGATGTTCGACGCCAAGCCCACCGACCTGATCACCGTGCGCTGCGGCGACTGGGCGCTGACGCAGGGGCGGATCGGGCGGGTCGACGACAACATCGCCGTGCAGGTGACGCGGCCCCTGCGCCGCTCGCGCACGACGCTCCAGGCCTTCGAGGCCTCGATGAACAACCGGACGGACGGCTAGAGATGGGTCTGACACCATGAGCCTCGCCGTGACCCTCCTCGCCGACGCCCTCGTGGCGATCCTGCTCGTGGCCACCATCGTGTCGTCGATGCGGCTGTCGCGACGCATCGCCCTGCTCAAGGGTGACGAGGCCGCCCTCAAGCAGACCATCGGCGACCTGATGGTGGTCACCGGCACCGCCGAGCGGGCGATCCTCGGCCTGCGCACGGCAATCGACGAATGCGACCGGACGCTGGCGGAGCGGCTCGCCACGGCGGAGCGCTACGCGGGCGAGATCGCCGGTCATGTTCAGGCGGGCGAGGGCGTGATCTCGCGGATCGGCGCCATCGTCATGCAGATGCAGGCGGTGCCGCGCCCGTCTGCGCCGCCCGTACAGCCCGTGCCGGCTACTCCGGTCGCGGAGGGGCCGAACAACGAGCGTCTCGGTGCCGCCGCCGCGGCCGCCCTGGCCATGACCGAGCGCGCCCTCAGCCGGGTCCGGAGCCGCGCCGCGTGAAGCGACCCGCCGCCAAGCGCGAGCCCGCAGCGCCGCTCGCAAAGCCCGCGGCACCCGCCCTCGGCCGGTCGCGCCCGCGCGTGCCCCGCCCGTTCCGGCTCCGGCTGATCGACGCCGTGACGCTGGCGGCCGGCGGCCTCTTGGTGCTGAAGGTGTCGGCCATGGTCGTGGAGGCGCCTGGTCTGCAGGTCGAGCCGACCGGCTTTCCCCGGGCGCTCGCCAACGCGCGCACCAACTACGAGCCGCCGGACCCGACAACCACCGGTTCGGTCAGCCCCAAGGAGCCGGAGAAGGAGGCCCGGAAGGCCGAGACGCCGCCGCGTGCCCAGCCGCTCGTGCCGGACCAGGCGACCTCGCCGACGGAGCGCGCGCTCCTCGAGAAGCTCGGCGCGCGCCGGGACGCGCTCAAGCAGCGCGGCGAGGAACTCGACCTGCGCGAGAAGCTGCTCGGGGAGGCCGAGCGCAAGATCGAGGGCAACCTCGGCGACCTCAAGGAAGCCGAGGACAAGGTCGAGACGGGCATGCGCAAGGCTGCCGAGGCCGAGAAGGCCGGCCTCAAGAACATCGTCACGATGTACGAGAGCATGAAGCCGAAGGACGCCGCGCGCGTGTTCGATCGCCTCGGCCACGATGTGCTGGTGCCGATCGTCCTCGCGATGAACCCGCGCAAGATGGCGGAGGTCCTCGCCGTCATGCAGCCGGAAACGGCCGAGAAGCTCACGGTCGCCCTCGCCCTGCGCGCCCGCGGCGGCGCCGGCCCGCAGGCGCAGGCGCAGGCAGGCACCGGCCTGCCGCCGAACGAGCTGCCGGCCATCGATCCGGGCACCGGCGGACGCTGAGCCTGCGCAGGCCGACCCGCTCCGTCCACGCTATCGTGGGACAGCCGGGGTGAGGGATCTCAGGCTTTCGGAGGAACCGCCAGGACCTGCGCTTCAGGCCGCGCGTCGTCGCGCGTCCGTCGCAACGGCTGCCACCGCCTCGGCGGGCAGGGGCACGCCGGTCGCCCGCACCAGCCCCTCGGCACCCGCAAGCGCGCCGTTCCGCAATTCCAGGCCGAGGAAGCGCTCGCGCTCGAACGGGCCGGGCAGCCAGAGGCCGGACGCCGTGGCCTGCGAAAAGCCGAAGCGGGCGTAGTAGGGCGCGTCGCCGACCAGCAGAACGGCCCCGTGGCCCAGCGCCTCGGCGCGACCGAGGGCCGCCTGCATCAGGACGCGGCCGAGGCCCTGCCCGTGGAGCCCCGGATCGACCGCCAGGGGGCCGAGGAGCAGCGCTGGGCGCGCCGGGCCGGCCTCGACGTGCCACAGCCGCACGGTGCCGACGACCCGTGCCTGGTGGGTAGCCGTGAGCGACAGGCCGCGCGCCGGATGGCGGCCCTCGCGCAGGCGCTCGGAGGTCTTGGCAAAGCGCGCGGCGCCGAAGCAG
Source organism: Methylobacterium sp. A54F (assembly GCF_053346035.1). NCBI lineage: Bacteria > Pseudomonadati > Pseudomonadota > Alphaproteobacteria > Hyphomicrobiales > Methylobacteriaceae > Methylobacterium > Methylobacterium sp. A54F. The sequence goes on along the minus strand of NZ_JBKFBF010000002.1, from coordinate 307,742 downwards.
GCGTCGAGGAGCCGCTCGCGGGCCGGCACGTCGCCGGCATGCTCATCGCGGATCTGGATCACGGCCGTAACCCTCCCGGGGTTGGATATCGTGGGAGAAGCGACAGCCCTCGCACCGGCGCGTGGGCACCGGCCGTCCGGGACGGTGGGGTAGGGAAAGCCTCGGACCGGGGCGCCGGGTGGTCCTCCCGCCCGGCGCCAAGTCCTCAGATCACGTATTGCTGCAGCGGGGGGAAGCCGTTGAAGGCCACCGCGGCATAGGTCGTCGTGTAGGCGCCCGCACCTTCGATCAGCACCTTGTCGCCGATCGAGAGGGAGATCGGCAGCGGGTAGGGCACCTTCTCGTAGAGGACGTCGGCCGAGTCGCAGGTCGGGCCGGCGAGGACGCAGGGGCTCATCCGATCCTCGTCATGCTCGGTGCGGATCGCGTAGCGAATCGACTCGTCCATGGTCTCGGCCAGACCGCCGAACTTGCCGATGTCGAGGTAGACCCAGCGCACCTCGTCCTCGGCCTCCGACTTCTTCGACACGAGCACCACCTCGGCCTCGATGATCCCGGCATTGCCGACCATGCCGCGGCCCGGCTCGATGATCGTCTCCGGCAGCCGGTTGCCGAAGTGCTTGGTGAGGGCCCGGAAGATCGCGTCACCGTAGGATTCCACGCCCGGCACCTGCTTGAGGTACTTGGTCGGAAAGCCGCCGCCGAGGTTGACCATCGACAGGTTGATGCCGCGCAACGCGCACTCCCGGAAGATCTCCGAGGCCGAGGCTAGCGCGCCGTCCCAGGCGCCGGTGTTGCCCTGCTGCGAGCCGACGTGGAAGGAGACGCCGTAGGCGGTCAGGCCCTCGCGGTGGGCGTGCTCCAGCACGCCGACGGCCATCTCGGGCACACAGCCGAACTTGCGGGAGAGGGGCCACTCGGCGCCGGCGCCGTCGCAGAGGATGCGGCAGAACACCTGTACGTCGCGCGGGTCGATCTCGGCGGCCGTCGCGGCGCGCGTGATCTTCTCGACCTCGGCCTCGCAATCGACCGCGAACAGCCGCACGCCGAGCCGGAGGGCGCACCCGATGCAGCGCTCCTTCTTGATGGTGTTGCCGAAGGAAACCCGGTCGGCCGTGGCGCCGGCGGCGAGCGCCATCTCGATCTCGACCACCGAGGCGGTGTCGAAGCAGGAACCCATGTCGGCGAGCAGGCGCAGCACCTCGGGGGCCGGGTTCGCCTTTACGGCGTAGAACACGCGGGTGTCCGGCAGGGCGCGGGCGAACGCGGTGTAGTTTTCGCGCACGACCTCGAGGTCGAGGACCATCACGGGGCCCTCGTCGCGGCCGAGGTCGCGGCGTGCGCGCAGGAAATCGCGGATGCGATCGGTCATGGACGTCCCCACCACAGGTTCGCAGGCGCCCTTCGCGGGGCGCGATGTCGAAGGTCTGACGGTCCGCGGGGACCGCCGGCGTCAGGGGGCGATGCGTCGCGCGGGCCCGTGCGCTTTGGAGACGCGCGGGTCCGAACGGGCGCAGAGCACCCGGAAGCTGCCGTGGATTGGTAGGGGGAACCCCAACCGCACGCCGGGCAAGGAGAAACAAGCCTCTTCGGTGTCGGCCTTTGGAGGGCCGACGAGACCAAAAAAGCCCGTTCGTCGTTGCTTTAAGCTGCGTCCCCCGTGGAGAGCGGGGTTCGCCGGTTTCGCCTCCGGCTGCCGGTTGTTGTCGGGGTCCGGTGTTGCCACCTGGATGCCGGCCGGAGGGAATCCACCCTGTCGACCATCGATCCTTTAAGACCCCTGGCGGCTGTCCGGCAGTTGACCGGATGCCCACCAACCGACACGCGGCCACAGGCACGTGCGAAATTGGGCAAGCGCGATATACGGTTCGGGCGCTTCGGCCACAAGGGAAATCGTTGGGCGCTGCGGAGGATTTCCCCGTTCTTTCGCGGGCTTGTTGCAGAAAAGCGTCGGCAGGGTTGAGACGGCCTTTCCAACAGGCCGGAGAGGGCGCATCTCACGGACCCGAAGCGGCTGCGACCGCGCCGGCACGGGAATCCGAAGTGAGGCTGATGAGCGCGACCCACAGCATCCGCAGCGGTCGGGCGGCGGCGTGAGCGCACCCGCCGGCGACATCGTCCCTGCCCTGACGGTACGGGCGGCCACGCGGGCCGACCTCGACGCGCTGATGGCGCTGGAGCAGGCGGCCTTCGTGTCGGACCGCGCGGAGCGTCGCGCCATACGCCACGCCATCGACGTGCCGAGCATGACCGTGCTCGTGGCGACCATCGAGGATGAGAGCGGAGAGTCGATCCTCGTCGGTGCGGCGACGCTCGAGCGCCGCCGCAACACCGACATCGCCCGCCTCTCCTCCATCGCGGTGTCACCGGCACGGGCCGGCCTCGGCCTCGGCGGACGCCTCCTCGATGCCGCCGAGGCGGATGCGCGGGCGCATGGTCGCCGTCGCCTTCGGCTCGAGGTGCGCGCCGACAACGGGGCCGGCATCCGGCTCTACGAGCGCCGCGGCTACGACCGCTTCGCGACGGTCGCCGACTACTACGAGGACGGGATGGAGGCCTGGCGCTACGAGAAGCGCCTCGGCGAACCTAAGCGGTGAACGACCGCGCCTCGGAGCCCGGGCGCGGCGTCGTCGGTTTCGCGCGCCGGGAGCCGCCGGCTCAGTCGCAGCTCTCCTTGTGAACCGTCTTGCGGTTGCCGTCCTCATCCGTCTTCGTCACGGTCTTCGAGGCGCAGCCGTCGCTGGTCTCGCGCGTCTCCACCGTCTTGCGCTCCACCGCGGGACGATCAATCACGACCGTGTCCGGCGCATCGCGGCGGATCACCGTAGTCTCCGCCGTCGCAGCCTGGGCGCCGACGAGCCCGAGCAGCGCCGCGGTCACCAGAAGCTTCGTCGCCATAGTACCCTCCGTTGCATGGATCAAAACACCGCAAGCAACGGTGAGCCGAGCGTAACTGTTCCGCGCGGCGCGCGCGCATCCTCAAGGCCTTCGGCCGAACTCTCGCCAGATTAGGGGAATCTTACCGGGCGATCCGCAGTCTCACCGTCCGATCCCGGCCCGTGACCCGCGAGGCATCGAGCGTCCATGGCCGTCATCGCCGCCTTCATTCTCAATGCCGGGCTGAACTTCCTTCTGGGCCTCGTCATCGCCAAGCTGCTCGGACCGGCCGATTTCGGCCGGTTCGCCCTGGCAACCGCCGGCGCCATCGTGGTCAACACGGTCGTCTTCGAGTGGCTGCGCTTGTCCGCCACCCGGTTCTACTCGGCGCGTGTCCGCGGGGAGGAGCCCTGGATCCGCCACGGGCTCGACCGGGCCTACGCCGTCCTGGCCGCGCTCCTCCTCGGGGCGGCCCTTCTGTGCGCGGGCCTCGGCCTCGGCGAGGGGGCGGACGGCGCGGGGGCCATGATGGGCGGCACCGCGCTTGCGGCACTCGGCATCGGGGTGTTCGACTACCAAGCCGCGCTGGCGCGGGCGCGCTTTGAGGGGCGCCTCTACTTCGGGCTCGTCGCGCTGAAGAACCTGTTCGCGGTCGCGATGATGGCGGCGGCCGCCTGGTTCCTGCGCGAACCGGCCTGGGTTCTGGCCGCGGCGGGGCTCAGCCAGCTTGCGGCGGTGCTGTTCCTCCGTGGGCCCCTGCGCGACCCGGCGGTGCCGATCGTGCGCGTGCGGCTGCGCGAGACCCTGCGGCTGTTCATGCTCTACGGGCTGCCGCTGATCCTGGCCAACACCGTCTACCAGCTCCTGCCGGTGTTGAACCGCGCCACGCTCGCGGCCCACTCGGGCTTCGCGGAGGCCGGCTACTTCGCCCTCGCGGCGGACGTCAGCGCGCGCAGCCTCACCACCCTCGGGACGGCCCTCGACCTCCTGCTGTTCCAGCTCGCCGTGCGGGCCGAGGAGCACGAGGGTCGCGCCGCGGCCGAGCGGCAGGTCGCCGCCAACGCGGCCACGGTCTACGCCCTGCTGCTGCCCTGCGCGGTCGGGTTCTGGGCCGTGCTCCCGGCGTTGGAGGCGCTCGTCGTCCCGGAGGCCTTCCGAGGGCCGTTCACGCTGTACGCGACCCTGCTGATCCCCGGTCTCTTCGGGTTGTCGCTGATGTACTACGCGCTGAACCCGGTCTTCCAGATCCGGCGCCGGACGCTGCCGGTGATCGCCGCCTCGGCGATCGGTCTCGGCGTGAACGGCCTCGGCCTCCTAACCCTGCCGTCGCTCCTCGGGCCGCCGGGCATCGCCGTCGCGCAGAGCCTGGGGCTCACGACCGGGTGCAGCTGGCTCGCGCTGCGGGCCCTCACGGGTCGGGAGCGCCTGCACCTGCCCTGGCGGGATATCGGCGCGGCGAGCCTCGCCGGCCTCGCGATGGGTCTGGCGCTGCTGCCCCTGCGCCACCTTCCGCCCGTGCAGGCCCTCGTGCTCGCCGTGCCCCTCGGCGCCGCGCTCTACGGTCTGCTCGTCTGGCTGTTCGACATCGCCGGCCTGCGCCGGGAGGTCGAGGCGCGGCTCAGGGCGAGACATCCGGCGGCGGCCGAATAGCGAAGCCCTTTGAAAGGCGGCTGCAATCCCCCATCATCCTGGACTAAAGGATCCCCGAAAATGATCCGGCAGGGCAGGGAACGATGGGCGCATACGAGCCGCAGGATGAGGCGGGCGCGGCGGAGATCGTGCGCGGCGCCGCGGGCCGCGCCGAGCGGCTGCGCCTCGTTGGGTCGGACACCAAGGCCGGCATCGGGCGGCCGGCCCAGGACAAGGCGACCCTCTCGGCTGCAGGCCTGACGGGCATCACCCTCTATGAGCCCGCCGAGATGGTGATCGCGGCGCGCGCCGGCACCCCGCTCTTCGAGGTCGAGGCGGCGCTCGCCGCCAGCGGCCAGATGTTGCCCTTCGAGCCCGTGGACCACCGGGCCCTGATGGGAACCACCGGCGAGCCGACCTTCGGGGCCGTTGCGGCCGCGAACAATTCCGGGCCGCGCCGGATCAACATGGGTGCTGCGCGCGACAGCCTGATCGGCGTGCGCTTCGTCAACGGGCGCGGCGAGGTGATCAAGTCGGGCGGCCGCGTCATGAAGAACGTGACCGGCCTCGACCTCGTGAAGCTCATGGCCGGCTCCTGGGGCACGTTGGGCTTCCTGACCGAGGTCACCTTCAAGGTGCTACCGGTCCAGGAACGCGCCACCACACTGATGTTCCGGGACCTCGACGACACCCGGGCGATCGAGGCCCTCTCCGCCGCCCTCGGCTCGCCCTTCGAGCTCACCGGCGCCGCCCATCTGCCAGCCGGCCTCGGTTCGCCGGAAGCCCGGACGCTGATGCGGCTCGAGGGCTTCACCGATTCGGTCGCCTACCGGTTCGGGGAGCTGCGGCAGCTGCTCCGGCGCTTCGGCGCGCCGGAGGCCGTGGAGGGCGAGGCCTCGGCCGACCTCTGGCGGGGCGTGCGCGACGTCGCCCCCTTCGCGGGGAGCACCGAGGCGGTCTGGCGCATCTCCACCGCGCCGACGCGCGGTGCCGAGGTCACCCACGCCATCGGGCGGGCGCTGGCCGCGCGCTGGTACTACGATTGGGGCGGCGGCCTGATCTGGCTCGCCACGGATGCGGGCGGGGATGCGGGTGCCAGTGTGATTCGGTCGGCCCTCGGAGCGGGCGGCCACGCCACGCTGGTGCGGGCGCCGGACGCGGTACGGGCGGCCGTGCCGGTGTTCCAGCCGCTGGCCGAGCCCCTGATGCGCGTCACCCAGGGGATCAAGGCCGCCCACGACCCGGGTGGACTGTTCAATCCTGGTCGGATGTACGCCGGCGTGTAGCGGTCTGCGACGATCCCGCCTCCTCCTGCGCGGGATCCAGCGTATAAGAGTTCCAAGAAAGAACAGCCTGTCCGGCCGGCCCCACGCGACCGGCCGCCCCGAGGAAACGCCGGTGCAGACGAATTTCAGCCTCGCGCAACTCGCCGACCCCACGATGGCGGCGTCGGAGAAGATCCTGCGCACCTGCGTGCATTGCGGCTTCTGCACGGCGACCTGCCCGACCTACCTGCTGCTCGGTGACGAGCTCGACAGTCCCCGGGGGCGCATCTACCTGATCAAGGACATGCTGGAGGGCGGCAAGGCGGCGAGCGCCGAGGTGGTCAAGCACGTTGACCGCTGTCTGTCGTGCCTGTCCTGCATGTCCACCTGTCCGTCCGGCGTGCATTACATGCACCTCGTCGACCATGCCCGCGCGCATGTCGAGGAGACCTATCGCCGGCCGGTGGACGACCGGTTGCTGCGCGCCGTCCTGGCCATCGTGCTGCCCTACCCGGGTCGGTTCCGCCTCGCGCTCCTCGCGGCCAAGCTCGGGCAGCCGTTCCGCCCACTGGTCGCCCGGCTGCCGCGGGTCGGCAACCGCCTCGCCGCGATGCTCGACCTCGCGCCCGCGATCCTGCCGGGCCGCAACCCCACCGACCGGCCGGGCCGCTTCCCGCCGCCCGCCAACACCAACGCCCGGCGGGGCCGCGTCGCCCTGCTGCGCGGCTGCGCCCAGAGCGTACTGCGACCGGACTTCAACGAGGCCGCGATCCGCCTCCTCAACCGGCACGGCGTCGAGGTGGTGCAGGCCAAGGGCGAGGGCTGCTGCGGAGCGCTGACCCACCACATGGGCAAGGCCGACACCTCCCATGCGCAGGCGCAGCGCACGATCGACGCCTGGATCGCCGAGATGGACGGGCCGGACGGGGGCCTCGACGCCATCATCGTGACGGCCTCGGGCTGCGGCACGACTATCAAGGACTACGGCTTCATGTTCCGCAACGACCCCGTCTACGCCGAGAAGGCGGCGCGGGTCTCGGCGATCGCGAAGGACGTCACCGAGTACGTCGCGACCCTCGGCTTGATGCAGCCCGTGGTGGAGACTGACCTCGTGGTGGCCTACCACTCCGCGTGCTCGATGCAGCACGGCCAGGGCATCCGCACGGAGCCGAAGAACCTCCTGAAGCGGGCGGGCTTCACCGTGAAGGACGTGCCCGAGGGCCACATCTGCTGCGGCTCGGCCGGCACCTACAACATCCTGCAGCCCGAGATCGCCGAGCGCCTGCGCGCCCGCAAGGTCGCCAACATCGAGCGGATGCGGCCGGACCTCATCGCTACCGGCAACATCGGCTGCGCCACCCAGATCGGGAAGGGCACGCCGCTGCCGATCGTCCACACGGTCGAGCTCCTCGACTGGGCGACCGGCGGCCCGAAGCCGGCGGCCCTCGAAGCGCTGCCGGAGGTGCGGGTGCCCGCGGCCGCGGAGTAGGGGGCTCACGCATCGAGCTGGTAGGTGAGGGGTATCCAGCGGTACCCCGTCCCCCGGCGCGCCACGTAGCCGAGCGACGGGAAGCTCGTGTGATAGGCCGCGACGAGCACATCCTCGGTGGCGGCCAACTCGTAGATCCGCCGCCGCGTGGCGGCGCCGGTCGCCTTGTCCATATCGAACAGCGCGTGCCACTCGGGATGCGCCAGGGAAGCCACCTCGTGGTGGGCGCAGTCTCCCCAGATCAGCAGGCGCCGCCCCGCGCTCTCGACGTGGAAGGCCGTATGCCCGGGCGTGTGGCCCGGCGCCGCGAGCGCCCGGATGCCGGGTACGATCTCGTCACCGTCCGAGATCAGGCGCGTTCGATCGCGAAGCGGCAGCAGGTGGCTGCGGAAGACCTGCGCCGATCGATGCTCGTTCGTCTCGGGTGATGCCGCCAGGCGGCTCTCGTCCGACCAGAAGGCGTGCTCGGACCCCGCGATGACGACGCCCGCCTGGGCGAAGGCGGGTCTGCCGTCCTCCATCAACCCGCCGATGTGGTCGGTGTGGGCGTGGGTGATCACGACGAGGTCGATGCTGGCGGGGTCAATCCCGGCCTGCCTCAGGCGCTCGCCGAGCCGGCCGCCCGCCGGACGCGGCACGAAGCCGACCGCGCCGTTGCCGGTATCGAACAGGACGCGCGCCCGCCCCGTGTCGACGAGGACCGGCGTGAAGCCCGGGCGGAAGCGCGTCGGCGGAAGCCGGTTCTCCCGCATCAGCGCCGCGATCTCGGCCGGCGTCCGATCCTCGCCCACGATCGGCCACGGCCCGTCGATCATCGCCGCCGCGTCGAGGAGCATCGTCACCGTGAAGTGACCGAGCGCGAAGCGATGGTGGGACGGCTCGCTCACGGGAAGCGGCGCCGAGGTGGCCCGAGCCGGAGCGCCGCGGAGCATCACGGGCAGTGCCAGGCCCGCGAGGGCGAAGCGGCGGCGGTTTGCGTCTATCATCGGGCGAGGCCTCCCGCTCGGCGCAGCTGCGCCGGACTGGAGACGGCGTAGCAGCGTGGCCGGAGATGCACTTGTACGAACGTGCTGCAACCTGCACCGGGCAGGGCCCCCTCTGGCACGTCGCCGGCGATCGGACCTTCTTCGCGGGCCCGCTCACCTACAACGCGGCCCACCAGCACGGCGCGCCGGTCTTCCTCGCGGGCCTGCACGGACGCTTTCGCCTGCGCGCGCAGGGCGGCGCCTGGCTGTGGTGCCGCACGGCGGTGGTGCCGGCTGGGACGATGCACGAGCTCGAATTGCGCGGCGATCCGGTCGCGGTGCTCTACCTCGAGCCGGACGGTGCGGGCCCGCACGGGCTCATTCCGCTGGTGTCCGGCGCGCGGGAAACGGACGGGATCGTCGTCGGCGAGGGGGGCGAAGTCGGGCCTCTCCGCGCGCTCTTCGAGGATCGGTCCGCCGTCGAGGCGGCGGGCCCGGTGCTCGGGGACCTTCTGCGCTTCGCCGTGCCGCGGGCGAGGCGCACCGGGGACGCGCGCATCCGGTGCGCGGTCGAGGCGCTGCGCGCGCGGGCCGGCGCAAAGGTGCCGGTCTCGTCGCTCGCCGCGCGCGCCGGTCTCTCGGCCTCGCGCTTTCAGCACCTCTTCACGGCGGAGGTCGGCGTGCCGTTCCGGCGCTACAGGGCGTGGCTGCGGATGCGAGCCGCGATCGGAGAGATCGTGGGTGGCGCGAACTTCACGCAGGCCGCGCACGCGGCGGGCTTCGCGGATCAGGCGCATTTCGCCCACGACTTCCGCCGCACCTTCGGCGCTCCCGCATCCTGGAGCCTCACCGGCGTGCGCCGCTGAGCCCGGTCAGATGGGTCGGGAGCGCTCGGCGAGTACGAACACCCGGATCGCCGACGACAGGTTCTGGCCGTCGCGGCCGGCGTCGATCGTGCCGATCAGGGCCTGAACGGATGCGCCGCGCGCGTCGGCGATCGCGCGCAGCGCCGTCCAGAACGGCTCCTCCAGGGAGACGCTGGTACGGTGCCCGGCGATCATCACCGATCGCTTGACGATGCCCCGGCTCACGCCTCCCGGTCGTCGCCCGAGGTGGAGGCGTCGGGCGTCAGGCGGTGGCCCTCGTGTCGATCCCGCTCGAGGGCCTTGCGGGTCTCGGCAAGCGTCTTCGCGCGCTTCGGGCGCCCGAACACCACCCGGTTCTCGCCCGCCCGGGCCTCCTTCTCGGCGCGCTCCCGCGCCTTGCGGAACTGTCGCAGGTTGATGATCTCGGCCATGGCCCGGATCCTTGCGCGGGGTGAGCGGGCGCCGTCGGCGCCCGACCCGATGTTAGGGCCTTCGTGCGGTCGAGGAGAAGCGGTTTCCGGTCCTCCGTCGGGACCGTCGAGGTCGTAGAACTTAGTCGGCGCTCGGCGCCAGCATGTCCTCGGGGCGGACCACCCGGTCGAACTCGGCGTCCGTCACGTAGCCGAGGCGCAGGGCCTCCTCCTTCAGGGTGGTGCCGTTCTTGTGCGCGGTCTTGGCGATCTCGGCCGCCTTGTCGTAGCCGATGGTGGGGGCGAGCGCCGTCACCAGCATCAGCGACCGGCTCATCAGGTCGGCGATCTTGTCCTCGTTGGCCTTGATGCCGACGACGCAATTGTCCGCGAAGCTCACGGCGGCGTCGGCCAGGAGCCGCACCGACTGCAGGACCGCGTTGGCGATGACGGGCTTGAACACGTTCAGCTCGAAGTTGCCCTGGCTGCCCGCGAACGACACGGTGGTGCCGTTGCCGATCACCTGCGCGCAGACCATCGTGAGCGCCTCGCACTGGGTCGGGTTGACCTTTCCGGGCATGATCGACGAGCCGGGCTCGTTCTCTGGCAGCGACAGCTCGCCGAGGCCGGAGCGGGGTCCGGAGGCGAGGAAGCGGATGTCCTGCGCGACCTTGAACAGGCCCGAGGCCAGCGCGGTCAGCGCACCCTGCGTGAACACGAGGGCGTCATGCGTCGCGAGCGCCTCGAACTTGTTCTCCGCGGAGGTGAAGGGCAGACCGGTCAGCTCGGCGACCTTGGCCGCGAAGGCCTCGGCGAACTTCGGGTGGGCGTTGAGGCCGGTGCCGACCGCCGTGCCGCCCTGCGCGAGTGCCAGCACGCCGGGGAGCGTCGCGGCGATGCGGGCGCCGCCGAGCGCCACCTGCTGGGCGTAGCCGGAGAATTCCTGTCCGAGGGTGACCGGCGTCGCGTCCTGCAGGTGTGTCCGGCCGATCTTGACGATGCTCTCGAAGGCCCGAGCCTTGGCGTCGAGGGCCCCGTGCAGGTGGCTCAGGGCCGGCATCAGGCGGCCCTGGATCTCGCGCGCGACCGCGATGTGCATGGCGGTCGGGAAGGTGTCGTTCGAGGACTGGCCGCGGTTGCAATGGTCGTTCGGATGAACCGGGCTCTTGCCGCCCCGCTGGCCGCCCAGCCGCTCGTTGGCGAGGCTCGCGATCACCTCGTTGGCGTTCATGTTCGACTGGGTGCCCGAGCCGGTCTGCCAGACCACGAGGGGGAACTCCCCGTCGTGGCGCCCCTCCACCACCTCGGCGGCCGAATCCGCGATGGCCTGCGCGAGGCGCGGCTCCAGCGCCCCGAGATCCTCGTTCACGAGCGCGGCCGCCTGCTTCACGAGGCCGAGGGCATGCACCAGCGGCGCCGGCATGTGCTCGGTGCCGATCCGGAAGTTCTGGATCGAGCGCTGCGTCTGCGCGCCCCAGTACCGGTGCGCCGGGACCTCGATCGGGCCGAAGGTGTCGGATTCCGTGCGGGTGGCGGTCTCGGGGGCGTGCGGCGACATCATGGCCTCTACGTCTGGGTCAGGGCGGCCCCTACTTACGGCAGGGGACCCGCAAGTGCGATGCCGCTTTTCGGCGGTCCTGACAAAAGCGGCGGCCTGTTCCGCCCGATGGGAGCCGATGGACATCGCCCGCGACGACACGATCCGCGCCCGCTTCCGGCCCGCGGTGCCGCCGCCCCGGCGCGAGCCGATGGGGCTCTTCGCCTTCCTGAGGGCCGCCCGCGCCAACCCCATCACCACGTGGATGGAGGACCACTTCACCGCGCCGGTCGTGGCGGGGGAGGGCGCCATGGGGCGCATCACCGTGGTGAGCGACCCGGCGCTGATCCGCCACCTGCTCGTGGACAATGCGGGCAACTACCGCAAGGACGACCTGCAGCGCCGCGTACTCGCCCCGGGCCTCGGCAACGGGCTCCTCACCGCCGAGGGCGACGAGTGGCGCCTGCAGCGGCGCACGCTCGCGCCGGTCTTCTCGGCCCGCACGGTGCGGAGCTTCACGGAGCCCATGAACGCCGCCGGCGCGCGCCTTGGTCGCCGCCTCGCCCGGCGGGACGGCGCGTCGGTGGACGTCGCCCTGGAGATGACGCGCGTCACCCTCGACGTGCTGGAACGGACGATCTTCACGCACGGGCTGCCGAGCGACCCGGACGCCCTGGGGCGGGCCATCACCCGCTTCCTGGAGGCGGTGGGGCCGATCGACCCGCTCGACGTGTTCGGTGTGCCGGCCTTCGTGCCGCGCATCGGCCGGCTGCGGGCTCGGCCCGCGCTCCGCTTCTTCGCAGAGGTCGTGGACGAACTGATCGCGCGGCGCCGCGCGCTGATGCGGGCCAGCGAGGCGCCGCAGGACCTTCTTACGCTCCTCCTCGCAGCCGAGGATCCCGAGACCGGGAAGGGGCTGACCGAGCTGGAGGTGAAGGCGAACATCGTCACCTTCATCGCGGCCGGCCACGAGACCACCGCGAACGCGCTCACCTGGGCGCTCTACTGCCTGTCGCAGGACGCTGAGGCCCGCGCGCGCCTGGAGCGGGAGGTCGACGCCGCCGGCACCGGCGACCTCTCGGTCGAGGACCTGCCGTTCGCCAAGGCGGTGATCGAGGAGACCCTGCGGCTGTTCCCGCCGGTGCCGTTCCTCAGTCGGCAGGCGCTGGCGGACGACCGGATCGGCCGCATCAAGATCCCGCGCGGCTCGCTCGTGATGGTGGCGCCGTGGGTGCTGCACCGGCATCGCACCCTCTGGGACGACCCGGCGGCCTTCGTGCCGGAGCGCTTCCTCGCACCCGCGCGCGAGGCGATTCCCCGCTTCGCCTACCTTCCGTTCGGGGCGGGGCCGCGGGTGTGCATCGGCCAGAGCTTCTCCGTGCAGGAGGCGGTGATCCTGCTCGCGCACATCGTCCGCGCTGTCCGGTTCGACCTGCCGGCCGGGCACCCGCCGGTGACGCCGCTGCATCGGGTCACGCTGCGGCCTGAGCACGGGTTGCGGATGCGCTTGGCGCGGCGGGCTTAGGGCGAGCCGCACCGCTGCCGAGCCGCTCTCAGCTCTTCTTGCGGAAGGCGTCCAGGCTGACGACCTCGGCGCTGCCCTCGGCCGCCTCGGCATCCTTCTTCGGGGCGGGCTTCGCCTCGTCCGCCTTCGCGGCGGCCGGCGGAAGTGCGGGCACCACCTTCGGGCCGCCGCCGAGGGCCGGCAGGCCGACATTGCCCGGCTTCATCTCGCTCGGCTCCGAGGCCGCGCCGCGGGGTCCGTTGCGCGGGACGCCCTGAAGCTCGGCGGGTTCCGGCACCTCGCTCCCATCGCTGAGATCGAACTTGAGGCCGAACTGCACCGAGGGGTCGAAGAAGCCCGTCAGCGCGTCGAAGGGCACCAAGAGCCGCTCCGGCACGCCCGAGAAGGACAGGCCGACCTCGAAGTTGTGCTCGTTGACGCCAAGGTCCCAGAACTGGTGCTGGAGGACGATGGTCATGTCCTGCGGGTACTTCTCCCTAAGGCGCTGCGACATGCGCACGCCCGGCGCCTCGGTGCGGAACGAGACGTAGAAGTGATGCTCGCCGGAGAGCCCGTCCCGGGCCGCGTCTGTCAGGACCTTGCGGACGACGCCGCGCAGGGCGTCCTGCACCAGGAGATCGTAGCGGATCAGATCGTCTGCCATCTGCGGTCGCTTTACCCGGGCTGCCGGCCGGCTATGCCGAGGGTCGGGCGCACCGGATGGAAAAATGAGTGGAGGCTTCTGTTGCCAGGTGCCTCCGAACCCCGCCTATGCGGTGCTACCCGCTAGGACTTCAGGTCGGTTTTGGGAACTGCTTACGCAGCCACCGCCACCGGAGCAAAGTTGTCGTTGGCAACTATTGCAAAGGCCCGATAACGGCGGAACCATGCCGAGCGAAAGCTCACCCTTTACGCCCTCGTCGATCCTATTTCGCCCCCGCCGAAGCCCAACGCCGCGCGTGCGTCCAATGGCCCTGGGCTCGGGTGGAGGCGCCGGGTACCGCCCCCGGGTCCGATAGGTTTATTGCGAAGAACGTTTATCGCCATAGCCGGCCTTGCGACCGGCAAGGGGAATATAGAGGGGATCGCCCCGGTTTTGAAGCCCGATCGTGGAGCCGATGCGCCCGATGTTGCGGCTTTCCGCGCCGGTGGCCTTCGCGCCGCGGGTCTCGCGGTCCTGCGCCTCGCCGGGCTGCTCGTCGCCGTGCTCCTCTATCTCGGCGCCGCGAGCCTCCTCGCGATCCTCGTCGTGCGGGTCGGCGCGGACCTCCTCGACGGCATCGACCCGCTGACCCCGCAGGCCCTGCGGCCGCCCCTCGGGATGAAGAAGCTCGCCCACCGCGAGCTCGCGGTCGACGTCGCACGGCAGCTGATCCTCGCGGCGCTCGTCCTCGCGACGGTGGTGATCCGCGACCGCGGGGCCTGGCGGCGGCGCCTCGCCCTCGACCGCGAGCGGCCGAACGGCATGCGGGCGCGCAACCTCCTCCTGATCCTCCTGCTCTGGCCCATCCTGCACATCGCCTGGGTGAGCGGGACGGCGGAGGCCTTCGGGGCGACCTTCGGACAGGGCGTGCGACTGTCGCCCGCCATGAGCGCCTGGGCCGTCGCGGCCTGGCTCGCCTACGCGGTGGTCCTCGCGCCAGCCGCCGAGGAGCTACTGATGCGCGGCGAGGCCTACGCGCAGGCGGCGCGCTTCCTGCCGCCGGCCGGGGCCATCCTCGCGACCGCGCTCTTGTTCGCCGCGGCCCACCTCTCCGCCTGGGGCCTCGCGCGCCCGGTCTCCCTCCTGCCCCTCGCGCTGATGCTCGGCTGGCTCCGCTGGCGCACCGGCCGCCTCTGGCCCTGCATCGCGCTTCACGGCTGGAGCAACCTCGCCCTCATCGCCTATGTGCTATGGCCCGAGCCGGCGTAGGTCTTAGGTCCGGCGCGGCAATCTGGTAACCCGATGCGGGGAGAATGCCGCCCCCGCCCCGGACTAGCTGGGCCAGAGGATCACGGGCGATGCACGCCTACCATCAGCTTCTCCGGCGCATCCTCGACGAGGGCGTGCGCAAGGAGGACCGGACCGGCACCGGCACGCTCTCGGTGTTCGGCCACCAGATGCGCTTCGACCTGCGCGAGGGCTTCCCCCTCGTCACCACGAAGCAGCTGCACCTGCGCTCCATTATCCACGAGCTGCTGTGGTTCCTCGCCGGCGACACCAACGTGCGCGCCCTCCAGGCCGAGGGGGTGACGATCTGGGACGAATGGGCCGACGAGCAGGGCGACCTCGGGCCGGTCTACGGCAAGCAGTGGCGCTCCTGGGCCAAGCCGGACGGCGGCACCGTCGACCAGATCGCCTGGGTGGTGGACGAGATCCGCCGCAACCCGGATTCCCGGCGCCTGATCGTCAGCGCTTGGAACCCGGCCGACCTCGACCGGATGGCGCTCGCGCCCTGCCACTGCCTGTTCCAGTTCTACGTCGCGGAGGGCCGGCTCTCCTGCCAGCTCTACCAGCGCTCGGCCGACGCCTTCCTGGGCGTGCCCTTCAACATCGCGAGCTACGCGCTCCTCACCGCCATGGTCGCGCAGGTGACGGGCCTCGCCCCCGGCGATTTCGTCCACAGCTTCGGCGACGCGCATCTCTACGCAAACCACCTCGACCAGGCCCGGCTTCAGCTCACCCGCGAGCCCCGCCCGCTGCCGCAGCTGCGCCTGAACCCGGAGGTGCGCCGGCTGGAGGACTTCCGCTTCGCGGACATCGCCATCGACGGCTACGCGCCGCACCCGGCCATCCGGGCGCCGGTGGCGGTCTGAGCCTCACACCCCCAGCGAGCCGCCATGCCCCTCATCACCCTCGTCGTCGCCGTGGCCCGCAACGGCGTCATCGGCCGCGACAACGGCCTCGCCTGGCACCTGCGCAGCGACCTTCGCCGCTTCAAGGCCCTCACCATGGGCAAGCCGATCCTGATGGGCCGCAAGACCTTCGCGTCGATCGGCCGGCCGCTGCCCGGGCGGCGAACCCTCGTGCTCACCCGGGACCCGAGCTTCGCGGCGCCCGGAACGAGCGTCGTCCACGGCTGGGACGAGGCGGTGGCCGCGGCCGACGCGCCCGAGCTGATGGTCGTCGGGGGGGCCGAGATCTACGCCCTGGCGCTGCCGCACGCCGACCGCATCCACCTCACCGAGGTCGCCGACGACCCAGCCGGCGACACCCTGTTTCCCGCCTTCGAGCGCGCCGCCTTCCGCGAGACGCTCCGTGAGCCGCACCCGGCAGGAGAGCAGGACGAGCACGCGTTCACCTTCATCGACCTCGATCGCATCCGTTAACCCCCTGCGCAGACTTAATCCCTGCCCGCGCCAGGGGCGTCGCGTCGCGGTTGTCATCGGCCGGGGGAGTGCCCACCTGCGCCCTCAGGGCGAGCCTTGACAGGACGGGGCGCGGCCAATCAGGTGCAGGCACCGCTCAGGGCGCCTTCAGGCAAGGCGCTGCGGCCCGGTCGAGCAGGAGATCACCTCAAGGATGCCTTGGAGCAATCAGAGCGGCGGCGGTGGCGGCGGGGGAGGACCCTGGGGTCGCGGCAGCGGCAATGGGGGTGGTCCCTGGGGTGGAGGCGGCGGCGGTGGCAAGACCCCGCCAGATCTGGAGGATCTGCTCCGGCGCGGTCAGGACCGGCTGCGCGGCGTGATCCCGGGCGGCTCCTTCGGGGGCGGCAAGAGCTTCCTCGTCGTGGCGGCCCTCGCGGTCGGCGTCTGGCTGCTCACCGGCTTCTACACGGTGGCGCCGAACCAGGTCGGCATCGAGACGATCTTCGGCCGCTACGTCGGCGCCAAAGGTGAGGGCCTGCGCTACAACTTCCCCTATCCGGTCGGCGGCGTCGTCAAGCCGAACGTCGGCCAGGTGAACTCCATCCAGATCGGCTTCCGCTCCGGCGTCGGCACGCAGTCGCGCCTGCGCGACGTGCCCGAGGAGAGCCTGATGCTCACCGGCGACGAGAACATCGTCGACCTCGACTTCGAGGTGCAGTGGCGCGTCAACCCGCTGAAGGCCTCCGACTACGTCTTCAACCTCCAGAACCCGGAGGGCACCATCAAGGCCATCGCCGAGAGCGCGATGCGCGAGGTGGTGGGCCGGCGCAACATCCAGGCGATCCTCACGAACGAGCAGTCGAGCGTCGCGCAGGAGGTCAAGGAGATCACCCAGGCGGCGCTCGACGAGTACGGCGCGGGCGTGCGGATCGAGGTGGTCCAGCTCGTCGCCGTCAACCCGCCCCCCGAGGTGCGGCCGGCCTTCATCGACGTGAACGCCGCGCAGCAGGATGCCGAGCGCGTCCAGAACGAGGCGAAGACCTACGCGAGCCGCGAGGTCCCGCAGGCCCGCGGTAAGGCGTCCCAGGTCGTGCAGGCTGCCGAGGCCTACAAGACGCAGGCCACCGCCGACGCCACCGGCCAGGCGGCCCGCTTCGAGCAGGTCTACCAATCCTACAAGAACGCGCCGGCGGTGAGCCGCGAGCGCATCTTCCTCGAGACGATGGAGAAGGTCCTGGGCTCCGTGCACAAGGTCATCATCGACCAGAGCGGTTCGGGCGTTGCCGGCGGCGCGGCCGCGGGCGTGCTGCCCGTGCTGCCGCTCACCGAGCCGGGCGCCCGCGGCGGCCAGACCACGGGAGCCGCCCGATGAACGCTCAGGCTCTCCGCACCGCGGTCGTCGTCATCGCGGCCGCCATCGCCGTCTCGTTCTACGCGTCGGTGTTCACCGTCGGTCAGATGCAGCAGGCCCTCGTGCTCCAGTTCGGACGCGTCCGAGCCGTGCTGAACCAGACCGGCGAGGACCGGCCGGGCCTCTACTTCAAGTGGCCCTTCATCGAGAACGTCATCGTCTTCGACAAGCGCGTCCTCGACCTCGACCTGCCGGTGCAGACCCTGCTCACCGCCGATCGCCAGAACCTCGAAGTCGACGCCTTCGCGCGCTATCGCATCACGGACCCGCTGCGCTTCTACCAGTCGGTGAACAACATCGGTCTGGCCAACCAGCGCCTGGCGAGCTTCACGAACTCGTCGCTCCGCAACGTGCTCGCCCGCTCGACGCGCGACGCGATCGTCAAAACAGACCGCACGCGGCTGATGAACGAGATCCAGGAAGACGTGAACCGGCAGGCCAAGGCCCTCGGCGTCGAGATCGTCGATCTGCGCATGACGCGCGTCGACCTGCCGGCGCAGAACTCCTCGGCCGTCTATGAGCGCATGAAGACCGAGCGCAAGCGCGAGGCGGCCGACGTCCGGGCGAACGGCGACCAGATCGCCGCCACCATCCGGGCGAAGGCCGACCGCGACGTGACGGTCATCCTCGCGGAAGCCAACCAGAAGTCGGAGGAGTTGCGCGGCCAGGGCGATGCCGAGCGCAATCGCATCCTCGCCGAGGCGTTCGGGCGCGATCCCGACTTCTTCGCCTTCTATCGCTCGATGCAGGCCTACGAGACCGGCCTGAAGGGACCCGACACCCGCTTGGTGATCAGCCCGAACACGGACTTCTTCCGCTACTTCAACGATCCGGCCGGCCGCGCGCCCGCCAATGGAAACCGGGGTGCCTCGGACCCCGGAGCCACGACGGGCTCGACGGCGGGCGCGGCGCGCTGAGCGCCCCGCGGGGTGCGGCGATGCCGCGCTCTGCCGCCATCCGGCCGGCGTCGCCCTTGAACGGCGCGACGCCGGGCCGATCTATGGGCGACGCTCGCGCCCCAGGAGCCGACCTGTCGGCCGACCCGTGGGCCGACCGGCCCCATTAACAGGAAACGCCGTCTTGAAGAGGTCGATCATGCAGCCCGCAAGGCGCGCCGACGCGGCGCGACGGCTCCCCGCGCTCCGGCGCCATGCCTGCGCCGCCCTCGCCGCCCTCATGGTCGGCTCCACGGTGGTCGGCACGGCCGCGCTCCCGATACCGGCCTACGCCAAGGGTCCCGAGTCGCTCGCGGACCTCGCCGACAAGGTGACGGACGCGGTCGTCAACATCTCGGCCTCGACCACCGTCGAGTCCCGCCCCGGCGGGCGGGCCATGCCGCAGCTGCCCCCCGGCACGCCGTTCGAGGATCTGTTCGAGGAGTTCTTCAACCGGCGCGGCAACCGCGGCGAGCAGCGCAACGAGCAGCGGGGCGAGAACGAGTCGCCCCGCCAGCAGCGCAAGTCGAACTCCCTGGGCTCGGGCTTCATCATCGACGCGTCCGGCATCGTGGTGACGAACAACCACGTCATCGGCGACGCCAACGACATCCAGGTGATCCTGCACGACGGCACGAAGCTCAAGGCGGAGATCATCGGCAAGGATTCGAAGATCGACCTCGCGGTGCTGCGCGTGAAGCCCACCGCCGAGCGTCCGCTCAGGGCCGTGCCCTTCGGTGATTCCGACAAGATGCGCCCGGGCGACTGGGTGATCGCCATCGGCAACCCGTTCGGCCTCGGTGGTTCGGTCTCGGCCGGCATCGTCTCGGCGCGGGGCCGCAACATCGAGTCCGGTCCCTACGACAACTACATCCAGACCGACGCGGCCATCAACAAGGGCAACTCGGGCGGCCCCCTGTTCAACATGGACGGCGAGGTGATCGGCATCAACACCGCCATCCTGTCGCCGACGGGTGGGTCGGTCGGCATCGGCTTCGCGGTGCCCTCGGGCACGGCCAAGCCCGTGATCGACCAGCTGCGCGAGTACGGCGAGGTGCGCCGCGGCTGGCTCGGCGTGCGCATCCAGAACGTGGACGACGCCACCGCCGAGGCCCTCGGCCTGAAGGGCGGTGCCAAGGGCGCGCTGGTCGCCGGCGTCGACGAGAAGGGCCCGGCCAAGACCGCCGGTCTCGAGGTCGGTGACGTCATCACCAAGTTCAACGGCAGCACCGTGAAGGCCTCGAGCGACCTGCCGCGCATCGTGGCCTCGACCCCGGTCGGCCAGAAGGTCGACGTGGTGGTCGTGCGCAAGGGCGAGGAGTCGACGAAGTCCGTCACCCTCGGACGCCTGGAGGACAACGAGCGGCCGCAGCTCGCCAATGCCCGTCAGCCCGAGCCCGAGAACGCCGTCCGTCAGGCGCTCGGTCTGAACCTGTCCGGCATCACGGACGAGCTGCGCAAGCGCTACAGCATCAAGGACACCGTCAAGGGCGTCGTGGTCACCCGCGTCGACCCGAACTCGACGGCGGCCGACAAGCGCATCCAGCCGGGCGAGGTCATCGTCGAGGTCGGCCAGGAGGCGGTGAGCACCCCGGCCGACGTGACGAAGCGGGTCGACGCCCTCAAGAAGGACGGCCGCAAGTCCGTGCTGCTGCTGGTGGCGGCCGCGAGCGGCGACGTGCGCTTCGTCGCGGTCGGGCTCGACTAGCGGGCGGCCCGGCGGCGACGATCAGTTGACGAACTCGGCGGCCGCGTAGCCCTGCAGGTACAGCAGCGCCGTGAGGTCGCCGTGGTCGATCCGAACCCCAGCCGCGGCGGCAACCGCGGGCTTCGCCCGGAACGCGACGCCGAGGCCCGCCTCGCCCAGCATGTCGAGGTCGTTGGCGCCGTCGCCCACCGCCAGGGTCTCGGCCGGATCGAGCCCGAGGCCGTCGCGCAGCTCGATCAGCGCCGCCCGCTTCTCGGCCTTACCGACGATCGGCTCCTCGACCGCGCCGGTCAGCTGGCCCCCTGCTACTGACAGGCGGTTCGCCCGGTGCTCGTCGAATCCGATCTTCTGCGCGATCGGGCCGGTGAACAGCGTGAACCCGCCCGAGACGAGGCAGGTGCGGGCGCCGTGCGCGGCCATGGTGCGCACCAGCGTCCGTCCACCGGGCGTCAGGGTCAGCCGGTCCCGGATCAACTCGTCGACGACGTCGACGGACAGGTCCTTGAGGAGGCCGACGCGCTCGCGCAAGGCGGGCTCGAAGGCGATCTCGCCCCGCATGGCGCGCTCGGTGATGGCGGCGACGTGAGCCTTGAGGCCTACCACGTCCGCCAGCTCGTCGATGCACTCCTGCTCGATCATGGTGGAATCCATGTCCGCGAGGAACAGGCGCTTGCGCCGGTGCGCGTCCGCGGGCAGGACCGCGATGTCGATCGGCTCGTCGCGGAACGCCCCGCGCAACCGCTCGCGGAGGGCGTCCGCCGAGGCCGGGGCGGCGGGCACTAGCAGCTCGGCCGCGACCTCCCCGTGGAGGATGCGCGGCTGATGCTCGGTGCGCGTCAGGGACCGCGCCTCGGCCAGCACCGCGTCGGTGATGGCGGGCCGGGCCTCGTTTGCAATCAGGATCGCGACCAGGGTCATCGCCGTTGAGCCGTCCGCCGCAGAACCAGGAGCCGCCGCAGGAACGGCCGGCCGCGATCCTCATCGCAGGGCCCACCGCGTCGGGCAAGTCGGCGCTCGCGACGGCGCTCGCGCTCCGTTACGGCGGCGTCGTCGTGAACACCGATTCGATGCAGGTCTACGCGGACCTCCGCCGCCTCTCGGCCCGCCCGTCGCCCGCGGAGGAGGCCGCGGCGCCGCACCGGCTCTACGGGCACGTGGACGGCGCCGTGAACTACTCCGCCGGACACTTCGCCCGGGACGTCGCGAGGCTTCTGCCGGGGCTCGCCGGACGGATGCCGGTCTTCGTCGGCGGCACCGGCCTGTACTTCCGGGCGCTGGAGGAGGGCTTGTCCGAGCTGCCGCCGGTGCCGGACGAGATCCGCACCCGGATCCGCGCGCAGGCCGAAGGGTGCCCGACGGAGGCGCTCCACGCCGAACTCGCCCAGCGCGATCCCGCCGGTGCAGCGACCCTGCGGCCGAGCGACCGCGCGCGGGTGATGCGGGCCCTGGAGGTCCACGCCGCGACCGGGCGGCCCATTGCGGCGTTCCACGGCAGCCGCGTGCCGGGGCCGCTCGCGGGCTGGCGCTTGCACCGGTACTTCCTGTCCCCCGACCGCGACGCCCTGCGCGCCCGGATCGACGCCCGCTTCCGGGAGATGATCGCCGCCGGGGCGCTCGACGAGGTCGCCGCCCTGCGCGAGCGTCGCCTCGATCCGCTCCTGCCGATCATGCGCGCCCACGGTGTCCCGGGGCTGATCGCGCATCTCGACGGCCGGCTCGGCCTGGAGGCCGCGATCGAGCGCGGGCAGGGCGACACCCGCCGCTACGCCAAGCGCCAGTTCACCTGGTTCCGCCACCAGGCGGGCCCGGACTGGCGCTGGCTCGCCCCCGAGACCGCGATGGCGGAGCTGACCTGAGGCGTCAGCGCTCCAGCCGCGCGATCAGGCTCGACGTATCCCAGCGGTTGCCGCCCATGCGCTGCACCTCGGCGTAGAACTGGTCCACGAGGGCGGTGACCGGCAGCGAGGCGCCGTTGCGCCGGGCCTCGTTCAGCAGGATGTCGAGGTCCTTGCGCATCCAGTCCACGGCGAAGCCGAATTCGAAGCTCCCGGCCTCCATGGTCCGGCCGCGATTCTCCATCTGCCAGGATCCGGCAGCGCCCTTCGAGATCACGTCGAGCACCGCCTCGACGTCGAGCCCTGCGCGCTTGGCGAAGTGGATGCCCTCCGACAGGCCCTGCACGAGCCCGGCGATGCAGATCTGGTTGACCATCTTGGTGAGCTGCCCGGAGCCGACCGGCCCCATCAGCCGGCAGGCGCGGGCGTAGGCGCCGATCGCGGCCTCGACCTTCGCGTAGGTGGCCGCGTCGCCGCCGCACATCACGGTGAGGACGCCGTTCTCGGCGCCAGCCTGGCCGCCGGAGACCGGCGCGTCGATGAAGCCCACGCCGCGATCCTCCGCCGCTGCGGCGAGCTCGCGGGCCACGGCGGCCGAGGCCGTGGTGTGGTCGACGAAGACGGCGCCTCGGCTCATGCCCGCGAGCGCCCCCGCCTCGCCCAGCACCACGCTGCGCAGGTCGTCGTCGTTGCCCACGCAGGCGAACACGATCTCGCAGTCGCGTACGGCCTCCGCCGGCGTCGCGGCGTGGTGGCCGCCGTGCTTGGCCGCCCAGGCCTCGGCCTTCCCGGCTGTGCGGTTGTAGACCGTGACCTCGTGGCCCTTGGCGGCGAGATGACCCGCCATCGGGCCGCCCATCACGCCGAGGCCCAGGAACGCGACCTTCGCCATCACCAAAACTCCGCTGTGAGACATGCCCGCCCGCCGTCTAGATTTGCGCGCGGCGGCCGTCAAACGCGGGTGGGCACCTGAGACAGAACCGCCGTCGCTGTCCGTCCGGGCCTGCGTTTGCATATTTTCTTGCCGGCCAAACTCAGTCACAAGTGCCCGGATCGCCGACAGTGAAGAATCGGCAACGACGACACGTCTCTGGGAGTACGACGCCGATGGGTGCGGTACAGAAGCATGGGCCCTGGGCCCTCGTGGGGGCCCTCGGCGCGGCGGCCCTCGCCATCGTGGCCACGGAGCGCGGCGAGAGCGTGAACGCCCTCTGGATCGTGGTCGCCGCGGTCTGCGTCTACCTGATCGCCTATCGCTACTACTCGCTGTTCATCGCCGAGAAGGTGATGCGGCTGGACCCGTCGCGGCCCACCCCGGCGGTGCGCCACAACGACGGGCTCGACTACGTGCCCACCAACAGGAGCGTGCTGTTCGGCCACCACTTCGCGGCTATCGCGGGTGCCGGCCCCCTCGTCGGCCCGGTGCTTGCCGCGCAGATGGGCTACCTGCCCGGGCTCCTCTGGATCCTCGCCGGCGTCGTCCTCGCGGGCGCAGTGCAGGACTTCATCGTCCTGTTCGTCTCGATGCGGCGCGACGGCCGCTCGCTCGGCGAGCTGATCCGCGCCGAGCTCGGCACCGTGCCGGGCATCATCGCCCTGTTCGGCACGCTGCTCATCATGATCATCCTGCTGGCGGTGCTGGCCCTCATCGTGGTCAAGGCGCTCGCCGACAGCCCGTGGGGCACCTTCACGGTGATGATGACGATCCCGATCGCCATGCTGATGGGCGTCTACTCGCGCTACGTCCGCCCGGGGAAGATCGGCGAGGTCTCCGTCATCGGTTTCGTCCTCCTGATGGCGGCGATCGTCTACGGCGGCAGCGTCGCGGCGCACCCGGTCTGGGGCCCGGCCTTCACCTTCACGGGCACGCAGCTCTGCTGGCTGCTGATCGGCTACGGCTTCGTGGCCTCGATCCTCCCGGTCTGGCTGCTCCTCGCCCCGCGCGACTATCTCTCGACCTTCCTCAAGATCGGCACCATCGTCGGCCTCGCCATCGGCATCGCCATCGTCGCTCCGCACATGCAAATGCCGGCGGTGACGAAGTTCGTCGACGGCACCGGCCCGGTCTGGGCGGGCCAGCTCTTCCCGTTCCTGTTCATCACCATCGCCTGCGGCGCGGTCTCGGGCTTCCACTCGCTGATCTCGTCGGGCACCACGCCGAAGCTCATCGCCAGCGAGGCCGACGCCCGCTTCGTCGGCTACGGCGGCATGCTGATGGAGAGCTTCGTCGCCGTGATGGCGCTGGTCTCCGCCTGCGTGATCGATCCCGGCGTCTACTTCACCATGAACTCGCCGGCAGCCCTCGTCGGGACGACGCCCGAGAGCGCGGCCGCCGCCGTGACGAAGCTCGACCCGAAGTTCACGATCACCCCCGAGACCATCGTCCAGACCTCGAAGGACGTCGGCGAGACCACGATCATCTCCCGCGCGGGCGGCGCCCCGACGCTGGCGGTGGGCATGGCGCACATCATCTCCTCGGCCATCGGCGGCAAGGGCATGATGGCGTTCTGGTACCACTTCGCGATCCTGTTCGAGGCGTTGTTCATCCTGACAGCGGTCGATGCCGGCACGCGGGCCTGCCGGTTCATGGTGCAGGACCTCGTCGGCCTCGCGGTGCCGGCCTTCAAGGAAACCACGGCCTGGGTGCCGAGCATCCTCGCGACGGCGGTTGCGGTGGGGGCCTGGGGCTACTTCCTCTACCAGGGCGTCACCGACCCGCTCGGCGGCATCAACACCCTGTGGCCGCTCTTCGGCATCTCGAACCAGATGCTGGCCGCGGTGGCGCTGACGCTGTGCACGGTGGTGATCTTCAAGATGAAGCGCGAGCGCTACGCCTTCGTCACGATCATCCCGACCGTCTGGCTCTGCATCTGCACCCTGACGGCCGGCTGGCAGAAGATCTTCTCGCCCGATCCCCGCATCGGCTTCCTCAGCCACGCCGACCGCTACGGCTCGGCGCTGGCCGAGGGCAAGGTGCTGGCCCCGGCGAAGAATCTCGACCAGATGAGCCAGATCGTCTTCAACGACCGCATCGACGCGGTGCTGGCGGCGCTGTTCATCGGGCTCGTGGTGGCGATCGCCGGCTTCGGCATCGCGGCCTGCGTGCGCGCCTTCCGGGCCGACCGCTGGACGGCGCTGGAGAGCGACGCCCGCGCGGTGCCGGCGGAGTAGCCCGGTGAGCGCGTCGTCCGAGGCCCTGCGGGAGCGCTGGAAGTCGTTCTCCAAGTGCGTCTGCGACGGCGCGCGCCTCATGGTGGGCCAGGGGGATTACGAGGCCTACGCGGCCCACATCCGCCGGACCCACCCGGGCCAGGAGCCGATGAGCGAGCGCGATTTCTTCCGCAACCGGGAGAACGCCCGCTTCGGCGTCGGCAACCGCAACGGCTTCCGCTGCTGCTGAGGGGGCGCGGCACGATCCGCGCCCTGCGGCGTTGCCTGCCTGCAGCCGCGCGCGCGGCGCGAAGGTGCAGCGTCGAGGAGCGAGCATGACCGACGAGCGGACCGGGAGCGTCGAGCCCAAGGTCGTCAACGTCGCGGAGCCGTGGGAGCGGGCCTACTGGGCGCGCCGCTTCATGGTGCCGGTGGAGCAGGTCCAGGCGGCCGTCGAGGCCGTGGGGGCCGAGCCGGCTGCAGTCGCCGCCCACCTCGGCCGGGACTGGCCGGGTCACGAGGCGATCGTCTGAGGCCCCTCGGTGCTCGTGCCCCGGGACGGCGCCGGTCGCCCCCTTGACTTGACCGTTGAAATTCCCGCGACTCCGCTCAGCGGGAGATCGGCATGAGTATCTTTCAGGACGCCATCCTTCGGTTCGGCCGCACGATCATGTCCTATGCGGGGGATGCGGTGTTCCTGAACGCCGCCGTCTCGGCGGCCGCGAACGTGATCCTGGCCGACGGGGACATCGACGAGCACGAGGTCGATGCCGCGATCTCCGGGATCCGCGCGAACCCGATCCTCGAGAAGTCCTACGACACCCTGCGGGTCGAGCAGGAGCTCTACGAGGCGATCGCGCGGGCGAAGACCCGGGCCGGCCGCGCGGACAACCTGCGCCACTGCCATGCCATCGCCGACCGGCCCCTCGACCAGCGCCAGGACGTCTTCCTGATCGCCGCGGACGTCGCGGATTTCGGCGGCATCAGCGCCGTGGAGCACCAGGCGCTCGACGAGATCGCCGGATCGCTCGGCGTCGACAAGCCGGCCCTGCTGCGCTGAGGCCCTGCGGCATCGCGGCGGAGGGGGTTCGGCCCCTCTGACATGCGCGAGAAACAATTTGCAGGCCGGGTGAACCGGTTGTCTGCAAATGCGCGAAGCCCGGCCTCGGCCGGGGTCGTGGAGACCGCATGGGCCTCGTTCAGTACGCGCTGAAGTTCCGCATCACGATCTACGTGCTCGCCGTGCTGATGACGCTCGGCGGGGGCGCTGCCGTCGTGACCATGCCCAAGGACGTGCTGCCCGTCGTCGACATCCCGGTCGTCGTGGTGGTCTGGACCTACACGGGCCTGTCCACGCCGGAGATGGAGCGGCGCGTCACCACCTACGCGGAGTTCTCGCTCTCGAACAACGTCAACAGCATCAAGCGGATGGAGTCGACGACACTCCAGGGCACCGCGATCCAGAAGATCTACTTCGACGAGACCGTCAGCGTCGATCTGGCGATCTCCCAGACCGTGTCGGCGATGAACTCGATTCGCGCCGCCATGCCGCCGGGCATCCAGCCGCCGATCGTCCTTCGCTTCTCGGCCTCCTCGGTGCCGGTGATCCAGCTCTCGCTGGCCTCGGCCAAGGACAGCCTCACCTCCGTCTACGATTACGCGCAGTACCGCATCCGCCAGCGCCTCACCCAGGTGCCGGGCTCGACGCTGCCCTCGCCGTTCGGTGGCGCGCCCCGCCAGATCATGGTCGATCTCGACCTGAGCGCGCTCCAGGCCCTCGGCCTCACGCCCCTCGACGTCACCAACGCGATGTCGGCGCAGAACCTGACGGTGCCCTCCGGTCTCGCCAAGATCGGCGAGCAGCAATACCCGATCCGCCTGAACGCGACGCCGGAGGCGATCGACGCCCTCAACCAGATCCCGATCCGCGTGGTCGCCGGTCAGCCCGTCCTAGTGCGGGACGTCGCCAACGTGCGCGACGGCGGTCCGCCGCAGGTGAACATCGTGCGCACGGACGGGCTGCACTCGGTGCTGATGCGGGTCTTCAAGAACGGCACTGCATCGACGCTCGACGTGGTCAGCAACGTCAAGAAGGCGCTGCCGGACATCCGGGCCGCCGCGCCCGAGGGCATGACCCTCAAGCCGCTCTTCGACCAGTCGGTCTTCGTCTCGGCCGCCATCGAGGGCGTGCTCCACGAGGCGGTGATCGCGGCCTGCCTCACGGGCCTGACGATCCTGCTCTTCCTGGGCTCCTGGCGCTCGACCATCGTTGTGCTGATCTCGATCCCGCTCTCGATCCTCACCTCGCTCAGCATCCTCGCGGCGCTCGGCGAGACCATCAACGTGATGACGCTCGGCGGCCTCGCGCTCGCGGTCGGCATCCTGGTGGACGACGCGACGGTGGCGATCGAGAACACCTACCGGCTGTTCGAGGAGGGGGAGCCCTTCCGCCGCTCCGTGGTCGAGGGTGCAGCCAGCATCGCCAAGCCGACGCTGATCTCGACCCTCTCGATCTGCGCCGCCTTCACCTCCGTCTTCGCGCTGACCGACACGCCCAAGTACCTGTTCACCCCGCAGGCGCTCGCGGTCGTCTTCGCGATGCTGACCTCCTACGTCCTGTCGCGCACGCTCGTGCCGGTGCTGATCGATGTCCTGGTCGCCCGCGAGTACGCGGATCGGCACGGGGGCGGCAGGCCCGAGCCGGCCCGGCGCAGCCGCGTCGGGAGCGCCCTCGCGCTCCTCGGCCGTCCCGTCGTCGCCGTGGCGGGCGGCCTGCGCCACCGCTTCGAGGCGGGGTTCGCGCGGTTCCACTGCTCCTACCTCGGGCTCCTCCACGCGGTGATCCGCCGGCGGGCGGTGACGCTCGCGGTCGTCGGGCTGGTGCTCACCGGCACCGCCGGGCTGTTCGGCTTCGTCGGCCGGGACTACTTCCCGCAGGTGGCCTCGAGCCAGATGACGCTGCACCTGCGCACCCGGCCCGGCATGCGCATCGAGACCGCCGAGCAGGTCTTCGCCGCCGTCGAGAAGACCGTGCGCGAGGTGGTGCCGGAGGGCGAGATCGACCAGATCCTCGACAACATCGGCCTGCCCTCGAACAACTACAACTTCGCCTTCTCGGACGGCTCGTTCGTGGCCTACAACGACGGCCAGATGCTGGTGAGCCTCAAGGAGGGCCACGGCTCGGTGGCGGCCTACACGAAGCGCCTCCGCGAAGTGCTGCGCGAGCGCTTCCCCGACCTGACGGTCTACTTCCAGCCCTCCGACATCATCACTCAGATCCTGAATTTCGGCACGCTCGCGCAGATCGACATCCAGGTCTCGGGCCGCAACCCCGAGAAGGACCTCGCGGCCGCCCAGGCCATCGTGCGCCGCCTGCGCGAGACCCGGGGTGCCGTGGACGTCCATCTGCACCAGATCATCAACACGCCGCAGTTCTTCGTCGACGTCGACCGGCGCCTCGCCTCGGAGCTCGGCCTGACCCAGCAGCAGGTCGCGCAGGGGATCAACGTCTCCCTGTCCGGCTCCTTCCAGGTCACGCCGAACTTCTGGACCGACCCGAAGACCGGCGTCCCCTACCAGCTCTGGGTGCAGACGCCGGAGTATCGCAACGATTCGCTCACCGCGCTCCAGAACACTCCGCTCCTCGTGCAGGGCGGCGGCAGCGACGGGCCCGGGGTGCTGACGCTGCTCTCCAGCGTCGCGAACCTGCGGCGCGAGGGCACGCAGACGGTGATCAACCACGTCAACACGGCGCCGACCTTCAACATCTACGCGGCCGTGCAGGACTCGGATCTCGGCTCGGTCGCGCGCGCAATCCGGACGATCGTCGACGAGGAGCAGAAGACGCTGCCCGCCGCCGACAAGATCATCGTGCGCGGTCAGATCGAGAACATGGAGAGCGCGTTCTTCCGCCTCGGCATCGGCCTCGCCATCGCCCTCGTCGCCGTCTACCTCCTGATGGCCGTGAACTATCAGAGCTGGGGCGACCCGTTCGTGGTGCTGGCCGCCCTGCCGCTCGCCTTCTGCGGCATCGTGGCGAGCCTGTTCATCACCGGCACGACGTTCTCGATCCCCTCCCTGTTCGGGGCGATCATGTCGGTCGGCATCGCCTCGGCCAACTCGATCCTCCTCGTCACCTTCGCGCGGGAGCATCGCGAGAAGACCGGCTGCAGCGCCGTCGAGGCGGCCCTGCTCGCCGGCGAGACGCGCCTGCGGCCTGTCCTGATGACCGCCGGCGCGATGTTCCTCGGCCTGATCCCGATGGCGCTCGGCACGGGGGAGGGCGGCGAGCAGAACGCGGCGCTCGCCCGCGCGGTGATGGGCGGTATCGCCCTCGGCACGCCCTCGACGCTGCTGTTCGTGCCGTTCCTCTACACGCTGCTGCGCCGCGGCCCGGTGGCTCCGCCGCAGAATTACCTCGACGGCTCGGCCCCGGGGGAGACGGCCCACGCCGGCTCGCGATGAGTGCACCGCATGGGTGATCCGATCGCGCAGAGGCGGCGTCAGGCGTCCTGAGACACGGCGCCCACGGGTACGAGGTCGAGCACGGCGGCCGGGAGGTCGTCGTAGTGCGTGACCACCCGGTCCGCCCCGAGATCGCCCACCGGGGTGTCCGTGTAGCCGAAGGTGACGCCGATCACCGGGATGCCGGCCGCTTTCGCCGCGTCGATGTCGGCGCGGCTGTCGCCCACCATCACGGCGCGGGCCGGATCGCCGCCCGCGCGGGCGATCGTCGACGTGATGTGGCGCGGGTCCGGCTTGAAGTAGGGGAAGGTCTCGCGGCCGCAGATGGCCGCGAAGCGGCCCGAGAGGCCGAGCTTGTCGAGCAGCTCGACCGAATGGCCTTCGACCTTGTTGGTGCACACGGCGAGGCGGAAGCCCGCCGCCTCCAGCCGGTCCAGGGCCGCGGCGACGCCGGGGAACAGATGCGAGTGGTCGCACAGGTGCGCGCCGTAATAGTCCAGGAACGCACCGAACAGCTCCTCGAGCTTCTCGGGGGACAGCGGCTCCCCGGCCGCCGTGAAGCCGCGCTGGATCAGCGCCCGCGCGCCCGCGCCGATCATCTCCCGAGCCTCATCGAGGGGCACGGGCGGCAGGCCCTCCCGGCCGAGCAGCACGTTCAGGGTCTGGAGCAGGTCGCCCGCGGTCTCCGCGAGGGTGCCGTCGAGGTCGAAGACGGCGATCGGGGGCAGGCTGGTCATGCGGGGTCCTCGGGGGGCCGGTCGGAATTGGTGTCGGCGCCCTGCTACGCGCTCGCGGGCCCCCTCGGCAACCGCCGGGCTGCCCGGCCGCGACCGGATGCTCTCGGAGACCGTCGACGGCGCCCAAGACTTGCCCGAAATCTCGCCGATGGCAGGTCGCGAGACCCATTCCGAGCCCGCGCCCCGAGAGTCCCCATGCCATCGCGCCCCGAGATCCCCCTCCTGGCCTCCCTCGTCCTCGGCATCCTCGCGGCCGGGCCGGCCGGCGCCGGCTCCTACGCGTTCGTCGCGGCGCCCGCGATCGACCTCAACCGGATCTACCGCGTCGAGACCCTGACCGGGGAGGTGACCGCCTGCCAGTACGGCCTGCGCGAGGGCGGCGGCATCGGGCAGACGATCTGCTTCGGAGCCGGCGACGGCGCGGAGGCGCAGGCGGCGGGCGAGTACGGCCTGCTCGCCTCGCACCACACCCGCGAGGCCGGCGTCTACCGGGTCAACCACCGCACGGGGGAGATGAGCAGCTGCTACGTCCTGACCAAGGACGAGGTGGTGGTCTGCACCGCGCCCGCAACCGCCAAGGCCGGGGCCGCCGCGGACGCGCCCGTCTCCGGGCCGGTGCCGGGCCGAGCGGGCGCGAGCGCGACCCCGCCCCAGGGCACGCGCCCCTGACGCCTCCTTTGCGGCGACATTCATCCCGGGGGCATCGCCCTTCCCGCCAAACCGGGTGGCGTGCTAGGGCAGCCGCGGTTCCGGAAGGCGGCCCGCAGCCCATCCTCCCGAGCCGTCGTGTTACCCATCGGAGCTTGCAAGTGAGCGGTCCCGAAGCGAGCGGTCCCGATCTCCGCAGTGCCGCCGCGGCGCGCGCCCTCGAACTCGTCGAGCCGGGCATGCGCCTCGGAATCGGCACGGGCAGCACCGCCAATGCCTTCGTGGAGCTGCTGGGCGCTCGGGTGCGGGCGGGGCTCGACATCGTCGGCGTGCCGACCTCCGAGGCCACCCACGTGGCCGCCGCGCGCGCGGGCATCCGCCTCGCGACCCTCGACGAGGTTCCGGAGCTCGACCTGACCATCGATGGCGCCGACGAGGTGGACGACCGCCTCCGGCTCATCAAGGGCGGTGGCGCCGCGCTCCTTCGCGAAAAGATCGTCGCCTGCGCGAGCCGCCGGATGGTGGTGATCGCGGACGCCGCCAAGCACGTCGAGACGCTCGGCGCCTTCCCGCTGCCGATCGAGGTGAACGCTTTCGGCCTCGCGGCGACGCGGCGCGCCGTCGCCGCCGCCCTGGCGCGCGCCGGCTGCACCGGCCCGGTCGACCTCCGCATGGCCGGCGACGCGCCCCTCGTCACGGACGGCGGCCACCACATCCTCGACGCGCGCCTCGGCCGCATCCCCGATCCCGAGGCCCTCTCGGCGGCCCTCTGGGCGGTCCCGGGGGTCGTCGAGCACGGCCTGTTCCTCGGCATCGCCGATGCCGCGATCCTCGCGCAGGCCCGCGACGGGCGCGCCGAGGTGAGCGTCCTCGGCACCCTCTGACCGATCAGCCCGCCCGCGGCCACGGCCCTCCCGATCAACCCCAGCCCTTCCCTTCCTCCTCGGATCTTCCGCCATGCCTCGCCTTCCTGCCGTCGTTCTCGCGGCCGTCCTCCTCGCCGCGAGCAGCGCGCAGGCGCAGCAGCCCGCCAAGCCCCCGGCCAAGGGCGCGCCGGCCAAGCCCGCCGCCCCCGCCACCCCGGCCGCGCCCGCGCTGACGCCGAACCACCTGTCGCTCGCCCGCGAGGTGATGCTGAATTCGGGCATCGCCCGCTCGTTCGATTCGATCCTGCCGGCCTTCGGCGAGCAGATCCGGCAGCAGGCCGTGACCCGCCCGGAGCTCGCCAAGGACCTCGACGAAGTGCTGAAGACGCTTCAACCCGAGATGGAGCTGCAGAAACAGCGGATGCTCGACACCGCGGCCCGCATCTACGCCAACAAGCTCAGCGAGGCGGAGCTGCAGGAGATCGCGGTGTTCTTCCGCTCGCCCGCCGGCAAGCGCTACGTGGAGACGCAGCCGCAGGTGCTCGACGAGATGGTCCAGGCCATGCAGACCTGGACGCAGGACGTGTCCGAGTACGTCATGGTCCGCGTGCGCGCCGAGATGGGCAAGCGCGGCCACCAGATGCAGTAGGGCGGTCCCGCTCCAGCCCCTCGCGATGAGCCCCGCTCCGCGGCTCCGCGCGGCCTCCGCCGCGACGCTGGCCCTGATGCCGCTCGCCATGGCGCTGGCCAACCGATCGAGCCCGCTCCTCGTCGGTATCGCGGCCCTGCTGGTCCTCGCGGCCGCGCTGATCGAGGATGCGGCCGCGGCGCGCGCGGCGCTGACGCGGCCGCTCGCGAGCCCCCTAGGCCTCGCGGCGCTCGCCTTCCTCGGATGGTGCGCGCTGTCCATCGCCTGGAGCCCGTTCCCGGCGCTGTCGCTCCGGACCGCCGGCGAGTTCCTGCCGACCCTCGCGGCGGCCTACATCCTGGCGCGGCTCGCTCCCGGCCGCATGCCGGGTTTCGCGGCGCCGCTCGCGGGCGCGGCGCTCGTCCTCGCGAGCCTCTACGTGGTGCTCGGGCTCGCCGCCGGGCTGCCGGTGCAGCGTGCCCTCGGGATGCGGGTCGCCGATTTCGTGTTCAACCGGCCGGTCCTCACGCTCCTCCTTGTCGCCGGGCCCCTGGCGCTCGTGCTCGGCCGGCGCTCGCGGGGCGGGGCACGCTGGCAGTGGGTTAGCGCCATCGCGATGCTCGTCTTCGCGGCCGCCGCGATCCTGCACTCGGTGAGCGGCGCGGCCGCCCTCGGCCTCGTCGCCGGCGGGGCCATGTGGCTCCTCGCCCGCGTCCTGCCGGGCCGGATCGCGATCGGCCTCGCCGGGCTCGGCCTTGGGCTCGCGGTGGCGCTGGCGCCGATCGAGGGCGACCTTCTGGAGCGGGTGATGCCGGAAGCCGCCCACGCGCGCCTGGTGCAGTCCTCCTCCCGCGCCCGCGTCGCCATCGCCCGCAGCTTCGGCGCCGCCGTCGCGGCCGAGCCCTGGCACGGGGCGGGCTACGCCACCGCGGCGCGCTTCGCCGAGACGCCGGTGGCGGCGGTGCTGCCGGCGGAGATGCGGGTGCTCGCGGCGGTCGGCCACCCGCATAACAGCTTCCTCCAGGCCTGGGTCGAGCTCGGCCTCGTCGGTGCAGTCCTGGCGGCGGCCGTCCTGTTCCTGAGCCTGCGCGCCGTGTCGTCCCTGCCGGATGGAACGCGGGCGGTCGCCCTCGGGCTCGTGGCCGCGGCGGCGGCCGTGGCCTTCGTCGAGCACGGTGCCTGGCAGGCATGGTGGACGGCCGGGCTCGGCGCTGCCATCACGTGGCTCCGAGAGGCCGGCACCCGGCCGGCGGTGCAGACGGACAGCGCATGAGCGAGACTTTCGACGTCGATCTCTTCGTCATCGGGGGCGGGTCCGGCGGCGTCCGGGCCGCGCGCATCGCGGCCGGCTACGGCGCCCGCGTGAAGCTCGCCGAGGAGTATCGGGTCGGGGGCACCTGCGTGATCCGCGGCTGCGTGCCCAAGAAGCTGATGGTCTATGCCGGACGTTTCGCGGACGAGTTCGAGGACGCGGCGGGCTTCGGCTGGACGGTGGAGAGCCCGCGCTTCGACTGGAGCGTGCTGAAGCGCCGCCGCGACGCGGAGGTGACCCGGCTCGAAGGCATCTACGACACCAACCTGATGCGCGCGGGCGTCGAGATCGTGCCGCAGCGGGCGGTGATCGAGGATCCGCACACGGTGCGCCTCGTCGGCAGCGGCGAGCGGGTGCGCGCGCGGGTGATCCTCGTGGCGGTGGGTGCCGCGCCCGTGAAGGAGCCGCTGATCCCGGGCGCCGAGCACGCCATCACCTCGAACGAGGTGTTCGAGCTGGAGACCCAGCCCGGGCGCATCCTCGTGGTGGGCGGCGGCTACATCGCCGTGGAGTTCGCGGGAGTCTTCGCGGCGCTCGGCACCCGCACCACCCTGCTTCACCGGGGCGACCGCCTGCTGCGCGGCTTCGACGACGAGGTGCGCGACGCCCTCGGCGAGGCCTATGCCCGGCGCATGGACCTGCGCCTGAACCGCACGGTGCAGCGCCTGGAGCGACGCCCGGACGGGGTCGCTGCCGGCCTCGACGACGGCAGCGAGATCCTGGTCGATCAGGTCCTCGTGGCCACGGGACGGCGCCCCAACGTCGAAGGGCTCGGCCTCGATCGGGTCGGGATCGCCCTCGACGAAGCCGGGGCGGTGCCGGTCGATGCGACCTCCCGGACCTGCGTGCCCTCGATCTACGCGGTCGGCGACGTGACCAACCGGGCGAACCTGACCCCGATCGCCATCCGCGAGGGGCACGCCTTCGCCGACACGGTGTTCGGCAACAAGCCGTCCTGCGTCGATCACCGCCTCATCCCGACCGCCGTGTTCTCGACGCCCGAGATCGGCGTGGTCGGGCACAACGAGGACGTGGCGCGCGAAATCTACGGCGAGGTCGACGTCTACCGGGCGCGCTTCCGGCCCATGAAGGCGACCCTGTCGGGCCGCGACGAACGCACGCTGATGAAGATCATCGTCGACTGCGCCAGCGACAAGGTGGTCGGCGTCCACGTCTTCGGGCACGACGCCGGCGAGATCATCCAGGCGGTGGGCATCGCCGTGACGATGGGCGCTACCAAGGCCGATTTCGACCGCACCATCGCGGTCCATCCCACCACCTCGGAGGAGCTCGTCACCATGCGCGTGCCGGAGGTGACGAAGCGGCCCGTCGGCGTCGGCTAGGCACCGCAAGACTCGACGCCGCCGCCTGCCTGTCCATATCAGCCTCATGAGCGAGCGTGAGATGGGCAAGCGCGGAACGGGCAGGCGGGACGGTTCGAGGCGGGACGACGCGCATGCGCGCCGGCAGGCCGTCATCGACGGACTGCTGGCGGACGCCCTGCGCCCGGCCTACAGCTATCGCCTTCCCACGCAGGAGGCGCTCGCCCCCGACATCCGCAGCGCCATCGACAGCCTGATCGCCCGGGCGGACGCCCGGCGGAGCCGCTGCCTCACCTACGAGGACCTCGAGGAGGCGCTGCCTCCCCGTGACGTCTCGGCGGAGGATCTCGAAGCGATCTTCTGGATCCTGGCCGAGCACGGCATCGAGGTGGAGGACGGCGGCGCCCACTGAGCGCCCGCCGGACCAGCTCGTCGGCCTCGTCGTGGAGGCCCCGGCATCGGCGCGCCGCGCAGTCCGCACCTGCAGGATAAGTCCTCGCTTCTCCAACGAATCGACCGTATAAGCCGCGCTCTCCGCGGGCCGCCTCGGCCCGCGCAGTGACGCGAGGGGCGCACGGGAGACGAACATGGGCGAGCGTGGGACACCGAAGAGCTGGTCGCCGAGGACCTGGCGCAACCTGCCGATCCAGCAGGTGCCCCAGTATCCGGACAGCGCCGCGCTCGAGGCGGTGGAGACGCAACTCGCGAGCTTTCCGCCCCTCGTGTTTGCAGGCGAGGCCAGGAAGCTGAAGGCGTCGCTCGCCCGCGTCGCTGCCGGCCAGGCTTTCCTCCTCCAGGGCGGCGACTGCGCCGAGAGCTTCGACGAGCACTCGGCGGACAACATCCGCGACTTCTTCCGCGTTTTCCTGCAGATGGCGATGGTGCTCACCTTCGCGGGCGGCTCGCCCGTGGTGAAGGTCGGCCGCATCGCGGGGCAGTTCGCCAAGCCCCGCTCCTCTCCGACCGAGACGCTCGACGGCGTCGCGCTGCCGAGCTACCGCGGCGACATCGTCAACGGGCTGACCTTCACGGACGAAGCGCGGGTGCCCGACCCGCGCCGCCAGCTCGAGGCGTACCGGCAATCGGCCGCGACGCTCAACCTGCTGCGCGCCTTCGCGACCGGCGGCTACGCGAACCTCGAGAACGCGCATCGCTGGATGCTGGGCTTCGTGAAGGATTCCCCGCAATCCTCGCGCTACCAGGACGTCGCGGAGCGCATGAGCGACGCGCTCGACTTCATGCGCGCCATCGGCATCAACCCGGAGACGCACCAGGAGGTCCGCACCACGGACTTCTACACCAGCCACGAGGCGCTGCTGCTCGGCTACGAGCAGGCGCTGACCCGCGTCGATTCGACGAGCGGGGACTGGTACGCCACCTCCGGCCACATGCTCTGGATCGGGGACCGCACTCGCCAGCCGGACCACGCGCACGTCGAGTACGCCCGTGGCATCCGCAACCCGATCGGCCTGAAGTGCGGCCCGTCCATGACGGCCGAGGGTCTGATCCGGCTCGCCGACCTGCTCAACCCGGAGAACGAGGCCGGGCGCCTCACGCTCATCTGCCGGTTCGGGGCCGACAAGGTCGGTGAGCACCTGCCCGGCCTGATCCGGGCGGTGGAGCGCGAGGGGCGCCAGGTGGTCTGGGCCTGCGATCCGATGCACGGCAACACCATCGCGGCCGGCCGCTACAAGACGCGGCCCTTCGAGCGGGTGATGCAGGAGATCGAGGGGTTCTTCGCCGTGCACCGCGGGGAGGGGACCTACGCTGGCGGCATCCACCTCGAAATGACCGGCAAGGACGTGACCGAGTGCACCGGCGGCGCCCGCGCGCTCACGGCCGACGACCTGCAGGACCGCTACCACACCTACTGCGACCCCCGCCTGAATGCCGAGCAGGCGCTAGAGGTGGCGTTCCGCACGGCCGAGCTCGTCAAGCGCGAGCGGGCCGAAATCGAGCGGCCGCGCCTCGACGCGGCAGAATAGCGTGAGCGTTCGCGCGGCGGCACGATGTCATTCGTGCCGCCGCGCTGAATTCTCTCAGTGTAGCCAGTTGGTGAAAAAGTAGATCAGCAGGATGATCGGCAAGGGAATGCCGATCAACCACAGCAAGCCGCCTTTCAGCATCGCTTCTCTCCGTTAGCATCAAGCACAAGCCAACGGTGCAGAGCTTCGGCGGGTTCCTCGAATGATGACGTCGCCGTGATCGAACGGCCTCAGGCGATGGCGCGGATCTCGCCGTTCCAGCGCCTGATCAGCGGGGGCAGCTCGACGGCCGGCACGGGCCGGCTGAACAGGTAGCCCTGCACCTCGTCGCAGCCCTCCGCCCGCAGCAGGGCGAGCTGCTCCTCGGTCTCGACCCCCTCGGCGGTGGTCGTCATGCGCAGGCTCGATCCCATGCTGATCACCGCGCGGACGATGAAGCCGGTGCCGTCCTGGGCGCAGAGATCGCGCACGAAGGACTGGTCGATCTTGATCTTGTCGAACGGGAAGCTTCGCAGGTAGCTGAGCGACGAGTAGCCGGTCCCGAAATCATCCATCGAAACCCGCACGCCGAGGCTCTTCAGGCTGTGCAGCATGGTCGTGGCGGTGCCGGGCTGCCCGACGAGCACGGATTCGGTGATCTCCAGCTCCAGGCGCCGGCCCGGCAGCCCGCTCGTCCGGAGGGCCTCGCGGGTGGCCGTGATGAGGCTCGCCGAGGTGAACTGCACCGCCGAGACGTTGACGGCGACCTTGATGTCGCCGGGCCAGCGCACCGCCTCGTGGCAGGCCTGGCGCAGCACCCACTCGCCGAGCGGCACGATCAGGCCGAGCTCCTCCGCGAGCGGGATGAACTCGCCGGGCGAGACGAAGCCGCGCACCGGGTGCTTCCAGCGCAGCAGCGCCTCGAAGCCGCAGATCCGCTCCGCCCGCAGGTCGTAGATGGGCTGGTAGTAGACCTCGAAGGCCTGATCGGCGACGGCCTCGCGCAGGTCGCGCTCCAGCTCCCGCCGCGCGCGCAGGCGGGCATCCATGTCCGGCTCGAAGAACCGGAAGGTGCCGCGCGCCTCGGCCTTGGCCCGGTCGAGGGCGACGTCCGCGTTCTGCAACAGGCGGTCGGCGCTTGTGCCGTCGAGGGGTGCCAGCGACACGCCGATGCTCACGCCGACATCCACGCGGTGGCCCGACAGGACGTAGGACGCGCTGAGCACGTCCACGAGGCGCTTGGCGAGCACGGCCGCGTCCTCGGCCCGCTCGACGCCGCGCTGGAGGATCGCGAACTCGTCCGCTCCGAGCCGAGCGACCATATCGGTGTCGCGCAGGCAGGCCTGCGCGCGGCTCGCCGCGGCCTGGATCAGCGCGTCGCCGACGACGTGCCCGAGGGTGTCGTTCACGGTCTTGAAGTCGTCGAGGTCGAGGCTGAACACCGCGAAGCCCGCGTGGCCGGGCTGGGCGAGGGCGGCCTCGATCTGCTCGGTGAGGAGCACGCGGTTCGGGAGTTCGGTGAGCGCGTCGTGACCGGCCATGAAGGCGAGGCGGGCCTCCGCGTTACGGCGCTCCGTGACGTCCTCGTAGGTCGCGACGAACCCGCCGTCGGCCGTGGCGCGCCGCTCGATGGCGATGACGCGTCCATCACCCAATTCCTGCGTTGCGCTGAGGCTGTCGGCCCGCCCGAACGCATCGCGTTCCTCGCCCAGCATGTCGGCGAGGGTCCGGCCCGGGTGGTTGCCGGCCGCAAGGCAGGCCGCCAGCACCTCCTGCGCGTGCATGCCGAGTCGGACGGCATCGGGCGGGAGGCGGTAGATCTCGCTGTAGCGTCGGTTGACCAGGATCAGGCGGCTGCCGGCATCGTAGAGGCAGAGGCCCTGGGACATGTTGTCGAGGGCGGCGTCGAGGCGCAGGTTCATCGCCGTGAGGCCGGCCTCCTGCTCCTTGAGGACGCTGATGTCGCTGCATACGGCGACGTACCCGCCGGCCTGCGTGGCGCTGCGGCTGATCCTCAGCCAGCGCCCGTCCGCGAGGCGGATCTCGCCGTCCTGCGCGAGGGACGGCTCCGCGAGGGCGCGGGTCGCAGGATCGGCGCCGGCGAGGGCGAGATCCGCCACGGCGGTGCCGGATCGGATGCCGCCGAAGAACTCCGCGGCCTGAGCGTTGGCGAGGGCCACCTGACCAGCGGCGTCGACCACGACGACGCCCTCGCGCGAGCCCTCCAGGGCGTCCGCCAGCAGCACCTGCGCGGAGCGGCGCTGGCTGACCTCGCGCTCCATCATCGCGCGGATGTTGTCGCGCATCGTGGCCATGGCGCCGAGGAGCGCGCCGAGCTCGTCGCGGTAGCCGGCCGGAATGGCGCCGTCGAGGCGCCCGGCCGCGATCCGCTCGGCGACCGCCGAGGCGGCGGCGAGCGGCCCGGTGATGCGGCGCGCGAGCGCCCAGGCGACGAGCCCGGACAGCAGGAGAGCGACGATCGTCGCAACGGCGTAGAAGCGGATCTCGTCGGCCACGCGGTTGCGCGCCATCTGGCGGTAGGTGAAGCCGTCTCCGGCCGTGTAGTTCACGAGGAGTTCGAGCTGGACGTCCGCGAAGGCCGCCTGCCGGTCGAGGGCGTCCCAGCCGGCACTCTGCGACGCGGACCCCGCGGCGCCATCGAGGCCGCGGCGGATCTCGTCCCAGCTCGCGACGGCGCCCTGCACCGCGGCCGCGGCGCGGGCCGCCCGGTCCGACTGCGAGCGCTCCGCCGCGATGACGAGGTCCTCCGCGAGCGTCGTCATGAGATCGGCGATCTCGGCGTCGAGCCGAGCCTGGGCCGCCGGCTCCGTGCTGAGAGCCCGCCGCGCGAAGGCCGAGCGCATCCGGGCGAAATCCGCGGAGGCCGCCCGGGCGTAGTTGATCGACATCAGCGACTGGTCGTAAGTGCGCGCGACGAGGATCCCGGCCTCCCGGATGCCCACGGTCGCGTAGAGGCCGAGGGACCCGGTGATGATCGTCATGGCGAAGAAGGCCGCGAAGATGCGGCCCCGGACCGTGCCGAGCAGGGTCGCCGCGCGGCGGAGAGGCTTCATCAGCATGCGCCGTCCGCCGCGGTGACTGTATCGGATCGTTGGCATCGCAACAGGGGAGTCCTCCCGCGCCTCCGACGACCTTAACTGTCACATGTTAAGGGCGGATTATCCGACGGGCGCAACCGATGGTTGAGTACTGCCCCGGATTCCCCACGGCTTGAGGGTTCCTTAAGCGATCGGCCTGACCATACCCGGCGTTTCTCCTCGGAACGGTCCCATGGCGCACGCCGACTCCCCACCTTCGCGGCTTCCCGTCGACCGGCGGCTCGTCGGGGCGACACTGCTCGCCCTGCTGGCGGGGCTCGCGGTCAGCGCGTGCCTCGTCTCGGGCCTGCAGGCGAGCGGTACGACCGTCTCCCAGAAGGGGCGGGCCTTCCAGCCGGGCTCGCTGGTGCTCGCGCGCGGCGAGACGGTCACCATCGTCAACGACGACAGCGACCTCCTGCACCACGCCTACATCGAGGCCGACGGCTTCAGCTTCGACTCGGGCGACCAGACCCCGGGGAGCCGCACGCCGGTCACCTTCAGCGAGCGCGGCGTGTTCCAGGTGCTCTGCGGCATCCACCCGAAGATGAAGCTCGTCGTGCGCGTCAACTGAGCCCCGCGCCCGCCGCCCTCAGCGGTTGGCGGCCTGGATCGGCTTGCCCTCCTTGGGGTCGGGCAGACGCTCGATGGGCTGGTCGTCCCGCAGATCGGCCGGTGGGCTCAGCACGACGCGCTCGTTGCCCGTCAGCCCCTGGTCCAGCTCGATCGTCCGGCCGTAGTCGCGGCGGATCCGCACCGTGCGCCATTCCGCGCGGCCGTCGTCGCGGGCGAGCGCAACCTGGGTCCCGTTCTGGTTGAACACGAGGGCTTCCGCCGGCACCATCATGGCGGGCGCCGGCCGCGGGATCTTCAGCGTGGCGTAGACGTAGAGCCCCGCCCGCAGCGCGCCGTCGCGGTTCGGCACATCGACCTGGGTGGTCAGGGTCCGCGAGGAGGTCATCAGCGCCACCGAGCTGCGCTCGACGCTGCCCGTGAAGGTCCGGTCCGGCATCTGCGGAACCTTGATGGCGGCCTCGACGCCGGGCTTCACGCCTGCCGACGCGTTCTGCGGGACGTTGACGGAGATGCGCAGGATGTCGTCGCGATCCATGGTCAGGAGCGCGGTGCCGGACCCGTCCGCCTTCACGAGGTCGCCCACATCCACGCTGCGGGTCGTGACGACGCCGTCGAAGGGCGCGATCACGTCCTTGAAGCTCGTCAGTGCCTTGAGACGGTCGACGGTGGCGCCCTGCGCCTTGATGTCGGCCTCGGCGACCTTCACGCCGGCCTCCGCCGCCGCGAGGTTGGCGGATTGGGTGAGCACGCCGGCCTGCGAGGTATCGGCGTTCTGCTTCGAGGCCCAGCCCTGCGTCGCCAGCGTCGAGGTGCGGCTGTTCGTGACGGTGGCAAGGTTCACGTTGGCCCGCGCCTGGTCGACCTGCGCCCGGGCCCGCAACAACTGGGCGTTGAGCTGATCGAGCTGCGCCTCGGCCTGGGCGA
This sequence comes from Methylobacterium sp. A54F, assembly GCF_053346035.1. Taxonomy (NCBI): domain Bacteria; kingdom Pseudomonadati; phylum Pseudomonadota; class Alphaproteobacteria; order Hyphomicrobiales; family Methylobacteriaceae; genus Methylobacterium; species Methylobacterium sp. A54F. The sequence continues at coordinate 266,334 of NZ_JBKFBF010000002.1, read as the reverse complement.
GCTGCTGGTCGAGGTCGGGCGCCGCAATGCGGATGAGCACGTCGCCGGCCTTCACGCGGGCGCCGATGTCCACCCGGCGCTCGGCGATGTAACCGGTGGCGCGGGCGAAGATCGCGGCCTTGGCGAAGGCCTGCGTCTCGCCCGGGAGTGTCAGGTCGACAGGCGTGTCGACGCGGTCCACCAGGGCCGTGCGTAGGCGGGGCACCGCCTCCTTGATCTTCCGCTGGGTCTCGGTGGCGGCCGCCCGCTGCTGCCAGTGCCCGTAGCCGCCCCAGGCCAGCATCCCGGCGGCCACGAGGCCGACGAGCAGGAAGGGCGCCTTGCCGGGTGGCGGTGGCACGTCCCGCACGGGTGCGTGCGCCGTCATGACAGGCGTAACTTCATCGTGCGGACGCGCTCCGGGCTTGCGGCCGACCATATACCGGGGCCGGGTCCCTCATAGCACAACGCGCCGACCGCGCGGGCGGCTGTTGTGTTGCTGCGGTGTAAATCCGGGGGGCGCGAATGCCGCAGGGGCGACGCACAGGCTGACGGGGCAGAGGGCCTGGGAATGGTGGGCGCGACAGGGATCGAACCTGTGACCCTTCGCGTGTGAAGCGAATGCTCTCCCGCTGAGCTACGCACCCGAACCGAGGGCCTTCTAGGGCCGGCGGCGCGGCCGCGTCAAGGCCCTCCCGGCGTCGGTCCCGTCGCGGTCACGGGCGCCTGATGTGCGGGGGTGTTGGCGTGCCGGCGCAGATCCGCTTACGAGGAACGCCATGTCGCTCCTCGTCCGCTTCGCCCCGTCGCCGACCGGCTACCTTCACATCGGCAATGCCCGGCCGGCGCTCTTGAACGCCCTGTTCGCCCGTGCCCGGGGAGGCCGCTTCCTCCTGCGCCTCGACGACACCGATCGGGAGCGCTCGACGGAGGCGTTCGCGGCGGCGATCGCCGAGGACCTCGCCTGGCTCGGCATCGTGCCGGACCTGTTCGCGCGCCAGTCGGAGCGCGCCGCGCTCCACGATGCCGCCGCCGAGACGCTGCGGGCGTCGGGGCGGCTCTATCCCTGCTACGAGACGCCGGAGGAGCTGGAGCGCCGGCGCAAGCGCCAGCTCGGCCGGGGCCTCCCGCCGATCTACGACCGAGCCGCGCTGAGCCTGACGGCGGACGAGCGCGCGAGCCTCGAAGCGGAGGGGCGGCGCCCGCACTGGCGCTTCAAGCTCGATCACCGCATGGTCGCCTGGGACGACCTCGTGCGCGGGGAGGCCCACGTCGAGTGCGCCTCCCTGTCCGATCCGGTGCTGGTCCGGGCCGACGGCAGCTACCTCTACACCCTGCCCTCGGTGGTGGACGATGCCGAGATGGGCGTGACGCACGTGATCCGCGGCGAGGACCACGTCACGAACACGGGCGTTCAGGTGCAGATCTTCGAGGCGCTCGGCGCTCCCCTGCCGGTCTTCGGGCACCACAATCTGCTGACCACGGCCGACGGCGAGGGCCTCTCGAAGCGCCTCGGTCACCTGTCGCTGCGCTCGCTCCGGGAGGCCGGCTACGAGCCTGCTGCCGTGCGCTCGCTGGCGGTCCTCACCGGCTCGGCCGAGACGGTGCGGGCGGTACCCTCGCTGGATGAGCTCGCCGGGCTCGTCGACCTCGCCCACATCTCGCGGGCGCCCGCCCGCTTCGACCCGCAGGAGCTCGACGGGCTGAACGCCCGCCTCATCCACGAGATGCCCTACAGCGAGGTAGCGGACCGGTTGGCAGCGCTCGGCATCCCCGAGGCCGGGGCCGAGGCCTTCTGGGCCGCGGTTCGGGCGAACCTCGTCAAGGTCGAGGAGGCCGCCGACTGGTGGCGGGTCGTCGCCGGGCCCGTCGAGCCCGTGATCGCGGACGCCGCCGTGACGGAGGCGGCGCGCGACACTCTCCCACTTGAGCCCTGGGGGCCGGAGACCTGGAAGGCCTGGAGCGGCGCGGTCCGCGACCGCACGGGCGCGAAAGGCAAGGCCCTGTTCATGCCGCTACGGCTCGCGCTGACAGGCCTCGACCATGGCCCGGACCTCGGAGCGCTGCTGCCGCTGATCGGCCGGGAGCGGGCAGCCGAGCGCCTGGCAGGCCGCATCGCCTGAGATGAGGGCGACTGCCGCAGCTTCTGCACGGAGACGCGTGCCCTTTCCCGGGTGAGAGAGAGCCGGTCGAGGCGTTGCGGACACGTGAAAAGGGCAACGCCCGATCACGTCCCGCGCTCCCGGGATCAAGCAGAAGCGCTCCGCTTCGGGCCGACGCATCCCCGGCCGTGGCGCGAAGGATGCCCCGGAAGACGAGGCAGGCGATCAGCGTGTCACAGCATCAGCTGCAGGCTCGACGACGGCCGCGAAACCCGGGCCCGGCGCGTAGAAGCAGCGCTGCGTCCGCGCGTCCCGGCGGGTTACGGTGACGAGGCCGCGCTCCGCGAGGTCGGCCAGGGCCCGCAGCACAAGCGCGTGCGCGAGTCCGAGTCCCAGCGCAGCGCTGCGGCTGTCCGCCGGCAGGCCGAGCTGAAGTGCGGCCAGGAGGCCGGTGCCGAGGGCCGGGACGTCGGGTGCGCGGCGGCCGATCGCATCGGCCGCCGCCAGGAGGGACGCCGCGAGATCAGCGCTATCGGGCTCGCTCACGCGGCTACGGCGACGGACCGGGAACGGATTGCGACGAGCACGGACTTGGAGGTCGGCGTGTCGCTCCCAAGGCCGAAGGTCGACAGCGGCACCAGCACGTTCAGCTCGGGGTAGTATCCGGCCAGCGCGCCGCGAGGCATGTCGAAGGGCACGAGCCGGAAATCCTCTGCGACCCGGGTCACGCCGTCCGCGTGAAGACCCACGATGTCGACTCGCTCGCCGGCTCGCGCCCGGATCTCGGCGAGGTCGTCCGGATGGGCAAACAGCACCCGGCGCTCGCCGTAGACGCCGCGGTAGCGGTCGTCGAGGCCGTAGATCGTGGTGTTGTACTGGTCGTGGCTGCGGAAGGTCTGGAGCACGTAGGTGTCGGCGGCGCGCCCGGCCCGCTGATGCTCGGTGGCCTCCGGCAGCGCGTCGGCCGAGAAGGTGGCGAGGCCCGTCTCGGTCTCGAAGACGCGCTCGGCCGCGAGGTTGCGCAGCATGAAGCCGCGCGGCCGGCGCACGCGCTGATTGTAGCCCGTGAAGCCCGGCACCGTCCGCTCGATGCGGTCGCGGATGCGGTCGTAATCCTCGGCGAGCTCGCCCCAGGCGATGCGGTTCTCGCCCACGGTCGCCGCCGCCATGCCGGCGATGATGGCGACCTCGGATCGCAGCTCCGGCGAGGCGGGCTTGTTGATGCCGCCCGAGCCGTGGACCATGCTCATCGAATCCTCGACCGTGACGATCTGGACCTTTCCGGCACCGTTCCGGTCGATCTCCGTGCGCCCAAGGCAGGGCAGGATATAACCGATCTCGCCCGGGACGAGGTGGGAGTGGTTGAGCTTCGTCGCGATGTGCACGGTGAGCCGGCACGCGGCCAGCGCCTTGGCGACGAGGGTCGAATCCGGGGTCGCCCGAGCGAAGTTGCCGCCGAGCCCGATGAAGGCGCGGGCGGAGCCGTCGAGCATCGCCCCGATGGCGCCGAGCACGTTGTGGCCGTTGCGGCGCGGCGCCGTGAACCCGAACTCGCGCTCCAGCGCGTCCAGGAAGGCGGCCGGTGGTCGCTCGTTGATGCCGACCGTGCGGTCGCCCTGAACGTTCGAATGGCCGCGCACCGGGCAGAGGCCGGCGCCCGGCCGGCCGATCTGTCCGCGCAGGAACATCACGTTGGCCATCTCGCGGATGGTCGCCACCGAATGCCGGTGCTGCGTCACGCCCATCGCCCAGGTGCAGATCACCCGCTCCGCGCCGAGGAAGACCGCGGCCGCCTCCTCGATCTCGCCCCGGGTGAGCCCGGCCTGGTCGACGATCGCCGCCCAGTCCGTGGCATCCACGAGGGTGCGGTAGGCCGCGAAGCCGGCCGTGTGGCGGGCGAGGAACGCACGGTCGAGCACCGAGGGCCGGCCGGCCGCGAGGGCCGCATCATCCGCGGCGAGGACGGCCTTCGCGATGCCGCGGAACACCGCCATGTCGCCGCCGAGGCGCGGCTGATAATAGTGGCTCGCCACCGGCGCGCTCGCGCCGCGCAGCATCTCCACGGTGTTCTGGGGATCGGCGAAGCGCTCGAGGCCGCGCTCCCGCACCGGATTGTAGACCACGACCCGGGCGCCGCGCTGGGCGGCACGGCGGAGGTCGCCGAGCATCCGGGGATGGTTGGTGCCGGGGTTCTGCCCGACGACGAAGATCGCATCGGCCCGCTCGAAATCCTCGAGCAGCACCGTCCCCTTTCCGATGCCGATGGCCTGGGTGAGCGCCACGCCGCTCGCCTCGTGGCACATGTTCGAACAATCGGGGAAGTTGTTCGTGCCGTAGGCGCGCGCGAACAGCTGGTAGAGGTAGGCGGCCTCGTTCGAGGCGCGGCCCGAGGTGTAGAACTCGGCCTGATCGGGATGGTCGAGGCCCCGCAGCGTCGCCCCGATCTCCGCGAAGGCCGCGTCCCAGCTCACCGGGAGGTAGCGGTCGCTCGCGGCGTCGTAGCGCATCGGATGAGTCAGGCGGCCCTGGCCCTCGAGGGCGTAGTCGCTCCAGCCGCGCAGCTCACTGACGGTGTGGCGCGCGAAGAAGGCGGGCGGGGTGCGCTTGTCGGTCGCCTCCCACGAGACGGCCTTGACGCCGTTCTCGCAGAACTCGAAGGAGGAGCCGTGCTCGGGATCGCCCCAGGCGCAGCCGGGGCAATCGAACCCGTCGGGCTGGTTCGCCTTGAGCATGGCGCGGGCGCCCGACAGGGGGGCCCGGCTGCCGAGCAGGTGCTTGCCGCAGGACTTGAGGGCGCCCCAGCCGCCGGCCGCGGAAGAGCGCTTGGTCGCGACCGCGACCTTGGGAGACCCGACCGGGTGGTCCATCGTCGTCGTCCTGGGGTTCTTCGGGAGGTACTTCGGGAGATGTTTGGCCGGTGCCGTCGACCGGCATCTCGCTTTCGCGAGATAAGACCGCCCCCGGGTCCCGCTCAATCGTGGGGCGACGCACCCCCCTCATGCGTTGGATGCGCGAGCCCATGCACCGAATCGTCACCCCGCTTCCGATATGTGCCGGCCGGATCTCAGAGCCGCGGCCGTGAGGGTGCCGCTCCGGGTCGCCGCGGCGGTCGCGGCCGGCGTCGTCGTCGGCCTCGCGCTGATGGCGAGCGACCGGTCGCGCGATGCCCAGTGGGCGGTGACGGCGAACCAGATCGCGGACGCGCGGGCCTACGGGAAGCCCGGGGTCGAGATCGCGCCCGGCCGCTTCGTCACCGAGCCCGAGCGCCGGCCGGATGCCTGGACGCTCCCGGTGAAGTGGGTGCTGGCGGGCGCCGCCGCGGCCTGCGCGGTGCTGGTCGGGACCGGGCTGCGCCCGCGCCCCTGAGCGCTCAGGCGCCGCGGGCGAGCTCGCGGGCGTCGCGCCCGACCGCATCCGCGAGCCGGCCGATCCCTTCCGCGCGCAACCGGGCAAGCAGGCCGGCCTTGATCGCGCCGATCAGGCCCGGCCCCTGATAGACCAGGGCCGAGTAGAGCTGCAGCAGGCTCGCGCCGGCGCGGATCTTGGTCCAGGCCGCCTCGGTCGAATCGATCCCGCCGACCCCGACGAGAGGCAGCCGGTCGCCCACCCGCAGGAAGGTCTCGGCGAGGAGCCGCGTGGACGGGCCGAACAGCGGGCGGCCGGAGAGGCCGCCGGTCTCGCGGGCGAGCTCGCGCTCGGCGAGCGTCTCGGGCCGGGCGATCGTGGTGTTTGAGACGACAAGGGCCTGGACGCCGCGTGCGAGGGCGGTGCCGCAGATGGCGTCCAGGGCATCGAGGCCGATGTCCGGCGCGATCTTCAGGAGGATCGCGGTCTCCGGAGAGACCGCGTCCCGTGCGTCCACGACCCGGGCGAGGAGTTCGTCGAGAAACGCTTCGCCCTGCAGGTCCCGCAGGCCCGGGGTGTTCGGCGAGGAGACGTTGACGGTGACGAACGCGCAGGCGGGAGCGAGCCGGCGGGTGCAGGCGGCGTAATCCGCGAGCCGGTCGGCCGTCTCCTTGTTCGCGCCGATGTTGACCCCGACGAGGCCCGGCCGCCCGCGCCGCGCGTCGAGGCGGGCGGCCACGACGTCGAGGCCCTCGCTGTTGAGGCCGAAGCGGTTGATCACGCCCCGGTCCCGCGTCAGGCGGAACACCCGGGGCTTCGGGTTGCCGGGCTGCGGCCGGGGCACCACGCCGCCGACCTCCACGAAGCCGAACCCGAGGCCGAGCAGGGCGTCCGGCACAGTCGCGCCCTTGTCGAAGCCCGCGGCGAGGCCGACCGGGTTCGGGAACCGGCGCCCGATCACCTCGACGGCGAGGCGCGGATCGTCGGCGGGCGGCCGGAGCGCCGGCGCCAGGGCCAGCGCGCGCAGGGTCAGATTATGGGCGGCCTCGGCGTCCAGCCCGTGCAGGACCGGGCGGACGAGGGGGAACAGGGCGCCGATCATGCGGATGCCTCCGGCGGGAAGACGTGGCGGCCGTCGTCACCGAGAGGCAGCGGCCGCACGGCCCGGACCGCGGAGAGCGGCAGCACGCCGTAGAGGTGGGGGAACAGGTCGCCGCCGCGGGAGGGCTCGTAGCGGAGCGCCGCGCCGAGCGCCTCGGCATCGACCGCGACCAGCAGCAGGTCGCCCTGGCCGGCGAAGTGCCGCGCCGCCGTCTCGGGCGCCTGTCCGGCGGTCGACAGGTGGATGAAGCCGTCGGCCGCGTCGACGGGCGCGCCGGCGAAGTGGCCGGCCGCCTCCGCGTCCTCCCAGAGGCTGCGTGGGCAGATCTTGTAGACGAGCGGCATGGTCGGCTGCGGTGGAGGATGGCCCGGCGGGACGGCCCCCGTCGATAGTGCCAGCGGCCCCCGCCCGCAACCGGCCCGAGCGCGCGACCCGGACGCGGGCTCGAGCGAACGGCGGCACCCGGAAAGCGGGCTCGCCCGAACCGGCGACGCTCTGTCAGGCCAGGCCTGTCAACACGGCCGAATGGATGACCCCCGGCGCGGCGCCGACCGGGGCCATTTCCCCCTGTAATCGCGCTTCGGCGGTTGCATTCGGCGGCCGCTAGTTCTACTTTCCTACAACTAGGCCGTGCGTCTCAGCCACGGGCGACCCTTGAGTCCGCTATGCTGTCACACGAGCAGATCTGGACCGCCATCGACCGGCTCGCCGAGCGGCACGGCTTCTCCGCCTCGGGCCTCGCGCGGCGCGCCGGCCTCGATGCCACGAGCTTCAACCGCTCGAAGCGCGTCGGCCCGGACGGTCGCAAGCGCTGGCCCTCCACCGAGTCCGTTTCGAAGGTCCTGACGGCGACGGGTGCCAGCCTCGACGAGTTCCTGCGCCTGATCGAGGCGCGGGAGGGACCGACCCGCACGACGATCCCGCTCATCGGCATGACGCAGGCCGGATCCGGTCGGCTGTTCACGGATGACGGCTTTCCGGCCGGCGGCCCCGGCTGGGAGGAGATCGAGTTTCCCGATCTCGGCGAGGAGCGGGTGTTCGCCCTCGAGGTCCAGGGCGAATCGATGATGCCCCTCTACCGGGACGGGGACGTGCTCATCGTCTCGCCGGGCGCGAGCGTGCGCAAGGGGGACCGGGTGGTGGTGCGCCTCCACGACGGCGAGGTCGTCGCCAAGGAACTGCGTCGCCGCACGGCGCGCACGGTCGAGCTGGCCTCCCTGAACCCGGAGCACGGGGAGCGGACGGTCAATGTCGGCGAGATCGCCTGGATCGCGCGGGTGATGTGGGTGCGCCAGTAGGCGGACACCCGTCCGGACGGCTTCGGGGTTGCCGTCGCGCCGGATGCAGGTATGCCTTACGCCATCGCGGGCACGGTCCCGGCAGGCCGGGACGGACGGATGGCAGAGCCCGAAGCGAACGGCTCGATCGTGCAGGCCGGTGCGCCGGGCGACGCGGCCTGGGCGCCGCTGCTCGACGCGATGGGGCCGGCCCTGCTGGCTGACGGGTCCCGCCCTGGCAACCCGATCCTGAAGGCCAATCCCGCTTTCCTGAGCCTGACGGGCTTCGCGCCGCACGAGATCACCGGCCGGCCCCTCGCTACCCTCGCGACCGGGACGCTGCCGTCCCCGGGCCCGGACGGGACCCGCGAATTCCTGGCAGCCCGAAAGGGCGGCGACACCTATTGGGCGAGCCTCACGCAGGCCCCGCTGCCCGGCGGCCTTGTCCTCGTTCAGGTCGCGGACGTCACCCGCCGCCGGGAGGCCGAGGGGGCCCTCGCCCTGTCGCGCCAGCGCGAAGCCCTCGGGCTCCTCACGAACAGCGTCGCGCACGAGTTCAACAACTTCCTTCAGATCCTCATCGGCTACATCGACGGGCTGAAGCGCCGCCTCGGCGACCGGCCGGAGCCGTTCATCCAGCGGGCGGTGACCCGGTCGACCGATGCGGCGGAGCGGGCGGCGGTCCTCACGCGCCAGCTCCTCGCCTTCTCGCGGCGGATCGCGCCCGACGTGCGGCCGGTGAACCTCGACGCCCTGGTCGCGCAGGTTGCGGAACGGATCGGGCCGGACCTCCCGGCCGGCATCGCCCTACGGGTCGAGACGAGCCCGGAGCTTCCCCTGGCCATGAGCAATCCGACACAGGTCGAGCTCGCCATCGCCCACATCGTCGCCAACGCCTGCGAGGCGATGCCGCGGGGCGGCACGATCACCCTCAGCACGCATCGCGTGGCGCCGGGGGACCGGGCGGTGCAGCGCCAGGGGGAGGGCGTCGTGGGCATCACCATCCGCGATACCGGGATCGGCATGTCCCCGGAGATGCTCGCCCGGGCGCTCGCTCCGTTCGCCACCAGCCACGAGGCGGGCCGCGGCGCTGGGCTCGCCATCGTGCACGGGCTGATGAAGCGTCAGAACGGCACCATCGCCCTCGACAGCCGACCCGGCGAGGGCACCAGCGTGCGGCTGATCTTCCCCGCGGTCGGCTGAAGCCGGCATCCGGCGGCGCGCCGCCGCTACACTCCCTTGCGGCTCGCGGCTGTGAACCCGGCGCTCGGCGTCGGCGCGCCGAGGAGCGTCATCGCCCCGGCACCGCCGTCGCGTGGAGCCGGCGGCTCGTTTACGGCGGGCTCGGGCTTGCGCGGCTTGAAGTTGGCCGCTGCCGCCCGCGCATTGGCCAGGTCGCCCGGGCTGAGCTTCGTGGCGACGTCGTCGCGCTTCTTGGCGGCGTCCTCGTCGCCCTGAGCCGCGGCCGCCGAGAACCAGGCGTAGGACTGTACCAGATCCTGGGTCATCCCGAGGCCGCGGGCGTAGAGAACCGCCAGATTGTACTGGCTGTCGCGCACGCCGAACTCGGCGGCGCGGCGGAACCAGGCCGAGGCCGAGGCATAGTCGGGCCGGCCAGACGCGCCGGGGTTCTCCGCGTAGAGCACCGCGAGGTTGTGCATCGAGCGCGCGTGACCCTGCTCGGCGGCCCGGCCGTACCAGAGCTTGGCCTGGGCGAGGTCGCGGACCACGCCCGATCCCTTCTCGTATTGGCCGGCCAGCTTGTACTGGGCCGGGGCGTAGCCCGCGCTCGCGAGGCGCTCGTAGAGCTTGGCCGCCACCGCGAGATCGCGGGGCATGCCGCGCCCGTCCGCCTCGCGCGCGGCGAGCTCGTAGATCGCGGCGCCGTCGCCGTCGAGGGCGGCCTGCCGCACCTTCGACAGGCCGGTCGGCACGCCGCCGAGCTCGCCCGCCAGCGCCGCCATGCCGGAGACTTGCGGAACGGCCGTGTTGCGGCTCACCGGGGCCGCCGGCGTGATCGCCTGCGTGGTCTGAGGGTCGGCCGGGGCGGCCGGCGCCTGCGGCGCGGCGGCGATCTCCGGAGCCGTTTGCGGGGGCGCCACGGGGGCGGCGGGTGCCTCCTTCGGGGCCGCGACGGCGACCGGTGCGGGCGCGCTCGGCGCATCGTTGAACGGATAGGTCCCGATCGCCTGGAGGGCGCCCAGGGCGAGGACGATCGCGGCGAGGCCGAGCAGCAGGGGCCGGCGGCGGCGATCGAGCTCGGCGCGCAGGCGGGCGATACGGGGCTGCGCCTCGGTGGGTTCGCCGGCAAGCGCCTTGCGGGCGCCGCGCGGCTCGCGCCGTTCGCCGGCGAGCGCCGCCTCCGTCGCGACCTCGGCCTGGGCAGCCTGAGCGGCGCGCCGCGCCGCTGCGATGAAGCTCGTCTTGATGTCGCTCGACGGATCAGCCGAATCCTCGGGTTCGCTCACCGGGCGACGGTCGCGGACCGGGCGGGCGGCACCGGGCTCCAGCAGTTCGTCGCTGACCCGAATCGCCTCGGGCACGGCAGTGCGGGGGGCCTCGGGCCGGCGCGGAGCCCGCACTCGCGCGGGCTCGGGTCGACCGAGGGGCTCCTCGACGGCAGTGGAGCCGAGCAGGCGATCGTCGAGGGACTGCGCCCGCGGGGCGACCGGCGCCGGCATCTCCGGCGCGATCGGGCCGGCCCCCTGCGCGACGCGGGAGGCCACGCGATCGAGGGCCTGCTGCACGCCTTCGAGGGTCGCCTGCATGCGCTGGTCGGTGGCGACCTGCCGCGCCTGCAGCTCCGCGAGGCTCGCCCGAAGCAGGGCGAGCTCGCCGCTCTCCGGCGCGGTCCTGGCGGCCCCGATCGTGTCGGCCACCGCGTTGCGCGCGGCGCGCTCGACGGCCGCCTCGTCGGGCGCGGCCGCCCGCAGGGCCGAGACCTGCTGGAGCAGGTCGGTCATGGTCCGTTCGAGGCTCGCGAGACCGGGGTCGCGCCCCGGCGCCTCCAGGCGGTTGGCGAGGGTGACGACCTGCTGCTCCAGGGCGTCGAGGCCCTCGCCACCGGGACGCGCGCCGACCCGATCGACCTTCTCGGCGAGGTTGCGCAGGGCGGCGTGGATCGAGGCGACGTCTCCGCCGGGCAGGGCCGGATGCTTCAGCGTCTCGCCGAGGTTTTCCAGGCGACCGATCAGGTCGCCGACCGGGCTGGCGCTGACGCGGTCGACCTTGTCCGACAAGGCGTCGATGCGCCCGAGAATCGCCTCCGAATCGGCCCCGGCACCTCGCTGGTGGAGGGCGTCGAGCTTTTCGGCGAGGCTCTGGACCTGCTCGGCGAGGTCGGCCGGGGCCGGGCTGCGCAGGCCGCTGCGGATCTCTTCGAGGATCGGGCGAAGCCCCGCGACGCCGGCGCTCTCGCCGCCGGCGCTGCTGCGCAGATCCGCGATCTGTGCGCTGATCGCCTGCAGGCCCTGCACGAGGCTCTGGATGCGCTCGGGGCCGGCGAGCCCGGCGATCAGGCGACGGATCTCCTCCAGCTCGCCGAACAGGCTCGCCAGGGCGCCGCGGTCGGCCGTCACGTCGCCGCCGCTGGCTGCCAGCGCGCCGTCCACGCGGGCGGCGAGGCGCTCGACATCCTGCGAGACGCGGGCATGGACGTTCTCGGCCACGTCGTCGGCGAGTTGCTCAACCTGGGCGCGGATCTGCTCCACGGGGCCCGCGATCGCGACGAGGTCGGCCGATTGCTGGGCGCGCTCGACCCCCGTCGCGAGGGAGATCACCGCCTGCTCGAGCTTGCCGACGTCCTGCCCGGTGGCGAGAGCGTTGATCGAATCACGCAGGCGGGCCGTCTCGCGCTGCAGTTCGGCGATGACGTCCGTGGCTTCCGCCGCCAGCGGGGGGCGCTGCGCTTCGAGGCGGCGCAGGAGGTCCTGCCGCATGGTCGCGACGACGCCCGCTCCGGCCGCCTCGGCGGCGTCCGGATCGGTTCCAACTTCCAGCTGACGCTGCCGCTCGCGGATCGCCGCGACGGCGTCCCGGGTCTCGGCCTCGGCACTGCGTCCGCGGCGCCCCATCGGCCGCGAGGCCGCGAACTGCTCGCCGAGCGCGGCCATTCGCCGCTCGATCTCCTCCAGGCGGCGCCCGGAAGCCTCGTCCGTGGCCCTGCGCTCGCTCGCGATGGTGCGGTCGAGCCCGTCGAGGCGCCGCATCAGCGCGTCGAGGCTCGCCTCGTCGGGGGTAGCACTCCGCGGCGGTGCGGACTTCGCAGGCTTTGCGGCCCGCGGCATCGGAGCCTCCGCCGCCGTGCGCTTCGGGCGCGGTGCCTCGGAGTTCGGCTGCGGCCTCCCGCGCTTGCGGCCCTCGCTCACCCCGCCCGGCACCACGCTGGCGAGCCAGGTCTCCAGGGGGACGCCGGCCCGGCGCGCGACGTCGCGGGCCGCGTCCAGCACGTCCGGATCGAAGCTGTCGAGGCTCGGCGTGGCGTTACGTGTCATCATCAGGCCCGCGATCGCATCCGCGCCGTCCGGCCCGGGCGGGAGGCCCGGACCTGCGTTCATCGGATCAGCTGGGCAGGACCATTAACTTTCTTGGTAAACGTGTGGTTAAGGGGTTGGCCCAAACGGGGACATGTCCCGAGCCGCATGGCGACGATGCCACGGCACCCGCGGCCCTTGCCTCGGGCAGGCGAGATAGTTTATATATGAACTATCGAGGGAATCGCCGGCCGGACCGTGATAAGGTCCGTCGGGTCATGCGGAGGAATGCGACATGCCGAGCTATCGCGCGCCCGTCGAGGACACGCTGTTCCTCCTCAACGACGTGCTCGGTTTCCACCGGCACGACAAATTGGCCGGCTTCGGCGACGCCTCTCCGGACGTCGTGGAGGCGGTTCTCATCGAGGGCGGCAAGCTCGCCGAGGAGATCCTCGCGCCCGTCAATCGCGTCGGCGACCAGGAGGGCTGCACCCGCCACCCGGACGGATCGGTGACGACGCCGGAGGCCTACAAGGCTGCCTACGCCGCCTACGCGCAGGGCGGCTGGATGGGCCTGTCCCTCCCCGAGGCCTACGGTGGCCAGGGCCTCCCGCACACGCTCAACGCTATCATCCAGGAATTCACCTCGGGGGCGAATCTCGCGCTCAGCATGTATCCGGGCCTGACGCAGGGCGCGATGGCGGCGCTCCTCGTCCACGGTTCCGAGGAGCAGAAGGCCACCTACCTGCCGAAGATGGCGGAGGGCGCCTGGACCGGCACCATGAACCTCACGGAGCCGCATTGCGGCACCGACCTCGGGCTCCTGAAGACCAAGGCCGTGCCGAACGCGGACGGCTCCTACAGCCTCACGGGCACCAAGATCTTCATCTCGGCGGGCGAGCACGACCTGGCCGAGAACATTGTCCACCTCGTCATCGCACGCATCGAGGGGGCTCCGGCGGGCACCAAGGGCATCTCGCTCTTCGTCGTGCCGAAGTTCCTCGTGAACCCCGATGGCTCGCTGGGCGCGCGGAACGGCGTCTCCTGCGGCTCCATCGAGCACAAGATGGGCATCCACGGGAACTCCACCTGCGTGATGAACTACGACGGCGCCACGGGCTGGCTCGTCGGTGAGGCGAACCGCGGCCTCAACGCGATGTTCGTGATGATGAACGAGGCGCGCCTCGCGGTGGGCGTGCAGGGGCTCGGCCAGTCCGAGGTCGCCTATCAGAACGCCGTCGCCTACGCGAAGGACCGGCTGCAGGGCCGCGCGCTGACCGGCGCCAAGGCGCCCGACAAGGCCGCCGACCCGATCATCGTGCACCCCGACGTGCGCCGCACCCTCATGCAGATTCGCGCCTTCAATGAGGCGGGGCGCGCCCTCGTGCTGTGGACGGCGCTGCAGGCCGACATCCTGCACCGCTCGGAGGATCCGAAGGCCCGGGCCGCCGCGGAGGACCACCTCGGGCTGATGACGCCGGTGGTGAAGGGCGTGCTCACCGACAAGGGCTTCGCCAACGCCGTCGAGGCCCAGCAGATGTTCGGCGGCCACGGCTACATCGAGGAATGGGGCATGTCGCAGTTCGTGCGCGATGCCCGCATCGCCATGATCTACGAGGGTGCCAACGGCATCCAGGCCATGGACCTGATCGGGCGCAAGCTGCCGCGCGACGGCGGCCGCGCAATGATGACCTTCCTCGGCGAGGTCCAGACGTTCATCAAGGACAACAACGAGGACGAGGCCCTGAAGGCGTTCACGGGCCCGCTCCAGGCGGCGCTGAACGACCTGCAGGGCGCCACCATGTGGTTCATGCAGAACGCCTTCGCCAAGCCCGACAACGCCGGCGCCGGCGCCACGGACTACATGCACCTCCTCGGGCTGGCGGCGATGGGCTACATGTGGGCCCGCATCGCCAAGGCGGCGGTGGCCAAGCGCGGGGCGGAGGGCCAGGCTGAGCGCATGGAAGCCAAGCTCGCGACGGGCCGCTTCTTCATGGAGCGGATGCTGCCGGAGACGGCCCTGCGCTTCGCCCGGATCAAGACCGGGGCCGACAGCACCATGGCGCTGCCGGTCGAGGCGTTCTGACCGTGGCCGGGCTCGGCCCGACGGCGCCCGCCCAGAGCGGGTGCGCCGGGCGACGCCCCGCCGGCCGCGACACCGAACAACCAGGGAAACGCACATGCCCGAGGCCTACATCTACGACCACGTCCGCACCCCGCGCGGCCGCGGCAAGCCGGACGGCTCGCTCCACGAGGTGACGGCCCTGCGCCTCGCCGAGACGGCCCTGCGCGCCCTGAAGGACCGCAACGGGCTCGACACCCGGGCCGTGGACGACGTGGTGCTCGGCTGCGTCGATCCGGTGGGCGAGGCCGGCGGCGACATCGCCCGCGCGGCGGCGCTCGTGTCCGATTACGGCGATCACGTCCCCGGCGTTCAGATCAACCGATTCTGCGCCTCCGGGCTCGATGCGGTGAACTTCGCGGCCGCGCAGGTGATGGCGGGCCAGCACGACATGACCGTTGGGGGCGGCGTCGAATCGATGAGCCGCGTCGGGCTCGGCGCCTCGGGCGGTGCCTGGCCGGTGGACCCGGCGATCGCCGTGAAATCCTACTTCATGCCGCAGGGCGTCTCGGCCGACCTCATCGCCACGAAGTACGGCTTCAGCCGCGACGCGTGCGATGCCTACGCGGTCGAGTCGCAGAAGCGCTCGGCGCAATCCTGGGGCGACGGCCTGTTCGGCCGGTCCGTCGTGCCGGTCCGCGACGTCAACGGCATCGTGCTGCTCGACCGCGACGAGCACATGCGGCCCGGCACCGACATGCAGTCCCTCGCCGGGCTCAAGGCCTCCTTCGTCCAGATGGGACAGATGGGCGGCTTCGACGCGGTGGCGGTCGATGCGCATCCGGACGTGGAGGCGGTCGAGCATGTCCACCACGCGGGCAACTCGTCCGGCATCGTGGACGGCGCGGCGGCCGTGTTGATCGGGTCCCGCGAGGCGGGCGACGCCGCCGGCCTGAAGCCGCGTGCCCGGATCCGCGCCTTCGCCAACATCGGCTCGGATCCGGCCCTGATGCTGACGGGCCCGGTGGACGTCACCCGCAAGGTGCTGGCGCGGGCCGGAATGCAGCTCTCCGACATCGACCTGTTCGAGATCAACGAGGCCTTCGCGGCGGTGGTGCTGCGCTATCTCCAGGCCTTCGACCTCGACCTCGCGCGGGTCAACGTCAACGGCGGCGCCATCGCGATGGGCCACCCCCTCGGCGCCACCGGAGCGATGATCCTCGGCACGGTGCTGGACGAGCTGGAGCGCACCGGCAAGGAGCGCGCCCTGGTCACGCTCTGCATCGGTGCCGGCATGGGCACCGCGACGATCATCGAGCGCGTCTGAGGGGTGCGGCGGCGACGCCGCGCCTCCCAAATCCTTGGAAACGCTGGTAGAGGGCGCGCCGCGCGGCCCGCTTTCGGGGCCCGCGCGGAACGAAACGAACGGGAGACACGCCCATCATGACGCGACTGCTCGCCACCCTCTGCCTGACGACCGCCCTCAGCCTGACCGCCGCTCGCGCGGACGAGGCCGCCGACAAGGTCGCCGAGGCGAAGACCCTCGTCGAGAAGACCGTGATCAAGAATCTCACCAGCGGCTTCAACGTCGCCCTGGAGAAGACCGTGGCGACCATGCCGGACGACAAGTCGGCGGCGGTGCGCAAGGAAGTCCAGGCCGAGTTCGACAAGCAGCGCGGCCTCATGCTCGACGGGCTCTCGAAGGAATATGCGGACAAGTTCAGCCTCGCCGAGCTGAAGCACCTCAACGAGATCTACGAGGATAAGACCTACCTCAAGTTTCAGAACCTGAACGCCGATCCGTCCTCGACGGTGACGACGATCTCGCAGAACTCGGTCACCCGGATCCTCAACATGCTGGCGGTGGCGGCCGCGGCCGACAACCAGACGAAGCCCGGCGTCATGCCGGCGCCGACGCGCTGAGGCGGACCGGCTGGGGGCGGGCAGCGATGGCGTCGTCAGGCCACGCGGGCGGCGGAGGCGCGGGTCGGCAGGCCCGCGACCTCCGGCAGGCCCTCCAGGAGCGGCTTGGCGAAGTAATAGCCCTGGAACAGGGCGATGCCGAGATCGCGCAGGGCATTGAGCTCCGCCCGGGTCTCGATGCCCTCGGCCAGCACCGTGACGCCGAGGGCTCGGGCGATGGCGACGACGCCGGACACGATGGCATGGCGGCCCGCATCGCCGTCGATGCCGCGCAGGAGATCCATGTCGATCTTGATGAGGTCGGGACGGAACCGCGCGAGGAGGCTCAGGCCCGCGAAGCCCGCGCCGAAATCGTCCAGCGCCGTGAGGAAGCCCTGGCGGCGGTAGGCCGCCACGATGTTCTGCACGTGCGCGATGTCGCGGAAGCGCTCGTTCTCGGTGAACTCGAACATGATCCGGTCATGCGCGAAGCCGACCCTGCGGGCGGCCTCCAGCGAGGCCCGGATGCAGGCGTTCGGCTCGTAGACGGCGTTCGGCATGAAGTTGATCGACAGGCGCGTGGCGCCGTCCCGCGGGAAGAGCCGCCCGGCAAGCTCGATCGCCTTGACGCGCGCGGCCTGGTCGAAGCGATAGCGGGTCTCGTCGGTGACACGGTCCAGGATCGAGCCGGCCGACTGCCCCTCGGGCCCGCGCACGAGGGCTTCGTAACCCCAGACGCGCCCGGCCGAGAGGTCGAGAATCGGCTGGAAGGCCATCGTGAAGGCAAAATCGAGGGGCGCTCCGTCCCGGCAGGCGCGGCAGGCTGCAGGCTTCTGCGCGGCGGACATCGTCATCGCTCGGTCTCTGTCTCGTCCCCCAGGGTGCAGCATCGTCCCGCAAGGTGACCGTGTCCTTAACGCCGTTTCTCAAACGTGTTTCAGCCGGAGGTAATCCCATGGACCTGAAGAACTTCCGCTCCGAAGTCGGTGCCGACGGCGTCATGGTCGCGACCTGGGACATGCCGGGCCGCTCGATGAACGTGATCACGATGGAGATCGTCGACGAGATCGAGGCGATCGTCGATGCGGTCGCAGGCGACGCAAGCGTCAAGGGTTGCGTGATCACCTCCGGAAAGGAGAATTTCTCGGGGGGCGCCGACCTCACGATGCTTCAGGGCCTCGGCCGGGAATACGAGGCTCTCAAGGCCAAGGACGGCGAGGAGGCGGCGATGCGCCACTTCTTCGAGGCCTCTCGGCGCCTCAGCCTGGTGTTCCGCAAGCTCGAGACCTGCGGCAAGCCCTTCGTGGCGGCGGTGAGCGGCATCTGCCTCGGCGGCGCTTTCGAGCTGGCGCTTTCCTGCCATCACAGGATCCTGTCGGACGAGCCCGGAACCCGCGTAGGCCTGCCCGAGATCAAGGTCGGCCTCTTCCCCGGCGGCGGCGGTACCCAGCGGGTCGCGCGCCTGATGCAGACCGGCGACGCCCTGCAGATGCTGTTCAAGGGCGAGCAGATCCGCGCGCCGATGGCCCGCGGCATGGGCCTCGTCCAAGAGGTCGTGCCGAAGGCGGAGCTCGTCGAGCGGGCGCGCGCCTGGATCCTCGGCGGCGGCTCGGCGGTGGCACCCTGGGACGTGCCGAAGTTCAAGGCCCCCTCCGGCAAGGTCTACTCGCCGGCCGGCATGATGATCTGGCCGCCCGCCAACGCAATCTACCGTCGCGAGACGCACGACAACTACCCGGCGGCCAAAGCCATCCTGGCCTCGGTCTACGAGGGCCTGCAGCTTCCCATGGACCTCGCCCTCAAGGTCGAGAGCCGCTACTTCGCCAAGATCCTGCGCACCAGCGAGGCGCAGGCGATGATCCGCACCCTCTTCATCTCCATGGGCGAGCTGAACAAGGGCGCGCGCCGGCCGAAGGACGCGGGCGAGACGACGATCGCGCGGGTCGGCGTCGTGGGCGCGGGCTTCATGGGTGCGGGCGTCGCCTACGTCACCGCCAATGCGGGGCTCGACGTCGTGCTGATCGACCAGTCGATCGAGGCGGCCGAGAAGGGCAAGGCCTACGCCCACAAGCTCGTGACGAACCAGATCAACAAGGGCCGTGCCAAGACGGCCGACCGCGACCTACTGCTCGGGCGCATCCAGACCTCGGCGGATTACGCCGACCTGCGCGACTGCGACCTGGTGATCGAGGCGGTGTTCGAGGACCCGGCCGTGAAGGCGGAGGTGATCGCCAAGGTCGAGGCGGTGATCCGGCCGGACGCGATCTTCGCCTCCAACACCTCCACGCTGCCGATCACCGGCCTCGCGAAGGCGAGCCGGAACCCCGAGCAGTTCGTCGGCATCCACTTCTTCTCGCCGGTCGAGAAGATGATGCTCGTCGAGATCATCAAGGGTGAGACCACCGGGTCGCGGGCGCTCGCCACCGCCCTCGACTACGTGCGCAAGATCAAGAAGACCCCGATCGTCGTGAACGACGCCCGCGGGTTCTTCGCCAACCGCTGCGTCGGTGCCTACCTGCTGGAGGGCCACAAGATGCTCGCCGAGGGGGTGCCTCCGGCGATGATCGAGAACGCGGGCAAGATGGCCGGCATGCCGGTCGGGCCCCTGTCGCTCAACGACGAGGTGGCCATCGACCTCGCGCTCAAGATCGCCCGGGCGACCGAGGCGCAGCTCGGAGCCGAGGCGGTCGACCCGGCGCAGAAGACCTTGCTCGTCGAGATGGTCGAGGGCCAGGGGCGGCTGGGCCGGAAGAACCGGAAGGGCTTCTACGACTATCCGGAGGGCGCGCCGAAGCGCCTGTGGCCGGGCCTGAAGGATCTGCAGCCGAACCGGCTCGATCCGGAAGAGGTGGACATCGCCGAGCTGAAGCACCGGCTCCTCGTGGTGCAGGCGCTGGAGGCTGCCCGCACGGTCGGCGAGGGCGTCGTCACGGATCCCCGGGAGGCCGACGTCGGCTCGATCCTCGGCTTCGGCTTCGCGCCGTTCACCGGGGGGGCCCTCTCCTACATCGACTTCATGGGCGCCCGGCGCTTCGTGGAGCTGGCGCAGGGCCTCGAAGCCAAGCACGGCCCGCGGTTCGCGGTGCCAGACAACCTGCGGTCGATGGCGGAGACCGGCGGCACCTTCTACGGCGAGGCCGCCAAGGCAGCCTGAGCCTTGGGCTCGCCGTCAGGAGGCGGCGAGCAGGCCCCGGAGGCGCTCGACGTCTCCGGCGTTGTCCGAGAGCAGGTCGGTGATGTCACCGATCGCGAGCGCCTTCACGTGGCGGCAGCGCACGCCGTGGCGGCCCGCCATGCAGGTGCAGCGCAGGCTGAAGCGGCCCGAACGGTCCTCCGCCACGCTCACCTCGTAGCGGTTGCCCGTGCTGCCGCTCACTGCGAAGCGGAGGGCGGGCTCCCGGACCGGGCGCAGCGCCCGCGCGGCGCGCGCGGCGAGGCCATCCGGCTGCCGCGCCGCGGCCGGGGCGAGGCGCGTGACGGCGAGGCCCGCCGTCCGGGCGAGGTCCGGGACGGTGTCCGCGCCCGTCTGGCGCATCGCCGCGAGGGCGATCTCGGCGCAGGCGTAGGCATCCTCGCCGGCGTCGTGATGCGCGAAGCGGATGCCGAGGCGGCCCGCGACCTTGCCGAGGCCGCATCCGGCCGGATCCGGAAAGACCCGCCGGGCGAGCTGCAGCGTGCAGGCATACGTGAGGGCCGGCACCGGAAGGCCCGCCCCGATCAGCCCGGCCTGCAGCACGCCCATGTCGAAGGGGGCGTTGTGGGCAAGGAGCAGCCCGCGCGTGAGATCGGGCAGGAACTCGGCGATGACGGCGCCGAAGCCGGGCTCCCCGGCCACGTCGGCCGGCAGGATGCCGTGCACCCGGATGTTGCCGGGCGAGAACCGCATCTCGGGGGGGCGGATCAGGCGCGCCTCGCGGCGCACCACGCGGCCCTCCTCGATCCAGGCGAGGCCCACCGCGCAGGCGCTGTCGCGGCGTTCGTTGGCCGTCTCGAAATCGATCGCCAGAACCGTCATGGTCTCGCGTTCTAGGCGGCCCGCCGCCCCCGCACAATCGCGCGGGCTCAGGCCGCGGCTGCGGCCTCGTGCGGCACGACCATGTTCCGGGCGACGCCGATCACCGCGTCGAACGGGTCCATCGCCGACACATCGTCGTCCGGCAGGCAGACGATGAGCCCAAGCCCGGAGCGCGCCGCGCGCAGGGCCGCGAGGCGCTCGCGGAAGTCGTCCGGCTTGCGCTCGTCGAGGAGGATCGCGACCACCAGGATGTCGGGACGGCGGATGAGGCAGCGGGCGAGATCGACGGCGACGCGCTCCCGCGCGCCGATCGCGCCCTCGCCGAGGCCGCTTCCCGCGGCTCCGGGCTCGACGGCGCTGTCGAGGCCGAGGCGGTACACGGCGCGCTCCAGACCCTGCTCGGCGAGGATGCGGCGGATGAGCGCCCGCACCCGCGCCTCGGCGCCGGCCTCGCCGTGGGCGATGCGGCCGAAGAGCAGGTTCTCCTCCAGGCTGGCGGCCGGGTTGAGGCGCCCGGGATCGTAGAACTCCACCTTGTCGACGAGGTGGGGCGGCAGCATCCGCGCGAAGGTGTGGCGGGCCGAGACAAGGCGGGCCTCGAAGGCGGCGTCGATCAGCCCGAAGCGATGGCGCGTCTCGCTGTAGCGCAGGGCGAGCCCGATCAGCCGCTCGCGGTCGCGCTGCCCGGGGGGGCCCCGGCGCCATCCCTTGGCCTCCTGCTGGCGGGCGACGAGATCCTCGAAATAGGCGCGCTCCGCCGCGGGAAACAGCGAGAAGGCATCGAACAGCGGGTGGTCGTTCGGGAGGTCGGCGAAGATCTCCACGAGGCTCTGGGCCACGGCGAGGCCGATCGTCTGCAGAGGCCGGGTGAGGTCCTCGGCCTCGAGGATCGCGCGCATGTAGGGGTGCCCGGCGAGCTCGGCCTCCGCGAAGGTGCCGTCCACGGCCTCGCCGAACAGGATGTTCTCGCCGACCGTCGCCTGATGGTTGTAGTGGGCCGGGTCGAAGGATTCGACGAGCCGCTCCGCCCGGTCGGCCCGCAGGGCATCGCGCGTCGCGCGGCGGGCGGCGACGACGGCGCGGGCGAGCTCGGGATCGCTTGCCGGGTCGACCCGGCCGCCGAGGCCGCGCGTGTACACGAAGGCGTCGAGGCCGGTCAGCCGCAGGACACGCACGAACTCCGCCTCGTCTGGCGGGTGTCCGGGGTCCGTCCCGTAGAGGATGTTCTGTCCCAGCGTACCCTTGATCAGGATCGCCTCGCCGGCCGCGAAGGCGATGCGGCGGGCGCGCTCCGCCGGGTCGAGGGTCCGCAGGTCCGCGCCCCCGTAGGCGACGGCGCCGGCCGTGGGCTCGACGTGGCCGGCGAGCACGGCCGCGAGCACGCGGGCGCCGCTGCCCCGCCCGCCCGTGATGGCGATGTGGGCCGGCATCCCGACGGCGAGGTCGACCCCGGACAGGCGCTCGCCGCTGCCCGCGTCATAGGCCCCGACGCCGCGGGCGACGAGGCTGCCGCCCTCGGGGAAGGGCGTGCCGCGGCTGCCGGCCCAGGTCCGGCGCGTCTCGAGCCCGTCGTGCAGGCGCGCGATCTCGCGGAACACCGGCGCCACCGCCTCGCGCACGAACCACAGGCGGATCGCGACCGCGAGGAGGAGCGCGGCGATCGCGAAGGCGCCGAAGGCGGCCGCGAGGGGGCCGGGCTCCACCTGCGCGGCCATGACCTCGTTCGGCGCCAGGCCGCTGCGCCACAGGGCGGTGCCGAGGGCGATGGCCGGGAGCACCACGGCGAGCGCGAGGGCGGGCGCCCGCGCGTAGGCGAGCCGCGCCTCGGCCCGGCCGAGGGCCGTGCGGCGCGCCCGGATCTTGCCCTTCAGGCGCAGCCGCTCCTGGTCCGCGGTGCCGTGCCCGCGCACCGCGGGCATCCGCCGGACGAGGTCGGCGAGGGTGCGCTCGGCCGTGACGTTCGCCTGCGCGCGCAGATCGGTCCGGGCCCGCTCGCGCTGCAGGATCAGCGTCCGGGCCAGCGCCCCGGCCAGGAGGCCCACCGCGGCCACCGGCACGAGGCGCGGCGCGGCGAGCGCGGCGAGACCCAGCGCCATCACGACGGCGCCGAGGGCGAGCGCGGGTGCCAGGATGCCGACCGCGAGCAGCCCGTCCACGCGGCGGAGCGCGTCGCCCACCGCGCCCGCGAGGCTGCGGACATCGTCGCGGGCCGCCGCCGGCGCCGTGAGGATTGCGTCGGTCGCGCGGGTGTGCAGCCGGCCCGCGCCGCGGGTCTGCGCGGCAAAGCAGAGGCGCGCCACCACCCAGCCGAGGCCCGCCAGGGCGAGGGCGGCGAGCGAGAGGCCCGTGAAGGCCGCGAATTCGAGGTCCGCCGGGCTGAGCGCGATGCCGCCGAGGATCACCCGGTCGCCGCCCTGCAGGTGCAGGACCAGCCTCAGGAAGGGCAGGGCCGGCGCCTCGTCGCGCGTCAGCGTGCCGACGAGGTCCGAGATGCACAGGAGCACGAAGACCGTGAGCGGGCCGCCGAGGCCGAGCGACAGCGCCACCGCCGCCGCGTGCCGGCCCGGCGCCGAGCGCCAGGCGAAGAGGATCGGGTCACGCTCCATGGCCGCTCATGCCATCTCCTGCCGCTTCCCCGGGCCCGCCCTGCGCCATAAGGCCTCCGGCCGCGTCCGCAAAGCGCGGCGGCGCACGTCGCGCGACCCGCCCACGCTGAAGCCCACGCCGACGTGACGCGCGGGCAAACGGCGGATCCATTGTCTTATGTAAGGGCTGCCCTCTCTTCCTGCGTGCATGGTTCGTGCTTGGCTTGCGGACCTCCGGTGCGGGATCGTTACGGCTTGCAGCTCAGGTTGAAGGATTCCGGCCTGGCCCGGGAGCGCGTCTGATGGCGCAGCTCTTCTCCGCCGGCGCGGACGCGATCTACCGGCTGGCGCTCCTCACCGGGCTCGCCTGCCTCGCCGGCGTGCCGGTCGTCGCGGCGGGCATCGTGACCTCGGATTACGTGACCGGCGTCGGCATCGCGCTGCCGCAGCCCGCGCCGTTCAGCCACAAGCACCATTCGGGCGAACTCGGCGTCGATTGCCGCTACTGCCACACGACGGTGGAGACGCAGGCCACCGCCGGCATCCCCCCGACCCACACCTGCATGACCTGCCACTCGCAGATCTGGACGGGCTCGGAGATGCTGAAGGTCGTGCGCGACAGCTACGCGGACAACAAGCCGTTGCAGTGGGAGCGACTGAACAAGCTGCCCGAGTATGTCTATTACAACCACTCGGTGCACGTCACGAAGGGTATCGGCTGCTCGACCTGCCACGGCGACGTCACGGCGATGCAGCTGACGTACCGGGCGAACGCCTTCGAGATGCGCTTCTGCCTCGATTGCCACCAGAACCCGGAGAAGTACGTCCGGACGAAGGATCAAGTCTGGAACATGACCTGGAGCCCACCGCCGGATCAGGCGACCCTGGGCCCGAAGCTCGTGGCCGAGAACCACATCCGCGGCGGCGACCGCCTGACCGAATGCTCGGTGTGCCACCGATGAGCGCGCCAGACCTCGCCGCGCTCCGCGCGCGCCTCGCCGCCGGCGACGGACCGGCCTTCTGGCGCAGCCTCGATGCCCTGGCGGACACGCCGGAGTTCCAGGCCTACGTCGAGTCCGAGTTCCCGGCCGCCTCCCGCCTCGCCGCGGCGCCCGACCGGCGCGGCTTCCTGAAGATGATGGCGGCCTCGTTCTCGCTCGCCGGCCTGACGGCCTGCGACGGGCCTGACGGCCGGCGCTACGAGCTGCCCTACGTGAACGCCCCCGAGCGGATCGTGGCGGGCGCGCCCCTGTCCTACGCCTCCTCGGCCCTGTTCGACGGCTACGCCAACGGCATCCTGGTCACGACGCGCAACGGCCGGCCGATCAAGGTCGAGGGCAACCCGGACCATCCCTGGAGCCTCGGCGGCACCGACGTGCTGGCCCAGGCCTCGGTGCTCGGCCTGTACGATCCGTTCCGCTCGCAGGCGGTCCAGCGCCTCGGGCGCCCGGCCTCCTGGGCGGCGTTCCAGGGCGCGATGCTCGGCGAGGTCGCCGCCTGGCGCGCCGCGGCGGGCGAGGGCCTGGCACTGCTCACCGGCCCCGTCACCTCCCCGTCGCTGGCCGCCGAGATCGGGCGGCTGCGCGAGGCCTATCCGCAGATGCGCTGGTACGTCACCGGCGGCGTCAGTCGCGACGGCCTCTACGAGGGCGCCCGGCGCGCCTTCGGCAGGCCGCTCGAGACGCGGCCCGACTTCGGCAAAGCCCGGACCATCGTGTCCCTCGACGGCGACTTCCTCGATCTCGGCCCCGGGCAGATCGGCTTGTCCCGGCGCTGGATCGACGCCCGCCGCGCGGCCTACCAAGACGGCCGCCTTCTGGCGCTGCACGCCGTCGCCGCGACCCCGAGCCTCACGAGCGCCAAGGCGGATCACGCCCTGGTGGCGGGCACCGACGAGATCGCGAGCCTCGCCCGGGATCTCCTCAGCCTGGCCGAAGGCGGCTCGGCGAGCCGGACGGACGGCGCCGCGGCCGCTTGGCTGCGGCGAGCGGCCGCCGACCTCGCGGGCGCGCGGGGTGCCGGCATCGTCACGGCCGGCCTGCCCCAGGCGCCCGAGGTTCACGCCCTGGTGCACAGGCTGAACGTCACCCTCGGCAACACCGGTGCCAGCGTGCTCCACACAGCGCCGGTCGGGGAACTCGGCGGCGGTACGCTGGCGGAGCTCGGCGAGGCCATGGCGACCGGGTCCGTTCGGGCGCTCGTGATGCTCGGCGTCAACCCGGTCTACGAGGCGCCCGGCGGCCTCGATTTCGCGGCGCGCCTTGCCAAGGTGCCGCTGAAGATCCACGCCGGCCTCTACTTCGACGAGACCGGGGCCCATTCAGACTGGCACTTGCCGCTGGCCCATACGCTCGAAGCCTGGGGCGACGCCCGGTCGCTCGACGGGACGGTCGGCCTGGTGCAGCCCACCGTCGCGCCCTTCTACAACGGGCGCTCGGCCCTGGAGATCGCGGCCTTCCTGGGCCGCGGCGAGCGCCGTGAGGGGCTCGATCTCCTGAAGGCGCAGTGGCGAGGGCAGGGCGAGGACGACGCCGCCTTCACGGCCCGCTTCGATGCCGCGCTGCAGGCCGGCTTCCTGGCCGACACGGCGCTGCGCCCGGAGGCCGTCACCCTGGCGGCGGCGACGCAGGGTGCCGCCCCCGGCGATGCACCGGCCGGCCGGGCCGGAGCGGAGGATTCCGCGGCGGGCGGGATCGACGTGGTGTTCCGCCCCGACCCGACCATCTGGGACGGCACACACGCCGACCTCGCCTGGCTCCAGGAACTCCCCAAGCCCCTCACCAAGGTGGTGTGGGAGAACGTGATCGCGGTGAGCCCCAAGCTCGCCGAGGACGAGGAGCTGGCGACCGGCGACATCGTGCGCATCGAGGCGGCGGGCACAGCGATCGAAGGGCCCGTCTGGGTGACGCCGGGACAGGCCGACACCACCGTCACGCTCACCCTCGGTTACGGCCGCGCGGTGCCGGACCACCTCTCGACGGGCCTCGGCTACGACGCGAACCGGCTGCGACCCGCCGAGACGCCGTGGCGGCTCGCCGGGGCCACGCTCGCCAAGACCGGGGCGCGGCGCCGGCCCGCGACGACGCAGGACCTCGGCACCATGCAGGGGCACGACCTCGTACGGGTGCAGCCGGTGGGCGGCGCACCCGTGGGCGAGACCGCGAGCTTCGCCCACCCGACCTTCTACGCGCAGGACCCGAAGGCCGATCGTGGCGAGGCCGCCGCGTGGGGCATGGTGATCGACCTCGACGCCTGCACCGGATGCAACGCCTGCGTCACCGCCTGCCAGTCCGAGAACAACATTCCGGTGGTCGGCCGCGCGGAGGTGGAGCGCGGCCGCTGGATGGGCTGGCTGCGCATCGACCGCTACTACGCGGGCGGCCTCGAAGCGCCCGCCACCCATTTCCAGCCCGTGCTCTGCATGCATTGCGAGCAGGCCCCGTGCGAGGTCGGCTGCCCGGTCGAGGCGACGCTGCACGACAGCGAGGGATTGAACCTGCAGGTCTACAACCGCTGCGTCGGCACGCGGACCTGCCAGAGCTACTGCCCCTACAAGGTCCGGCGCTTCAACTACCTCGACTACACCGGCGACAGGCCGGCCGTGGAGCAGCAGCAGCGCAATCCCGAGGTGACCGTGCGGGCCCGCGGGGTGATGGAGAAGTGCACCTACTGCGTCCAGCGCATCGCCGCCGCTCGCATCGCCTCGGCCAAGGATGCGCATGCCCCGATCCCCGACGGGACGGTGGAGACCGCCTGCCAGGGGGCATGCCCGACTCGGGCCATCGTGTTCGGCAACCTGCGGGACGAGGGAAGCCGCGTCGCCGCCGCGCGGCGCGACCCGCGCAACTACGCGCTCCTCGGAGAACTCAATACACGGCCGCGCACGACCTACCTCGCCGCCCTGCGGCCGGCCGAGCGGGAGGGCTGAGCCGTGTCCGGCAGCACCCTCCCGAACCCGCCGGCCGGCGGCCTGATCGGGCCCAACGAGACGGTCGCGGGCATCGGCCGCGCGGTGACCGGCATCGCGTTGCGCCACCCCATGAACCGGCGCTGGTGGATCGCCTTCGCGGCGGCGCTGGCCCTGCTCGGCCTGTTCGCCGCGGCCCTCGCCTACCTCCTCTTCTCGGGCGTCGGCGTGTGGGGCAACAACAACGCCGTCGTCTGGGCCCTCGACATCGCGAGCTACGACTGGTGGATCGGGGTGGCCTCCGGCAGCCTGCTCGTCTCGGGCGTGCTGCTCCTTCTCGGCGCGGAGTGGCGCAGCGCGGTCAACCGCATCGCCGAGACCGCCGCGCTGCTCTGCACGGTGGCGGCCGGCCTCTACCCGATCATCCACCTCGGGCGTCCCTGGTACTTCTACTGGAACCTGCCTTACCCCAACACCTTCGGGCTGTGGCCGCAGTTCCGCTCGCCCCTCGTCTGGGACGCGATCGACATCGTGTCCTTCCTCGTCGTGTGCGTGAGCCTCTGGTACATCGGCCTCCTGCCCGACCTCGCCGCCCTGCGCGACCGCGCCTACGAGGATGCGCTCTCGCTGCGCCGTCGCAACGCCCGCGGGCGCAAGCTCGCGCTCCTGCGGGCGCAGGTCTACGGGATCGCCGCGGCCGGCTGGCGGGGCTCGGCCTCGCACTGGCAGCTCTGGGTGCAGGGCTACCGCACGATCGCGCTGCTCGGCGTCCTGCTCGTCTTCTCGCTGCAGACCGGCGCGTCCGTGATGTTCGCCGGCTCCGTCCTGCCGGGCTGGCACGACACCATCCTGCCCGTGACGTTCCTCGTGAATGCCGTCTTCTCCGGTGTCGGCATCACCGCGGCGCTGACGGTGCTGATCCGCTCGGTCTACGGCCTCGATGCGCTCATCACTGAGCGTCACCTCGCGATCCTCGCCCGGCTGATGCTCTGCCTCGGGCTCGCGAGCCTGACCTGCTACGCCACCGAGTTCTTTTCCACCTTCCTGCACGGCGACGCCTACGAGCGGGCGACCCTCGCCCGGCGGGTCACCGGGCACCACGCCTGGGCGTTCTGGACGGTGGTCGCCTGCCTGCTGCTCCCGGCGCAAATCTTCTGGAGCGCCCGTGCGCGTGCCTCGGGCGGCCTCGTCGCCGCAGTCGGGCTGCTCGTCGGTCTCGGCGCCTATGCGGACCACTGCATGGTGCTGATCGTCACCCTGCAGCAGGACTTCCTGCCCTCCTCGCGGCTTGCCTACCACGAGACGATCTGGGGGATCGCGACCTTCGTGGGGTCGATCGGCCTGTTCCTCACGGTACTGCTGCTGTTCCTGCGCTACCTGCCCGTGGTGTCCATCACGGAGTCGCGGCGCCTCGCCCTCGCGACGGTGCCGGCGGCCCGCGAGGCGGAGCGCGCGATCGACCGGCCGCCTCCGCCGAGCGATGCCTACGAGCAGGTCGAGGCCGACGCGCCGCTCTGGGGCGTCAGCGCGGAGTTCGGCTCCGCGCGCGAACTCGGCCAGGCCATGGAGGCTTTGTCCCGCGCCGCCGGTACCCATGCCCACCTCGACGCGCACGGTCCCGTGCCGCTGCGGCGCGCGCTCGACGCGATGGGCCTGCGCAACCGCTCGATCCGCCCCTACGCGGTGGCCGGGGCGCTCGCGGGCTGCGCCGGCTTCTTCGCCCTGTGCCTCTACGCCACCGCCTACGACTACGTGTTCCTGATCGGCGGCCGCCCGCGCCTGTCGTGGCCGTCCTTCGTGGTGCCGAGTTTCTCCTTCGGCATGATGACCGGCGTGCTCGCCATTCACCTCGCCCTGCTCGTGCTGAACCGACTGCCCCGGCTGAACCACCCGGCCTTCAACATCCCGGGCTTCCTGAGGGCGAGCGACGACCGCTTCTTCCTCTCGGCCGAGGCGCAGGGCGATCGCTTCGACGCAGCTCTCCTCGAACGCACGCTGGCGGACCTGCCCGCCGGCGAGGGCCGCCCGCTCGCGATCCGGCGGATCGCCCGATGAGGTCGCTCGCACCGCTCGGGCTCTGCCTTCTGCTCTCGGCCTGCGGCGAGGCCAACATGGCCGAGCAGCCGCGCGCCAACACCTGGGACCGCAATGCCTTCTTCTCGCAGGGCATGACGATGCGCCAGCCCGTGCCCGGAACCGTGCCGCGCGCCGATCCGGCCCGGGAGCTGCCGCAGCCCGCGACGATCACCGCCGCGATGCTCCAGCGCGGCGCCGAGCGCTACGACATCTTCTGCACGCCCTGTCACGGCAGGACGGGTTCGGGGCGCGGCATGATCGTCGAGCGCGGCTTCCCGGCCGCAGGCTCTCTGACCGGCGACCGCCTCAAGGCCGCCCGCGCGGAGGAGCTCTACGAGGCAATCGCGAAGGGCCACCGCGCGATGTTCGGCATGGCCCAGATGATCCCCTCGGCCGATCGGTGGGCGATCGTCGCCTACCTGCGCGCGCTCCAGGCGAGCCAGGACGCGACCGTGGCGAGCCTGCCCGACGAGGACCGCCGGCGGCTGGAGGCAACCCGATGAGCGCCGCCGCCCTTTCCAGCCGCGGCCGGCGGCCCCTGCTGGCCGGGCTCGTCGGCCTCGCCGCCCTCGGCCTCGCCGCGGCGGCGGGCGGCGCGAAGGGCCTCGCCGTCTCCTACCTGGCGGCCTGGCTCGTACTGCTGGGGCTGCCGGTCGGCGCCCTGCCGCTCGTGATGATCCTGGCACGCGTGCGCGCTCACCGCCCCGACAACTTCGATGACGGGCTTCTCACGGCCCTCCGTCGCGTCCTGCGCCTGATGCCGGTCGCGGCGCTCCTCGGCCTTCCGATCCTGCTCGGCCTCGGCCTGATCTATCCCTGGACGCAGGGCACGGGCGCCGAGACGGCGCTCGCGCGGATCTGGTTCACGGGCCCCTTCTTCGCGCTGCGGGTCCTGCTCTACCTCGGCGCCTGGCTTTGGATCGCGCGGACGGCGTCCGACCCGCGCGGCGACGGCCCCGCGATCCTTGCGGTCTGGGTGCTCGCCGTCGTCGCGATCCTGGCCGCGACCGACCTCGTCGGGTCGCTCGATCCGCGCCTCGGCTCAAGTCTCCTCGGGATCCTCCTGATCGCGGCCTGGAGCGGGCTCGCCCTCGCGGCGGCCCTCCTTCTCGCGCCGGACGGGCCAAGGCCATCCGCGGACACCCGGTCGGACATGCTCGCAGTGCTCCTCGGACTGTGGGCGTTCCTGCACTTCGTCCAGTTCCTCATCGTGTGGTCCGCCAACCTGCCGCAGGAGGTGCTCTGGTACTTCGCGCGCGGCGGCCTCGCCGGGCGCGGCCTGAGCATCCTCGGCGGCGCGCTGATCCTCGCCGCGGCGCTCGCCACGCTCCGGCACGCGCCGACGGCCCTCCGCGGGATCGCGGCCGCGAGTTTCCTCGTCCACGCGCTGGAGATGTTCTGGTTCGTGACGCCGAGCGTGCGCGACCGCTTCGTCGTGAGCTGGACGGACGCCTTCGCGGCGCTGGGTGTCGCCGGGCTCGCGGCGGCGCTCGTGGCAGGGCTTCCCGGTCTCGACCGCGCGGCTCGGAGGACGCCCGCATGACGGCGCGCCAGCCATTCGGCCTCGTCCCCGCGATCCTGACGGGGCTCGGCCTGCGCCCCACCCAGGCGGCGGAACAGCCCGCGCCTGCACCGCAGGAGGGCACGGGCCACGAGACCTCCGACGTCAACGTGCGCAACACCGCCCTGGTGATGGCGGGGCTCGGCGGAACGGCGCTCCTCGCGGTCGGCCTGATGATCTGGCTGATGAGCCTCGTCGCAGGGGTGCAGCGCCGGGACCTGCCGCCCTTCACGGCGCAGCAGACGGCGCGCATACGCCCGCCGCCGCCGAACCTGCAGGCCGACCCCTACGCGGACATCGCGCGCCACGACGCCGCCACGGCGCAGGCGCTCGACGGCTACGCCTACCTCGACGCGGACCGAACCCGCGCCCGCATCCCGATCGACCGGGCCATGGCGCTGACGGTCGGCCGCTCGCTGGACCCCTGACGCAATGCTCCAGCACCAGTCCGCCCTCGCACTCTGGCCGGCAGCGGCCTCGGCCACCGCGACCGAGGTCGACTACCTGATACTGGCCTTCACGGTACTGACGCTGCTGCTCACCGTGCCGGTTTTCCTGGCCATCACCTACTTCGCGGTTCGTTACCGCGACGGGATCGACGTCGACCGGAGCCCGAGCGGCATCCGCTCGAACCTGATCGAGCTGAGCTGGATGCTGATCCCCTTCGCGCTCACGCTGATCTTCTTCGTGTGGGGCGCGCGCCTGTTCGTCGAATCGAAGCATCCGCCGCCGGACGCCATGACCATCGAGGCGATCGGCCGGCAGTGGATGTGGAAGTTCCAGCACCCGACCGGCCAGTCGGAGATCAACGACCTGCACGTGCCCATCGACCAGCCGATCCGCATCCGCATCATCAGCCAGGACGTGATCCACGCCCTCTACCTGCCGGCGCTGCGCATGCAGATGGCGGCCCTGCCCGACCGCTACACCGAGCTGTGGTTCAAGGCCGAGCGGGCCGGCACCTATCGGCTCTACTGCTCGGAATATTGCGGCACCGACCATTCGGTGATGGACGGCAACATCACCATCATGACGCAGGGCGAGTACCAGGAATGGCTGGTGCGCGGCGGCGCGCAGCAATCCGGCGTCGCGGCTGGGCGCGCCGTCTACAACGCCTACGGTTGCGGCGCCTGCCACGACCGGAACGCCGTGGTGAAGGCGCCGAAGCTCGCGGGCCTCTACGGCCGCGACGTCAGGCTCGCGGACGGGCGCACCGTCCGGGCCGACGAGACCTACCTTCGCGAAAAAATCCTGAACCCGAACCAGAACCGGCTCGCGGAGGGGTACAAGCAGATCATGCCGAGCTTCGCCGGCGTGATCCCCGCCGACGATCTCGACCGCCTGATCCTTTACCTTCGCGACGACAGCCATATTGCCGAGGGCGAGGTGACCCGATGAGCGCCACCGGATCCGTCGAGGCCGGCACGGACATCGCCGACCGCGAGCCGCACATTCCGGCCTCGACCCTGCACCGGCCGGACGATTACCTGCACGCCCAATCGACGCTGCGCTCGTGGTTCCTCACCACGGACCACAAGCGCATCGCCATCCTCTACCTCGCCTCGATCACCGCCTTCTTCGTGATCGGCGCCGTGGCGGCGGGGGTCGTCCGCCTCGCGCTGATCGTGCCGAACGGCGCGATCATGGCGAACGACACCTACAACAAGGCCTTCACCATCCACGGCGTGGTGATGGTCTGGTTCTTCCTCATCCCCTCGATTCCGGCGACCTTCGGGAACTTCCTGATCCCGCTGATGATCGGCGCAAAGGACCTCGCCTTCCCGAAGCTCAACCTCACGAGCTGGTACGTCTTCATGGCGGGCGCGCTCTTCACCATGGCTTCGGTGGTGCTCGGCGGCGTCGATACGGGCTGGACCTTCTACGCGCCGCTCTCCACGGCCTTCTCCAACACCTGGGTCCTTCCGGCGCTGATCGGCGTCACGATCGTGGGATTCTCCTCGATTCTCACCGGGCTCAACTTCGTCGTCACGATCCACACCATGCGGGCGCCCGGCATGACGTGGTTCAAGCTGCCGATCTTCGTCTGGACGCACTACGCGACGAGCCTGATCTTCCTCCTCGCGACGCCGGTGATCACCACGGCGCTGATCCTGCTCATCATGGAGCGGGCCTTCCACATCGGCGTGTTCGATCCGGCCTACGGGGGCGACCCGGTGCTGTTCCAGCACCTGTTCTGGTTCTACTCGCACCCGGCCGTGTACATCATGGTGCTGCCCGGCATGGGCGTGATTTCCGAGATCGTTCCGGCCTTCGCGCAGAAGAAGCTCTTCGGCTACCGCTTCGTCGCCTACGCCGCGATCGGCCTCGCCTCGGTGACCTTCTTCGTCTGGGGCCACCACATGTTCATCAACGGGCAGAGCGACCTGGCCTCCCTGGCCTTCTCGGTCCTGTCCTTCGCGGTGGCCGTGCCGTCTGCGGTCAAGGTCTACAACTGGACGGCGACGATCCATAAGGGACGGCTGCGCCTCGATACGCCGATGCTCTACGCGATGGGCTATATCGGGCTGTTCGTGCTCGGCGGCCTCACGGGGCTCTACCTCGCGACGCTCGCGATCAACCAGCACATCCACGCGACCTACTTCGTCGTGGCGCATTTCCACTACATCATGGTCGGCGGCACCGTGCTGGCGTTCCTGGGCGGCCTGCACTTCTGGTGGCCTAAATTTACGGGGCGCATGTACAACGAGGCCTGGGGGCGCATCTCGGCCCTCTTTATCTTCATCGGCTTCAACGTCACCTTCTTCCCGCAGTTCATCCTCGGCTACCTAGGCATGCCGCGGCGCTATGGGACCTATCCGCCCGAGTTCCAGCTCCTCAATATCCTGTCCTCGGCGGGCGCAACCATCCTGGCGGCGGGCTACATCTTCCCGATGCTCTACCTCGTCTATTCCCTCTGGTTTGGCCGCAAGGCGCCGGCGAACCCCTGGGATGCGAAGGGCCTGGAGTGGGAGACGGCATCGCCGCCGCCCACGCACAACTTCAAGGAAGCGCCTTCCATACCCGAGATGCCCTACGACTACCCGATCCAGGAGCGGGAATCGCGGAGCCAGCACCAGTGAGCGCGGCCCCGTCCACCCCGGCCCAGCCGGTCGGCGTCGCCCGCGTCGAGCATTTCGCGAGCGTGGAGCAGCAGCGCTACGCCGCGACCCTCGGCATCTGGGCCTGGCTCATCACCGAGCTCCTGCTGTTTGCGGCGCTGTTCCTCGTCGCGCTGATCACCCGCATCGAGCACCCGGAGGCGGTGCAGCAGGCGGCCCGGCACCTCAAGTTCTGGATCGGCGCGACGAACACCGTGGTGCTCATCTGCTCCAGCCTGACCATGTCCATGGCGATCGAGTTCTCGCGGATGGGATGGCAGCGCGCGATGGTGCGGGCGATGCTCGCCACGGCCGCCCTCGGCAGCCTGTTCCTGATGCTGAAGGGCTACGAGTACTACGCGGATTACGAGGAGCACATGATGCCGTTCCTCGCGCGCCACCCCTACGAGCTCGCCGAGACGCCCCCGACGCGCCTGTTCGTGAACCTCTACTACGTGGCGACGGGCCTCCACGGCCTGCACCTGCTCACCGGCATCAGCCTGCTCCTCGGGATGACCTGGATGGCGGCCAAGCCCGGCTTCCTGTCACGCCATCAGAACTGGATCGAGGTCTACGGCCTCTACTGGCACTTCATCGACCTGATCTGGATCATGGCGTTCCCGATTCTCTACGTCGTCAACCGGTGAGGCGGATCATGCGCGGCCCGCTCTCCGACCTGTCCGCCGAGGATCGGGCGCTCCTGCGCCAGCGGCTGCGCACGCCGTTCATGACCTTCGCGGCGCTGCTCGCCCTCCTCGGCGTTAACGTCGCCCTCGGTGCGACGCTTCCCTTCGCCAACGTCTGGATCGTCGAGCTTCTCGTCGTCACCGTCATGGTGGCGATCATCCTCCTCGTCTCGATGGAGGTCCGCCACGAGCCGCCGCTCGTTCGCCTGTTCGCGGTGCTCGGCTTCTTCTGGGTGGCCATCATGATCGGCATGACTCTGACCGACTACCTCGCGCGCTGAGGGCGCCGCCGGGGCGCAGCGATTGTGTCGCGCCGGGAACTTTCCTAAGCGTGACGGCCTATGCCATCCCGGCCCGTAGCGCGAAGCGTCCGACGAGAATGTGCGAACTGCTCGGCATGAGCGCGAACGTGCCCACCGACATCCGGTTCTCGTTCGCGGCCCTGGCTCGCCGCGGCGGCGAGACCGGCCCGCACGCGGATGGCTGGGGCATCACCTTCTACGAGGGACGCGGCTGCCGCAGCTTCCACGACCCCGAGCCGAGCGCGCAGTCGGAGCTGGCCAAGCTCCTGCGCCGCTACCCGATCAAGAGCCGCATCGTGATCGCGCACGTGCGCAAGGCTAATCGCGGCCGGGTGAGCCTGGAGAACACCCACCCGTTCACCCGGGAACTCTGGGGCCGGCGCTGGACGTTCGCGCATAACGGGCAGCTCAAGGGCGTGAAGCGGTTGCCCCTGAATTGGTTCGAGCCGATCGGCACAACCGACAGCGAGCACGCCTTCTGCTGGATGCTCGACCAGTTGCAGGGACGCTTCCCGAACCTGCCGCCGGCCAGCACGCTCGACAGGGCCGTCGCCGACCTCTCCGCCGAGCTGCACGGGCTCGGGGTCTTCAACATGCTGCTGTCGGACAGCCGGACGCTCTACGCCCATTGCGGAAAGCGCCTGTGCTACCTCACCCGCTGCGCCCCCTTCGGCACAGCCACGCTGGTGGACGAGGACTGGCGGGTGGATTTCGCGCAGGAGACCACCGAGCGCGATGTCGTCACCGTGATCGCGACGCAGGCGCTCACGCGCGACGAGCAGTGGACGGACATTTCGCGCGGCCATGTCCTGACGATCCGGGACGGTGCCATACGCCTGCTGCAGCCGCGGGGCCGCCCCGCCGGCACCGTCGTGCGCTGCGCAGCGGGTTAGCCCCGACGAAAGCGTGACCATGCGCCCCCCGTGATGGTGCGCGGGGGCGCGATGCGCTACAACGGAACCCAAACAGGGATGCCGCCGCGCCCGCGCGCCGCTCACACTCCCGCCTCGTCGGTTCGGGACCGCCGGCGAGACCCGCCCGCTGAAGATTGCGACGAGCCATGAACCACGAGATCGATACGACCCTCGACCATCCGGACGACGCGCTCGACGGACGCCCCAACCTTTCCCACAGCATCCGCACCCATCTCGGCGACCAGCTGCGCACCGCTTACGAGACCATCGGGCAGACGGACCTGCCGAGCCGGTTCGCCGAGCTCATCGAGAAGCTCGAGGCCGCCCTCCGCGCCCGCGGCGAGGCCGTCGAGCCGGAGTTCCGGAACGGCCTCCTGGCCGCTGTGCCGTCGCTGCGCGCCTTCGCGCTGTCGCTCACCTCGAATCCGGCCCGCTCGGACGACCTCGTGCAGGACACCCTGCTGAAGGGCTGGCAGCACCGCGCCCGGTTCCAGCCCGGCACCAACCTCAATGCCTGGCTGTTCACCATCCTGCGCAACATCTTCTACTCCGACCACCGCAAGCGCGTGCGCGAGGTCGAGGACCAGGACGGGTCCTACGCCGCGCGGCTCGCGACGGCGCCGCACCAGGGCGACCGGCTCGACGTCGAAGACCTCCAGAGCGCGCTGGCCAAGCTCCCGCCGGACCAGCGGGAGGCTCTCGTCCTCGTCGGGGCCGAGGGCGTCTCCTACGAGGAAGCCGCCACCATCATGGGTTGCAAGGTCGGCACCGTGAAGAGCCGCGTCAGCCGCGCCCGCGGTCGCCTCGCGGAACTGCTCGGCTACGACGAGGAGGATCTGGGCTCGGATCGCTTCATCCAGTCAGCGATGCCGAAGGAGGCCTGAGGTCACGGCGGCCGTCGGATCGCTCCCGGACCGCCTATGACGGGCCGGGCGGCACGACGGACCTGCGGGCCGCATCGCCGGCTCATCGGTATTTTTTGACGCATCCGTTTCAGGGGGTCGCGCGTTACCGGCCCAAGCTCCACCATGCGCCCCGGCGCGGTGGGCCGTTCTGAAACGGAGTTGTACGCATGAACATCAAGACCCTTCTGGCCGCGTCCGCCCTTGCCCTCTCGCTGCCGCTCGCGGCGCAGGCCCAGGGCACCCTGCCGGGCGCGGCGCGCGGCGCGGAAGCCGGCGCGGACGCCGCCGGCCCGATCGGCGGCATCGTCGGCGGGGCTGTGGGTGCGGCGACCGGCACGGTCGGCGGCATCCTCGGCGTCGACATGGCCCCGCGCTTCCGGACCTACGTGCGCGAGCGCAACGTCCGGTCGTACGATTACGACGGCCGCGTCGCGGTCGGCAGCACGCTGCCCTCCTCCGGCGTGACCTACTACGATGTGCCGGACGAGTATCGCGTGCGCCCCGGCTACCGTTACACGGTCGTGAATGACCGTCCGGTCCTGGTCGATCGCGGCCACCGCATCGTCGAGGTCATCGACTGATCACGGCTCCGCCGGACAATCGATCGGCGGATTTCGGCCCCGGAGCACACGCTCCGGGGCCTTTTCTGTTTCGCTGCCGGGGACGCGCGACTTGCGGACCGCTGCCGAATGCGCCCGACGACGCAACGCTCGGGCGATTCGGCCGTTGTTGGCCTCGAATGCACGGAGACAGATGATGACGGATGGAGGATCGGAGAGCGAGCCGAAGCTGCCGGAGCCGGTGCGCGATCATCTCGGCCAGCAACTGCGGGGCGTCTACGGCGTCGCGGCGGGCAAGCCCGAATATCTCGGCGACGACGGCCTCCCGCAGGAGTTCGAGCCGCAACTGCGTCGCCTCGAAACCCGCCTGAAGACGCACGAGGAGGGAACCGGCGCCGTCGAGCACGCACTCGACCGAATCCTCGATGCGTTCGGGGTGAAGCCCGGCGAGGAGCAGCCCCGGACCTGAGCGGTCAGGGGTTCGGCTTCGTGGCCAGGATATCGCGGATCTCCGCGAGCAGCTTCACATCGGCCGGCAGCTCCTTGGCGGCCTCGGGTTGGGTCTCGGCCTGATGCTGCAGCTTGTTCATGGCGCGGATGACCATGAAGAGCACGAAGGCGACAATGACGAAGTTCAACGCGATCGTGAAGAACTGTCCGTAGCCCAGGACGGCACCCTGCTTCTTCGCCTCAGCATAGGCGAGGCCCGCCTGCACCTTCGACGACAGCGGGATGTAGTAGTTCGAGAAATCCAGCCCGCCGGTGATCGCACCGATCACAGGCATGAACAGGTCCTGCACCGCCGACGTCACGATCGCGCCGAAGGCGGCGCCGATGATGACGCCGACCGCGAGATCGACCACGTTGCCGCGCAGGGCGAACTTCTTGAATTCCTCGAGCATGACCCACTCCGTCGCGTCGCGCCGGGAAGGTTAACGGCGCGTGCCGCATTGCGGCAAGGCGAAGCCGGCGGATCTCCACCGTTCGCTGGTCAGATGATCGGCTGATCCGTCGCCTCGGGCCGGTGGGCCTCGAGCTTCATCCGGCGCCGGTACTGGGCCGCACCAATCGGCAGGAACAGCAGGTACGAGCCGGAGAGCGCCACCAACGCCTCGAACGGGAAGCTGATCAGGATGCCGAAGGCCGCCACCGCGACGAGGAAGAGCGGCAGCACGTAGCCCCGCGGCACCCGCTTGCCCATCGTCTTCCCCGAGAAGGTCGGAACCGTCGAGACGACGAGGAGCGCGATGCCCAGCACGTAGGCGAGGATGAGCGGGGCCGCCCAGGCTTCGAAGGTCAGGCCGAGGAAGTGCAGGTAGAGCGGCAGCATGGCGGTGAGCGCGCCGGCCGGTGCCGGCATGCCGACGAAGTAGTCCTTCTTCCATTCCGGCCGGTTCGGATCGTCGAGCATCGCGTTGAAGCGCGCGAGCCGCAGGCCCATGGCGATCGCGAAGATCAGCGCCACGATCCAGCCGATCGACTTCAGGTTGAAAAGGGCGAACCCGTACAGAATGAGCGCCGGGGCGCAGCCGAAGTTCACGAAGTCGGCGAGCGAGTCGAGCTCCGCCCCGAACCGCGAGGTTCCCTTGAGGAGGCGTGCGACGCGGCCGTCGACCCCGTCGAGCACGGCCGCGACCACGATGGCGATGACGGCCGGCTCGAACTTCCCCTCGAAGGCGAGCCGGATCGCCGTGAGCCCGAGGCAGAGCGCCATCAGGGTAATCATGTTGGGCGCGATCATCCGGAACGGCACCGGCTTGAAGCGCCGCGGCTTCGGCTCGTTCGGATCGGGCGCGAAGGGCGGGAACAGATCGTCCATGCGGACTCCTCAGATGCGCCGGAACTGCCGCTCGGGGCCGCCGCCGAGGTCGGCCAACACCGTCTCGCCGGCAACGGCCTTCTGTCCGAGGCCAACGAGCACGCGGGTGCCCTTGGGCAGGTAGACGTCCACGCGGGAGCCGAAGCGGATGAGGCCGAAGCGCTCGCCGACGCTCAGGCTGTCGCCCGCGCTGACGAAGCCGACGATGCGCCGCGCCACGAGGCCCGCGATCTGCACCACGCCGACCCGGACGGGCAGGCCCTTGTGCTGGGTCTCCATCACCAGCCCGTTGCGCTCGTTGTCCTCGCTGGCCTTGTCGAGCTCGGCGTTGAGGAACAGGCCGGGCGTGTAGTGGATCTGCCCGATCCGGCCCGTCACCGGGACCCGGTTCACGTGGCAATCGAAGACGTTCATGAAGACCGAGATGCGGGTCATCGGCTCGGGCGGCAGGTCGAGCTCGGGCGGCGGCAGAACGGTCGAGATCAGGTTCACGCGGCCATCGGCGGGCGAGACCACGAGGCCCTCGCCGAGGGGCGTGACGCGCTCGGGGTCGCGGAAGAAGTAGCAGACCCACAGGGTCAGGATCAGGAAGATCCAGCCGAAGAACTGGGAGAAGTAGCCCGCGAGCACCGTCAGCACGATGCCGATCAGGATGAAGGGGTAGCCCTCCTTGTGGATCGGCACGAGCACGCGGCGGATCGTCTCGAAGAGATCGGTCATGGGTGCTCAGGTTTCCTCGGGCTGTGGCGGGTAAGGACCGCCGCGCTGGCCCGCGCGGATGGCAGCCCCATCGGCATCCGTCAATGGTGGGCCCACGCCTACTCCGCCGGAACCGGGTCGAGCGTCACCGTCCGCGCGACCAGCGCGCCCGCCTCGGCTGCGTCCTCGGCGCGCTTCAGGCGCTCGCGGGCTTCGTCCGCCTCGCGCTGGCGGTTCCACATGGCCGCGTAGACACCGTCCTGGGCGAGCAGCCCGGCATGGTCGCCGCGCTCGACGATGACGCCGCGGTCGAGGACGAGGATCTCGTCGGCGTTCACGACGGTCGAGAGGCGGTGCGCGATCACGAGGGTGGTGCGTCCCCGGGACACGCGGTCGAGGGCGTCCTGGATCTCGCGCTCGGTGAAGGAGTCGAGGGCCGACGTCGCCTCGTCGAGGACGAGGATCGGGGGGGCCTTGAGGATGGTGCGCGCGATCGCGACCCGCTGCTTCTCGCCGCCCGAGAGCTTCAGGCCACGCTCACCGACGGGCGTCTCGTAGCCCTCCGGGAGGCTGGCGATGAACCGATCGATCTGGGCGAGGCGGGCGGCCTCCTGCACCTCAGCCTCGGTGGCTTCCCAGCGCCCGTATCGGATGTTGTAGCCGATTGTGTCGTTGAACAGCACGGTGTCCTGCGGAACCATGCCGATCGTCGCCCGCAGCGAATCCTGGCGCACCGCCGCGATGTCCTGGCCATCGATCAGGATGCGCCCCGCCTGCGGTTCGTAGAAGCGGAACAGCAGCCGCGACAGCGTGGACTTGCCCGCCCCTGACGGACCGACGATGGCGACGGTCCGGCCGGAGGGCACTTCGAAGCTGATCCCGCGCAGGATCGGCCGCTCGGGATTGTAGGCGAAGCGCACGTCCTCGAAGCGGACCGTCGCCGCGCCGACCGCGAGCGGCGGGGCACCGGGCCTGTCCGCGATCTCCGGATTCCGGTGGAGGATGCGGAACATGTCGTCGATGTCGATGAGCGCCTGTTTGATCTCCCGGTAGATCATGCCCATGAAGTTGAGCGGCATGGAAAGCTGCACGAGCATCGTGTTCACCAGCACGAACCCGCCGATGGTGGTGCGACCGGCGATGATGTCGCGGGCTGCGAGCCACATCACGATCGTCATGCCGATGGTGAAGATGATCGCCTGCCCGGCGTTGAGGACGGCAAGCGAGACGTAGGTCTGGGTCGAGGCACGCTCGTACTTCGCCATCGAGGCGTCGTAGCGCTGCGTTTCGCGAGTCTCGGCGCCAAAGTACTTGACCGTCTCGAAGTTGAGGAGCGAGTCCACCGCCTTGGTGTTCGCGTCGGTGTCCGAGTTGTTCATGCGCCGGCGGATCTCGATCCGCCACTCGGTCGCCTTGTAGGTGAAGCCCAGGTAGGCCCCGACCATCACGAGGACGACCGCGGAATAGAGCCAGTCGAACTCGTAGGCGAGGACGCCGAGCACGAGGACGAGCTCGACGATGGTCGGCACCAGCGTCAGCACCATCAGGCGCGACAGCTCCTCGATGCCACCGCGGCCGCGCTCCAGCACCCGCGTGAGCCCGCCCGTCTTGCGCTCGAGATGGAAGCGGAGCGAGAGGCGATGCATGTGCTCGAAGGTCTGCAGCGCCAGGCGGCGCACCGCGTGCATCGCGACCTTGGCGAACAGGCCGTCACGGACCTGCGTCAGACCGGCCATCGTCACGCGCGACAGTCCGTAGAGGCCGATCAGCAGCATCGGCGCCGCAAAGAGCCCCGCCGGGACCGGCTCGCCCTTCGCGGCCGCAACGAGCGCGTCCGTCGCCCATTTGAAGGTGAACGGCGTGACCATGGTGGCGAGCTTCGCCACGAGGAGCAGGCCGAGGGCCGCACCGATGCGCCGCTGCAGGTCCGGCCGGGTGTGGGGCCAGAGATAGGGCCAGAGCCGGCGATAGGTCGCGAGAAGGCCGGGGCGTTCCGGCGGCTCGCCGCGCGTGGACGCGGGATCGGGGGTCATTCGGGCAAATCCGGGGGAGGGCTCAACGGCGCTCGGCTCAAGCCGCATATAGGCCGCCGGTTCGCCGATCAGAACCCGCCCGCGGAGCAGGGCGGCCGCGCGGGCCGCGCTCAGCCCCGCTTGCCGCCGCCGCGCTCCGCCGCGGCCCGATCCTCAGGCAGCACGAAGATCTGCCCGGGGTAGATCAGGTCCGGATTGCGGATCTGCTCCTGGTTCGCGTCGTAGATCACCGTGTAGCGGTTCCCCAACCCGTAGGCCCGCCGGCTGATCTGCCAGAGGCTGTCACCCCGGCTGATGCGTGCGGTGTTGATCTCGGCGACGAACACCTTGCCCACCGCTTGCGGCGGCTCCACCGGTTCTGCGACGGCCCCGCCGGCGGTCGCAACGGCGCGTGCGGGCCGATCCGCCTCATTTGGCGGAGTTTCCGCGCGGCTGGGGGGGTCTGCCGGCTTGGCAACGGTTGCGGCAGGACCGGTGGCAGGACGCTGCTCGGGAGCATGGCTCGCGACGCCGAGGCTCCCCTCGGGTTGCGGCTTGAGATTGGCGGGCGGGGCGGGGGCGCCGCCGTGCCCGACGCCCGGCCGGGTGGTGTCCGATGGCGGCGATCCGGGATCGCGGCCGGCGACGCGGACCGCGGCCTCCGGCACCGTGAACGGGACCTCCGCGCGGGCCTTCACCTTGCCGGTAACGGAATCGACCTGGTCGATCCGCACGCGGTAGTCGCCTGGCTTCACGCCGCGGCCGATCGTGAAGGTCGCCTTGCCGTCCGGCCCCGTACTTGCGGGCGCGATCAGCGTGTCGTTGAGATAGAGGCGCACGGTCGCGCCGGGCACGGCCTGGCTGGTGACGAACAGGCGGCCGCCCTCCTGGGCATCGACGCTGACGATCTTGACCGGCGGCGCGCTCTGCCCTGCGTCCTTGGCCGCCGTCTGAGCGGGTGGCTTACCGGGGGCGGTCCCGCCGGGTGTGACCGGCGCCGGGGATGAGCCCGCCGCCTGGCGCGACGCCTCGGCGCCCTTCGCGACCACCGCGGCGGGATCGGGCTGCGACAGCACCACGGTGGGTTGATCCGGGGCGGACAGGGCGACGAGCGGCTTCGCATCGCGGTTGGGCGCGACGACGACGGCGACGCTCTGGCGCGAGCGGGTCTCGCCCCCCTGCCCATCCGTGGAGCGCAGGACGATCTCGCTGTCGCCGGGGGCGAGGGGCGGCGGCACCATCGCGAACTGGCCCTGCGGGTCCGCGATGGCGCGAGCCACCGGACGGCCGTTGACCAAGAGCTCCACGGCCGTGTTCGGCGCGCCGCGACCGGCCACCACGCTCTCGCCGTTCGGCTCCACCCGCACGAGGTCGAAGCTCGGCGCGGCCGAGGGGGCCGGGGGCTGCGGCGCCGGCGTCTGCGGCGGCACGGCGGTTGCCTGACGCTCCTCGGGCGCCGTCGGGGCGCGTGGTGGGGCGGCGCCTGCGTCGCGTTCGGCCGGCCTCGCGGCATCCGGCGCCGGCGGGCTCAACAGGCTGCGCTCGGACGAGGCGCCCGACCCGGCACCGGGGTTGAGGCGCCGCATGATGTCGCCCGGCCCGAACCAGGCCAGGACGAGGATGAACCCGCCGATGAGACCGGC
The DNA here is from genome assembly GCF_053346035.1 of Methylobacterium sp. A54F. Taxonomy (NCBI): domain Bacteria; kingdom Pseudomonadati; phylum Pseudomonadota; class Alphaproteobacteria; order Hyphomicrobiales; family Methylobacteriaceae; genus Methylobacterium; species Methylobacterium sp. A54F. The sequence continues at coordinate 223,311 of NZ_JBKFBF010000002.1, read as the reverse complement.
AAGCGCAAGAACGAGGCTGCGCCGCAACTCCGCCGTCATGGCGTCCTACTCCCAACATCCGTCGCCGGGGCACTTGCCGCGCCTCAGCCTCGGACCGCCGAAAAACCGTCGACGTCACCCGCCATATTACCGTACATGACCGGGACACCAAGCGGCTCACGCGTCAGCACAGCTGAATTGCACGTGAATTCAGCAGTTTGGCACAACCGTGACGGGCCCGAGCCCGGTCGGCAGACGGATGCGCGTCCGCGCACCGACGATATCGCACAGCTCCGCGTGCAACCTTGAAGGAGGGTGCCGGATGGCCCCGGTGAAAACGGTCTGCGTCTATTGCGGCTCCGGCTTCGGAGGCGATCCTGCCTTCAAGGCGGCGGCCGAGACCCTCGGGCGCTCCCTCGCGGAGGCCGGCATCGGCCTCGTCTACGGCGGCGGGAATGTCGGCCTGATGGGCACCGTGGCGCGGGCGGTCCTCGACGGCGGCGGGCACGTCACCGGCATCATCCCCGATTTCCTGAAGGCCCGCGAGCACATGCTCGACGACATCCAGGAGACCATCGTCGTCGGCGACATGCACACCCGCAAGCGCCTGATGTTCGATCGATCCGACGCCTTCGTGGCGCTGCCTGGCGGCATCGGCACCCTGGAGGAGCTCGTGGAGCAGCTCACCTGGGCGCAGCTCGGGCGGCACGCGAAGCCGATCCTGCTCGTTTCCGTCGGCCGCTTCTGGGACCCGCTGCTGACCCTGTTCGAGCACATGCGCGGCCACGGCTTCATCCGCGAGGGGCTCGACCTCAACTATCTCGTGGCCGAGTCCGCCGCCGCGGTGGTGCCGATGCTGCGCGAGACCGGCATGGAGCCGAAGCCCGCAGCGGAAGCCTTCGTGAAGGAGCGCCTGTAAGCGGCGCCCCCCCGGGCCTCGCCTCAGGACGCCAGCGTCCAGGTCGTGGTCCCGTCCTTGTTGTCCTTGACGGTGACCCCCATCGCCGCCAGCGCATCGCGGGCCCGGTCCGACGCCGCCCAGTTCTTGGCGGCGCGAGCCTCGCGGCGGGCCGCGATCAGGGCTTCGACCGCAGGGACATCGACGCCCGAGGCCGCGACGGAAGCTTGCTCCCGCTCGCCCTGCGTCCGTGCGAGGAAGCCCATCAGGTTCGCGCCGGCCCTCAGCGCGGCCGGGTCGTCCAGGCGATGCAGCTCCGCGAGGGCCGCAGCGGTGTTCAGATCGTCGAGCAAGGGCTCCATGACGGTGGCCGGGGGCTCCGTCGCGGGTGCCGCCTCGCCGATCTGCCGGTACCACCGGTCGAGGGTCCGCGCCGCCTCCTCGAGCCCCCGCACCGTCCAGTCGATCGGCTGGCGGTAATGGGTGCGCAGCATGGCGAGCCGCACCACCTCGCCCGGCCAGTCGCGCAGCACCTCCCGGATCGTGACGAAGTTGCCGAGCGATTTCGACATCTTCTCCCCCTCCACCTGCAGGAAGCCGTTGTGGAGCCAGACGTTGGCCATCACCGGCGTGCCGAAGCAGCAGCGGGACTGGGCCACCTCGTTCTCGTGGTGGGGGAAGATCAGGTCGATGCCGCCCGCATGGATGTCGAAGGTCTCGCCGAGATGCCGCCAGGACATCGCCGAGCACTCGATGTGCCAGCCCGGGCGGCCCGGCACCGCGATGCCGGCCGGTGAAGGCCAGGCCGGCTCCCCCGCCTTCGAGGGCTTCCAGAGCACGAAGTCGAGGGGGGAGCGCTTGTAGGGCGCGACCTCGACGCGGGCGCCGGCCTCCATTTCGTCGAGCGGGCGCTTCGAGAGCGCGCCGTAATCCGGCATCGACGGCACGTCGAACAGGACGTGTCCCTCGGCGACGTAGGCGTGCCCGGCCGCCACCAGGCCCTCGATCAGGGTGACCATCTCCGCGATGTGATCGGTGGCGCGCGGCTCGATGAAGCGCGCGGGCTCGCCCAGCACGTTCACGTCCTCCGGCATCAGCACCCCGAGACCGCGCATATCGGCGTGGAAGGAGGCGAGCGTCTCGTCCGTCAGCGCGCGGATGGTGATGCCGCGCTCGGCGGCGCGCGCGTTGATCTTGTCATCCACGTCCGTGACATTGCGCGCGTAGGTGACGTGAGCCGCCCCGTAGCGGTGGCGAAGCAGGCGGAAGAGCAGGTCGAAGACGATGATCGGGCGGGCGTTGCCGATGTGCGCGGCGTCGTAGACGGTCGGGCCGCAGGCGTACATCCGGACCCGCGCCGGATCGATCGGCGCGAAGGGCGCCTTCTCGCGGGTCAGCGTGTTGTAGAGCCGCAACATCGGGGCCATGAAACCAACCTTCGTCCCTCGGCGGGGGGCCAGCGCCCGCGCCGATGTTGCGCGCGGGCGACGGTCCTGCCGGCCCATCCGCGCTACCCCAAAACGGTGATGAATTCGAGAACCCCGATGTCGTCGGGGTCGCTCACCCGGGCCCCTGCGGGACGACCGACGCCCGCAACCCTTTGTTTACCGCGCCGTCGGATTTTCACCCGAAGCTTTCGCCACCGCGAACATTCAAGGAATTTCCCATGCGTCGTACGGCTGCCTGCCTCGCCGCTCTCCTTGCCACCGCCTTCCTCACCGTCGAACTCGCGGCGGCCGGCGACGGCGAGACGCCGGCAAAGGCTGCCCCCCGCGTCGAGAAGACCTTCCTGATCCCGTCGAGCGACGGCTACGGCGTCGGTGATTGCCTGACGAGCCCGGGCAGCGAGTGCGGGCAGGTCGTGGCGAACGCGTGGTGCGAGGCGCAGGGCTTCGCGGCGGCCGGGTCCTACGGCGTCGCGGCGGCCGACGAGTATACCGGCGCGATCGATCCGGCCCCGGCAGCGAAGGCCGCCGAGCGCCCGATCCGCATCACCTGCCAGGATTGAGAGGCCGCGCCCCTACTTCACGAAGTCGCCGCACTTCGGCGGCGGCTCCGTACCCCAGGGTGTCAGGGGAACCGCCGAGGTGGAGTTCTTCGGCGAGCCCTGGATGACCTTGTCCGAATAGACCATGTAGATCAGCGTGTTGCGCTGCGCGTCGCAGCCCCGGACGATCTGCATGGACTTGAAGATCAGCGACCGGCGCTCGCTGAAGACGACCTCGCCCTGCTTGACCTTCTCGCGGAACTGGACCGGCCCGGTCTGCCGGCAGGCGAGCGAGATGTCGGACACGTCCTCGGCGAGCCCGAGGGTGCCCTTGATGCCGCCCTTCTCGGGCTGCGTGTACCAGCAGGCCACGCCGCTCACGGCCGGATCGTCGATCCCGTAGACCACGAGCTTGTCGTTGGGCGTCAGCGGCCGCCAGACCGTCGACTTGTCGAAGATCCGGTCCGGATCCTGCGCCGCAGCCGCACCACCGAGCATCGGCGCGGTTGCGAGGGCCGCTGCCGAGCCAAGCCTGAGACCCCGAAGCCACATCATCGACCATTCCCCATGTGAAGCGTCGCCGCGCATGTAGTGGGGGTGTCGCTCGTTCGCGAGGGGGGTTAAATTTGTTAGGCTCCGCAGGTCGATTCCAGCGACGTTTTGAATGGAATCAGCGCTGCGCCCACCCGTCGCCGTCGGATCATGCCGTTGACCGTTGCGAAGACCCGTGAGCTTGCCGCCGCACTGGCCGGGATCGTCCTTGCCCTGGTCGGAGCGGGCAGCGCGTCCGCGGATCCGTTCGCCTGCCAGCGCTACCGCGCCGAGCTCGCCAACCTCGACGACGGGGCGAACACGGCCCGCGCCCTGCAGAGCGAGATCGGTCGCCTGCAGGCCTACTACCGCAGCCTCAACTGCGAGGGCGGGAAGTTCCTGTTCTTCGACACCCGCCCGCCGCAATGCGGCGCCGTGGAGCAGCGCATCCGCGCCCTGAATGCCGGTTACGGTGCCGAGAACGGCGAGGTCTCGGCCGCGCGGCGTCGCCAGCTGCAGGCGGCCGTCAGCTCGGCCTGTGCGGACGTTCCGCGGCCCGACGGCGCGGTCGCGGGCGAGGGCTACGCCCGGGGCGGTGCGCAGGTGATCTGCGTGCGAACCTGCGACGGCAGCTACTTCCCGATGAGCAACCTGCCCGACGGCCGCGAGGGCGCGAACGAACTGTGCCAGGCCCTTTGCCCGGGCGCGGAGGCAACGGCCTACTCGATGCCGCACGGCGACGAGGCGCTGAAGTACGCGGCGACCCTCAAGGGGAACCGGGCCTACGCCTCGCTCGCCAACGCGTTCAAGTTCCGCAAGGAATTCGTGCCGAACTGCTCCTGCAAGCCTTCGGGGCAGACCTGGGCCCAATCCCTGGTCAAGGCCGAGAGCATGATGGTCCGGCACAAGGGCGACATCTTCGTCACCCCGATGCAGGCGGAGGCCCTGTCCCGCCCGAAGGTTCGCCTGACCCTCGTCGGTCGCGCCGACAAGACGGCCGCGAGCCTCGCGGCCGACGCGGCCGGCCGCACCCCCGGAATCGTGATCGACGCGGCGGCGCCTCCGAAGGACGGCGAGATCGCGACCGCATCGACGGCGCCTGCCAAGAAGGCGGCCGAAGAGCGACAGAGCGTGCGGGTCATCGCTCCGAACGTCATCGCCGTTCCGCAGCGCGCCGCGGCGCCCTGAGCGCCGGCGGATCCACACCCGCGTTTGACCCCTCGCGATCGGGAACCATATCGGGCCGAACCCGTTCGGCACGGTCCGATCGCCATCGCGAGTTGTCTCTATGCGGAAAACCCGGCTCCTCCTCCTGACCGGCACCATGCTGCCCGGGCTCGCGCTCGGGACCCCGAGCTTCGCCGAACCTGGAGCATTGGAGCCCGGACGGCTGATTCTCGCGCAGCGCGATCCGGGTGAGCCGGGCGGCCCAGGCGGTCCGCGTCCCGATCGTGGCGGGCCGGAGCGGGGTGGTGCCGAGCGCGGCGGCCCCGGCGGCGGAGGACGACCGGACCGGGGAGGCCCGGAGCGCGGCGGACCCGAGCGGGCCGCGCCCGCGGAGCGCCCGGCTGCACGCGAGCGGCCGGAGCCGCGCCCCGAGCGGCAGGAGAGACCCGAGCGGCCTGACCGGCCCGAGCGCGGCGCCCCGGCGCCCGAGCGGGCGGCCCCGCCGCAGCCCCGGGAGCGGCCCGCGCCCGTCGAGCGCCCGACGCCTGGCGAGCGGCCGGCACCAGCGCAAGAGCGTCCGGCAGCCCGCCCGGAACGGCCCGAGCGGCCCGAGCGTGCGCCGCCGGTCCCGCGGCAGGACCGGGAGCCGGCTGAGCGCCCGGCTCCTCAGCGCACTCCCGACCGGTCAGGAGCGCCGGAGCGCCCGGCGGCGCCCGAGCGCGCAGCGCCCACTCCCGAGCGTCGCGAGGCCCCCGAGCCGAACCGCCGGGCGCCCGAGCCGCCCGCGCAGCGTCCCGTGCCGCCCCCGCCGGGCGAGCCGCGCGGCGCGCCGGAGCAGAGCCGCCCGCCCGCACCCAATGCCCAGCCCGGCGTACCCGGTCGCCCGGTACAGCCCCAGGGCGGCCCACCGGCCGCTGGGACGGTGCCGAATGCGCAGCCCGGGGTTCCGGGACGGCCGGTGCAGCCCCAGGGCGGCCCGGGCCAGGCCCCGAATGCGCAGCCGGGCGTGCCCGGTCAGCCCGTGCGGCGGCCCGGGGAGGCTCCCCCCGCAGCGGGGCCGGGCGCACCACCCCCGAACGTGGCCCCGCAGACCGCGGCGCCTCCGGCCGCGCCGAACGCGCAGCCCGGGGTTCCCGGACGTCCGGTTCAGCCTCCCGGCGTGCCGCCGTCCAACGGTGTCACCCCGGGTGTCCAGCCGGGTGTCCAGCCCGGCTTGCCGGCCGGCCGCGTGGACGACCGGGACCGTCGCGGCGACTTCAACGTGCCTGGCCGGCCCGGCTACGTGCCGGGCGGCTTCCGGGACGACGAGGATATCCGGGACTACGACCGCATCCGGCGGGACCGGCGCGAGTTCAACGAGGACGGGCGGACCTACATCCGCGAGCCCGGCCGCATCATCGTGCGCGACCGCGACCGCACCTTCATCCGCCACGACGAGAACGAGCGCTTCCGCGACCTCGACCGGCGGGCCTACCGGAGCGAGCGCCGGGGCCAGGAGACCTACACCTACCTCGACCGGCCCGGCGGCGAGCAGATCGTCACGATCGTCGACGACGACGGCCGGCTGCTGAGGCGGTCCCGCCGCTTCCGTGACGGCCGCGAGGTGGTGATCATCGACAACGCCTACGGCGGCCGGCCGCGGCCCGTCTACGAGGACGTGGTCGACCTGCCCCCGCCCGACATCCGCATCCCGCGGGAGCGCTACGTCGTCGATTACGAGGGCGCCGACGAGCGGACGGTCTACGAGGCGCTCGCCGCGCCGCCGGTGGTGCCGATCGACCGCCGCTACACGCTCGATCAGGTGCGCTACAGCCCGCAGTTGCGCGCCCGCATGCGCAGCGTCGACATCGACACGATCAACTTCGACACCGGATCGTTCACGGTGACGCCGGACCAGGCGCGGCGCCTCTCGACCATCGCGGCGGCGATCAACCAGGCGGTGCGGGCCAACCCGCAGGAGGTTTTCCTGATCGAGGGCTACACCGACGCCGTGGGCAACGACGTCGACAACCTCTCGCTCTCGGACCGGCGGGCGCAGTCGGTCGCGACGGTGCTGACGCAGCAGTTCCAGGTGCCGCCTGAGAACCTCACCACGCAGGGCTACGGCGAGCAGTACCTGAAGGTGAACACGCAGAACGCCGCGCGGGAGAACCGCCGGGTCACGGTGCGGCGCATCACCCCGCTGATCCAGCAGGGCCAGGCCGGTCAGGGCGAGCCGCCCCGCTGATCCGGCCTCCGAGACCAGGGCGGCCCGGGTAACAAGTCGGGGCCGCCCTGGCCGCGCCGGATTGACCCCGGCCCCCGCCCCGGCGCAACAGCGGGGCAGGGGCAGGGGCTGGGGCCGCGGTCGGTCGGGCGCCGAGGGATGACGGGATGGACGCGGGCAGCGACCGGTTGATCGAGGCTGGCACGCCGGCCTTTCGCCGGACCACGATCGCGCTGGCCGCGGCGGGCTTCTCGACCTTCGCGGTGCTCTACGGGGTGCAACCGCTCCTGCCGGTCTACGCCGAGGATTTCGGGGTCTCGCCCGCTGAGAGCAGCCTGGCGCTGTCGCTGCCCTGCGCGATGCTCGCCGTCGCCCTCCTCGTGGTGAGCCCGCTCTCCGAGGTGTGGGGGCGCCGGCCGGTCATGCTGGTCTCGCTCTTCGCTTCCGCGATCCTTACCGTCGCGGCCTGCCTGGTGCCGAGCTGGCACGGCTTCCTGGCCCTGCGGGCGCTGACGGGCCTCGCGGCAAGCGGCCTGCCCGCCGTCGCCATGGCCTACCTCAGCGAGGAGATGCACGGGCGAGCGATCGGGCTCTCGATGGGCCTGCTCATCGGCGGCAACGCGGCGGGCGGGATGATCGGGCGGCTGATCGCCGGCATCATCGCGGACCACGCCTCCTGGCGCCTCGGCCTCGGCACCATCGGCGTCCTGGCGCTCGGCGCGGCCATCGCCTTCGCGTGGCTCCTGCCGCCCTCGCGCCGCTTCGTCGCGCACCCGATGCGCTGGCGCGAGGTGCCCGGCACTTTCACGCAGCACTTCCGGGATGCCGGCCTGCCCTGGCTGTTCTCCGAGGCCTTCCTGCTGATGGGCGGCTTCGTCTGCATTTACAACTACATCGGCTTCCGCCTGCTGGATCCGCCCTTCTCGCTGAGCCAGACCGCCATCGGCGCGATCTTCGTGGTCTACCTCGCCGGCACCGCGAGCTCGGCCGTGACGGGCGAGATCGCGAGCCGTCTCGGGCGCCGCAAGGTGCTGTGGCTCGCGATCACGGTGGGGCTCGCCGGAATCCTGATGACCCTCTCGCAGAACCTCTGGGTGATCGTCGGCGGCATCGTCGTGGTGACGGTGGGCTTCTTCGGCGCCCACTCGGTCGCGTCGAGCTGGATCGGCCGGCGGGCGCTGCGCGACCGGGCCCAGGCCTCCTCGATCTACCTGTGCCTCTACTATCTCGGCTCCTCGGTCCTCGGCACCGCGGGGGGCTGGTTCTTCGCCCATTCGGGCTGGGGCGGGGTGGTGGCGTTCGTCGGCGGCCTGTACGGTCTGGCGCTGATCGTCGCGCTGCGCCTGTCGCGCCTTCCCCCCCTCACGGAGGCCAAATGACGAGCCGCACCCACGAGAGCCACGTCGCCGACCAGTTCGGCCCGCAGGCCGCCGCCTACGTGGCGAGCGCGGTCCACGCGCAGGGCGGCGACCTCGACGAGATCGGGGCGCTGGTCCGCGATGCGGCGCCCGCCCGCGTGCTCGATCTCGGCTGCGGCGGCGGGCACGTCGCCTTCGCGGCGGCGCCGCTCAGCGGCAGCGTCACGGCCTACGACCTCTCCGACGACATGCTCGGCGCGGTCGCCGCCGAGGCGCGGCGGCGCGGCCTCTCGAACATCGAGACCCGCCAGGGTGCCGCCGAGGTGCTGCCCTTCGCGGATGCCGACTTCGACGCGGTGCTGACCCGCTTCAGCGCCCATCACTGGCGTGGCGTCGCCGCGGCCCTCGCCGAGGCGCGGCGGGTCCTGAAGCCCGGCGGCCTGCTGGTGGTGGCCGACCTCGTCGCACCCGAGGATGCGATTCTCGACACCCACCTGCAGGCGGTGGAGCTGCTGCGGGACCCGAGCCACGTCCGCGACTACTCGGTGAGCCAGTGGCAGGCGATGCTGCGCGCCGCAGGGTTCGAAGCGAGGACACCCACCCTGCGCCGGCTCCACCTCGACTTCACGAGCTGGATCGCCCGGATGCGCACGCCCGCGTCCCTCGCCGCGGCGATCCGCGCCCTGCAGGAGGGGGCCGCGGCGGAGATCCGGGGGCATTTCGCCATCGAGCCGGACGGCAGCTTCACGGCCGACACCGCCGTGTTCGCGGGCCGGCCGGCCTGAGCCGATCGGGGACCGCCGCCCCCGGCCCGTTGACCGGACCCCGGGCTTTGCCCATCTAGGCCCGACCGTTTCCACGAGAGGAAGCCTGGCGCCCTCGCGAGGCGGCACCGGCTCTGTGTTGCAGAAGCCTTGATCGAGCTTGCCGTCGCCGTTGCGCTGATCGTCCTCAACGGCGTCTTCGCCCTCTCGGAACTGGCCGTCGTCTCGTCCCGCAAGGCCCGCCTGCGCACCATGGCGGAGGACCGGCGCTCCGGCGCGCAGGCCGCGCTCAGTCTGGCGGAGGAGCCGGGCCGGTTCCTCTCCACCGTGCAGATCGGCATCACCCTCATCGGCATCCTCTCGGGCGCCGTCTCGGGTGCGGCGCTCGGCGAGCGCCTGACCGACATCCTGCTCGAACTCGGCCTCGGCAAGGGCCTCGCGGAGACCGTCGGCTACGGCGTCGTCATCGGCATCATCACCTACCTGTCGGTGATCATCGGCGAGCTGGTGCCCAAGCACTTGGCGCTGCGCGACCCCGAGGGCGTCGCCTGCATGGTGGCCCCGGGCATGCGCCTCGTCTCGCGCGTGGCGGCCCCCGCCGTCTGGCTCCTCGATGCCTCGACGCGGGCGGTGTTCCGCCTGATCGGCCAGGAGACCGAGAGCGCGAGCGCGGTGACCGAGGAGGAGATCCGCAGCCTCGTCGCCGAGGCCGAGACGGCCGGCGTGATCGAGACGGACGAGCGCAAGATGATCGCGGGGGTGCTACGCCTCGGCGACCGCGCGGTGCGGGGCGTGATGACGCCGCGCACCGACGTCGTCTGGATCGACCTCGCCCGCGATCCGGCCGAAACCCGGGCGCAGATCCTCGCGAGCTCCCATTCCCGCCTTCCGGTGGCGGAGGGCCGCGCCGACAACATGCTGGGCGTCCTGCAGGTCCGCGATCTCGTGGGCCCCCTCTCGGCCGGCGAGCCCCTCGACATCCGGCGCCTGATCCGCAAGGCGCCGGTGCTGCCCGACACCCTCGACGCGCTGGGGGCCCTCGCCGCGCTTCAGGAAGCCGAGGTGCCGATGGGCCTGATCCATGACGAGTACGGCCACTTCGACGGGCTGGTCACCCCGGCCGACATCCTCGACGCCATCGCGGGCGCCTTCCACTCCGAGGATCCGGAGCCCGAGGCGGTGCAGCGGGCGGACGGGTCCTGGCTGATCGCCGGCTGGATGCCGGTGGACGAGATGGCCGACCAGCTCGGCATCCGGCTCGACACCTCGCGCGACTACGAGACCGCCGCCGGCCTCGTCATCGACCGCCTGCAGCGCCTGCCGGAGACCGGCGAGATCTGCGAGATCGCGGGCTGGCGCTTCGAGGTCGTGGACCTCGACGGCCGGCGGGTGGACAAGCTCCTCGCCACGAAGCTCGAGGACGCCTGACGGCGCCGGGGCCGAACGCCCGGCCTCACCCTGCCGTCGGCAGGATGCACGCGCCATGCGGCGTGACGCGATCCCCGCCCCGCAGCCTGGCGGGCGATACCCGCAGCGGCACGCATCGCCCCGGCGCGTCGGCAGAGGCGTGACCGCGATCGCGAGAGGGGAGACCTCAGGGGCGGAGGATGGAGGACTTCGCGCCGTCCGTCGTGAACGCGCCCTCGAACGCGCCCCTGTCGGTCTCGGCCCGGCAGCGCACCGTCCCGGGCCCCTTGTAGGGGTTCGTGAAGCGGCAGGTTCCGACCGCCGGCCGCCGCTCGGGCTTGCCCGCGAGGCCGACGATCACGGCATCGACCGGCTGAACCGCGGTGTCGGTGTCCGGCTTCACCTGGCTGCTGCCCATCCCGGTGAAGGTGAGGGCCGCGCCGTCCCGCGTCACGAAGTAGAACCCGACCCGGCCATCCGGGTAGGTCGTGTTCATCAGGCGGCCGGTGCACGCGCCCGTCTCGTCCCGCCCGCCGATCACCAGGCGCTCGCACGCCCCTTGAGCGAGCGCCATCGTGGGCCTGCTCGGTGCCTGGGCGAGGGCGCCCGCCGTCCAGAGGAGGGCGGGCAGCACGAGGAGGCCGCGCACGCGGCGGGCGCTCTGGCACGGGCGCGTCATCGGTGCGTCCCCGTCAGTGCGTCTTGGCGTTGATCGCCTCGGACCAGGTCACCGCGCGCTTGGCCATGCTGATGTGCTGGCGCTCGTACATGCGGCCCTCGATCTTGATGGCGCCGCGCCTGGCGTTCTCCGGCTGGTCGAAGGCCTCGATCACGAGGCGGGCGCGGCGCACCTCCTCGTCGGTCGGCGCGAAGCAGGTGTTCGCGGGCTCGATCTGGTTCGGGTGGATCAGGGTCTTGCCGTCGAAGCCGAGGTCGCGCGCCTGGCGGCACTCCGCCCGGCAGCCCTCCACGTCGCCGATGTCGTTCCAGACGCCGTCGAGGATGGTCAGCCCCTCGGCGCGGGCCGCCGCGAGGGTGAACATGATCCAGGGCAGCATCGGAACGCGGCCGGGGACGAGCTGCGCCCAGGTGTCCTTGGCGAGGTCGTTCGTGCCGAGCACGAAGCAGGTCAGGCGCGTGCGGCGGTCGCGGCGGGCCTGCGCGATGTCCTTGATGTTGAGGATCGCGGCCGGCGTCTCGATCATCGCCCAGACCGCGATGTCGTCCGGCGCGTCGAGGGCTTCGAGGTGGTTGGCGATGCTCTCGAGGACCGCCGGCGAGGACACCTTCGGCATCAGGATCGCGTTCGGCCGCGCCTCGATGGCGGCGCGCAGGTCCGCCTCGCCCCACGGGGTCTGGGGTGCGTTGACGCGGATGATCAGCTCGCGGTCGCCGTAGCCGCCGCCCTTCACGGCGGCGCAGACCTGCTCGCGCGCGACCTCCTTCTCCTCGAGGCCCACCGCATCCTCGAGGTCGAGGATCAGGCAATCCGCCGGGAGGGTCTTGGCCTTCTCGAGCGCGCGCTGGTTCGAACCCGGCATGTATAGGACGCTGCGGCGGAGACGAAGATCGGACATGGGCGCTTCCCTGCTTGTTCGTGCGGCAAGCGATAGACCACGGGCCCGCCGACGCCATCGCTTTGAATTCAAAATGCGGGAGAATCGCCCGCGTTTGACACCGCTTTGCGCTGCAGCATTAAGCCGAGATCCGGTCGTGCCGCTAGGCAGGTTCGCTCGGCCCCGAAGCGGGTTTCCGCCCCTGCACGGGCGGGTTCACGCAGCTCCATACGGTCCTCGACAGTCGAGGGCGCCCCCCTTTGGTCATGATCGGCCCGCAAAGGCAGCACGAAACCTTGAGGGGATTGCCGATGATCGGGATGAAGAGGGGCGCGGCCCTGGGCCTGCTGCTCGCGGGCGCGCTGGCCGTTCCGGCGCCGGCCCTGGCCGCCAGCAACACCACGATCGGCGTCGGCTCCGGCGCGGTGGCGGGCGCCCTCGTCGGCGGGCCGATCGGCGCGGTGGCGGGTGCGATCGTGGGCGGCGTCGTCGGCGCCTCGACGGACCGCGCCGGCCCGCGCCGCCACCGGCGGGTCCGCGCCGTGCGTCGCCCCCGGGCCGCCGTCCTGCAGCGCCGCCCGGTGGAGCGCAGCGCCGAGGCGATTCCGGCGCCGGCCGCCCGCGGCCCCGCCGTCACGGGCTCGGTGCCGGACGCCCCCGCCCGCGCCCCGGAGCCCGCGGCGGCGCCCGCCGGGGGGACGAGCTGGCGCAACCCGCGCTGAGCCCTCAGGCCGGCAGGCCTGCGGGCGTCGCCCCGAAGGTCCGGCGCACCAGGGTCGGGTAGGCGAGGGCCTGGCCGATCCCGCGGGCCGCGAGGAAGCCCAGGAAGGCGAGCCAGAGGCCCGCATTGCCGAGGCCCGCCCATTGCGCGGCGCCGAGCGCCAGCAGGTAGGCGGCCAGCGCGCCGAGCATCAGGTTGCGCATCGCCCGGGTCCAGGTGGCGCCGATGTAGACGCCGTCATAGGCGAACGGCAGGGCCGCCACGAGCGGCGCCGCCGCCGCGAACGGCAGGTAGAGCCGCGCGGTCGCCCGCACCTCGGGGCTCGTCGTGACCGCATCGATGAAGGCGCCGCCGCCCAAGAAGGCGAGGGCACCCACCCCGACGCCGAAGCCGAGGCACCAGAGCACGCTGAGGCCGACCGCCCGCCGGAAGCGCGCGAGCGATCCGGAGCCCACCGCCTGTCCGCACAGCGTCTCGGCGGCCGTGGCGAAGCCGTCGAGGAAGAACCCGCCGATCAAGAAGAGATTCCACAGGACCGCGTTGGCGGCCAGCACGGTGTCGCCGGAGCGCGCCCCGAGCGCCGAGAACACCACGATCGCCGTGACGAGGGCGAGCGTGCGCACGATGACGTCGACGTTGACGCTCAGCATCCGCCGCAGGGCCGCCGCGTCCCGCACCTCGGCCAGGGGTACCCGCAGGGGGCGGGAGCCGAGGCGCGCCAGCAGCGCGAGGCCGAGGGCGAGGCCCAGCATCTCGGCGACGAGCGTCGCGAGGGCCGCGCCCGCGATGCCGAGGTCGAGGCCGAGCACCAGGCCCAGGGTGAGCGCGATGTTGGCGCAGTTGATCGCGACCTGCAGCAACAGGCCGAGATCGGTGCGGCCGCGCCCGAGCACCGAGCCCAGCACCGCGTAGTTCGCGAGGGTGAAGGGCGCCGAGAAGATCCGGATGTGGAAGTAGGTCGCCAGCGCCGCGGCGACGGCGTCGCTCGCGCCAGCGATCGCGAAGGCCGCCCAGCCGATCGGCCCCTGCAGGACGACGATGGCGAGGCCGGTGAGGATCCCGGCCGCGAGCGCCCGGGCGAGCGTGCGGTTCACCTCCGCGGGGTCGCGGGCGCCCACCGCCTGCGCGGTGAGGCCGGCGGTCGCCATCCGCAGCGACCCGAACGACCAGAACAGCGCGTCGAAGATCACCGCCCCCAGCGCGACGGCCCCGAGGAGCGCGGCATCGCCCAGGCGCCCGATCACCGCGGCGCCCACGAAACCGAGGAGCGGCGTCGTGACGTTGGCGAGCGTCATCGGCAGCGCGAGCGCGAGGACCCGCCGGTGGGTCACGGGCACCGGGTGCATCATCGAACCGTCCCCGGGCGCCGCCTACCGCGTGGTCGCGAACAACCGCGAGAGGAACCAGAGGGGCACCACCACCACGGCGCCGGCGAGGACCCAGCCGCCGAATTCGTGGAACGTCGCGAGGCCGAGATCCACCAGCGCCCGGACCGTGTCGTAGGCGTGCCAGAACAGCCGGGCCGGCGTCAGGCCGAGCATCGCCATGAAGGCGCCGACGAGCACCGACAGGAACAGGAGCCGCAGGAACACCCCCGTCGGCGAGCCGCCGATGAAGCGGCGCAGGCCCGAGCCGGCGCGGTGCACGCCGTAATCCGGCGCGGCCTGTTCGAAGCGGTCCCGGCGGCGCGGGTCGTGCTCGACGATCATGCGGATTCCTCGGGACCGGTCTCGGTCGGATTGACCCCTCAACGCCCGGAAGGGGGCGGAAGCGTGACGCAAGCAACACAGGTTGCGCGAAACCGGATGCGGCCTCGGGCGTTGGGGCGTTTCGCGATCCGTACCCAGATGGCAATGCGGCGGCGGGACGCCAAGATACCCGACGCGCCCGCACGACACGAGCGACGAGACGACGAGCGATGATCGACCACGCCCTCTTCGATCCGGCGACGATCGATCCCGAGACGAAGCGCCTGAACGCCGAGATTGTGGCGGCGCACGCCGCGCAGGAGGACCCCTGGTCCCTGCCGATCGCCGAGGTGCGCGCGCGCCGCCGCCGGGGCACCCAGGCCTCGCCCGCGATGCCCCGCAGCGCGCGGGCCGAGGCGCTGACCATCGAGGGGCCGGGCGGGCCGCTCGCCCTGCGCGTCATCCGCCCGCGCCTGCGGCCCGGGCAGTCCGCCCGCGGCGCCTACCTGCACATCCACCGGGGCGGCTGGGTCTGGGGCTCGGCCGACGAGCAGGACCCCTGGCTGGAGCGGATCGCCGATTCGTGCGGCTTCGTCTGCCTCTCGGTGGAGTATCGCCTCGCGCCCGAGCATCCCTATCCGGCCGCGCTCCTCGATTGCGAGGCGGCGGCCCTCTGGCTCGCCGGGCCGGGACGGGCGGAGCTCGGCGTCACCGCCCTCACGATCGGCGGCGAATCGGTCGGCGCGCACCTCGCCGTGATGGTGCTGCTGCGCCTGCGCGACCGGCATGGCCTGCCCCGCGCCTTCCGGGGCGCCAACCTCAACGCCGGCTTCTACGACCTCGGCCTGACGCCGAGCGTGCGCATGTGGGGCGACGAGCGCCTCGTCGTGAACACCACCGACCTCACCCGCTTCGCCGACGACTACGTCCGCGACGGCATCGACCGGCGCCGGCCCGACGTCTCGCCGCTCTACGCCGACCTGAAGGGGCTGCCGCCGGCGCTGTTCACGGTCGGCACCGCCGACCCGCTGCTCGACGACACGCTGTACATGTCGGCCCGCTGGGCGGCCGCCGGCAACGGCGGCCACACCGCGGTCTATCCCGGCGGCTGCCACGTCTTCGTCCGCTACCCGGGCGCGATGACCGAGCGCGCCCTGGAGCTGATCGACCGCTTCCTGATGGCCCTCGCCTGAGCGACCTGCCGCAGGGCTTCCGGGACTGGTTCGCGTCGCGCGGCTGGGAGCCTCGCGCGCACCAGATCGAGCTGCTGCGGCTCGCCGGCGCCGGGCGCTCCGCGCTCCTCGTCGCGCCGACGGGGGCCGGCAAGACGCTGGCGGGCTTCCTGCCGAGCCTCGTCGGGCTCGCCGGCGCCCCGCCCGCGGCGGGCCGGGGGCGCGGCCTCCACACGCTCTACGTCTCGCCCCTCAAGGCGCTCGCGGTCGACATCGCCCGCAACCTGGAATCGCCAGTCGCCGAGATGAACCTACCGGTGCGCGTCGAGACACGCACGGGGGACACGCCGGCCCACAAGCGGACAAGGCAGGTGGACAAGCCACCGGACATCCTGCTGACGACCCCCGAACAGCTCGCGCTCCTCATCGCCCACCGCGAGGCCGCCGACCTGTTCGGCCAGCTCCGGCACGTGGTGCTGGACGAGCTCCACGCCCTCGTCACCTCGAAGCGCGGCGACCTGCTGGCACTCGCCCTCGCGCGGCTCCACCGCCTCAGTCCGGGCCTCGTCGCGATCGGCCTCTCGGCGACCGTCCGGGAGCCGGACGAGCTGCGCCGGTACCTCGTCCCGCAGCGCCCCCCGGAGGGGGAGGGGGCGAGCCCGCCCATGGCAGACCTCGTGGTCGTCCGCGGCGGCGCGAAGCCGGACCTGCGCATGCTGGACACCGGCCGGACGCTGCCGCTCGCCGGCCACACCGCCCACCAGGCGATGCCGGCCATCTACGATCTCATCCGTCAGCACAAAACGGTTCTGGTCTTCGTGAATACGCGGCTCCAGGCGGAATACACCTTCCAGGAGCTGTGGCGGCTCAACGACGACGTCCTGCCGATCGCGCTGCATCACGGCTCCCTCGACGCCCAGCAGCGGCGCCGCGTCGAGGCCGCGATGGCGGGGGGGCAGCTCCGCGCCATCGTCTGCACCGCGACCCTCGACCTCGGGATCGACTGGGGCGACGTCGATCTCGTGGTCAACATCGGCGCGCCGAAGGGTGCGAGCCGGATCATGCAGCGCGTCGGACGCGCGAACCACCGGATGGACGAGCCCTCGAAGGCCTATCTCGTGCCCGCGAACCGCTTCGAGATGCTCGAATGCCGCGCGGCCCTGGATGCCGTCGAGGAGGCCGCCCAGGACACGCCGGACGCCCGCATCGGCGCCCTCGACGTGCTGGCCCAGCACGTCCTCGGCATGGCCTGCGCCGAGGCCTTCGACCCCCTCGCCCTCTACGAGGAGATCGCCTCGGCCGCGCCGTTCGCCGGGCTCGCCTGGGAGGATTTCGAGCTCGTGGTCGATTACGTGGCGACCGGCGGCTACGCGCTCAGGGCCTACGAGCGCTTCGCGAAGATCCTGCGCGGCCCGGACGGCCTCTGGCGGGTGCGCGACGCGCGGGTCGCGCAGGCCTATCGCATGAACGTCGGCACCATCGTCGAATCCGCCAAGGTGAAGGTGCGCCTCGTCCGCTCCGTGCGCTCGAAGCCCGGCACGGTGCTGCCCAAGACCGGGCGGGTGCTCGGCGAGATCGAGGAGGATTTCTGCGAGACGCTGACGGTGGGGGACACCTTCCTGTTCTCCGGCGAGGTGCTGCGCTTCGAGGGCCTGATCGAGGACGAAGCCATGGTGACCCGGGCGGGCGCCGGCACCGATCCGGCGATCCCCTCCTACGCCGGATCGAAGTTCCCCCTCTCGACGTTCCTGGCGGCGCGGGTGCGCGATCTCATCGCCGACCCGTTCGAGTGGGACCGGCTGCCGCGCCAGGTCGCCGACTATCTCCTGCTCCAGCGCAGCCGCTCCCTCCTGCCGGGCCCGCGCGACCTCCTCGTCGAGACCTTCCCGCGCGGGGGCCGCTACTACCTGACGGCCTTTCCCTTCGAGGGCCGGCTCGCCCACCAGACCCTCGGGATGCTCCTGACTCGCCGCCTGGAGCGGGCCCGGCTGCGCCCCCTCGGCTTCGCGGCCAACGATTACGGCATCGCCATCTGGACCGGCCGCGACCTCTCGGATCAGATCGGCCTTCACCCGCGCTTCCTCGACGCGCTCTTCGCCGAGGACATGCTGGGCGACGACCTCGAGGACTGGCTCGCCGAATCGGCGATGATGAAGCGGACCTTCCGGCAATGCGCCGTCATCGCCGGGCTGATCGAGCGGCGTCATCCCGGGCAGAAAAAGACCGGGCGTCAGGTCACCATCTCGACGGACCTCGTCTACGATGTGCTGCGCAAGCACCAGCCCGATCACCTCCTCCTGCGTGCAGCGCGCCAGGATGCGGCAACCGGACTCCTCGACGTGAGGCGGCTCGGCATGATGCTAAGGCGGATCCAGGGGCGAATCATCCACAAGGCGCTCGACCGCGTCTCGCCGCTCTCCGTTTCCGTGATGCTCGAGATCGGGCGCGAGCGGGTCTACGGCGAGGGGGCCGACGAGATTCTGGCCGAAGCCGAGGCGCAGCTTCTCGAAGAGGCGCTGGGGTGACGGATGAGCGCCCGCTTCCGCACGAGGACACGATCTTGGCGCTCGGCCAACGACTTGAGAAGACCGCCCCCGCCGCGGCCCTGATGCTCTCCGGCGAAGCCCTGACGCTCGACCGCACCGGCGCCCTCTGGCTCGCCCGGCACCGCACGCTCGTGGTCTCCGACCTGCACCTCGAGAAGGGGTCGGCCTATGCGGCCCGCAGCGGTCAGTTCCTGCCGCCCTACGACACCCGCGAGACCCTCGCCTGCCTGCACGAGGTCGTGGCCCGGTTCGACCCGGCCTGCGTCGTGGCGCTCGGCGATTCGTTCCACGATGCCCGCGGCCCCGAGCGGATGGAGCCGGGCGACCGCGCCATGGTGGCGGCGCTGCAGGACGGGCGCGACTGGTTGTGGATCGCGGGCAACCACGACGCGGCGGTGAGCGAGGGCGTCGGCGGCCGCTACGCCAACACGCTGCGGCTCGGCGGCCTGACGCTCCGCCACGAACCCCGGGCCGATGCCGAGGAGGGGGAGGTCGCCGGCCATCTCCATCCCTGCGGCAAGGTCGCGATGCGGGGGCGGGCCGTGCGCCGGCGCTGCTTCGTGGGCGACGGCCGCCGGCTGGTGATGCCGGCCTTCGGCGCCTATGCGGGCGGCCTCAACGTGCGCGACCGCGCCTTCGAGCCGCTGTTCCCGAACGGCTTCACCGCACACCTCCTCGGCGACGGGCGCGTCTTCGCGATAGGCCGGACGATGCTGGCGCGGGACTGAGGACCTGGAGCGCGCTCAGGCCGCCACCAGCAGGGCCGCCCCGGCGACGCCCGACAGCACCAGGCGTAGCCGGCCGAGCCAGCGGGGGACGAGGCCGCGCCTCGCCAAATCCTGGTCCACGAGTCCCCAGGCGAGGACGAGGCAGCCGAGAATGCGCAGATCCCAGGGCGCGGGCGCGGCGAGCGCCGCCCAGGCGAGCAGAGACGGCACGATGGCGAGGAGGTAGTCCGCGTTGCCGGCGCCCCGCGCCGCCGCCGCACCCCAGCGGATACCCCCCAGGAACGAGGCGATCACGGCTCCGTAGGCGGACAGGATCGTGCGCGGTGCGAGGCCGACATTGCCGAGGCCGCCGTCGCTCCCGCTGATCGCCAGGGCGGCGAAGCCCAGGAAGGGGATCAGTCCCGCCACGCCCAGGAGGACGGCGCCCATCGGGACCGGGTTCACGCGCGCCATCCGTCCTCCGCGCTGCAGGCCGCCCGTGGGCGGCGCCTGACGATCCGCACACTATACGGCCGCCAGGGCGGCTGGTTCCCGCACTGCGGCACTATGGTCAAGCTTTGCCGGGGAAAACTACCGAGGGGCATGTCCGATGATGCACGCCGCCGGCAATTCGTTGACCATCGTTTCGGTCAGCCGCGCTGTGTTCGGCAAAGTTCGGATGAGGACGGACTAAAACCGCGGCTCGTGCGTCACCATATCATCGACGGCAATCATGCCACGACGATGTTCTCTGGCAGAGGCGAACCGATGCTTACCTCCACCACGCGTCGCAGGCGTACGGCGATCCTGCTGGCCCTCGCCGCAGGGCTGACGGTCGCGGCGCCGGTCGCCGAGGCTCGCCCGGGCGGCGGCGGCAGCATGGGGTCGCGGGGCTCGCGGACCTTCAACGCGCCCTCGGCCACTCCGACTGCTCCGAGCGCCGCTCCGATGCAGCGCACGCAGACGCAGCCCGGCCCCGGCATGAACAATCCCGGCATGCAGGCCCCCAGCCAGGGGCGTCGCTTCGGCGGCGGCTTCTTCGCCGGCCTTCTCGGCGCGGGCCTTCTCGGCGCGCTCCTCGGCGGCGGCTTCTTCGGCGGCCTCGGCGGGATCGCCTCGATCCTCGGCTTCCTGCTTCAGGCCGGGTTGATCGTCATGCTCGTCATGCTGACGGTCCGGTTCTTCCGCCGTCGCCAGCAGCCGGCCGGGGCGGGTGCCCCCTACGCCCGCACGGGCCTCGACGAGGTCCAGGGGCCGACGGGCCGCCAGCCCGACGGCCTGCCGATGGGCGGTCGCGCCGGGATGGGCGGTCCGATGGGTGGCCCGATGAGCGGCCAGCCGGCCCCTCAGCAGCGCCCGGTTCAGATCGGCCCGCAGGACTACCAGTCCTTCGAGCGGCTCCTCGGCGAGGTGCAGGACGCGTTCTCCCATGAGGACATGGTGGGCCTGCGCAACCTCGCGACCCCCGAGATGGCCGGCTACTTCGAGGAGGAGCTCCGCGCCAACGCCGCCCGCGGCGTGGTCAACCGCGTGACCAACGTCAAGCTTCAGCAGGGCGACCTGTCGGAGGCCTGGGGTGAGGGTGCGGCCGAGTACGCGACGGTGGCGATGCGCTACACGCTGACGGACCAGACTTTCGACCGCAGCACGAACCGTGTGGTCGAGACCGGCGAGCCCGAGGCCACCGAGCTCTGGACGTTCTACCGCGAGCGCGGCCGCCCGTGGATCCTGTCGGCGATCCAGCAGACCCGCTGATCGCCGCACGGGTACGAAATCAGGGGCCGGCGCCGCTCACGCGGCGCCGGCCTTTCTGTGTGCGTCCCAGGCGTTGGCCAGCGCGACGAACCCGGCGACCGGCACTTCCTCGGCCCGGGCCGTTTCGGGGATGCCCACAGTGGCGAGGAGCGCCGCGGCGTCGGGGGTCAGCGCCTTGAGGCTCTGGCGCAGCATCTTGCGGCGCTGGCCGAATGCCGCCCGGGTGACCGCCTCGAGCGCCGCCGCGCGACAGGGCAGGGGGGCCGGCCGCGGCACGAGGCGCACCACGCTCGACGTGACCTTGGGCGGTGGCACGAAGGCCGAGGGCGCGACGTCGAAGATGATGTCTGCCTGCGTGCGCCAGCCGCAGAGCACGCCGAGCCGGCCGTAATCGACCCGCGCACCCTCGTCGGCGACGATGCGTTCGGCCACCTCCCGCTGGAACATCAGGGTCAGGGAATCCCACCACGGCGGCCAGGCCTCCCCGTCGAGCCAGCCGGTCAGGAGGGCCGTGCCGACGTTGTAGGGGAGGTTCGCCACGATGCGGGCCGGGCCCGTGCCGACGAGCGGGCGCGGATCGAAGGCGAGCGCGTCGGCATCGACCACTTCGAGGCGCCCCGGATAATGCGCGGCGATCTCGGCGAGCGCCGGCAGCGCGCGGGGGTCGCGCTCAATGGCGACGACGCGCGCGGCGCCCGCCGCCAGCAGGGCCCGCGTGAGGCCGCCGGGGCCTGGGCCGATCTCGATGACCGTCACGCCTGCGAGCGGTCCGGCGACCCGGGCGATCCGGCCCGTGAGGTTGAGGTCGTAGAGGAAGTTCTGGCCGAGCGCCTTGCGGGGTTCGAGCCCGTGCCGCGCCACGACCTCCCGCAGCGGAGGCAGCCCGTCCGACGCGCTCACAGCTCGTCCGTGGGATCGAAGTGGCCGGCGCCCCGCGGCCGGTCCGCGTAGGCGCTCACGGGCTCGGTCCGCGCCTCCGGCCTCGCGCCGCCCGGCGTCGCCGCGACGGTGCGGGCGAGGCGATCGGCGAGGCGCAGGGCGGCCATCAGGCTGTCCGGCCGCGCGAGCGCCTTGCCGGCGATGTCGAAGGCGGTGCCGTGATCGGGCGAGGTGCGCACGAAGGGCAGCCCGAGGGTGACGTTGACGCCCTCGTCGAACGCGATCGTCTTGATCGGGATCAGCGCCTGATCGTGGGTCGGCGCCAGCGCGACGTCGTAGGTGCTGCGTGCCCGCGCGTGGAACATCGTGTCGGCGGGGAGGGGGCCGCGGATGTCGAGCCCCTCGGCGCGCAGGCGCTCAACGGCGGGAGCGAGCACGTCGCGATCCTCCGTGCCCATGGTGCCGTCCTCGCCCGCGTGCGGGTTGAGCCCCGCGAGCACGAGGCGGGGATGCTCCAGCCCGAACCGCGCGACGAGGTCGCGGGCGACGATGCGGGCGGTGCGCTCCACGAGCGCCGCGGTGAGGAGGCCGGGGACCTGCGCGAGGGCGACGTGAATCGTCACCGGCACGACCGCAAGCTCCTCGCTCCAGATCATCATGACGGGCAGCGGCGCTTCGGCGCCGGGCTCCCGCGAGAGCTCGGCCAGGAATTCCGTGTGGCCCGGATGCGCGAAGCCCGCGCGGGTCAGGACGTGCTTGGCGATGGGGTTCGTGACGACGGCCGAGGCCCGTCCCGCCTGCACCCACCTCACGGCGGCCGTGATCGACTCGATGATCGCGGCCGCGTTCGCCGGATCGGGCGCGCCCGGCTCGGCAACGACAGTTGTCCCGCTCGGAAGCGGCACGACCGGGAGCGCCCGGGGAAACACCTCCGCGGCGGTCTCCGGGTCGACCTCGGCCACGGGAATGGAAAGGCCGAGCCGGTTGGCGGTCGCCTCGATGAAGCCGGGGTCGGCCACGAGGAAGAACGGCGGCAGCGCATGCGCCGAAGCCCTGGCGCGCCAGGCGGCCAGCGCGAGTTCCGGCCCGATGCCGGACGGGTCTCCGAGGGTCAGGGCGAGGGGGGGCATGGCGGGTCCCGTTCGGCGGCGGCGCACCGGGCAATGCCGGGTGAACGGGTGCCGGCGCAAGGGGTTCTCGCGCAGAGACCGCGGTCCCGGAGATTCCAGGCGCGGACGGCTCAGCGAACCGAGGCGATGCCGTCCGCCGTGGTGGCGGTGCCCACGTTCTGGCGCAGGTCGGCCTCGCCGAGCGTCTTCAACTCGACGCGCAGCAGGACGGTCTGGTTGCGCTCGCGCACGCCGATCGCCGTGGCGATGGGCGAGACGATGTAGTTCAGCGAGACGGTGGTGCACTCGTCCTGGTAGCCGCCGCCGATGCTCATGCCCGAGAGGTAGAAGCGGCCCGGATTCTGGTAGGTCGGCACCACGCCGGTAGGGTTCAGCAGGTAGGCGCTGAAGGCGTCGGCGTAGAGGTCGCGGGTGTCGAGGTAGTGGGTCAGGTCCACGAGCGCCGAGCCGGTGACGAACCAGTTCGGGGTGATGTTGTAGGTGGCGGACGCCGTGATGCCCTCGCGGCGGTGGCTGAAGCCCAGGAACGGCTGAGCCTCGTAGAACGAGTAGAAGGCGGAGAGCGAGAGCGGCAGGAACGGCGAGAACCGCGCGGTCACGCCGGCCTCGAAGCGGTTGACCTTGAAATCGGACTGGTCGAACCGCGCCCGGCTGATGAAGCTGATGTTCTGGTTCGGCGAGACCTGGAAGCGGCCGACGAAGTCCGAGCGGCGGGTCTCCAGACCGGAATCGAAGCCCACATTGGCGAGGTCGCCCCGCCGGAACGAGTTGACGCCGGCGAGCTGGATCGACTCGCCGAAGAGCATGTTCATGTACCAGCCCGAAGGCGTCACCACCGAGTACTGCGCCCCGAGGTTGGTGCGCACGCCGCCCTCGACGCGGTCGTAGCCGGAGAACTTGTCCCACTCGAACAGCGACGTGTCGTCGAAGACAAGGCTCTGCGCGTCCTCGTTCGGGAGGCGGCCGATGCGGGTCTCGGAGGGCCGCGCGATGACCTGGGCGATCGGCTCCAGCGTGTGCACGCCGAGGGGGCCGAAGTCGCTCACGAAGGGGTAGCGGTAGTCGATGCCGACCGCCGGCATGACGCGGCCGGACGAGCCCTCGCCGACGTTGGCGATCGTCGGCACCAGGGCGTTCTGGTAGCCGGACAGGCTCGGGTTCACGAAGAACGCGTCGGCCCGCAGGTAGGTGAAGGGCGTCCAGACCTGCCCGGCATCGTCGATGAAGCTGCGCCGCCAGGAGACCTGCGCCGAGGCGCGGGTATCCGTCCCGGCCAGCCCGCGGATCAGGCAGCTCGCCCGGTCGAACGAACGGCAGGTCTCGTAGAGCGGGAAGTTCACCCCGTTGACGCTCGGGCTGAACAGGTAGGCGGTCGAGCGCGGCAGGCCCTGGAAGTCCGTGGCCTCGCGGGTAAGGCTCGTGAGGTTACCCTCGAAGCGGACCTCGCCGCCGAGGAAACCGGGCCCGTTGATGCGCTTGTCGTAGTCGATCACCGGCGCGACGACCGGCTGCTCCTTCTGCCAGTCGAAGCTCGACAGGCCCTTGAAGTAGTAGCCGCGCATCTCGAACCACGAGCGGTCCGACTGCCCGATCAGGTAGGCGGTGGAGACGGCCTCGCGGAAATAATCCGTGGTGATGTTCTGGTTGCGGATCCGGTAGTTGTCGAGGAACCACTTGTCGGTGACGCCGACGAGGTCCCAGCCCGTCCGCCAGCGGTCATTGATGTAGAAGCGCCCCTGGCTCTCCACCGAGCCGCGGAAGTCGCGGTCGCCCGCGCCGAGGGGCCCGGGCAGGAAGGCCGAGGGCGTCGACTGGAAGATGCCACTCACGCGCAGATTATAGAAGCCGGTGTCGAGACGGTGCCGGAACTCCGCCTGGCCGAGCACGCCCTGGCGGCTCACGAAGGCCGGCGACAGGGTGAGGTCGTAGTTCGGCGCGAGGTTGAAGAAGTAGGGCACGGCCGCGCCGGTGCCGAGCGCGGTCGACGAGATGAAGCGCGGCGTCAGGAAGCCGCTCTTGCGCTTCACCGTCGGGTCCGGCGCCTCGAAGTAGGGCAGGTAGGCCACGGGGATGCCCGCGATCTCGAGGGTCGATTCCTCGAAGTAGATCGTGTGCGTCTCGTTGTTGTGGATGATCTTGGCGGCCCGCACCTGCCACAGTGGCGGCTTCTCGGGGTTGTCCTTGCACGGCTCGCAGGCCGTGTAGGTGCCGTAGTCGAAGCTCGTCTGCTCGCCGCTGATCCGCTCGGCGCGGGGCGCGGAGAACCGGGTCCGCACCGGCTGGCCCTTCTGCTCGACGGTCTGCTGGATGCGCAGGGAGTCGATGAAGCCGTTCTTGAAGTCGTCCGTCAGCTCCATGCGGTCGCCGGTGACGACGGCGCCGTCCTGGTCGGTGAGGCGCACGTTGCCTTCGGCGAAGACGCGGCTGGTCCCGCGGTCGTAGCGGACCCGGTCGGCCTGCAGCGTGCGCGGACCGTAGTGCAACTCGGCGTTGCCCTTGGCCGTGACCGTGTTCTTGTCGTTGTCGTAGATCAGCTCGTCCGCCTCGACGAGCAGCTTGTCGCCGGGCTTGCCCTGGACGCCGGCCTTGAGCGGGTCCTTCCGGGCGGTCTGCGCAGCCGCCGGCAGCGCCGTCGCCAGGGGCGCGGCGGCCGTCAGCAGCACCAGCAAGCCGGCTGCCCTCGCGATGTCGGCGACCTTACGCAACGCGCGTCCCAACTCCTGCCACGCCCGCCATCCGCACCTGGTCCCCCCAGCGTCTAGCCGTCTTCCTGGTACAGAAGCGTGAGCGTACCGAGAAGACTTCCTACCACGGCGGGAAACCACGCCGCCAGCGGAACGGCCACGATTCCCGAGGCCCCCAGCCCCTCCATCACCTGCCGGATCACGTACAGGGCGAACCCCGCCGCGACCCCTCCCAGCACGAGCTTGCCCACGCCACCAAAGCGGAAGAACCGTAAGGAAACGGTTGCCGCAACGAGGACCATGGCCACGAACAGGACCGGCCGGGCCCACAGGACATCATACTGGAGACGGTAGCGGGTGGCATCCAAGCCGGCCCGCTCGGTCCGCTCGATGGTGTCCGGCAGTGACCAGAAAGGCACAGATTCCGGAGGCGTGAAGCGCTGCCGCACCTGCCCCGGATCGAGGGTCGAGGCGATCAGGTAGCTGCCGAACGACTCGGGCGGCGCGCCCGGCGTCAGCAGCCGGGCCTCCGTCAACTCCCAGTAGCCGTCGTGGAGGCTCGCCCGCGCGGCCTCGATCTGCGAGACGAAGCCCCCGGCCTCGTCGAAGGTGAAGACCGAGACGCCCGCCAGCGTGGTGGTGCCCTCGATGGCGGTCTCGGCCCGGATGATCGCCTGCCCGTCGAGGCTCCTCTGGCGGATCCAGAGGTCCTTGCCCGAGCTGGCTTTCGTCGCGCGGGCGAAGATCTTGGCCTCGATCTCGGTGGAGCGCTGCTTCAGGACCGCCGAGAGCGGGTTGTAGATGCCGATCGTGAAGGCGCCGAGCGCGAGCGCCACGAAGACGCCCGGCTGCAGGAACTGCCAGGCCGAGATGCCGGCGGCCCGCGCCACCACGAGTTCGAGCTTGCGCGAGAGCTGGAGGAGGGCGGCCATCGAGCCGAACAGCACGGCAAACGGCAGGACGCCCTCGGCGACGGCCGGCGTGCGGTAGAGGGAGAGCTGCGCCATGAGCGCCGGCGAGGCTCCCTCGGCATCACCGGCGCGCCGGAGGAGCTCGACGAAATCGAGGGTGTAGACCAGCGCGAACACGGTCACGAACACGCCGAGCACCGTGCGCACGAAGCGCATCGCGAAGTAGCGCCCGAGGGTCGGGCCGATTAGCATGGACACGGGGAGCGCCTAGCCGGGCGCGAGCCGGCGCGGGCGGAACCGGGTCCGCACCGCGGCCGCCACCCGGGCGTTCCAGGCCCGCACGGCCTGGCCGTGGAAGATCAGAAGCGCGGAGATCCCGATCGCGAGGAGCGGGACCGCGTAGACGGCCGCCACCGCGCCCTGGCTGCGGGTCGCCGCGCTGGTGGCCGCGAAGCCCGCGATGCGCAGGGCGACGACGGCGAGCACGGCGCCCGCCACCGCGAGCCCGCGCCCCTGCCTCGTGGTGCGGGGATCGCCGAGGGCCGCGAAGGCGATGAAGGCGAGCGCCAGGGGGTAGAGCCAGCCCGACAGGCGGTCGTGCAGCTCGGCCCGGAAGCGGCCCTTCTGCAGCTTGAAGTAGCCCTCCGACCGGTCGGGGAAGAGGAGCTGGCTCGTCGAGCGCTCGCGCGGCTTGTAGACCAGCTCGGCATCGGGCGGCGCGAAGGCGGCAAGGTCGATGGTGTAGCGCTCGAAGGTCAGGATCGAGGAGTCGCGGCTGTCCTTCTGCTGCTGGTGCACGCTGCCCTTCTCGAGCGCGAGGTAGCTCTGTCCGTCCACGTCGATCGCGAGGCCGCGCTCCGCGAGGTAGACCTTGGTCTTGCCGGCCTCCCGCTTGTCCTGGATGAACAGCCCCAGGAGCGCACCGTTCTGCCCGCGCTCGCGGAAGTGGAAGGTGATGCCGTTGTCGAGGGTGGTGAATTGCCCCTCCTTGACGACGTTCGCGATGAAGTCGCCGCGCACGCGGGTGATCACGTCGCGCAGTTCCTGGAAGCTCGCGGGCATCACGACGATCGTCAGGAAGCCGACCACGAAGCTCACCGCCAGGGCGAGCGTGAGGAACGGGCGCAGGATGCTGCGCGGCTTCATGCCGGCCGCCGACATCACGATCAGCTCGGAATCGCCGTTGAGCTTGTTCAGCGCGTAGACCACCGCGATGAACAGGGCGACCGGCGCGATCACCACCACGAGCGTCGGCAGCGACAGCCCGGTCACGAACAGGAAGATCAGGAGCGTCTGCCCCTTGGCGGTGATGAGATCGAGCTCCCGCAGGGCCTGCGTGACCCAGATCGTGCCGGTCAGCCCGACGAGGCAGGCCAGGAAGGCGGCGAGCGCGATGCGGAGGATGTAGCGCTCGATCTGCGTCATCGGGTCTCGCGATCCGCCATGGGCGTGCGGCCCGGCGGTCCCGTGCGTGAAGCCCCCTTCCGGCACGGCTCCTGAAGGCGCCGGGACTGGGGCGGATTTGCGGCCCGGCCTCCGGGCGATGCCCGGGCGCCGACGCCGGTCCCCGCGTTGCGTTCTACGCCTCAGCAGCTACACAGAGGGCGGTCGCCAGGGGGGCGGTCGCAAGGGGGCGGTCCCGCGGGGCCGGCCGCGCCGTAAGACATCATCGCAGGGTAGAAGGCAACGCCATGGCGGACGGTATCACCATCACCTTCGGTCCGGTGCGTTCCGGTGGTTCCGGCGATCTCGTCGTGTTCGTGGGCGATGACCTCAACCTCGGCGGCCCGGCCCGCGAGGCCCTCGGCCAGGCCGGCGTCGAGCTGGTTGGGCGAGCCGCGGCGTCGGAGCGGTTCAAGGGCCGTTCGCTCTCGGCGATGACGCTGGCCGCACCCGCCGGCATCGACGCGGACCGCCTGGTGGTGGCCGGCCTCGGCTCCGAGAAGGACCGGGCCAAGATCGACTGGACGGTGCTGGGCGGCTTCACGGGCGGCAAGGTCTCCGGCCGCTCGGCCCGGGTCGTGCTCGATGCGCCCGGCCTGACGGTCTCGGCCCTCAACGCGGCGGACTTCGCCCTCGGCGCCCGGCTGCGCGCCTACAGCTTCGACCGCTACAAGACCAAGAAGAAGCCCGACGCCGACGAGACCGGCGGCACGAGCCTCACGGTGCAGCTCCCCGAGCACGCCGCCGCCGAAGCCGCCGCGAAGGCCGCCGGCGCGGTGGCCGAGGGGGTGGTGCTCGCCCGCGATCTCATCAACGAGCCGCCGAACGTGCTCTTCCCGGAGGAGTTCGCCCGCCGCGCCGCCGAGCTGACGAAGCTCGGCGTCGAGGTAGAGGTCCTGGAGCCGGCGCGGATGCGCGAGCTCGGCATGGGCGCGCTGCTCGCCGTCGCCCAAGGGTCGGCCCGTGCGCCGCGCGTCGTGGTGATGCGCTGGAACGGCGGCCAGGCCGGGGACGCGCCGCTCGCCCTCGTCGGCAAGGGCGTCGTGTTCGATTCGGGCGGCGTCTCTATCAAGTCGGCCGGCGGCATGGAGGACATGAAGGGCGACATGGGTGGTGCCGCCGCCGTCGTCGGCACCCTGCACGCGCTCGCCGCCCGCAAGGCCAAGGCGAACGTCGTCGGCGCCATCGGCATCGTCGAGAACATGCCGGACGGCGAGTCCTACCGGCCCTCGGACATCATCACCTCGATGTCGGGCCAGACCATCGAGGTCATCAACACCGACGCGGAGGGCCGGCTCGTCCTCGCCGACGTGATCTGGCACGTACAGGCGGCCTACAAGCCCAAGGCGATCATCGACCTCGCGACGCTCACGGGCGCGATCATCGTGGCGCTCGGCCAGGACATCGCGGGCCTGTTCGCGAGCGACGACGAGCTCGCGGCCCGGATCACGGCGGCCGGCGAGGCGACGGGCGAGAAGGTCTGGCGGATGCCGCTCGCGCCGTCCTTCGACAAGGCCATCGATTCGAAGTTCGCCGACATGAAGAACACCGGCGGCCGCCACGGCGGCGCGGCCACGGCGGCGGCCTTCATCAAGCGCTTCACCAACGACGTGCCCTGGGCCCACCTCGACATCGCGGGCGTCGGCATGTCCTCGACGGCGAGCGAGATCAACCGCAGCTGGGGCGCCGGCTGGGGCGTCCGCCTCCTCGACCGGCTGGTCCGCGACCACTACGAGGCCTCCTGAGGCTCGGGCAGCCGCCCGGGACACAGACGATGCCGGCCGCGGCAGCGCGCGGCGCCTTCCTGCCGGCCCTGGCGGGCGTGCCGCTCGCCGCGGCGCTCCTCGCCCTCGGGCTCGCCGCGGCGACCGGATTCGATCAGCGCGGGACGCTTCCGCCCCTGGTCGAGCGGCACTTCTACGGGTTCTTCCTCGACCGCTATCCCCTGGCCGCCTTCGCCCTCGTCTACGGCCTCGCGCACATCCTCGTGCTGGGGCTCGGGCCGGGACCGGCCGGGTGGCCCCGGCGCCTCCTTGGGACCGCGGTCGGGCTCTGCCTGCTGACCGCGGCCGGCCTGTATCCGACCTTCGGCGGCGTGATCCTGCGCAGCGGCTTCGCGACCGGCGGCGTCGCCTTCCTGCAGGGGCTGCCGATGGCCGGCGCCTACGCCCTCGGCGCGGCCGCCACGGCCTTCAGCTTCGGCGGGATCCTCGCGCTCTCAGCAATCATGGCGAACCGCGCCCTGTGGCCCCGGGCCGGGTGGCGCCGCGCCGTCACCGGCACCCTGGCCAGTCTCGTCCTGCGCTTCCTCGCGCTCTGGTTCGCGGCGGCCCTCCTCGGCCTCGCGCCCAGCCTCGGGTTCGGCCCATGGCCGCACCGGGCTATGCGGCTCCCGGAAGCAGGGATCGGCGCCGTGCTCCTCGTCGTCGGTTTCATTCCCCACGCGATCCTCAACGGGCGTCGCTTGCGGAGGCCGCATCGAACCCGCTAAGTCGCGGGCGACGGGGCAGGATCAGGGTTGAGCCCGGCCGATCAGACGCCGGGCCTCCGGGAGGTTCGTCTTGACATTGGATCGCGCGGCCGCAAGGCCCTGGCACTCCGCCTATCCGACCGGCGTGCCGCCGGAGATCGATCTCGCCGGCCTCGGGACGCTGGTCGATCTCTTCGAGCACGCGGTCGCGCGCCATGCGGCCCGACCGGCGGTCACCTGCTTCGGGTCGTCGGTGAGCTACGCCCAGCTCGGTCGGGACGCGGAGGCGCTGGCGGCCTGGCTGCAGGCGCGGGGCTTCGCGAAGGGCGACCGCGTGGCGCTGATGATGCCGAACGTGCCCGCCTACCCGGTGGCCCTGTTCGGCGTGCTGATCGCCGGGCTCACCGTCGTGAACGTGAACCCGCTCTACACGCCCCGCGAACTCGCCGGCCAGCTCGCCGATTCCGGCGCGCGCGTCATCGTCGTCCTGGAGAACTTCGCCGCCACCGTCGCGCAGGTGCTTCCCGAGGTCTCGCTCGATCACGTCGTCGTGGCGGGGCCCGGCGACGGCCTGGGCCTCAAGGGCAAGGTCATCGACCTCGCCTCCCGCCACGTCCGCAAGGCGGTGCCGGCCTTCAGCCTGCCGCCGGGCCGCTGGACCCGCTTCTCGGCGGCGATCCGCGCAGGCAGCGCCCTGAAGCGGCAGCCGGCGTCGGTCGGGCCGGAGGACCTCGCCTTCCTGCAGTACACGGGGGGCACCACGGGCATCGCCAAGGGGGCGATGCTCACCCACCGCAACATCGTCGCGAACGTCACGCAGAGCCAGCTCTGGTTCGAGGCGACGGAGGACGAGGCGCCGCGGGTGATGGTGACGGCGCTGCCGCTCTATCACATCTTCGCGCTGACCTGCTGCTTCTTTCTGACGGTACGCCTCGGGGGCTGCTGCCTGCTGATCCCGAACCCGCGCGATGCGGACGGCTTCATCAGGGTGCTCGCCAAGAGCCGCTTCACCCACTTCGCCGGGGTGAACACCCTCTTCAACCTGCTGAACAACCACCCGAAGATCGGCACCGTCGACTTTTCCCGCCTCGACTACGTGGTGGCGGGCGGCATGGCGGTGCAGCGGGCGGTCGCGGCGCGCTGGAAGGAGATCACCGGCCACCCCATCGTCGAGGGCTACGGCCTCTCCGAGACGTCGCCGGTCGTCACCGTGAACCCCTACCGGGTGCCGGACTGGACCGGAACGATCGGCTACCCGCTGCCGTCGACCGACGTGGTGATCCGCGACGCGGATGGCGGGCCCGCCGCGATCGGCGAGGCCGGCGAGCTCTGCGTGAAGGGCCCCCAGGTGATGAAGGGCTACTGGCAGCGCCCCGACGAGACGGCCCGCGCCACCACGCCGGACGGCTACTTCCGCACGGGGGACGTGGCGGTGATGCTCCCGGACGGCGAGGTCCGGATCGTCGACCGGATGAAGGACATGATCCTGGTCTCGGGCTTCAACGTCTATCCCAACGAGGTCGAGGACGTGCTCGCCGCGCATCCGGGGGTGCTCGAATGCGCGGTGGTGGGCAGTCCGTGCCAGGATGCCGGCGAGATGGTCGTGGCGCACGTGGTCCTGCGGGACAGCGCCGTCACGCCGGACGCGATCCGGGCCCATGCCCGCACGCAGCTCACGGGCTACAAGGTCCCCCGCCGGGTGGTGGTGCACGACAGCCTGCCGAAGACCAACGTGGGCAAGGTGCTCCGGCGCGCCCTGCGCGACGAGGCGCCGCCCGCCTGACGCCTGCGCGTCGCGCGTAACCGCTCGGCGCGCCGGGGCGAATGGTAGCGGGACGCTTGTCGCGCCCCGATCCGGTGCCGATCTGCCGGCGTCAGAGTCCCGGGCCCGACCGGACGAGAGCGAGGACACTGCCCATGTTCATCAAGCGCCGCCCGAGCTGGGCGATCCCCGAGCACCTCGCCACGCCGGAGGCCGTCTTCCTCGACCGACGGGCGCTGCTCGGCGGCGCGGCCGGCCTCGCGGCGGGCTCGCTCCTCGGGGGCCATCCGGCCTTCGCGGCCGGGACGGACGGCTACCCGGCGGCCCGGAACGAGGCCTACACGCTCGATCGCCCAGTGACGCCCGAGCGGTACAGCGCCGACTACAACAACTTCTACGAATTCGGCACGTCGAAGACGGTCCTCCCGGCGGCCGATGCCTTGAAGCCGAAGCCCTGGACCGTGAAGATCGACGGCCTCGTGGAGAAGCCCTTCGAGATCGGCGTCGAGGATCTCGTCCGGAAGATCGGGCTCGAGGAGCGGCTCTATCGGCACCGGTGCGTCGAGGCGTGGTCGATGGCCGTGCCCTGGACGGGCTTTCCCCTGTCCCGCCTCGTCGCGCTGGCCAAGCCGTCCTCGGGCGCGCAGTACGTCCGCTTCCAGACCTTCCTGGACAAGTCGATGGCCCCGGGCCAGCGGCAGTTCTTCTATCCCTGGCCCTACACCGAGGGCCTGACGATGGCCGAGGCCACCAACGACCTCGCCTTCCTGGTGACCGGTGTCTACGGCAAGCCCCTGCCGAACCAGTTCGGCGCGCCGCTGCGCCTCGCCGTGCCGTGGAAGTACGGCTTCAAGTCGGCGAAGTCGCTCGTGAAGATCTCGTTCGTAGCGGAGCGGCCGAAGACCTTCTGGGAGGGCCTCCAGGCTTCCGAGTACGGGTTCTGGGCCAACGTGAACCCGGCGGTGCCGCATCCCCGCTGGAGCCAGGCGAGCGAGCGGGTGCTCGGCACCGACCAGCGGGTGCCGACGCTGATCTACAACGGCTACGGCGAGCAGGTGGCCGGCCTCTACAAGGGCCTGGAGAACGAGCGGCTGTTCGTCTGACGCCGCCCGGACAGAGGTCGGCTCAGTAGGTCCAGCGCTGGGCCTTCGAGACGAGGAAGTCGCGGAATGCCTGGACGCGGGCGACCGAGCGCATCTCCTCGGCGTAGACGAGGTAGCTCTCCAGCGTCGGCATCTCGCTCTCGCGCAGGACCTGTACGAGGCCCGCGCCGCCGTCGACCGCGTAGTCGGGCAGGATGCCGATCCCGGCACCCGTCTCCATCGCCTTCTGAAGGGAGGCGATGTTGTTCACGGTGAAGTGGATCGGGCGCCGCTCCTGGCCCTCGCGCCCGACGCTGGCCAGCCAGTGGGTCGCGAGCAGGTAGGACGGCTCGTTGCCGCCGAAGGACACGAGGCGGTGCTCGTCGAGGTCGGCGATCGACTTCGGCTCGCCGAAGCGCTTGATGTAATCCTCCGACGCGAACGCGTGGTAGTGGACCGTGAACAGGCGCCGCTGGATCAGGTCCGGCTGCGCGGGACGCCGCATGCGGATCGCCACGTCGGCCTCGCGCATGGCGAGATCGAGTTCCTCGTTGGTGAGGATCAGTTCGATCCGCACGTCCGGGTAGAGGTCGAGGAACTCCGCTACCCGCTGCGCGAGCCACGCCGTCCCGAGGCCGACCGTGGTCGTGACCTTGAGATCGCCGGACGGGCGCTCGCTGGTCTCGACGAGGCGCGCCTTGGTGTTCTCCAGCCGCAGCTTCATGTCCCGCGCTGCGCGGAACAGCAGGTCGCCCTGCTCGGTCAGGATGAGCCCCCGGGCATGGCGGTGGAACAGCGGCGCCTTGAGCTCGCGCTCGAGCGCGCTGATCTGACGGCTCACCGCCGACTGGCTCAGGCCGATGTCGTCGCCGGCCCGCGTGAAGCTTCCGGCCTCCGCCACGTTGAGGAAGATCCGGATCTTGTCCCAATCCACGGTGACACTCCCAAGCCGCACATCCTCGCCGCGGCTGATGTCCCGTGCCGCCGGCGCCGCCGGCGGTGTGGTCCTGATCCGCAGCCCGCCTCGATCGCCGGGGCAGTCCGGGCGGACGAGGCAGCGCGTCCGCGATCGGTCATGCCCAGCGAGGCAACGCCGGTCGACCCGGCGTCCCCAGGGTAGGACTTCCCTCTTGCGATTTCGTTGCGGTCGAACGCAAGTGGATCGGCGAAGATTTTGTTGACGACGCCGATCGGTCAGCGGAATTCATCCGCACGCCTACGAGTTCGGCGGCTTGTCCGACGGATCTTCTGTCGAATGGTCCGCGTCGCCTTGGCCTACTCTGCAGCGGCCTGACGTGGTGTCTCGCCGATATCGAGGTTTGCGAGAAATTTCTCGGCCTCGAGCGCGGCCATGCACCCCATTCCGGCGGCGGTGATCGCCTGCCGGTAGACGTCGTCGGTGACGTCGCCGGCCGCGAACACGCCGGGGATTTCGGTCTCGGCGGTTCCCGGCCGGACGGTGAGGTAGCCCCCGTGCCGCATGGAGAGCTGCCCCTCGAAGATCGCCGTCGCGGGCTGGTGGCCGATCGCCACGAACACGCCGTCGGTCCTGCGCTCGGAGACCGCGCCGGTGCGGACGTCCTTCAGGCGCAGGTGCGTGACGGTGGGCGCCGGCTGCTCCGTGCCGCAGATCTCCTCGATGGTCTGGTGCCACAGCACCTCGACGTTCGGGTGCTTGAACAGGCGCTCCTGCAGGATGCGCTCGGCCCTGAACTCTCCGCGCCGGTGAACGACCGTGACCTTCGAGGCGAGATTGGCGAGGTAGAGCGCCTCCTCGACGGCGGTGTTGCCGCCGCCGACCACCACGACCTCCTTGCCGCGGAAGAAGAAGCCGTCGCAGGTGGCGCAGGCCGAGACGCCGCCGCCCTGATACTTCGCCTCCGAGGGGATGCCGAGCCACTTGGCCTGCGCGCCCGTGGCGATGATCAGCGCGTCGCAGGTGTAGGTCTCGCCCGAATCGGCCTCCAGGCGGAAGGGCCGCGTCTGCAGGTCGACCTTCGTGATGTACTCCGAGACGATCCGGGTACCGACGTGCTCCGCCTGCAGGCGCATCTGCTCCATCAGCCAGGGACCCTGGATGGCCTCGGCGAAGCCCGGGTAGTTCTCGACATCCGTCGTGATCATGAGCTGGCCGCCCGGCTGGAAGCCGGAGATCAGGAGCGGCTCCACCATGGCGCGGGCGGCGTAGATGGCCGCGGTGTAGCCCGCCGGCCCGGAGCCGACGATCACCAGCTTGGCGTGCGTGTGAGCCATGTCTTCCTCGTCCTTCGTCCGGCCTCAGCCGCGGGCCCGGTGCCGCTCGTAGGCCTCCGCCATCGCCTCGGCGATCACGGGCGTCGCGTCGATCGGGTTGTAGCGCAGCGGCTCCAAACGACCCGTGAAGGGCTTGAGCGCCCCCGCCATGGCGAGCCCCGCGAACATCCGCCGATGCCGGATATAGGTACGCGGCAGCTCGAACAGCAGGACCGGCGCGCCGGTGCTCACTGCCTCGCTGACCATGTTGGCCGAGTCCGAGGTGACCACGATCGCCTCGGCGAGGGCGAGCATCGCCACGTAGGGATTGCGGCCCTCGCCGTCCCACAGGAAGCCGCCGGTCTCCGAGACCATGCTGCGCAGGGCCTCCCGCAGGGGGGCGGGAGTGCGGCGGGAGACGGTGACCATCAGGCGGTGGCCGCCCTCGGCGAGCTTGCGCAGGTCGGCCACGAGGCGCCGCATGTCGGCCTGGCGGTAGCTGAGGTGCCGGCTGTCGCCGCCGATCAGCACCGCCACCCGCGGGCCTTCGAGGGCGAGGAGCCGCGCGTCGGGTTCGGCGCGGGCGGCGCGGATCCGTGCGGCCGTCACGAGGTGAGGGGCCGTCAGGGTGGTGAAGACCTTCGGCCCCCGGAGGTCGTCGTAATCGGGGACCCAGATGAAGTCGGCGCTGTCGTGCCCCGTGCGCGGGTCCTTCAGGAAGGCCGTGAAGGTGCGCCCGCCCGTCGCGCGGCGCACCGCGCGGAGATAGGGCACGGCGCGCCGGCCCGAGGCGATCAGCAGGTCGGGAAAGGGGCCGGCCAGCGCGCCGCCGTCGCGGTGCGGGCCCTGGCGGGGATCGATCGGCCCCCAGGGGGCCGTCCAGCCGAAGGGCCCCCGGGCTGGAACGCGGCGGATGTCGTAGGCGAGGTTCAGCGTCTCGGCGATGCCGACGCACTGGTTCTCGTCGCCGGCCTTGCCGTCCGTGACGATCCAGGCCTGCGCCGCCGCGAGCGGGGGCAGCCCCGCCGCGGCCGCCACCGGCCCCGTCTCTTGGATGCTGGACACGGCCGATCAGTCGACGGGCAGCTGACGACGCAGCCAGGCGGCGTAGATGTCGGCGATGGCCGTCACCCGGCGCCGCTCGGAGAGCGGGTCGTACCAGGCGCCGCCGTAGCTCGCCGGCGTCGCGGTGAGCTGCGGGTGCCGTCCCAGCACCTCGCCCCGCGGCCCGATCAGCAGGGCCTCCCCGTCGAGATAGTCGTTCTGCGTGCCGCCGCCGATGCCGCGGCCGGCGGTCTGGCTGCCGGCGTAGGGGCGGAGCGAGAATCCGCGTATCAGCACCACGAGGGTGGGACCGCGCCCGCCGATGCGGTCGGCGAAGTCGCGACGCAGGGCGGCGGTCAGGTCCGCCCGCAGGGCTTCGGCCTGCGGGCCGTTGCCGAGGGCGATGAGCGGGCGCACGTCGACCCGCACGTCGCCGAAGCGGCCGCCGTTCAGGCTCGGGAAGTCGCCGGCCGCCGCCGCGCCGAGGCCCGGGAGCCCGGAGAGGGCGACGAGGCCCGCGAGGCCGCAGAGCCAGGCGCGAAAGGAGATGCGCACGCCTCAGCCGCCGTAGCGGACGTCGACCACCTCGTAGGACTTGCCGCCCCCGGGGGTCGTCACCTCGACCGTGTCGCCGACGCCCTTGCCGATCAGCGCGCGGGCGATCGGCGAGGTGATCGAGACGCGACCCGAGCGGACATCCGCCTCGGGCTCGCCGACGATCTGGTAGGTCTTCTCTTCCTCGGTGTCCTCGTCGACGAGCTTCACGGTGGCGCCGAACTTGATCTTGCTGCCCGACAGCTTCGTGACGTCGATGATCTCGGCGCGCGAGATCATGCTCTCGAGTTCGAGCACCCGACCCTCGTTGTGGGACTGCGCCTCCTTGGCGGCGTGGTACTCGGCGTTCTCCGACAGGTCGCCGAGGGCGCGGGCTTCGGCGATCGCCTGGATGATGCGCTGCCGCTCGACCTGCTGCCGGTGCTTGAGCTCCTCCTCGAGGGCTGCGAAGCCGCGCACCGTGATCGGAACCTTGTCTATCGCCATCGTCTCGCGCCACAATGAAGAAGCCCGGCCGGGAACGTCGCCGTTCCCTCCGGGCCAGGTCGGTTTCGTCTGAACCGCTGGTGACGCGGCCGGCGACTTGGAGCCCCCGCCGCGCGAATGGGTTCAGGCCGCAAAGTATTCCTGCAAGGCACGCACCTGGAGATCGCCCTCGAGATAGGCTTTGATCCCTTCGGCGGCAGCCATCGCGCCGGCTAGAGTGGTGTAGTACGGCACTTTATGCAAGAGGGCCGCGCGGCGCAGGGACCGCGAGTCCGAGAGGGCGCCGGCGCCCTCGGTCGTGTTCAGAACGAGCTGGATATCGCCGTTCTTGATCGAGTCGACCACGTGCGGGCGCCCTTCGAGGACCTTGTTCACCCGCTCAGCCGCCACCCCGTTCTCCTCCAAGAACCGCTGGGTGCCCCCGGTCGCCAGGATCGAGAAGCCGAGGTCCGCCAGGAGGCGGATCGAGGGCAGGATGCGCAACTTGTCGGCGTCCTTGACGGAGACAAAGACCGTCCCGGTCTTGGGGACCTGGGTCCCGGAACCGAGCTGGCTCTTGGCGAAGGCCACCCCGAACCCGCCGTCGAGGCCAATCACCTCGCCGGTGGAGCGCATCTCCGGACCGAGGAGCACGTCCACACCGGGGAAGCGCGCGAACGGGAAGACCGCTTCCTTGACGGCGATATGCGCGAGCGTCTTCGGCGCGAGGCTGAACGCGCCGAGGGGCTCGCCCGCCATGATCCGCGCCGCGATCTTGGCGATCGGCTCGCCGATGACCTTCGCGACGAAGGGGACCGTCCGCGAGGCGCGGGGGTTCACTTCGAGCACGTAGATCGTGCCGTCCTTGATGGCGTACTGGACGTTCATCAGGCCGCCGACCTTGAGCGCGAGCGCCATCGCCCGGGTCTGGCGTTCGAGCTCGGCGATGATCTCCGGCGAGAGCGAGCGGGGCGGCAGCGAGCAGGCCGAGTCACCCGAGTGGATGCCGGCCTCCTCGATGTGCTCCATGATGCCCGCGATGAACACCTCCGAGCCGTCGCAGACCGCGTCGACGTCGACCTCGACGGCATCGGACAGGTAGCGGTCGAACAGGAGCGGGTTCTTGCCCAGCACCGTGTTGATCTGGCCCGTCTTGTCGTTCGGGTAGCGCGCCTTGACCTCCGAGGGGATCAGGCTCGGAAGGGTGTCGAGGAGATAGTCGGCGAACTGCGCCTCGTCGCGGATGATCGCCATGGCGCGGCCGCCGAGGACGTAGCTCGGGCGCACCACGAAGGGCAGGCCGAGATCGGCCGCGACGAGGCGGCTCTGCTCGACCGAGTAGGCGATGCCGTTCTTCGGCTGCTTCATTCCGAGCTTGTCGAGGAGACGCTTGAACTGGTCGCGGTCCTCGGCGAGGTCGATGGCATCGGGCGAGGTGCCGAGGATCGGCACGCCCGCCGCCTCAAGCGCCCGGGCGAGCTTGAGCGGCGTCTGGCCGCCGAACTGCACGATGACGCCGTGCAGCGTCCCGGCCTGCCGCTCCGTCTCGATGATCTCCAGCACGTCTTCCTGGGTCAGCGGCTCGAAGTAGAGCCGGTCCGAGGTGTCGTAGTCGGTCGAGACCGTCTCCGGGTTACAGTTGACCATGATGGTCTCGTACCCGGCCTCGGAGAGCGCGAAGCAGGCGTGGCAGCAGCAATAGTCGAACTCGATGCCCTGGCCGATCCGGTTCGGGCCGCCGCCCAGGATGATCACCTTCCGGGCGTCGGTCGGCTGGGCCTCGTCGACCACGGCTCCCGCGAAGGGCGCCACGTAGGTCGAGTACATGTAGGCGGTCGGCGCCTTGAACTCGGCCGCGCAGGTGTCGATGCGCTTGAAGACCGGACGAACGCCGAGCCCGCGGCGCTTCTCGCGCACCTCGGGCTCCTCCAACCCCGCCAGCACGGCGAGGCGCGCGTCCGAGAAGCCGGCCGCCTTGAGCTGGCGGAAGGCGCCGGGCGTCGCCGGAAGGCCGTGCGCCTTCACCCGGTTCTCCAGGTCGACGAGGGCCTGGAGCTGCTCCAGGAACCAGGGGTCGATCTTGCAGGAGGCGTGGACCTCCGCGTGGCTCACACCGAGGCGGAGCGCCTGGGCGACCTTGAGCAGGCGGTCCGGCGTCGGCGTGCCGAGGGCCGCCTTGATGGCGTTGTGGTCGTCGCCCTTGCCGAGGCCGTCGATCTCGATCTCGTCGAGCCCGGTGAGCCCGGTCTCCAGCGAGCGCAGGGCCTTCTGGAGCGATTCCGCGAAGCAGCGGCCGATCGCCATCGCCTCGCCCACCGACTTCATGGCGGTGGTCAGCGTCGGCTCGGCGCCCGGGAACTTCTCGAAAGCGAAGCGCGGGATCTTGGTGACGACGTAGTCGATCGTCGGCTCGAACGAGGCCGGGGTCGCGCCGCCGGTGATGTCGTTGGCGATCTCATCGAGCGTGTAGCCGACCGCGAGCTTGGCGGCGACCTTGGCGATTGGGAACCCCGTGGCCTTGGAGGCCAGCGCCGAGGAGCGCGACACCCGCGGGTTCATCTCGATGACGATCATGCGGCCGGTCGCGGGGTCGATCGCGAACTGGACGTTCGAGCCGCCGGTCTCGACGCCGATCTCGCGGAGCACCGCGAGGGATGCGTCGCGCATCACCTGGTACTCCTTGTCGGTGAGCGTCAGCGCCGGGGCGACCGTGATGGAATCGCCCGTGTGGACGCCCATCGGATCGACGTTCTCGATGGAGCAGACGATGATGCAGTTGTCGTTCTTGTCCCGAACGACCTCCATCTCGTACTCCTTCCAGCCGAGCACGCTCTCCTCGATCAGGACCTCGTTCGTCGGCGAGGCGTCGATGCCCCGCTCCACGATGTCGAGGAACTCCTCGCGGTTGTAGGCGATGCCGCCGCCGGTGCCGCCCATGGTGAAGGACGGCCGGATGATCGCCGGCAGGCCGACCTCGGCCAGGGCGATCAGAGCCTGCCCGATGGCGTGCTCGCCGTAGCGCTTGCGCCGGTCGCCCTCGGCGCCCTGCCACTTCTTCTCGAAGGCCGCCAGCGCGGCGCGCCGCGCCTCGGGATCGGCATTCTCGGCCTCGATGCGCGCGACCTCGGCGAGGTACCGCTCGCGGTCGGCCTTCTTGGCGGCCGAGGCGTTGGCCAGCGCCGATTTCGGCGTCTCCAGGCCGATCTTGGTCATCGCGTCGCGGAAGAGGTGCCGGTCCTCGGCCTTGTCGATGGCCTCCGCCGTGGCGCCGATCATCTGGACGCCGAACTTCTCCAGGACGCCCATGCGCTGGAGCGAGAGGGCGCAGTTCAGCGCCGTCTGCCCGCCCATGGTCGGCAGGATGGCGTCCGGGCGCTCCTTCTCGATGATCTTGGCGACGATCTCGGGGGTGATCGGCTCGACGTAGGTGGCGTCCGCCATGTCCGGGTCGGTCATGATGGTCGCGGGGTTCGAGTTGACCAGCACGATCCGGTAGCCCTCCTCGCGGAGCGCCTTGCAGGCCTGGGTGCCGGAATAGTCGAACTCGCAGGCCTGCCCGATGATGATCGGCCCCGCACCAACGATCAGGATCGAGGAAATATCGGTGCGCTTGGGCATCGGACGCCTTCGTCACAGGCACGCGCGCCCGCCCTCGAAGGCCGCCAAGATCTGACGGTCCTGAGGCTCGGGCGCGAGCGGCTTGGATTGTCGTTGAGAGCCGCGTTTACACGCAGGCGCGGCCCTTTGAAAGGGCGTGCGGGCCGGCCGCGGTGGGTGCAGCCATGCGCTGCGCGGCGGGCGCGCCTCAGAGCGTGATGTAGAGGGCCGCGACCGCCCGGTCGATCCCGATGTAGAAGATCCCGAACGCGACCGCCGCCGCGGCGGCGAACTCGACCGCGGCGTTCTTCAGGGTCTGCGAGCGGCGCAGGATCTCGCGGCCGAACATCGCCGTGACCCAGCCGATGGTGAGGACGACGGGCATCGCGAACAGGAACGAGAGCGTGCTCTCGACCTGGCCGGCCCCGCCGGCTTCGAGGAGCGCGCGGATGTTGCGGACCCACGGGGCGTAGCAGGCGGCGTAGGCGGCCGTCGTCCAGGAGAGCGCCACCGCAACGCCGAGATGGAAGATGAAGATGCGGTGCAGACGGGAGAAATCGTCCTGCGCGTCGTCCAAGGTCATCGGGCAGCCCCATGCGGATCGGTGGACCCGCCGACGCTGCTTCGAATCGCCGTTCACGGGGTGACCCGCTGCCTGAGCCCGAAACCCGCGCTTTTTGTGACGCGCGGTGTTCGGAGCCCGGCTCAGGCGGGCGTGCGCTCCGTCTCAGGCCGTCCGTCCCGCATCAGGGCGACGAAGCGCTCGAACAGGTAGTGGCTGTCGCGCGGGCCGGGCGAGGCCTCCGGGTGGTGCTGCACCGAGAAGGCGGGCCGGTCGGTCAGGGTCAGGCCGCAGTTCGAGCCGTCGAACAGCGACACGTGGGTCTCGACCGCCGTCTCCGGCAGGCTTTCCGGGTCGACCGCGAAGCCGTGGTTCATCGACACGATCTCGACCTTGCCGGTGGTCTTGTCCTTCACCGGATGGTTCGCGCCGTGGTGCCCCTGGCCCATCTTCACCGTGCGGCCGCCGAGGGCGAGGCCCATCAGCTGGTGCCCGAGGCAGATCCCGAAGGTCGGCACCTTCTCCTGGAGGAGCGCCCGGATCACCGGGACCGCGTAGGCGCCCGTGGCGGCCGGATCGCCCGGGCCGTTCGACAGGAACACGCCGTCCGGCTTCAGCGCCAGGATCTCGTCGGCGCTCGTCGTCGCCGGCACCACGGTGACGTCGCAGCCCGCATCCGCGAGAAGCCGCAGGATGTTGCGCTTGACGCCGTAGTCGATCGCCACGACCCGGAAGCCGGAGCCGGGCTGCCGCCGGCCGTAGCCGCCGTTCACGGCCCAGACCGTCTCGCTCCAGTCGGACGGCGCGCGGCTCGTCACCGGCGGCACGAGGTCGAGGCCCTCCATGGGGGCGAGGGCAGCCGCGCGCGCCTTCAGCGCCTCCCGGTCGAAGGCGCCCTCGGGGTCGTTGGCGATCACCGCGTTCGGCATGCCGCGGTCGCGGATGCGCGCGGTGAGCGCCCGGGTGTCGACCCCGGTGATGCCCACGATCCCGCGCGCCCGCAGCCAGGCGTCGAGGTGGCTCGACGAGCGCCAGTTCGAGGGCTGCGTCACGGCGGAGGCGATCACGGTGCCGCGCACGCCCGAGGCCGGCGCCGCGTCGAGGCTCTCGAGATCCTCGTCGTTGGTGCCGACGTTGCCGATGTGCGGGAACGTGAAGGTGACGATCTGCCCGGCGTAGGACGGGTCGGTCAGGATCTCCTGGTATCCCGTCATGGCGGTGTTGAAGCAGACCTCGCCCTCGGCCACGCCGGTCTGGCCGATGCCGAAGCCCTCCAGCACCGTGCCGTCGGCGAGCACCAGGAGGGCCGTCACCTTCGGCTCGGCCCAGGGTTCCGGCGCGGCGCGCCCGGGCGCCGGGCGGGGTTGCGCGGGGGCGCCATCGTCTTGCAGCATCGGCGTGATCTCGCTTATGTCCGGCCAAGGCCCGGCACCGGCGCGAAGGCGCGCGGCACGGGCGGCGGAGTCGTGTGGCGCTCTTAGCGAGCGGGCCGCGCTCCGGTCAATGTGGCCCTGCCGCGCCGCCGCCTCAACCGACGCAAGCCGCAGGCCACGCATTCGTTTTTCGCAAACTCCGAGGATCCCGAGATGGCACTGCGCGAGCGCTTCACCGCCGAGATGAAGGAGGCCATGAAGGCCGGCGACAAGGGCAAGCTCGCCACCGTGCGGATGATCCAGGCCGCCCTGAAGGACAAGGACATCGAGGCCCGCGGCCTCGGCAAGGACCCGGCGAGCGACGAGGACATCCTCGCGCTCCTCCAGAAGATGATCAAGCAGCGCAACGAATCGGCCGGCGTCTACGAGCAGGGCGGCCGGCCGGAGCTCGCCGAGAACGAGCGCGCGGAGGTCGCGATTATCCAGGGCTTCCTGCCCCGGCAGATGGACGAGGCCGAGACGAAGGCCGCGATCGACGCGGCCGTCGCCGAGACGGGCGCCGCCGGCCCGAAGGACATGGGCAAGGTGATCGGCGCCCTGAAGGCGCAGTATGCCGGGCGCATGGATTTCGCCAAGGCGAGCGGGCTCGTGAAGGCGGCGCTCGCCGCGAAGGGCTGAGGCGTCCGGCGGGCCCCGGTTTTGCCCGCAATCCCCCGCACGGCGCCGGGCGGAGCGGGTGCGCCGGGACTCCGGCCACGCTCGTGCGCTATAGAACGGGGTTCCCGAGCGGAATCCCGAAGCCCGTGCGCTACCCGCCCCACATCCTCGAAGAGATCCGCGCGCGCCTGCCCGCCTCCGACGTGGTCGGGCGCCGCGTCCGGCTGAAGAAGGCCGGGCGTGAGTGGCGCGGGCTGTCGCCCTTCAACGCCGAGAAGACCCCGTCCTTCTACGTGAACGACCAGAAGCAGTTCTATCACTGCTTCTCCTCGGGCAAGCACGGCGACGTCTTCACCTTCCTGATGGAGACGGAGGGCCTGAGCTTCCCCGAGGCGGTGGAGCGGCTCGCGGGCGAGGCCGGCGTCAGCCTGCCGGCGCCGAGCGCCGACACCCGGGAGATGGAGACGCGCCGCCGGGGCGCCCTCGACGTGATGGAGCTCGCGGCCGCCTTCTTCGAGGACCAGCTCCGCGGGCCCCGCGGCGCCGCGGCCCGGGCCTATCTCGACCGGCGGGGCCTCTCGGAGGAGACCCGCCGCCGGTTCCGCCTGGGCTACGCCGCGCCCGACCGCTACGCCCTGCGCGACTTCCTGGCAGGCAAGGACGTCGAGCGCGACACGATGGTGGAGCTCGGCCTCCTCGCCGCCGGCGAGGACGTCGCGGTGCCCTACGACAAGTTCCGCGACCGGGTGATCTTCCCGATCACCGACATCCGCGGCCGGGTCATCGCCTTCGGGGGCCGCGCCATGCAGGCGGAGGCCAAGGCGAAGTACCTGAACTCGCCGGAGACGCCGCTCTTCCACAAGGGTCAGGTGCTCTACAACCTCCATCAGGCCCGCAAGCCCGCCCA
This sequence comes from Methylobacterium sp. A54F, assembly GCF_053346035.1. Lineage (NCBI taxonomy): Bacteria > Pseudomonadati > Pseudomonadota > Alphaproteobacteria > Hyphomicrobiales > Methylobacteriaceae > Methylobacterium > Methylobacterium sp. A54F. Next base: position 179,116 of record NZ_JBKFBF010000002.1, on the reverse strand, counting down.
CGACCGCGGCACGGTGATCGCGGTGGAGGGCTACGTCGACGTCATCGCCATGACGCTCGCCGGCCACCCGAACACGGTGGCGCCCCTCGGCACCGCGCTCACCGAGGAGCAGCTCGCGCTGCTCTGGCGCCACGCCGAGGAGCCGATCCTCTGCTTCGACGGCGACGGCGCCGGCCAGCGCGCGGCCTACCGCGCCCTGGACCTCGCCCTGCCGATGCTGGAGCCCGGCCGCTCGCTCCGCTTCGCGCTCCTGCCCGAGGGTCAGGATCCGGACGACCTCCTGCGGACGGGCGGCGCCCCGGCCGTGGACCGCGTGCTCGATGCGGCGAAACCCCTCGTCGAGGTTCTGTGGGCCCGCGCCACGGAGGCCGCGCCGACCGACACGCCGGAGCGGCGGGCGGGCCTCGCCAAGACCCTGCGCGACGCGGTGGCGGGCATCCGCGACGAGACGGTGCGCCGGTTCTACCGGGACGAGATCGAGGACCGCCTCCGGGGCCTCTCCCCGCGGGGCAATCCGCAACGCGGCGCCTTCCAGCCGGGCGGCCGGGCCGCGCCCTTCCAGAGGAGGCCGCGGCCCGGCGACCCGCCGCCCTCGCCGCGCCTCACCGCCGGCCCGAGCCCGCTGCTGGCCCGCTCCAGCGGCTTCTCGGGCACCGGCAGCCCGCGGGAGGCGATGATCGTCGCGAGCCTTCTCGCGCATCCGGAGCTGATCGGCGTCGAGGCCGAGGACCTCGCAGCCCTCGACTTCGAGGATCCCGACGCTCTGGCACTCCGAGGCTTTCTGCTCGATCGCGCCGCCAACCAGGACGAGCCCGACCCGGCGATCCTGGAGAGCGCGCTCGCCCGGAGCGGCCTCGTCGAGGCGGCCACCCGTCTCGCCGGCCAGGTCATTCCGGGTGATCGCTGGAGCCTGGAGCCCCACGCCGACCCGGTGCGGCTCGAAGACGCATTGCGTCAGGCCGTGATCTTGCACCGCAAGGCCGGAGCGCTAAATAGCGAACTCCGCCAAGCCGAGCGGGCACTCGTCGAGGAGGAGACGGAAGCCAACTTCGCCTGGCTCTGCGACGTGAAGCAGCGACTCGCCGTCATCGCGGGTGCGGAGGCCGAGGCGGACTTGCCGGACGCGGCGGACTCGACCACCTCTTGAGACTGTGCCAATGGCGCTTTCGAGAGCGGGCGCCGCGCGGAACGGCGCCCTGGCACGGGGCTCGTCTGCCGAGGCGGGTTGGCGGGCGGACATCGCCGCATAGTTAACAATCGGTCAAGCGTCTTGCTTGATACCGGTATCCGAGATCGAGGCGGTTCAGGCGAGCGGCCGCCGACCCACACCCATTGCGGCGTCGTTCGCACGAAGCGGCTCCAAAGCTTCGGCCTCGCGCTGCCACGAAAACAATAGGCTGAACATGGCGACGAAGGCAACGGAACGGGACGAGACGGATGCCGCTCCGGAGCAGCAGACCGACGGGCCGCTCCTCGACCTGACGGATGCGTCCGTCAAGCGCATGGTGAAGCTCGCCAAGAAGCGTGGCTACATCACCTACGAGGAGGTCAACGAGGTCCTGCCCGATGGCCAGTCGGATCCGGACCAGATCGAGGACGTGCTCGCCCAGCTCTCCGAGATGGGCATCAACGTCGTCGAGGCCGAGGAGACCGACGAGGCGGCGGCCGAGCGTCCGGCCACCGGCGAGGCGGCCGACGAAGAGGAGGGGGCCGAGGGCGGCGAGGTCGCCGAGGCGTCCCCGAGCCGGGCGGTCGCCGTCCGCGCCGAGACCACCAAGGAGCCGACCGACCGCACGGACGATCCCGTGCGCATGTACCTGCGCGAGATGGGCTCGGTGGAGCTCCTGTCCCGCGAGGGCGAGATCGCGATCGCCAAGCGCATCGAGGCCGGGCGCGAGGCGATGATCGCGGGCCTCTGCGAGAGCCCGCTGACCTTCCAGGCCATCATCATCTGGCGCGACGAGCTCGTGGAGGGGAAGGTCCTCCTGCGCGACATCATCGACCTCGAGGCGACCTACGCGGGGCCCGACGGCAAGAACGCGCCGCAGATGGCCGAGGGCGAGGAGAACGAGGAAGGCGACGGCGACGGCGCGACGCCGCCCGAGGGCGGCGACGACGACGACGACATGGAGAACAACGTCTCGCTCGCCGCCATGGAGGCCGAAATCAAGCCGCGGGTCCTGGAGACCTTCGACGCCATCGCCGAGAACTACCGCAAGCTGCGCCGGCTCCAGAACGAGCAGGCCGGGCGCAAGGCCTCCGGCGAGCGCTCGACGGCTGCCCAGGACACGAAGCAGTCGGAGATCAAGGACGTCGTCGTCTCGGACGTGAAGTCCCTCTCGCTCAACAACAACCGCATCGAGGCTCTGGTCGAGCAGCTCTACGGGATCAACAAGCAGCTCATCAGCCACGAGGGCCGGCTGATGCGCTACGCCGAGACCCACGGCGTCGCGCGCGACGAGTTCCTGCGCCACTACCAGGGCTACGAGCTCGACCCGAACTGGATGGCCCGCGTCGGGAGCCTCGGCGGCAAGGGCTGGAAGAACTTCGTCGAGAAGGGTGGCACGCAGGCCGCGCAGCTGCGCGAGCAGATCGTGAACCTCGCCTCCGAGACCGGCCTGGAGATCGGCGAGTACCGCAAGATCGTCAACATGGTCCAGAAGGGCGAGCGCGAAGCCCGGCAGGCCAAGAAGGAGATGATCGAGGCGAACCTCCGCCTGGTGATCTCGATCGCCAAGAAGTACACGAACCGCGGCCTGCAGTTCCTGGACCTGATCCAGGAGGGCAACATCGGCCTGATGAAGGCGGTGGACAAGTTCGAGTACCGGCGCGGCTACAAGTTCTCGACCTACGCCACGTGGTGGATCCGGCAGGCAATCACACGTTCGATCGCCGACCAGGCCCGCACCATCCGCATCCCGGTGCACATGATCGAGACGATCAACAAGATCGTCCGCACCTCGCGCCAGATGCTGCACGAGATCGGCCGCGAGCCGACCCCGGAGGAGCTGGCCGAGAAGCTCGCGATGCCCCTCGAGAAGGTCCGCAAGGTCCTCAAGATCGCCAAGGAGCCGATCTCCCTGGAGACGCCGATCGGCGACGAGGAGGACAGCCACCTCGGCGACTTCATCGAGGACAAGAACGTCGTCCTGCCGATCGATGCGGCGATCCAGTCGAACCTGCGTGAAACCACCACCCGGGTCCTCGCCTCGCTGACGCCCCGCGAGGAGCGGGTGCTGCGCATGCGCTTCGGCATCGGCATGAACACCGACCACACCCTCGAGGAGGTCGGCCAGCAGTTCTCGGTGACCCGCGAGCGCATCCGCCAGATCGAGGCCAAGGCACTGCGCAAGCTCAAGCACCCGAGCCGGAGCCGCAAGCTGCGGAGCTTCCTCGACAACTGACCGACATGCGGCGGCCCAGCCGGCCGCCGCATTCTTCGCGTCCTGGTGGAGTTCGCTAGGACATGCGTCTTGCGGTAGTATTCGTCCACGCGAACGTCTGCGCGGGCGTTGCCACCCCGACACCGCATTCCCACCTTGGCCATATGCTCGACCACGGCCCGACCCAGAAGGCATCCGCGCCGACCGCCCTTGCCGACGGATCGGAGGCCGAAGGCGTGCCGTTCGGCCTCATCCAGGAATGCGTCGCCCTGCGCGACTGGCTGCTGAGCGAGGGCACGCGCACCCTCGCGGCGGACGACCTGCTCGCGGGGCTCGCCGAGCGGCTGAACGACCTCGACGTGCCGGTGGACCGCGCGAGCACCGCAATCGACACGCTGCACTCCGAATATGCCGGCGTCGGGCGGACCTGGAGCCGGGAGGAGGGCGCGCAGGTGCGCCTGTTCCCCCACGGCGAGGCCTCGGACAAGGCCTACCAGGCGAGCCCGTTCTACACCGTGCACCAGACCGGCGAATGGCTGATCCTCGACCTCGATGAGACGCCCGAGGACACCTACGCGATCCTGCCCGAGCTGAAGGCGGCGGGCTACCGCCACTACCTCGTGGCACCCCTGATCTTCACCAACGGCGCCCGCAACGGCATCACCTTCGCGACGCGCGCGAAGGCTGGCTTCCGCGACGACCACATCGCCATCCTGCGCTTCGTGATGCCGACGCTCGCGGCCGTCATGGAGATGCGCCTCGTCAACAAGCAGCTCGATCAGGTTCTGCGGATCTACGTCGGCGACGAGCCGCACCGGGCGATCCTGTCGGGCTCGATCCGGCGCGGCCACGTCCAGCGGATCCGCTCCGCCATCCTGTTCGCGGACATGCGCGACTACACGCGCACCTCCGCCGACATGACGCCCGAGGAGGCCGTGGACCTCCTGAACATCTTCTTCGACTGCCTCGTGCCGGCCATCGAGCGCGAGGGCGGCGAGGTCCTGAAGTATCTGGGCGACGGGCTGCTCGCGATCTTCCGCGAATCCGGCGACGACCTCGGCGGAGCCGCCAAGGGCGCCCTGACGGCGGCGCAGGCGGCGCTCCACGCCCTCGGCGAGGCCAATGCCCTCAACCGGTTCGCCAAGCCCGTGGCCGCGGGAATCGCGCTCCACCACGGCGAGGCGGCCTACGGCAATGTCGGCTCCGGCACGCGCCTCGACTTCACGGTGATCGGCCGCGACGTGAACCTCGCGAGCCGCATCGCTCGCCTGAACCGCACGCTGGGCGAGCCGCTGCTGATGTCGAAGCCCTTCGTGGACTTCCTGTGGGGCGACCCCGATTTCCTCGGCGAGCACGTGCTCGACGGCTTCGCCGAGCCGATGGGCGTCTACCGCCCCGCCGCTAAGCGCCAGGACAGCCCGGTCCGGGCCTGAGCCCCTTGACCGGGCGCGCCGGACGGCCCAAATCTGCAAGCGTTCCAGGGAGATCCCCGGCAAGGGGCTGAGAAACCGCTGGGCTTCGCCAGATCGGCGAGCGGCGCGGAAATCCTTCGAACCTGATCCGGCTCACACCGGCGTAGGGATTGGACCGCGGGCCCGTGGAGGCCCGGCTTCTCCAGGAAGCGTCGGATACCATCCCTGCGGGCAACCGCGGAGGATCGTCCTTGGCATCCGTGCCGACATCGCCCATCGGACTGCGCCGCGACCCGGTGCGCGCGGCCGACGCCGCGCCCGCGGCTCCCTTGCCCCCACGCGCCGACGTCGCCGTGGTGGGCGGCGGCCTGATCGGCCTGTCGATCGCCTGGCGCCTCGCGGAGGCGGGGCGTTCCGTCCTGGTGCTCGAGCGTGAGACGCTGGGAGCCGGGGCAAGCCTTGCCGCCACCGGCATGCTGGCGCCCGCCGCCGAGCACGAGCCGGGTTCGGACCTCCTCCTGCCGCTGGCCCTCGAATCCCTCCGGCGGTGGCCCGGCTTCCGGGACGCGCTCCAGGCCGCATCCGGCCTCGACATCGATTACCGCGAGGACGGCACACTCGTGCTCGCCATCGGCCGCGACGAGGTGGACCGCCTTCGCTTCCGCTTCGACCTGCAGCGGCGGGCCGGCGTCGCGGCCGAGTGGCTGCCCGGCAGCGAGGTCCGCCGCCGCGAGCCGCTGCTGCGGCCGACCGTGACGGCGGGCCTCCACTGCCCCCTGGATCATCAGGTCGATCCGCGGCGCGTCATGGAGGCGCTGGCGGCGGCCTGCCTGCGCGCGGGCGTCGCAGTGGCCGAGCGCACGGCCGTCACCGGCCTCACGTGGGCCGGCGGGCGCGTCTGCGGCGTCGAGACCGCCACCGGCGAGGTCCGGGCCGACACCGTGATCCTCGCCTCGGGCGCTTGGAGCGGGGAGGGCGGCCTGCTGCCGGAGCGGCTGGCCCTGCCGGTGCGGCCCCTCAAGGGCCAGTCGCTCGCCCTGCGCACCACCCGCCGCACGGGCACGCTCTCCGGCATGGTCTGGACCGAGCAGGTCCACGTGGCGCCGAAGGGCGACGGCCACCTCATCGTCGGGGCGACCGTGGAGGATTGCGGCTTCCGGCCCGGCGTCACCGCGGGCGGGCTCTACGCGCTGCTGGAGGGCGCTCGGCGCGTGCTTCCCGGCATCGAGGAGATGGAGGTCGAGGCCGTCTGGAGCGGCTACAGGCCGACCTCGGACGACGATGCGCCGATCATCGACGCCCTGGCGCCGGGACTGATCGCGGCCACGGGCCATCACCGCAACGGCTACCTGCTCGCGCCGGTGACGGCGGACGCGGTACGCGACCTCGTCGCGGACGGCGCGCTTCCCGAGGTGGCGCGGCCCTTCGGCCTCGCGCGGTTCCGCGAGCCGGACGCGGCGAGGGCGCGCGCATGAGGCTCACTGTCAACGGGCAAACCCGGGACTGCGAGGCGGCCAACATCGAGGCGCTGTTCCGCATCGAGGCCGAGGAGACCGGCCTCGACAGTCCGCAGGGCATCGCCATCGCGCTGAACGGCCGCGTCGTGCGCCGCCGCGACTGGGCCGACACGCCGGTCCGCGAGGGCGACCGCGTCGAGATCGTCCGCGCCATGCAGGGAGGCTAGAACCATGTCGGACACCGTCACGCCGCTGCGTCCGGACCCGGACGACGCCCTCGTCATCGCCGGGGTGCACCTCGCCTCACGGCTGTTCATCGGCACCGCGGGCTACCCGACCCAGGCGATCATGCGCGAGGCGGTGGCCGCCTCCGGGGGCGAGGTGGTCACGGCCTCGATCCGCCGGGTCTCGCTCCAGGGACACGGCTCGGACACCGTGCGCATCCTCAGCGGACGGCGCTTCCTGCCGAACACGGCGGGCTGCGAGACCGCGCGCGACGCGATCATGACCGCGGAGCTCGCCCGCGAGGCGCTCGAAACCAATTGGATCAAAGTCGAGGTGATCGGCGACCGCGAGACGCTGTACCCGGACGTGGCCGAGCTGATCGAGGCCTGCCGCCACCTCGTGGACGACGGCTTCGTGGTGCTGCCCTACTGCAACGACGACCCGGTCGTGTGCCAGCGTCTCCAGGACATCGGCTGCGCCGCAGTGATGCCGATGGGCTCGCTGATCGGCTCGGGGATGGGCGTCGCGAACCCGGCCAACATCGAGCTGATCTGCCGCCGCGCGAGCGTCCCGGTCATCGTCGATGCCGGCATCGGGACGGCCTCCGACGCGGCGGTCGCGATGGAACTCGGCGCCGCCGCCTGCCTCGTCAACACCGCCGTCGCCAAGGCGGACGATCCCGTGCGGATGGCGCGCGCCATGCGGCACGCCGTCGAGGCTGGCCGGCTCGCGCACCTCGCCGGTCGCATCCCCCGCCGGGGCCGGGCGGAGCCGTCGAGCCCGCAACTCGGCCTCGTCGGCTCGTGAGGCCGCTGCCCGCCCCCGTCCTGGCGGTGAGCGACCGCCACGGCTGCGCGGCCGGGCTGATCGACACCGCCCGGGCGCTCCTCGACGGCGGCTGCCGCTGGCTCTGGTTCCGCGACACGGACCTCGACCCGGCGGAGCGCCGGCGCATCGCCGAGGACCTCGTCGTGCTGGTCCACGCGGCCGGCGGCGCGCTGACGATCGGGCGCGACGCCGCCCTCGCCGCGGCGATCGGGGCGGACGGCGTGCATCTCCGGGCCGGGGCTGGGCCGGAGGCGATCGCCGCGGCCCGCCGCATCCTGCCCGAGGCCGCCCTCGTCGGCGTCTCGGCGCACGGGGAGGACGAGGTCTCGCGGGCGCGCTCGGGCGGCGCCGACTACGCCACCCTCAGCCCGATCTTCGCGAGCCTCAGCAAGCCCGGCTACGGACCGGCCCTCGGGCCCGCCGCCATCGCCACGGCGAGCGCCCACGGCCTGCCCATCCTGGCGCTGGGTGGTCTGACGCCCGCGACCGCCGCGGCCTGCCGCCACGCGGGCGCGGCCGGGATCGCGGTGATGGGCGGGCTGATGCGGGCGCCGAGCCCCGGCCTCGCGATGCGCGAACTCTTGGCGGCGTGGCAGACGTGAGCCCCGTGCCGTCCTACTTCGCCGCCGGGCCGTAGGGCGGGCGCGGGATCGCCCGGTGGGCCGCCCGCAGGGCCGCCGACCAGCGCTCGCGCAGGTCGTGGAAGTAGGTCTCGCCGGCCTCGATGCGGTGGTTCACCTCGAGGTCGAGGGCGTTGCGCCGCGCCACCGCGATGTCGATCGGCAGGCCGACCCCGAGGTTCGAGCGCATCGTGGAGTCCATCGAGACGAGGCCGACCTTCAGCGAATCGTAGAGGTCGGTCTCGAACTTCACGGCCCGGTCGAGGATCGGCTTGCCGTACTTGTGCTCTCCGATCTGCAGGAAGGGGGCGTCCGTCGAGCACTCGATGAAGTTGCCGGCCGAGTAGATCAGGAACAGGCGCATCGGCTCGTCGCCGATCTGCCCGCCGAAGAGCAGCGACACCGAGAAGCGCAGGTTTGCGGCCTCGAAACCGGCCTTCTCGATTTCCCGGACGCGGCGGATGGCGCGGCCGATCAGCTGCGCGGCCTGGAACATGGTCGCGGTCTCGACGAGCCGCACGGGCGGCTCGCCGCTCCCGTCGCTGATGCCCTCGCTGAGGAGGCTGAGCACGGACTGCGTGACGGACAGGTTGCCGGCCGAGGCCAGCATCATCACCCGCTCGCCCGGCACGTTGAAGTGGTGCAGCTTGCGATAGGTCGAGATGTCGTCGAGGCCCGCATTCGTGCGGGTGTCGGCGATCATCACCAGCCCTTCCTCCACGAGGACGCCGACGCAGTAGGTCATCGTACCGGGTCTTTCCTTGGCCGCGTCCGGCGGCCCGCGGCGGCGGCGGCGCGGACGGTCAGGAGCAGGATTGCGTTGCTGCCTGTGCTTGCTCCACGCACAGCTTCACGTCCAGCGTCTCCGTGCCGCCGCCGGTGCGGCTGCCGCGGATCGGCGCCGCGCCGAGAAAGTCGAGCCCGATCGCCACGCGGATGTAGCCCTCCGCCGCCGCGACGCCGTTGGCGGGGTCGAAGCCGACCCAGCCGAGGTCCGGCACGAGGGCCTCGGCCCAGCCGTGGCCGGATTCGTGATCGACCGCCCCGTCCTCCATCCGGTAGTAGCCCGAGACGTAGCGGGTCGGGATTCCGAGGTGGCGGGCCGCCGCGATGAAGACGTGAGCGAGATCCTGGCAGACCCCGCCCTTCGCCTCGAAGGCCCTGGCGGCCGTGGTGCTGGCGCTGGCAGGCCCTGGCGTGAAGGTCATGCCGTCGTGAACGGCGGCGAGAAGGCGGTGCAGAGTCGGCAACGGGGCCGCGTCCCCGGCGCCTCCGACCGCGTCCGCGAAAGCCTGGATCTCGGCGCTCGGCGCCACGAGGTCGGTCTCGCGCAGGTAGAACGGATCCGGCAGGCGCTCCGTGGCGCCGCGCACGATGCCGTGGGTGTCGTTGGTGTCCACCTCGCCGGTCACACGGATGACGAGGGCGTCCGCCGCATCGTCCGCGGTGAACCAGTGGACGATGTTGCCGAACCCGTCCTCGCGCTCGGTCAGGCGCCCGTCCACGGACGGCTCGATGCGCCACTTGCGGACGTACTGCCCGTCGTGGTCGCGGGGCGTCATGCGCAGGACCTGGATCAGGCCGCGGGCCGGCTGCTCGTAGGTGTAGATGGTCTCGTGGACCACGCGAATGCGCATCGGGCCTCCCTGTCGGTCGCTGGATCCTCGCGCCGCCTCGCGGACGGCCTCAGACCAGATACTGCTCGATGATCGCCGCGCCCACCCTGTTGTTCTCCTCGATGAAGGCCGCGACGAACTCGTGCAGGCCGGCCGCGAAGATCCGGTCGATGTCCTCGCTCTCCAGGCGGGCGAGCAGGTTGCCGGCGAGCCGCTGGCCGGCGCCCCGGCGCCCGTAGGCGTCGGCGATCAGGTCGAGGTGCTCGACGATCACCCCGTAGCAGTTGGCGAAGGAGCGCGGCATCTGCCGGTTGAGGATGAGGAGGTCGGCGACGAGGAGCGGCTTGATGCTCTCCCGGTAGACCCAGTGATAGGCGTTGAACGCGGAGACCTCGCGCAGGATCGTGGTCCACTGGAAGTAGTCGAGGCTGCCGCCGATGGTCTCGTTGGCCGGCAGCAGAATCTGGTACTTGACGTCGAGGATGCGGGCCGTGTTGTCGGCCCGCTCGATCGCGGTTCCGAGCCGCGTGAACCAGTAGGCGTCGTTGCGCAGCATCGTCCGGTAGGCCGAACCGTCGAAGGTCAGCGAGATCTTCTTCACCCAGTCGAGGAAGTGCGAGAACTCCTCACGGCTGAGGTCGCGGCCCTCGTAGTTCCGGAGCTCGAGCCAGGCGCCGTTGATCGTGTCCCACATCTCGGTCGTCAGCGCGGTGCGCACGCTGCGGGCGTTCTCGCGGGCGGTCTCGATGCAGGAGCGGATGGAGGAGGGGTTGTGCTGGCTGAAGGCCAGGAAGTCGCAGACCGTGTCGGCGTTGATGCCGTCGTAATGCGGCTTGAACGCCTCGATGTCGCCGGCCGAGGCCAGGGCGGAGGCCCACTCGTTGGTCTCGCCGCCGCCGTAGCTCGTCGGCAGGGCCGCGAGGCGGTGGGCGGCATCCAGGATGCGGGCGACGAACTCGGCGCGCTCGACGTAGCGCGAGAGCCAGTAGAGGTTGTCTGCGGTCCGGGACAGCATGGGCGTATCGCTACCGGTCTCTCGAGGTCGCCCGACGGGGCGGAACAGGGACGTGCGGGCCGCGCAGCGGGGCGGCCCTGAGGGCGCGGCTCACGCGTCCAGGACCCAGGTGTCCTTGGTACCACCGCCCTGGCTGGAGTTCACCACGAGGGAGCCCTCCTTGAGCGCCACGCGGGTGAGGCCGCCCGGCACGATCCGGATCTCGTCGGCGCCGCACAGCACGAAGGGGCGGAGGTCGACGTGCCGGGGCGCCACCCCGGAGGCCACGAAGGTCGGGCAGGTGGACAGCGACAGGGTGGGCTGGGCGATGAAGCCGTCCGGCGCGTGGCGCAGGCGCCGGCCGAACTCCTCGATCTCGCGCTTCGTCGCGTGGGGGCCGACCAGCATGCCGTAGCCGCCCGAGCCGTTCACCTCCTTCACGACGAGGTCGGAGAGGTTGTCCATGACGTAGGAGAACGCCTCCTTCTCGCGGCAGCGGTAGGTCGGCACGTTGTGCAGGATCGGCTCCTCGCCGGTGAAGAACTTCACGATCTCCGGCATGTAGCTGTAGACGGCCTTGTCGTCGGCCACCCCCGTCCCGACCGCGTTGGCGAGCGTCACGGTCCCGCGCTCGTAGGCGTTCATCAGGCCCGGCACGCCGAGCACCGAGTCCGGACGGAACACCAGCGGATCGAGGAAGTCGTCGTCGAGGCGGCGGTAGATCACGTCGATCCGGCGCGGCCCCTCGGTGGTGCGCATGTAGACGACGTCGTCCTTGGTGAAGAGGTCGGACGCCTCCACGAGCTCGACGCCGAGCTTGTCGGCCAGGAACGAGTGCTCGTAGAAGGCCGAGTTGTAGCGGCCGGGGGTGAGCAGCACGCAGGTCGGATCCCGGGTGGCCGTGGTCGGCGCGAGGCTCCGCAGCGTTGCGAGCAGCGCGTCCGGATAGTTCTCCACCGGCGCGACCCGGTGGCGGGAGAACAGGTCCGGGAAGAGGCGCAGCATCACCTCCCGGTTCTCCAGCATGTAGGAGACGCCCGACGGGATGCGGGCATTGTCCTCCAGCACGAAGAAGTCGTTCTCGCCGGTGCGCACGATGTCGATGCCGGCGATGTGCACGTAGAGGTCGTGGGGCACCCGGAACGAGCGCATCTCCATCCGGTAATGGGCGTTCCGGTAGACGAGGTCGGCCGGGATGATGCCGGCCCGGATGCATTCCTGGGCCCCGTAGACGTCCTTCAGGAACGCGTTGATGGCCGTGACGCGCTGCTTCAGGCCGCGCTCCAGGAAGCCCCACTCGGGCTTCGTCAGCACGCGGGGGATGATGTCGAAGGGAATCAGCCGCTCGGTCGATTCGTTGTCGCCGTAGACCGCGAAGGTGATGCCGATCCGGCGGAACAGCAGCTCGGCCTGGCTGCGGCGGGTGTGGAAGTCGTCGGACGGCGTCTGGTCGAGCCAGGCCTTGAGCTGGCCGTAGGCGTCGCGCACGGCCGCGGCGGCCGCGGGTTCGTCGCCATGGCCCGTCATCTCGTCGAACGCCGTACGCGCCATATCGCCCCTCCCAGACACGGCAAACTAGAGGCAAGAGATGCGCCACGCCAAGGGGAACGTTGAGGGCGGGGCCGGTGCCGCCCAGCAGAACCCCTTACAAACCTAGATCAACTTGAGTCCTTTCAAGCTCGCGTGCCCGCTTCGCCCGAGGATGATGTGATCGTGCACCACGATCCCCAGTGGATCGAGGGCCGCCACGATCTCCCGCGTCATGCGCACGTCGGCGCCGGAGGGCGTCGGGTCGCCGGAGGGATGGTTGTGGGCGAGGATGATGGCGGTGGCCGACAGCTCGAGGGCACGGCGCGCCACCTCGCGGGGATAGACCGGCGTGTGGTCCACGGTGCCGCGCCCCTGCACCTCGTCGGCGATGAGGTGGTTGCGCCGATCGAGGAACAGCACGCGGAACTGCTCGCGGGCTGCGAACGCCATGGTGGCACGGCAATAGTCGAGCACCGACGACCATGCCGAGAGGAGCGGGCGCTCGGCGATGGCGCCGCGCGCGAGGCGGTGGCCGGCCGCCTCGATGAGCTTGAGATCGGCGATGATCCCGGGGCCGATGCCCTCGACTTCGGCGAGGCGCGCCGGCTCGGCGCTGATCGTCTCGGCGAAGCTGCCGAAGCGGCGGATCAGCGCCTTGGCGAGCGGTTTCACGTCGCGACGCGGGATCGCTCGGAACAGGGCGAGCTCCAAGAGCTCGTAATCGGCCAGCGCCTCCGCGCCCCCTTGCGCGAACCGGGCGCGCAGGCGCTCGCGATGGCCGAGGTAGTGCGGTTCCGGCTCCGCACCCCCGTCGGCGGCTCCGGGGCCGGTCACGGCGGCGTCAGGCCGTCGCGAGGCCGGGCTGGTGCAGACCCTTGGGCGAGACCGTGAAGATCTCGACGCCGGTCTCCGTCACCCCCACGGTGTGCTCGAACTGGGCTGAGAGCGAGCGGTCGCGGGTCACCGCGGTCCAGCCGTCCGAGAGCACCTTCACGGTGGGCCGGCCGAGGTTGATCATCGGCTCGACCGTGAAGAACTGGCCGGGCTTGAGGGGCACGTCGTAGCTCGGCTCGACGTAGTGCAGGATGGTCGGGGCGTCGTGGTAGGTGCGCCCGAGGCCGTGGCCGCAGAAGTCGCGCACCACCGAGCAGCGCTCGGCCTCCGCGAACGTCTGGATCGCCCGGCCGATGTCGTTCGTCGACCCGCCGGGCCGCACGGCCGCGACGCCGCGCATCAGTGCCTCGTAGGTGATCTCGCACAGGCGCGCGGCCCGGCGCGCCACCTCGCCCACGTAAGCCATCCGGCTCGAATCGCCGTGCCAGCCGTCGAGGATCAGGCAGATGTCGAGGTTGACGATGTCGCCCTCGCGCAGGGGCTTGTCGTTCGGGATGCCGTGGCAGACGACGTGGTTGATCGAGGTGCAGATCGACTTCGGGTAGCCGCGGTAGAGCAGCGAGGCCGGGTAGGCGCCGTGGTCCATCGCGAACGTGTAGGCGAGGCGGTCGAGTTCCTCCGTGGTCACCCCGGGTTGCGTCGCCTCCATCAGGAGATCGAGGGCCTCCGCCGTGAGCCGGCCGGCGCGGCGCATCCCCGCGAAGGCCTCGGGCCCGTGGATCGGCGGCTCCGGGGCGCGGCGCGCACCCTGCGCGGTCGCCTGGTCTTGCTGGGTCATCGGGGGCGGGTCTTCGTGGGAAGGATTGGTGGATCCCCTATGTACGGTGCCGGGCGAAGGGCGCCAAGCGCCGACCTGTCCGATCCGCACGCCGGGGCGCATCTTGCCGCGCGGGCTAGGCTTGCGCAGCCCGAGGCGCTAGAGCGATGGGCCGAAGCGATGGGCGGGCCGGGCGCTGGACCCCGGCGGCAAACGGGCGGCCCGGCGGGCCGGATGGCGCGATGGCTGACAGGGCGGTTCCTCACTTCCACAACGACATGGGCGTGGCGGTGATCCACGTCGGGTCGCGGGAGTTCATGTGCATCGGGGCGCTGCCGCCCTTCGACCACCCGCACGTTTTCCTCGACATGGGCGCCGACCACGAGCTGATCTGCCAGTACTGCTCGACGCTCTACCGCTTCCGCCCGACCCTCAAGCCCGGCCAGGCCGACCCGGCCGCGAGCGTCTGGGACGACCGCAAGGCGCTCGCGGCCGAGTAGGGCGCGGCCCCCGCCGTGCCCCCCCTCGACATCGCCATCGTGGGCGCCGGCATCGGCGGCCTGACGGCGGCCCTCGCCCTGGAGCACGCCGGGCATTCCGTCACCGTGATCGAGCGCCGGACGGGCTTCAGCGAGGTCGGCGCCGGCCTCCAGATCTCCCCGAACGCGAGCCGCGTGCTGATCGGCCTCGGCCTCGGCGCGGCGCTGCGGCGGGCCGCCACCGAGCCCTCCGGCGTCGTCGTGCGGGCGCTCGCGACGGGCCGGGAGATCGGCGCCGTGGCGCTCGGGCAGGCGGCGGGCGCGCGCTACGGCGCACCCTACTACGTCGTCCACCGGGCCGACCTGCAGACGATCCTCCTCGACGCCGTGCGCGCCCGGCCGCGGATCCGCCTGATGGTCGGCCGCGACCTCGTCGGCCTGAGCGAGACCGCCGAAGGCGTCACCCTGTCGCTCGAGAGCGGGGCCCGCAGCGAGACCGTCGCGGCCGACCTCGCGGTCGGGGCGGACGGCCTGCGCTCGCGCGTGCGCGGCCACCTTGACGGGCGCCCCCTCAGCCAGGGACGGATGGCGGCCTGGCGGGCGATCGTCCCCCGCGAGGCGGCGCCGGAGGCCCTGCGGGGCGGCGCCACCGGCCTCTGGCTCGGGCGCGGCCGGCACGTGGTGCACTATCCGATCCTCGGCGGCGACCGCCTCAACGTCGTCGCCATCGTGCCCGAGCGGCAGGGCGACGAGGACTGGGGCCGCCTCGGGGAGCCGGCGGTGCTGCGGGCGCAGTTCCGCGACGCGGCGCCGGACCTCGCGGACCTCCTCGGCCTGCCCGATTCCTGGCTCGTCTGGTCCCTCGCGGAGCGCCGCGCCGCCCGCCCGATGGCGCGGGGCCGGGTGGCGCTCCTCGGCGACGCGGCCCACCCCGTCCTGCCCTTCCTCGCACAGGGGGCGGCCCTCGCCATCGAGGACGCCGCGGTGCTCGCCCGCTGCCTCGCCGCGCCGATGCCCGAGGCCCTCGCGGCCTACGCGGCCGCCCGGGGACCCCGAGTCCGCCGCGTCCAGCGCGCGGCCCGCAGCAACGGCCGCACCTATCACGCCGGTGCCTGCCTCGGGTTCGCCCGCAACCTCGTGATGCGCCGCCTCGGCCCGGACGGCATGCGCGACCGCTACGCCTGGCTCTATGGTTGGAACCCGGACGCCGCTTGATCCGTGGTGAAGCTGGAGCTACCGATCCCGCTCGCGCGGACGTGGCGAAACCGGTAGACGCACGAGACTTAAAATCTTGCGGCCGCAAGGCCGTGCGGGTTCGAGCCCCGCCGTCCGCACCAATCCTTCCGGCTCTTAGCAGCCGATGCAGATGTCGCGCACGGGATGCTCCCGCTTGGGGCCGGTGCGCTGGTTCGGAAGCGCTCCTCCCAGCGGTTGCGGCACGGCGCGGTGGAGGAGGGGTCGCGGCGCGCGGGTGTCGGAGGCGGGCGCTGCCACGCTCTCGGGCGGCGGAGCGGGGAACTGTGCCGTGCGGTAGAACGGGCTGTCGCGCCCGAGGCCGGCCGGCGCGGCGGCGACGCCCGTCGCACTCAGGGCGACGACGAGCCCGGCCGCGATGGGGCCGGAGCGCAGCGCGGCCCGCCCGCGGTCCATCAGACGGCGGCCGGCAGGTCCGCGACGGGCAGGGCGAGCGCCTGGGCGGGCTCGGCGGCCTGGCCCGGGTGCTTGCGGGTCATGTAGTAGAGGCCGACCGCGTGCCAGAAGGCGCCCTGCTCCTCGCTCGTGCGGCGGGACAGCGTCGTCGCCATCCGGTCCATCGCGGCGCTCGCCGCCTCGTTGCCTTGCAATTCCTGGAGGAGGTTCGCGAGGTTGAACATGTCGGTGCTCCCGCTCGGCGACAACTCGGGTTAACGTCGTGGCCGAGCTTCGGATCCCGAACGCCGTTCGGGACGGCCGGAGCCGGTTTCGCCGCCCGGGCCTGCCTGGCCTTCCTCTTGCCTTTCGCCCGGGGCTGCCGCCCCCGGCACCGCCCCAAGGTTCGCCGAATGCTCCGAGACCCCTGCTCGCGCCTTCTCCGTGCTGCCGCCGTCGCGGCTCTGCTGCTGTCCGCAGCCCTGCCGTTCGGCCCGCCGGCCGAGGCCCGCGAGATGCTGGAGGCCGGCAGCGGCACCGCGCTCCGCAAGCCGAACGTCGTCATTCTGGCCACCGGCGGCACCATCGCGGGGGCGGGCGCCGATGCCAGCAACAGCGCGACCTACCAGGCCGCCAAGGTGCCGGTGGACAAGCTGATCGCCGCCGTGCCCGCCATGGCGAACGTCGCCAACGTGCGCGGCGAGCAGGTCTTCCAGATCGCGTCCGAGAGCTTCACGGACGCGCAGCTCGTGCAGCTCGCCAAGCGCGTGTCGCAGCTCCTCAAGCAGGACGACGTGGACGGCGTGGTGGTCACGCACGGCACCGACACGCTGGAGGAGACGGCCCTGTTCCTGAACCTCGTGGTGCGGAGCGACAAGCCGATCGTGGTGGTCGGTTCGATGCGCCCCTCTACAGCGACCTCGGCGGACGGCGCCCTCAACCTCCTCGATGCCGTCACGGCGGCGGGAAGCAAGGAGGCCGTGGGCAAGGGCGTCCTCGTCGCCATGAACGACACCATCTTCTCGGGGCGCGACGCGACGAAGCGCACGAACATCGTGCCGAGCGCCTTCTTCAGCCAGTGGGGCCCCCTCGGCATGGTCGTCGAGGGCAAGACCTACTTTTTCCGCGCCTCCACCAAGCGCCACAACACGAGCTCGGAGTTCGACATCGACACCATCGACAGCCTGCCGCTGGTGGCCATCGTCTACGGCTCGGGCAACATGATCCCGGGGCTCTACGACGCCGCCGTCCAGGCCGGCGCCAAGGCGATCGTCAACGCGGGCACCGGCAACGGCTCGGTGGCCGGCTACCTCGTGGACAAGCTCAAGGAGATCCGGTCGAAGGGCACGCTGATCGTGCGCTCGGCCCGCGTGCCGGACGGGTTCGTGCTACGCAACGCCGAGCAGCCCGACGACACCTACGACTGGGTGGTGGCCCACGACTTCAATCCGCAGAAGGCCAAGATCCTCGCCGCGGTGGCCCTGACCAAGACCAGCGACACCAAGGAGTTGCAGCGAATCTTCTGGGAGTACTGACGGCCGTGGATCGCGGGGCGGCCCCACCGCCCCGCGAACGCGGATGAAGCTGCAGCGGCGCTGTAAACGTTTACAACGCGAGGCCGACGCCTTAGAAGGATTGAAAGTTTGCAGGCGCGGCGGCGCTCCCGGCGCCGCCCATGCGGGAGGTCGGTCCATGACAGAGATTCATCCCGAGGTCGCTGCCGTGACGGCGCGGGTGATCGAGCGGTCGCGGCCGTCTCGGCAGGCCTATCTCGACCTGATCGCCCGCGAGCGCGACGAGGGCGTGCATCGCCCCAAGCTCGCCTGCGGAAACCTCGCCCACGGCTTCGCGGCGGCCGGCGAGGACAAGGCCGCCATCCGCTCGGGCCGCGCGATGAACATCGGCATCGTCACGGCCTACAACGACATGCTGTCGGCCCATCAGCCCTACGGTCGCTATCCGGAGCAGATCAAGCTCTTCGCCCGGGAGCGGGGGGCCACCGCGCAGGTGGCGGGCGGCACGCCGGCCATGTGCGACGGGGTCACCCAGGGTCAGCGCGGCATGGAGCTGTCCCTGTTCTCGCGCGACACCATCGCGCTCTCGGCCGCGGTTGCGCTCAGCCACGGCATGTTCGACGGGGCCGCACTCCTCGGCATCTGCGACAAGATCGTGCCGGGCCTGCTGATGGGCGCGCTCCGGTTCGGCCACCTGCCGACGATCCTGATCCCCGCGGGCCCGATGCCCTCGGGGCTCGCCAACAAGGAGAAGCAGCGCATCCGCCAGCTCTACGCCGAGGGCAAGGTCGGCCGCGAGGAGCTGCTCGAATCCGAGTCGGCCTCGTATCACGGCGCGGGCACCTGCACCTTCTACGGCACCGCCAACTCCAACCAGATGATGATGGACGTGATGGGCCTGCACATGCCGGGCGCCTCGTTCATCAACCCGGGCACGAAGCTCCGCCAGGCGGTGACCCGCGCCGCGATCCACCGCCTCACCGAGATCGGGGCCGACGGGAACGACTACCGGCCCCTTGGCCACTGCGTCGACGAGAAGGCGATCGTCAACGCGGTAGTCGGCCTCCTCGCCACCGGCGGCTCCACGAACCACGCGATCCATCTGCCGGCCATCGCGCGTGCGGCGGGCATCGTCCTCGACTGGGAGGATTTCGACCGGCTCTCCAGCGCTGTCCCGCTCATCGCCCGCGTCTACCCGAACGGCTCCGGGGACGTGAACCACTTCCACGCGGCCGGCGGCATGAGCTTCGTGATCGCGGCGCTGATCGAGGCGGGCCTCCTGCACGACGACATCCTCACCGTCGCGGGGAGCCGCCTGCGCGACCACGCCCGCGACCCCAGGCTCGCGGGCGAGGACCTCGTCTTCGAGGATGCGGTGCCGGAGAGCCTGGACGACGCGATGCTGCGCCGGCCCGCCGCACCCTTCCAGCCCGATGGCGGCATGCGCCTCGTGCGGGGCAATCTCGGCCGCGCCACCTTCAAGACCAGCGCCGTCGAGCCCCATCGCCGGACGATCGAGGCGCCCGCCCGCGTCTTCTCCGACCAGGACGCCGTCCTGCAGGCCTTCAAGGCAGGCGAACTCGAACAGGACGTGGTGGTGGTCGTGCGCTTCCAGGGCCCGCGGGCCAACGGGATGCCGGAGCTGCACAAGCTGACGCCGCCCCTCGGCGTCCTCCAGGATCGGGGCCACCGGGTGGCGCTGGTGACGGATGGCCGGATGTCGGGCGCCTCCGGCAAGGTTCCGGCCGCGATCCACCTCAGCCCCGAAGCCCTGGGCGGCGGGGTGATCGCCAAGATCCGGGACGGCGACATCGTGCGCCTGAGCGCCGAGGACGGCATCCTCGAAGTGCTGGTGGACGAGGCCGAGCTCGCCGCGCGCGAGGTGCCCCCGGCGCCTCCGCCGGGTTCCGGCACGGGCCGCGAGCTGTTCGCGTTCATGCGGCACGGGGCGGACGGCGCCGAGCAGGGCGCCTCGGCGATGCTCGCCGGCGCGGGCCTCTGAGATCAGCAGCCAGGAAGGAAACCGAAGATGGCCTCCATCGACGCGCTGATGCGCTCCGTCCCCGTGATCCCCGTGCTGGTGATCGAGGATGTGGGCCATGCCGAGCCGATCGCCCGCGCCCTGGTGGAGGGTGGCCTCACCGCCCTCGAAGTGACGCTGCGCACGCCCGCGGCCCTCGACGTGATCCGGGCGATGGCGCGGGTCGAGGGGGCGGTGGTGGGGGCCGGAACGGTGCTGAACGCCCGCGACCTCGACGCGGCGCTCGACGCCGGCGCCCGCTTCATCGTCAGCCCGGGGCTCACGGCGCCGCTCACCGAGGCGGCGCTCAAGCGCGGCGTGCCCTACCTGCCGGGCGTCGCCAGCGCAGCCGACATCATGCGCGGGCTCGATCACGGGCTCGACCGCTTCAAGTTCTTCCCGGCCGAGGCGGCGGGCGGGCTGAAGGCCCTGAAGGCGCTGGCCGCTCCCTTCGGCCAGGTTCGGTTCTGCCCCACGGGCGGCATCAGCGAGGCGACGGCGCCGGACTGGCTGTCCCACCCCTCCGTGCTCTGCGTCGGCGGAAGCTGGGTGGTGCCCGCCGGCGAGCCGGACGTCGCGGCGATACGCAGGGCGGCGAGCGCGGCCTCGGCGCTCCGCCGGGCGTGATCGGGCCGACCGCGCGTCGCCGCCGCTAGGCCGCAGGCGCCATGGAGCTGAAGTGGCTCGAGGACTTCGCCAGCCTCGCCCGGACCGGCAGCTTCTCGCGCTCCGCCGCGGAGCGCCTCGTCACGCAATCCGCGTTCAGCCGGCGCATCCAGGCCCTGGAGGCCTGGCTTGGCGTGTCGCTGATCGATCGGAGCACCTACCCGACGACCCTCACGGCGGAGGGGCGGGCCTTCCGTGAGACCGCCGAAGAGGCCATCCACATGCTGCACGGCAGCCGCGCCGCCCTGCAGGCGAGCGCCCGGCCGAGCACGCGGACCGTGGCGGTCGCCGCCCTCCACACCCTCGCGCTGACCTTCTTTCCGCGCTGGCTCGCGCGCATCGAGGCGCGGACCGGGCCCCTGAGCAGCCGCCTGCTCCCGGGCGACTTCCACGGCTGCATCCAGGCCGTCGCGGAGGGCGGCTACGATTTCCTGCTGACCTTCCACCATCCGAGCGTGCCGATCCTGCTCGACCCGGCGCAGTTCCCGCACCGGGTGATCGGGTCCGACAGCCTGTTGCCCGTGCGAACCGCCGCGCAGTCGGGATCCGCACCCCTGCCGCTCCTCGCCTACCCGCGGGAGTCCTTCCTCGGCCGCGTCGCGCAGTCCGCGCAGGACGGCGGCCAGCCGGCGGCGATCGTCCACACCAACGAGAACGCCATGGCGGAGGCGCTGCGGTGCATGGTGCTGGAGGGCCACGGCTCGGCGTGGCTCCCGCGCAGCCTCGTGGCGCGGGATCTCGCCGAGGGACGCCTGATCGCGGCGGGCGAGCCGGTGCCGCTCGCGGTGCGTCTTTATCGGAACGCCGCCCATAGCCGGGCCTCGGTTGCGGCGGTCTGGCAGGCGGCGGAGGCCGTGGCGGCGGACGCGATGCAGGATCCGAATGGGCTCGACCGAAACGGCATTGGACCGGCCGCCTAGCCGGGCGCAACGTCCCGGCGGAACGGGAGGCGGCGATGCTCGGTGTGCTCGGCGGGATGGGTCCGATGGCGACGGTGGACTTCATGGGCAAGCTCGTCCGGAACACGCCCGCGGCCCGTGACCAGGATCACCTGCCGGTGATCGTCTGCTCGGCCGCGAACATTCCCGACCGGACCGCCGCGATCCTGGGGGAGGGGGCTGATCCGCTCCCGGCGATGCGCGAGGCCCTGCGCCGACTGGAGGCGGCGGGCGCACGCTGCATCGCCATGCCCTGCAACACCGCCCACCACTGGCACGCGGCCCTGCAGGCCGGCACGCCGCTGCCGATCCTGCACATCGTGGATGCCGTGGCGGATGAACTCGCGGGCCAGGGTCCCGGCCCTGTCGGGGTGCTTGCGACGAGCGCCACCGTCGCGACCCGCCTCTACCAGGACCGCCTCGCCGTCCGCGGCCTCGCGTGCCGCATCCCCGATGCCGCCGGCCAGGCCGCGGTGATGCGGGCGATCCGCTACGTGAAGGGAGGCGCGCCCGCCGCGGCGGCCGATATCCTGCGGCGGGAGGCCGAGGCGCTGGTCGCGGCCGGGTGCCGGCGGGTCGTGATGGCCTGCACCGAGATCCCCGTGGCGCTGGAGGCCGTCGAGGGGCCGCTGCGCGCGGCCCTGGTCGATGCGACCGACGCGCTCGCCCGGGCCTGCGCGGCGACCTGCGCGGCACGCCAGGACGCCGCCCCGCCGTCTTTGGCTGCCTGACGCCCCTGTGGCCGACCCCGGGGTCGCGACCCCGGCGCGGCGGCTACTCCGCCGGCACCGCGGGGCGCAGGTCGGTCGGCACGAAGCGGCCGTCGCCGGCGGGCTTCATGTCGAGGCGGCGCTCGTGGTGCTCGAGGAGCGTGGAGCGGTGTCCGATCGAGACGATCGTTGTGTTCGGAAGCCGCTCGCGCAGCATCCGGTAGATGTTGGCCTCGCTCGGCTCGTCGAGGGCGGCGGTCGATTCGTCGAGGAACAGCCAGTCGGGCTTCGCCAGGACCGCACGGGCGATGGCGAGGCGCTGCTGCTCGCCCCCGGAGAGGCGCTGGTCCCAGGCATCGACCTCGTCCAGGCGGTCGGCGAGTTGCGGAAGCTGGGCCGCCACCAGCGCCTCGCGGATCGCCTCGTCCGTGAACTGGTCGGTGGTGTTCGGATAGGAGACCGCGCCGCGCAGCGTGCCGAGGGGGATGTAGGGCCGCTGCGGCAGCACCAGGGCCGATTGGCCGGCCGGCACGTCGACGCGACCCTTGCCGAAGGGCCAGATGCCGGCGATCGCCCGGAACAGGGTCGACTTGCCCGAGCCCGACGGGCCGGTGACGAGGGTCGCTGGCCCCCTCGGGATCGCGATGCGGTCGGCGTGCACGATCTCGCGTCCGTCCGGCAGGCCGATGGCGAGACCGGTCGCGGTGACGTCGGTCGTCGTCTCGTTGCCCTGGACGAGGCCGTAGCCGGCGCTCGACAGCGCCTCGGCCTTCGTCATGGCGCGCTTGAAGGAGGCGAGGCGGTTGGTGTTCGCCTTGTAGGCCGCGAGCGTCGTGTAGGCGTTGATGAAGAACGACAGCGACGACTGCACGTTCGAGAAGGCGTTCACGGTCTGCTGCAGGGCGCCGAAGGTGATCTTCTTGGCGAAGTACGAGGGCGCGGCGACCACCAGGGGCACGATCGTGCTCGCCTGGTTGTAGCTGAACGAGAAGGCGATGAGCTTGATGCGCCGGAAGATGATGTCGATGTAGTTCTCGACCACCGCGTGGAAGAGGCTCGCGAGCCGCACGCTCTCGGCGCGCTCGCCGCGCAGCAGCGCGATCTGCTCGCTGTAGATGCGCGAGCGGGCAAGCGAGAAGCGGAAATCCGCCTCGACCTTCTCCTGGCGGAAGTCGAGGCCGATGAGCGGGCGCCCGATCAGGTGCGCGAGCCAGGTGCCGACCACCGCGTAGGCGACCACGAGCCAGACGAGGAAGCCCGGGACCACGGAGTCCGTGAAGGGCAGGACGAAGTCGCGCGACAGCGTCCAGAGGATCACCATGAAGGAGACGAGCTGCGCCGCCTGGCTGAGCAGCCGGATCGACAGGCTCGCCGTCTGCGCGATGAAGGCGTTCACGTCGGCCTGGATGCGCTGATCCGGGTTGTCGGCGTGCTCGCCCGTGAAGGGGATGCGGAAGTGGGTGCCGTGGCCGAGCCAGCGCTCGTAGAAGCTATGGGTCAGCCAGGTGCGCCAGCGGATGTGGAGGGACTGGTCGACGAACAGGTCGAACATGCCGATGCAGACGTTCATCACCGCGAGCGGCACGAACACCCACACGACCTGGTACCAGAAGGCGTCGATATTGTATTCCTGGATGGCATTGTAGGCGTCGCGGTACCAGAAGTTGAAGCGCAGGGTCAGGGCGACGTCGGCGAAGTTCACGAAGATGGAGAGCGCGACGAGGCGCTGGCCGATCTGGCCCTCCGTCTTACCAAACCAGCGGAACATGCCGATCTCCTTGGTCGGCGCGTCGCGGTTCGCGAAGTAGGGGTCGGCGATCAGAGTGATGTCGCGGATGGGCTTGAGGTAGGAGATCCCGAGCACGATCGCGGCGAACACCACGGCGCCGGTGGCCGAGAAGGCGGGCGGCAGCAGCGCGGCGACCACGGGCGGCAGCAGGCCCATCGCGGCCGCTGTCTTCGAGCCCGCGAGCAGCAGGTAGCCGATGCCGTAGACCGAGATGAAGACTTTCAGGTAGGCGGAGAGATTGGCAGACGCGAGCAGGATGCCGGCCATCGCGAAGCCCGCGAGCGACACGTAGAGCGGGGGCGCGGGCACGCCCGGGGCGAGCAGCAGCACGAGGGCGAAGACCGCGGTGAGGGCGGCCTGTAGGCCGAGCCCGCTCCTGAATGCCGCCACGCGCGTCTCCCGGCTGAAGGTCGTCGACGCGGGATCCCGACGGGGCCGCGCTCCCGCGGCTCTGGCCCCGGGTCGTGGCCAGATAGTGGCACCCGCGGGCGCTTGTCGCGTGAAATTTCCGTCAGGTTCGGGCGCGCCCGCTCCGGCCGCCGGGGCGGACGCTCCCCTGCGACGATGCGCCTACTGCCAGTCCCAGTCCTCGAAGGCCGGCTCCTTGCAGCGGTAGCCGATCGGGCATTCCGGGTTGTCGCGGGTCGGGACGAAGCGCAGCTCGGCGATCTCCGTGAGCTCGCAGAAGCTGCGGTCCCGCACGAAGCGCTCGGGCGGGGCACGGCCGAGGCTCAGCGTCACGGAGCCCTCGCGCCGCACGAGGTCCATCGCCTCCTGGCAGGTCATCCGCGGGCTCGCCGTTCGGGGTTGCCCCAGTGCCGGCAGCGCCAGGACGCTGAGCAGGAGGGCCAGGGCGGCGCGTCTCATCGCGGAGGGGGAAAACTCTACCGTGGCGGGGACTTGAAGCATGGCAGTTTCCAGCCGCGCCGGGAAGGGGCCTCGGTCGCGAACCGCGTCATCGCGGGCACATCCGGAAAATTCCCATCCCCACCGTGACGTGTTCGCCGCGGCTCCGCCGCAATCCACGGATTTAGAGGTTCCCTGCGTCACAGGAACCGTTACTGTTCCGTCAAAGCGGAACGGAATCGGTTGGCCGTCGCGCGGACAACCTTCACGACTGCAGGATCCCGATCGATGTCCGGCCTCTCGATTCTCGATGTCGAGGCAGTGCGCGCCGCACCCCTCAGCCGCGACCCCTACGCGTTCGCCCTCGGCAAGGATGTGCTGCGTGAGGATGCGATCTCCGACATCCGCCGCGACTTCCCCGCCATCGACAAGCCCGGCTACCTCACCGTCGACGAGGTGGCGCTCAAGGGCCGCTTCAAGGCGCTGATCGACGAGCTGGAGAGCGACGCCTTCTCGGCGATCCTCGGCGAGAAGTTCGGCGTCGACCTCGTCTCCTGCCCGCGCCTCACCACCATCATGAAGCGCTCGCAGCTGAAGTACGGCTCAATCCACACGGACGGCCCGTCGAAGGTGCTGACGCTCCTCGTCTACATGAACGACGCCTGGGACGCGCCGGCGGCCGGACGCCTGCGCGTGCTCTACGACGGCAAGAACTACGCGCCCTTCGCGGTCGAGGTGCCCCCCACCATGGGCACGATGTTCGCGTTCCTGCGGGCCGACAATTCCTGGCACGGCCACGAGCCGTTCGAGGGCGAGCGCCGGGTGGTGCAGGTGGCGTGGCTCAAGGATGCCGCGGAACTGGAGCGGAAGAAGAAGCGCAACCGCACCGCGCAGTTCCTGAAGGGGATTTTCGGCCGCTGACAGAGACGGGGGACTGGGGGGCATGACGGTCGCGCTGGGAATGGACCCGACCCTGATCGGTGCCGGTGAGGCCGGCCCGGCGGACGACGATCCGTCGGCGCGGCGCGCCTCGTCCCGCCCCTGGCTCGGCCTCCTCCTCGTCCTGGCCACCGGCTGGGGCGCCTTCCTGAGCTACAGCGCGATCTTCCTCACCGACGAGCCGCCGCAGCGCAACGCCGCGGCGGACCTCCTCGAGAGCGGTTCGAGCGACCTGCCGTCCTTCGCGATCCCGCCCGAGGTGCTCCGGCCCAAGGCCGCCCCGCCCGCGGCCCCGGCGCCCGCGATCCTCGCCGAGGAGCCGCGCAGCGTGCCGGTGCCGCCGGTCCGCGACGTCGTGCTGCCGTCCGCCGAGGCCGTGGAAGCCGGCCAGACCGCGCCCCGGAGCGAGCGGGCCGATTACGTCGGCACCTGGGGGCCCACCAGCGCCGCCTGCGGGGCGCGCTCCCGGCGCAAGGGCTACCTGCCCGCCACCATCACGCCGGAGGGCGCTCGCGCCGGCCGGACGAGCTGCAGCTTCCACGACGGGCACCGGACCGGGAACGCCTGGGTGGTCGCGGCGGAGTGCAACGACCGCGGACGCCGCTGGACCTCGCAGGTCCGCCTCGTGGTCGAGGGCGACCGCCTCACCTGGACGAGCGCCAAGGGCAGCGCCGCCTACGTCCGCTGCGGCCGCCGGGCGGGCTGAGCCGCCCGCGCCCGTCGTCCGGCCAACGCCTCAGAGCGTGACGGCGAGGCGGTCGGGGGAATCCATGCGGTTCGGGTCGCCGCGCTCCGCGATGAACCGCTCGCGCCAGTCGCGGCTCGCCGCGTCGCGCTGCACCTGCAGCTTCACCGCGCCGGGCGCGATGGCGGGCCGGTCCGCGAGCCCGAGGGCGTGCGAGACGCGGTCGACCGCCGCCTGCGGGTCGCGGGCGAGATCCTCGTAGAGCACCTCGACGGGCGCGATGCCGGTGCGGGCGAAGAACATGTCCCAGCGGGCGTTGCGCTGGCAGACCTGCCCCAGATAGGTCTCGATCGCCTCCGGGTCGTAGCGGATCTCGCCCTTCGCCTCTTCGGTCGAGCGGAACTGCTGCGACTGCATCGAGCGGACCCAGGACAGGGCCTGCCCCAGGACATCGAGGCGCCTGAGCCGGACGAAGCTGAGGTTCGGCAGGACCTCGGTCAGCCGGATATGCGGCGAGACCGTATCGAACAGGCCCGGGAACAGCTTCAGCGCGTAGATGCCGTTCGGCGTGGCGCCGAGCGTCAGGATCCGCTGCGCCTGGAGGGCCGGATCGTCCGGGTAGTCGGGGTCGTCGTAGCGGCGGCGCGTGGCCCCGTTGAAGTATTCCCGCGGCCGGCCGAGCGCGCCGGTGCTTCCCAGGAGCTCGCAGAAGTAGTTGCTGCCCGAGCGCGGCGCGCCGCACACCGCGTAGCCCCGCGGAAGGGGGAGGGGGTTCTGGGCCGGGTTCGGGTCGGCGCGGCGGCCGAACAGGCGGGCGAGGGGGCTCATCCGAGCCTTATGGGGCCTCCGGCGGCCGTTGCGAAGGGCCGGTGCGGACACCCGGAACGCGAAAGGGGCCGCCTCGCGGCGACCCCTTCCGATCCTTGGCCCGGGTGGTGGACTTAGAAGTCCATGCCGCCCATGCCGCCGCCGCCCGGCATCGCCGGAGCCGCGCTCTCCTTCTTGGGAGCGTCCGCGACCATCGCCTCGGTGGTGACGAGGAGACCGGCGACCGACGCCGCGTCCTGCAGGGCGGTGCGCACGACCTTGGCCGGGTCGACGATGCCGGCCTGGATCATGTCGACGTACTCCTCGGTCTGGGCGTTGAAGCCGTAGGTCTCGGAGCCGGTGTTGTCGGAGATCTTGCCGACCACGATCGAACCCTCGACGCCCGCGTTCTGGGCGATCTGGCGGATCGGGGCCTCGAGCGCCTTCAGCACGATCTTGATGCCGGCCGCCACGTCGGCGTTGTCGTTGGACAGGCCAGCGACCGCCTTCTTGGCGCGGAGGAGAGCGGTGCCGCCGCCGGGGACGATGCCTTCCTCGACCGCCGCGCGGGTGGCGTTGAGGGCGTCGTCGACGCGGTCCTTCTTCTCCTTGACCTCGACCTCGGTCGCGCCGCCGACGCGGATCACCGCGACGCCGCCCGCGAGCTTGGCCAGGCGCTCCTGGAGCTTTTCACGGTCGTAGTCCGAGGTGGTCTCCTCGATCTGCGCCTTGATCTGCCCCACGCGGGCCTCGATGTCGGACTTCTCGCCCGAACCGTCGATGATCGTGGTGTTCTCCTTCTCGATGCGGACGCGCTTGGCGCGGCCGAGCATCGGCAGGGTCACGTTCTCGAGCTTGATGCCGAGGTCCTCGGCGATCATCTGACCGGAGGTCAGGATCGCGATGTCCTCGAGCATGGCCTTGCGACGGTCGCCGAAGCCCGGCGCCTTCACGGCCGCGACCTTGAGGCCGCCGCGGAGCTTGTTCACAACGAGGGTGGCGAGCGCCTCGCCCTCGATGTCCTCGGCGATGATGAGCAGCGGCTTGCCGGTCTGCACCACGGCCTCGAGGACCGGGAGCATCGCCTGGAGCGACGAGAGCTTCTTCTCGTGGATGAGGATGTAGGGATCGTCGAGCTCGGCGACCATCTTCTCGGCGTTGGTGATGAAGTACGGCGAGAGGTAGCCGCGGTCGAACTGCATGCCCTCGACGACGTCGAGCTCGGTCTCGGCGGTCTTCGCCTCCTCGACCGTGATCACGCCCTCGTTGCCCACCTTCTGCATGGCGTGGGCGATCATGTCGCCGATTTCCTTGTCGCCGTTCGACGAGATCGTCCCGACCTGGGCGACCTCCTCCGACGAGGCGACCTTCTTGGCGCGGCCGGTGATGTCCTTGACGGCGGCCTGGGTCGCGAGGTCGATGCCGCGCTTCAGGTCCATCGGGTTCATGCCGGCGGCGACGTACTTGGCGCCCTCGCGGACGATCGCCTGGGCCAGCACGGTGGCGGTGGTGGTGCCGTCGCCGGCGATGTCGTTGGTCTTCGAGGCCACTTCGCGCACCATCTGGGCGCCCATGTTCTCGAACTTGTCGGCGAGCTCGATCTCCTTGGCGACGGTGACGCCGTCCTTGGTGATGCGGGGGGCGCCGAACGACTTCTCGATCACGACGTTGCGGCCCTTCGGGCCGAGCGTGACCTTGACGGCGTCCGCGAGGATGTCGACGCCGCGGAGCATCTTCTCACGGGCGTCGGACGAGAAACGTACGTCTTTGGCTGCCATGTGCAGGGGTCCTCAGATTGCGGTGGTGAGTGCTCCGGGTGCCCGGGAGGGGCAGCGACCGGGAGCGGACGAATGCGGGTGCGGGCGCGCTGAGGCGTCCGGGGCGCGCCTCAGGCGACGACGCCCATGATGTCGGACTCCTTCATGATCAGGAGATCCTGACCGTCGATCTTGACCTCGGTGCCGGACCACTTGCCGAAGAGCACCCGGTCGCCGGCCTTCACGTCGAGCGGGTTCACCCGGCCGGCTTCGTCGCGGGCGCCGGGACCGACGGCGACGATCTCGCCCTCTTGCGGCTTCTCCTTGGCGGTGTCCGGAATGATGATGCCGCCCTTGGTCTTCTCCTCGCCCTCGATGCGGCGGACGACGACACGGTCGTGCAGCGGACGGAACTTCATGAGCTGCCCTCTTGCTTTTCGAATTCGAGATGGCTTGATGCGGCCGAAGCCGCATCCGAACCCCGGCTGTTAGCACTCCCTCCAGAGGAGTGCTAACGCTGGCGGCGAGATAGGCGGACGGCCTTTCCGAGTCAAGGGTGCCGCACCCCCTTGCGCGACCTTGATCGACACGTCCCTTCCCGAACGCGAACCCACCACGGACCCCCTCACCATGCTCAGCCTCCACGGTGCCGAGGGCGCGGTCGGGCACGGCTCCGACCCAGCCGCGATCCCGACCGACGCGATCTGGATCGACCTCGAAGATCCCGACGCCGAAGAGGCGCGCCGCGCCGAGGCGGCGACCGGGATCCGCGTCCCGACCCGCCAGGCGCTAAGCGAAGTCGAGAGTTCGAGCCGCCTGCGCCGCGCCAAGGCGAACCTGTCGGTCTCGACGCCGATGATCACCTTCGAGCAGGCCGATTCGAGCCTGAAGCCGCTGGGCTTCGTGCTGACCAAGGACCACCTCGTCACGGTGCGCTTCCACGACCTGCGGGCCTTCGCGGAGGTGAAGCGGCGAATCGCCGAGGGGGACGGCCCGGCTCAGAACAGCACCGAGATCTTCCTGCTGCTCGTCGAGGAACTGGTGGACAGCCTCGCGGACGCGCTGGAGGACATGGGCGCCGATCTCGACGGACTCTCGACCCGGATCTTCGACTTCGACGTGCGGGCGAAGCCCCGCAACGGGGTCACGGACGCCAAGCCGCCGCCCCGCCGCCGGGACCTCGCGCTCCGCCGCATCCTCCGGGGCATCGCCCGGCGCGGCAAGGCGCTCGGCAAAATCCGCTCCAGCCTGCTCGGCCTGCAGCGGATCGTCCCCTTCGTGGCCTCCGAATGCGACGGCATCCTCCGGCAGGAGGAGGCGGCCTCGCGCTTCGAGACGATCCGGCGGGACATCGAGTCGCTCGAGGAGTTCGAGACGCGGCTCTCGGAGAACGTGCAGTTCCTCCTCGACGCGGCGCTCGGCCTCATCAACATCGAGCAGAACAACGTCTTCCGCGTGCTCACCGTGGTCTCGGCGATCGGCGTGCCGCCGACGCTGCTCGCCTCGATCTACGGCATGAACTTCAAGCACATGCCGGAGCTCGACTGGGCCTGGGGCTACCCCTACGGCCTCGCGCTGATCGTGGTCAGCGCGCTGATCCCCGCCTTGTACTTCAAGGTGAAGGGCTGGTTCTGAGCCCGCTCACCACGGGCCGAGGTTCGGGTGGAGGTCGGACCAGTCGGGGTTCGCCTCCTCGATCAATCGAAGCTTCCAGTCGCGCCGCCATGTCTTCAGGGACTTCTCGCGCTGGATCGCCTCGACCGCTCGGTCGTAGGTTTCATACCAGACGAGGCGCTGCACGCCGTACCGCGTCGCGAAGCCAGGCGTTGCCCCAGTGCGATGCTCGTGCATGCGGCGGGCGAGGTCGCGCGTGACGCCGATGTAGAGGGTGCCGTGCCTCCGGCTCGCGAGGATGTAGACGGCGAACGGCACGGGGCTGACCCGATTCGGTTTGACAGTTCGCGCAGAGGATCGCCGAATAGGACTGATGTCCAGATGCGGTCCGGGGTTTTGCTAGGGCCACCCCCGTTCAGCCAGCAACGCCGTCATCCCGGGGCCGCGCAGCGGAGCCCGGGATCCAGAGCCGCCGAGCTGGCAGAACGAGGCATCGTCGGCGGCTCTGGATTCCGGGCTCGCCTGCGGCGCCCCGGAATGACGGGATTGGGGCGGGGAACGATGCGGCGTTGACCGCGCCTACCCCTCGATCCGCGAGAAATCCGCCACCTCGCGCGTCGCGGCGCGCAGTGCGTTGAGGAGGGCGAGGCGGTTGGCGCGGAGGGCCGGGTCGTCGGCGTTGACCGTCACCGCCTCGAAGAAGGCGTCCACCGGTGCGCGAAGTGCGGAGAGCGCCCGCATGGCCCCCTCGAAATCCTCTGCCGCGACGGCCGCGGAGGCCGCCTCGCGGGCGGTCGCCAGGGACGCCGCCAGCGCCCGCTCCTCGGGCTGGCCGGACGACGCGATCAGCGCCGCGTCGGGCTCGGCGTCGTAGGCGCGCCCGTCCTTCTTCTCCTCGATGCGCAGGATGTTGGCGGCGCGCTTGTAGCCGGCGAGGAGGTTGCGCCCGTCGTCGGTGTCGAGGAAGCGGCCGAGCGCCTCCACGCGACGCACCACCATCAGCAGGTCGTCCTGGCCGGGCAGGGCGAAGACGGCGTCGATCAGGTCGTGGCGCGCGCCCTGGTCGCGCAGGTAGACCTTGAGGCGGTCCGCGATGAAGGCGAGGAGGTCGAGGCTGCTGCGCTGAACGCGTCTGCCGCCCCAGGCCGTCTCGCTCGTCGCGCTGAGGTGGTCCCGCGCACCCACACCGGCGCCTCGCGTCGATTCAGTCGCCCTGATTGCATCGACGACCGGAGCGACATGCCCGTCGAGCAGGGAAACCAAGGGCAGCCGCTGTCCGTCCAGGATGAGGCGGATCACGCCGAGGGCCGCGCGTCGGAGCGCGAACGGGTCCTTGCTGCCGGTCGGCTTTTCATCGATCAGCCAGAAGCTCGTGAGCGTGTCGAGCTTGTCGGCGAGCGCGACGGCGACCGAGACCGGATCGCTCGGCACGCGGTCAGACGGCCCGAGCGGCTTGTAATGCTCCTCGATCGCCGCCGCGACGCTCGCGTGCTCGCCCTGCAAGCCCGCGTATGTGCGCCCCATCAGCCCCTGCAGCTCGGGGAACTCGCCGACCATCTCGGTGACGAGGTCGGCCTTGGCGAGGCGGGCCGCGCGCGCGGCGAGGTCCGGGTCGGCGCCGACCAGCGGCGCGATCTCGCGGGCGAACGCCGCGATCCGCGCCACCCGCTCGCCCTGCGTCCCGAGCCTCTCGTGGAACACGATGCTGTCGAGCTTCGGCAGCCGGTCTTCCAGGCGCACCGCCTTGTCGGTCTCCCAGAAGAACGTCGCGTCGGAGAGGCGCGCGCGCACCACGCGCTCGTTGCCGGCGGTGATCGCCACGCCGCCGTCGCTCGCCACGAGGTTCGAGACGAGGAGGAAGGCCGGCGCCAGCGCCTCGGAGCCGCCCTTGCGCAGCACGAAGCACTTCTGGTTCGCCCGGATCGTGGCGCGGATCGCCTCGGCGGGGATGTCGAGGAAGCGCGCGTCGAAGGAGCCCATGAGCACCACCGGCCATTCCACGAGGCCGGCGACCTCCTCCAGGAGCCCCTCGTCCTCCACGAGGTCGAGGCCCTGCGCGAAGGCGAGGTCCCGGGCATCGTGCAGGATGATGTCCTTGCGCCGGTCGGCGTCGAGCACGACCTTGGCGCGCTCCAGGCTCTGCACGTAGTCGTCGAAGCGGCGCACCTCGATGGGCTCGGGCGCGAGGAAGCGGTGGCCGTAGGTGGTGGTGCCGGCCGCGATCCCGTCGACCGCGAAGGGCACCACGTCGGGCGTTTCGGTCTCGGGGCCGAAGGTCGCGACGATGGATTGCAGGGGCCGCACCCAGCGCAGCGCCCCGGGCCGCGCGGACGCCGCGCCCCAGCGCATCGCCTTCGGCCATGGGAAGCTGCGGATGATCCCGGGCAGGATCTCGGCCAGCACGTCGAGGGTCTCGCGGCCGGGCCGCTCGATCACCGCGAGGTAGAACTCACCCTTCTTGGGGTCGGTGACGGTGGTGGCCTCCGCGAGGCTCGCGAGGCCGGCGCTCTTGAGGAAGCCCTGCACGGCGGCCTCGGGGGCGCCGACGCGGGGGCCGCGGCGCTCCTCCCGCACCGCCTCGCCGCGGGCCGGCAGCCCGGCGACGTGGAGCGCGAGGCGCCGGGGCGTCGCGAAGGCCTTGGCGCCCTCGTAGAGGAAGCCGCGCTCGACCAACGCATCGGTGACGAGCTTGCGCAGGTCCTCCGCCGCGCGGCGCTGCATGCGAGCGGGGATCTCTTCGGAGCGCAGTTCGAGGAGGAGGTCGGGCATGGCTCGGGGGTCCGGCGGCAGGTCCCGGGGGGGACGGCCGCGGCAGGGGGCGTCGGAGCGGCCGGCCTCGTTTAGGAGTCCGGCCGGGCGGTGTCGAGGCGGGCCGGCGGGTGGCCCGCCTCAGGCGGCGTGCCCGCCGCCCTCGGTCCGCAGGTAGGCCGCCCCGCAGGCCTTCGCGAGCTCGCGCACCCGCAGGATGTAGCTCTGCCGCTCGGTGACCGAGATGACGCCGCGCGCGTCGAGCAGGTTGAAGACGTGGCTCGCCTTGATGCACTGGTCGTAGGCCGGCTGCGCCATCCGGTGGCGCTCGCCCTCGGCCGCGGGGGCGCCGGCCGCCAGGTAGGCCTCGCACGCCGCCTCGGCGTCGGTGAACTGGCGGAACAGCATGGCGGTGTCGGCCGCCTCGAAGTTGTGGCGCGAGTATTCCTGCTCGGATTGCAGGAAGACGTCGCCGTAGGTGACCTTGTCCGCGCCGGTGCCGCCGTTGAAGTTCAGGTCGTAGACGTTCTCGACGCCCTGCACGTACATGGCGAGCCGCTCCAGGCCGTAGGTCAGCTCGCCCGCCACCGGCGCACACTCGAAGCCCGCCACCTGCTGGAAGTAGGTGAACTGGCTCACCTCCATGCCGTCGCACCAGCATTCCCAGCCGAGGCCCCAGGCGCCCAGCGTCGGGCTCTCCCAGTCGTCCTCGACGAAGCGGATGTCGTGGAGCCTCAGGTCGACGCCGATCGCGGCGAGCGAGGCGAGGTAGAGCTCCTGCAGGTTCTCGGGGTTCGGCTTCAGGATGACCTGGAACTGGTAATAGTGCTGCAGCCGGTTGGGGTTCTCGCCGTAGCGCCCGTCCTTGGGGCGCCGCGAGGGCTGCACGTAGGCGGCCTTCCAGGGCTTCGGCCCGAGGGCGCGGAGGGTCGTGGCCGGGTGGAAGGTGCCCGCGCCCACCTCCATGTCGTAGGGCTGCAGGATCACGCAGCCCTGCGCGGCCCAGAAGCGCTGCAGCGTGAGGATCAGCCCCTGGAACGAGGTTTGAGGCGCGAGGTCGGCATCGCTCGGCATCGGTCGCAGGGTCCTCGTCGGGCGGAATGGTCGGCGCCGGAGCGTTTAAGAGGGCGGGCCGAGGTGTCAAGCGAAGGGGCGGGTGCGAGTGCGCACGTATTTCCGCCGCATTTTAGCCCAGATCGGGAACTGCTAAGCCCACGGCCAAGTTTAAGCAGCAATCAGGGACATGCGGGCCGCCCCGACGCGGCCGAAGCCTTCGGAAGACCAGTCATGCGCAAGGATCTCACAGTGTTCGCGGCCCTCGTGGCGACCTCGCTCGTCGCCACTCCCCTCGTGATGGGCGTCGGCAAGGCGCTCGCCACGTCCGAGGACAAGTCGGCCGTGGCGATGCCGGTCGCCGTGCTCCCCGTCGAGGTCGCGCCCGTCGCCGCCCCCGCGATGCCCGAGAGCTGCGCCCGCAAGGTCCGCGTGGTCTACGCGGGCTACGCCGCGCCGGCCGGCGGCTGCCAGGTTCCGCGCTGAGCCTTCCGCGCCCAAGCCGTTACAGGCCATAGCGCGCCCAGGCGGCGCGCTCGGCCACCGCGCCGATCAGGTCGTCGGCAAGGCCTCCCCCAAGACCCGCTCCGAGACCGATGCCACCCGGGGCCGAGCGCCGGAGCAGGCGCGCAATGAACGAGCCCTTCGCCTCGGCGACGAGGCGCAGGTCCACCTTCTCGCCGAAGCGCGCCCGCAGCGTCGAGCGGATATCACCCAGGGCGTCGACGAGGCCGAGCGGGACGGCCTGCCGCCCGGTCCAGACAGCCCCGGTGAACAGGTTTTCGTCGGCCGCGAGCTTCGGGCGGCGCGCCGTGACGAGCCCCGTGAACAGCTCCTGGACGTCGGCCTGGATGCGCTTGAGGCGCTCTACGTCCGCCGGATCCTCCGGGCGGAACGGATCGAGCATCGCCTTGGCCTCGCCCTGCGTGTGGACGCGGCGCTCGACGCCGATCCGCTCGATCAGCTTGTCGAAGCCGAACCCCGCCGAGACGACGCCGATGGAGCCGACCACCGAGGTCGGGTCGGCCACGATCTCGTCCGCCGCGCAGGCGATCATGTAGCCGCCGGACGCGGCCACATCCTCCACGAAGGCGATGACGGGGAGCGACTTCTCCTCGGCGAGGGCGCGGATGCGCCGGTGGATCAGGTGCGACTGGGCCGGCGCGCCGCCCGGCGAGTTGATCACGATCGCGACACCCACCGCGCCCGGCATCGTGAAGGCGCGCTCCAGGCTGCCCGCCACGGTGCCGATCGACAGGCCCGGGCGCAGCGGCGACACGGCGCCGATCGCGCCGCTGAGCCGCACGACGGCGACCCGCGGACGCTTCTCCCGGAACCGGCGTGGCAGCAGCGCGCGCAGGGGGGCCGGTATCGCGAGGGGCATCGTCGGGATGATCCTGTCCAGGGGTTCTGAAAACGCAGCAGATCGGCCGGCCGCCCGGCCCTGCGTAGTCCGCCTCGCGGCGGTCCGCGCCGTGCCCCCGCTTCATGCCATGGCGGGGGCCGGGTTGGCCATTCCAAGCGCGGCCGTGCGCCCTAGAAGGACTCTGAGGCCCCGCGCACGCCGCGTCGGGCGGCCGCGCACCGGTCCACGAGGCAGGGTGCGGCAGACACCCTGGGAGGAGACCGACACCATGCGTTCCCTACGTTGGATGATCGTCGCGATCGGCATGCTCGGGGGCCTGATCGGCCTCGGCGCCGTCGCGAACGCGGCACCGCTGCCGATGTCCGCGGCGGCGGCCCAGGCGGAGCCCGGCGCCCTGGCGACCCAGGTGCACTGGCGCCGCCGCCATTACGGCTGGCGCCGGCACTACGGCTGGCGGCGTCACTACTGGCGGCGCCCGGTCTATTACCGCCGCCCCTATTACCGCCGGCACTGGGGCTATCGGCGCCCCTACTACCGCCGCCACTTCTACCGGCGGCACTATGGCTGGCACCGTCCCTACTACCGCCGCCATTTCGGCTGGCGTCCCTTGTACTGATCGGAGCCGCGGCGCGGATCGCCTCAGGGCGTCGCGCCGCGGTGCAGCGCCTCGGCCTCCGGTGTGAAGCGGCCGTCCGCGCCGTGCAGGACGAGGGGCGGCAGCAGGCGAAGGGGGGCCCGGCTCCCCTTCGCGCCGGAGATCAGCACGCGGATCGCGGGCCGCTCGGGCCCGGGATGGACCGGCCGCACGGCAAGGTCCCCGAAGCGCCCGCGCAGCACGTCGAGGCAGGCCGGCAGGGCATCGGCCCGGTGGATCAGGCCGATCCGGCCGCCGGGGCGGACGAGGCTCGTGCAGGCCCGGATCCAGCCCCCGAGGTCGCCGGCCCAAAAGCTGTGGGCGGTCGCCTTGCCGGCCACCGGTGATGGCCGGTGCCGGCCGTGGTCGTGATAGGGCGGGTTCGTCAGCACCGCGTCCGCCATGTCCGGCGCGAGGCCGGCGGCCCGCCGCGCGGCACCGGGGGCGAGCACGTCGGCCTCGACCACCGTGACCCGGTCGCCGAGGCCGTTCGCGGCCGCGTTGCGCCGGGCGAGGTCCGCGAGCGGGGCCTCCCGCTCTACCAGCAACGCCCGGCAATCGGGCCAGAGGGCCGCGCAGGCGAGGCCCACCGCGCCGGTGCCAGCCCCGACGTCGCACACTACCGCCCCGTCCAGCGGCCCGAGGAGGCTCGCCAGGAGCACCGCGTCCGTACCGGCTCGGTGCGACCCCCGCGGGGGCTGCAGGAGCCGCAGGCGCCCCCCCAGGAAGGCGTCGGGCCCGGGCTCGGATGTCACGGCCGCAGCTCGTGGGCGAGCCCCGCATCAGTCAGCAGCCGGCGGGCCTGCCGGGCGTGATCGTGCGGCACGAGGAGCCGGCGCGGGAAGGCGCTGATCGAGCCCTCCATCAGGCTCATGTGATTGTCGGCCACCAGCACCGGGATGTCGGCGCCCTCGAGGAGCGACTGTGCGAAGCCGATGAGGACGATGTCGTTCGTGCGGATCAGCTCGATCATCCGGTCCGGCCGCTCTCGGTGAAAGGGATGGCGGGAAGAAGGGGGTGGCGGATTCGCCGCGTACAGGCTTCGGGCCGCCCGCGCCATATGGGTCGGCGGCCGCCGATGTTGCGGCACCAACCGCCCCGTGCGAAGGGGGGCGCGGATTTTTCCATCTCGGCCGCGAAGCCCGGCCAGTGCAGTCCGGAGGCGTCGGACCTTGGGTGTCGTCATTCCCCTGGATGAGGGTCGCTCCGATCCGGAGGCGAGCCTCGCTGACCTCGTGGCCCTGGTCGCGGGGGGCATGGAGCGCGTCAACGCGATGATCCTGTCGCGGACGGGCTCGGAGGTGGCGATGATCCCGGAGGTGGCCAACCACCTCATCGCCTCAGGGGGCAAGCGCCTGCGCCCGATCCTGACGCTCGCCACCGCCGACCTCTGCGCCTACCAGGGCGACGGCGCGGTGAAGCTCGCCGCGAGCGTCGAGTTCATGCACACCGCGACGCTCCTTCACGACGACGTGGTGGACGAGAGCGACATGCGCCGCGGGCGCATCGCGGCGCGGATCAAGTGGGGCAACGAGGCGAGCGTGCTCGTCGGCGACTTCCTCCTCGGCCAGGCCTTCCGGATGATGGTCGAGGTCGGCTCGCTGCGCGCCCTCGACATTTTGTCCGCCGCCGCGACCGTGATCGCCGAGGGCGAGGTGATGCAGCTCACCGCCGCCAAGAACACCGAGACCAGCGAGGACGAGTACCTCGCGGTGATCCGGGCGAAGACCGCCGAGCTGTTCGCCGCCGCCTGCGAGGTGGGACCGGTGCTGGCCGAGCGGCCGCGCTCCGAGCAGGCCGCCTGCCGCTCCTACGGGATGAACCTCGGCATCGCCTTCCAGCTCATCGACGACGTGCTCGATTACGGCGGCACCAGCGCCTCCCTCGGCAAGAACGTCGGCGACGATTTTCGCGAGGGCAAGATCACCCTGCCGATCGTGCTCTCGTTCCGCCGCGGCAGCGACGAGGAGCGGGCCTTCTGGCGCCGAACCCTCGAACAGGGCGACGTCCAGGACGGCGACCTCGAGACCGCCCGGGCGATCCTGCGGCGCCACCGCGCCCTGGAGGACACCGTAGAGCGGGCGCGCCACTACGGCGCCATGGCTCGGGACGCGCTGGCGCTCTTTCCGAACGCCCGCATGAAGTCCGCGCTGCTGCAGGTGGTCGATTTCTGCATCGCCCGGGCGCACTGAGCCGCCCCGGAAGGCCTGAAGGGGCGAGCCTCAGCGCAGGAGCGTCGGGGCGACCCACCAGCCCGGCTCGGCCGCGCGGATGCGGCGGGCCGCCAGCGCGGCCTCGCTGCGGTGCCCGAAGATCGCGAACACCGTCGCGCCGGAGCCCGACATCCGGGCGAGGCGGCAGCCCGCCTGGGCCCGCAGCACCGCCAGCGCCGTCCCGATGGCCGGCGCCACGGTGAGGGCCGGCCCTTCGAGGTCGTTGCGCGCCGGCCCGATCGCGGCGAGGAGCGCGTCGGCCGTCAGGCGAGCCGGGATCTCGGGGTGATCGGCGCCCGGCAGGGCATCGCCCGCGGCCAACCCGAGGGCCCGGAACACCGGGGCGGTCGGCACCGGGACGCCGGGGTTGATCAGCACGGCAGGCAACGGCGCCGGCGCCAGCGCCGGCCCGATGCTCTCGCCCGCCCCCCGCATCATCCGCGCCCGCGGATCGAGGCAGACCGGGACGTCGGCGCCCGTGCCCCGCGCCGCGTCGATCACCGCCGGATGGTCCAGGGCGAGCCCGTTCAGCTCGGCAAGGAGCCGCAGGCCCGCCGCCGCGTCCGACGATCCCCCGCCGATCCCGGCGGCCACGGGCAGCCGCTTCACGAGGTGGAACGCACCGGTGCGCAGGCCCGGGACGGCCTCGCCGAGGCGCCGGGCGGCCCGCAGGACGAGGTTGTCGTCGGTCGGTCCGGCGGGCCCCGCGGTCGGCCCGTCGACGGTCAGCCGCGAAGGGCCGCCCGGCTCCAGCGTCAGCAGGTCGCTCGCGCCCGCGAAGGCCACGAGGCTCAAGAGCTCGTGGTAGCCGTCGCTCGCCCGCCGCCCGAGGACGTGGAGGGTCAGGTTGATCTTGGCGGGCGCGCGGGTGGCGAGGCGGGTCATGCTCACGGCGTTCGGGTCGTCGGGGAGGGGCCATCAGGCGATAGCCCGGCCGAGAGGGCCGCGCCAAGCCGGTCCGCCGACGTCAGGCGTTCGAGCGATCTGGCCTGACGGCGGGACCGTGGAGGCGTCGCCGCCGGGCGTCAGGCCTCAGCCGCCGGTCTTCTTCTTGTCGGCGGAGCCGGGCGGCTCGTTCGGCGCGGGCGCGCCCTTCGGCAGCTCGGGGTTCTCGGGGTTGTGCGGGGCGGCGACGGGCGCCGGCGGGTTCTCGGCGGTGGCGGTCGGCTTGTCGACCTCGGGCAGCCCGTTCTTGAGCTTCTCGTTGATCGCCTCGAGGTCGTCGGGCTCGGGGTTCAGGTCCTTGGCGTGCTGCCACTGGAACTTGCCTTCGAGCCGCCGGCCGGAGCGCCAGTAGGCGTCGCCGAGGTGGTCGTTGATGGTCGGGTCGCCGGGCTTCAGCTCGACCGCCTTCTCCAGCTCGCGCACCGCGTCGTCCCAGCGGCCGAGGCGGTAATAGGCCCAGCCGAGGCTGTCGACGATCATGCCGTCCCGCGGGCTCGCATCGGCGGCCTGCTTCAGCATCCGGAAGGCCTCGTCGATGTTCATCTTCCGGTCGACCCAGGAATAGCCGAGGTAGTTCAGCACCTGGGCCCGGGCGGCGGGCTGGTTCGGGGGCAGCAGCTCCAGCGCCTTCTGGAGGTCGGCCTCGGCCTTCGGCCAGTCCTTGGCGCGCTCGTAGGCGGTGCCGCGGAAGTAGAAGGTCGTCCAGTAGCTCTGGATCGGGCGGTCGCCGATCAGGCCGATCGCCCGGCTGTAGGTGGCGGCCGCCTCGTCGTACTTCTTGCGGGAGCGCTGCACGTTGCCGAGCGCGGTCACCACGTCGATGTCGTCCGGGTGGGCCTTCATCAGGGCGTCGAGGTGCTGCAGCGCCTCCTCGCCCTTGCCCATCTGCTCCAGGTTGAGGCCGATCTGGATGTCGGCGTTGAGCTTGAGCGGCGAGGTGGCAGGAATCTGCGCGTAGGCCTCGTTGGCGCGCTCGGCCTGCTTCATGCGGTCGAGGGTGTCGGCGAGCGTCAGGCGGGCGAGGGCGTGCTCGGGGGCGAGGTAGAGCGCGAGCCGCAGGTAGATCACGGCGGGCAGCTCGTCGCCCTGCGTCGAGCCGGCCGAGCCGAGCCCGTAGAGGACCTCGCCCGCTCCCTCCTGCGCCGTCGAGATGATGCGCGACAGGGGCTTGCCGGCCTTCAGCTTGTCGAGGGCGTCGCGCACGATCGGGTGGCGCGGCATCAGCTTGTCGAAGTCGGTGTAGGCCTGAATGGCGAGGTCGGTGCGGCCGGCCTGCGCCTCGTAGCGCGCATAGGCGTCGACGATGCGCAGGGTGTTGCGGTCGGCGTCGTAGGCGGCCTTCAGGCGGCGCTCGGCCTCCGCCTGGTCGCCGACCACGCTGGCGATCAGGCCCGCGTGGTAGTCCCGGAAGGTGTTGTAGTAGCGCTCGCCCTTGAGGCGGGAGACCGTCTCCAGCGCCCGCTTGCCGTCACCCTGGCCCGCGAAGGCCCAGGCGGTGAGCAGGGTCGCGGTGAGGTCGGCGGCCGCACCGCGGCCGCTGCGGGCGAAGTTCTGGCGGGCAGCGGCCCACTGGCCGGCCTTGATCTGGCGCACGCCGAGGGCGAGCTGGGCGAGGCCGTTGGCGCCGTCGCGGCTCGTCAGGCGCTCGGCCGCCCGGAAGGCGTCCGGAAGGGCCCCGTCGGCGAGCAGCGACACGAAGGCGCGCTCCAAGAGCTCGGCGTTGCGCGGGTCCGCCTTCACGGCCTCGCGGTAGAAGCTC
The DNA here is from genome assembly GCF_053346035.1 of Methylobacterium sp. A54F. Lineage (NCBI taxonomy): Bacteria > Pseudomonadati > Pseudomonadota > Alphaproteobacteria > Hyphomicrobiales > Methylobacteriaceae > Methylobacterium > Methylobacterium sp. A54F. The sequence goes on along the minus strand of NZ_JBKFBF010000002.1, from coordinate 138,289 downwards.
GCGGCGGCCGCGGTGTCGCGCGAGGCGCCGGCGATGTAGGCCGAGAGGAAGTTGCCCTCGAGCGATTCCGCCGGCTCGTACTCGTTGATCGGGCTCGCGTCGCGCGGCTGCGCGGCGAGCGCCGTCATCGAGACCGGGAGCAGTCCCGCGAGGGCGAAGGCGAGCACCGACGCGGCGCGGCGGGTGGCGTTTCCGTTCTTGGGCACCAGTCTCGGCTCCTGCGCGCCGACCTTCAACGCGGGCCGGCGCCGATGTGGCGGGGACAGTGGACTCTTCCCGCCATGCCCGCAAGGCGAAAGGATGGCGCGCCCGGGAGCCCCGAATCCGCCCCCCGCGCCCCCTGCGGCGGCCGCGCGTCCGCCTGCGGCCGAACGGGGAAAGCGCCGATCACATGTTCGGGTAGTTCGGCCCGCCGGGGCCCTCCGGCGTCACCCAGTTGATGTTCTGGTTCGGATCCTTGATGTCGCAGGTCTTGCAGTGGACGCAGTTCTGCGCGTTGATCTGGTAGCGCACGCCGTCGCCTGCGGACGCATCCTCCACCCACTCGTAGACGCCGGCCGGGCAGTAGCGCGCCGAGGGACCGCCGAACACGTCGTGCTCCGAGGTCTTCTGCAGGCCGAGGTCGGCGACCTTCAGGTGCGGCGGCTGATCCTCCTCGTGGTTGGTATTCGAGAGGTAGACCGAGGAGAGCCGGTCGAAGGTGAGCTTGCCGTCGGGCTTCGGGTAGACGATGGGCGTCACCTCGGCGAGGGGCTTCAGGCAGTCGTGGTCCGGCTTGCCGTGGCTGAGGGTGCCGAAGGGCGAGGCGTCGAACAGCGTCGAGGACCACATGTCGAGGCCGCCGAGGCCGACGCCGACGAGGGTGCCGTAGCGCGACCAGAGCGGCTTGACGTTGCGCACGGCCTTGAGGTCGCGCCCGATCGGGCTCGCCCGCCAGCCCTCCTCGTAGGCCGTCAGCTCGTCGCCCTGGCGTCCGGCCCGCAGGGCCGCGCTGATGGCATCCGCCGCCTGCATCCCCGAGAGGACGGCGTTGTGCGAACCCTTGATGCGCGGCACGTTCACGAAGCCCGCCGAGTCCCCGACGAGGCAGCCGCCCGGGAACACGAGCTTCGGCACCGACTGCCAGCCGCCCTCCATGATGGCCCGCGCGCCGTAGCCGATGCGCTTGGCGCCCTCGAAGGTCTCGCGGATCATCGGGTGCGTCTTGAAGCGCTGGAACTCCTCGAACGGCGACAGCGTCGGGTTCTCGTAGTTCAGGTGCGTGACGAACCCCACCGAGAGGAGCCCGTCGTCGAAGTGGTAGAGCCAGGAGCCGCCGCCGGCCTTGTTCGGCAGCGGCCAACCCATGGTGTGCTGCACGAGCCCCGGCTGGAACTTGTCGGGGGCGAGCTGCCACAGCTCCTTCACGCCGAGCCCGTACTTCTGGTGGTCCCGGTCGCTGTTGAGCGCGAAGCGGTCGATCAGCGTCTTGGTCAGCGAGCCACGGGCCCCCTCGCCGAAGATCGTGTACTTGCCCCTGAGCTCCATGCCGCGGGTGTAGTCGTCGCGGGGATCGCCCGAGCGGCCGATCCCGAGGTCGCCGGTGGCGATCCCGACGACGGCGCCGGACCCGTCGTAGAGCACCTCCGAGGCCGGAAAGCCCGGGTAGATCTCGACGCCGAGCTCCTCGGCCTTGCGGCCGAGATACTTCGTGACGTTCGAGAGCGAGCCGACGAAGTTGCCGTGGTTCGACATCAGCTTCGGGAAGAACACGTTCGGCAGGGTGACGCCGCTGTTCCTCGTGAGGAACATGAACTCGTCGCGCTCGACCGCGGTCTTCAACGGGCGGTCCGCATCGTCGCGCCATTCCGGCAGCAGGGTGTCGAGGCCCGACGGGTCGATCACCGCGCCGGACAGGATGTGGGCGCCGACCTCGGAGCCCTTCTCGACGACGACGACGCTGATCTCCTCGCCGGCCTCGGCCGCGTGCTGCTTCAGGCGGATGGCGGCCGCGAGGCCCGCCGGCCCGGCCCCCACCACCACCACGTCGAAATCCATGCCCTCGCGTTCGGGAAGCGCCATCCTGCCATCTCCTGCCGCGGTCCGCTGACGCCGGTGCGGCGCTGCGATCTCGCTTTGTCCTGATCGTTGCTCCTGCCCTTATGTCTCAAGCGGTTCCAAACTGTGAAGGCAAGCACCCCCGCGGCGGGAGCGGCCTAGGCGCGCAGGGCTAGGCCCGAGGGGCAATCGCGGTTGTCCACAGGCAAGGCGGGCCCCACATCTGCCTCATGACCTCCCCGCCGGACGCGCAGCGCGACCTGATCTCGTACCTCGACTTCCACGTCGAGGCGGGCGCCGATGCGGCCCTCGACGAGGCGCCGCACGATCGCTTCTCGGAGGGCGACGCGCCGGCACCCGCCGCCCGTCCCCCCAAACCGAAGGCTGCCGCATTGCCGCCGGCCGCGCCGAAACCCGCCCCGCCGCCGCGCGCGGCCGAGCCACCGCCGAGCACATACGGACGCTCGGCGGCCGAGAAGCCCGACGTCGCCGCGGGCGATGCCCGGGCCCGGGCGCGGGACACGCGCAGCCTCGCGGAGCTTGAAGCCCTGCTCGCCGGCTTCGACGGCTGCCCCTTGCGCTTCACCGCCAAGAACCTCGTCTTCGGAGACGGCAACCCGGAGGCCCGGGTGGTGTTCGTCGGCGAGGCGCCGGGCGCCGACGAGGACCGCATCGGCAAGCCCTTCATGGGCCGCTCCGGCCAGCTCCTCGACCGGATGATGGCGGCCATCGGCCTCGACCGCTCCGCGGCCTACGTCACGAACATCGTCCCCTGGCGCCCGCCGGGGAACCGCAACCCGACGCCCCAGGAGGTCTCGATCTGCAAGCCGTTCATCGAGCGGCAGATCGAGCTCGTCGACCCCGACCTGATCGTCTGCCTCGGCAGCCCCGCGACGCAGGCGCTGACGGGCACGAAGGACGGCATCCTCAAGGCGCGCGGGCGCTTCTACGCCTACAAGCTCGGCGACCGCGAGGTGCGGGCGCTCGCGACCCTCCACCCGGCCTATCTCCTGCGCCAGCCCGTGCAGAAGCGCCTCGCCTGGCGGGACTTCCGCCTGGTGCGCGCCGCCCTCGACGGCCGGGCCTGAACCGGATAGGCCGGCTCAAGCGGAACCGTCCCGGACGCGACGCCATTACCTCGGCGTCGCGAGGTCTGGCGACGTGCAACGAGTGGTGGCGGGACCATGCGCTGGGAAGACTTTCGGAGTTCCGGCAACGTCGAGGACCGGCGCGGCGAGGGCGGCGGTGGCGGCTTCGGCTTCCCGGGCGGCGGTGCCGGCGGCCTCGGCATCGGCACCATCGTGATCCTCTGCATCATCGGCTGGGTCACCGGCATCAACCCCGCGATCCTGATCGGCGGCGCCGAGCAGATGACCCGCGGCGGCGGCGGCAGCCGGCAGGAGCAGGTCGATCCCGAGACCCAGCAGCGCCGGCGCACCGCGCCGACCGACCAGAGCGGGCAGTTCGCGGCCAAGATCCTCGGCAACACGGAGGACGTCTGGAGCCAGGTGCTTCCGAACCAGACCGGCAAGCAGTACACGCCGACCGCCATGGTGCTCTACACGGGCGGCACCCGCAGCGGCTGCGGCTCCGCGCAGGCCGCGATGGGCCCGTTCTACTGCCCCCTCGACAAGAAGGTCTACCTCGACACCTCCTTCTTCAAGGAGATGCAGCAGAAGTTCGGCGTGAAGGGCGACTTCGCCTACGCCTACGTCATCGCCCACGAGGTTGGGCACCACGTCCAGGATGTGCTCGGCATCCTCGGCAAGGTGCAGGCCCGACAGCAGCAGGCATCGAGCAAGCGCGAGGCGAACGCCCTCTCGGTCCGCATCGAGCTGATGGCCGACTGCCTCGCCGGCGTCTGGGCCAAGAACTCGAACGACCGCTTCAATTCCCTGGAGCAGGGCGACATCGAGGAGGCGCTGAACGCCGCGAGCGCCATCGGCGACGACAAGCTGCAGAAGCAGAGCCAGGGCTACGCGGTGCCCGATTCCTTCACGCACGGCTCCTCCGAGCAGCGCATGCGCTGGTTCAACACGGGCTACAAGAGCGGCCAGACCCGCTCCTGCGACACCTTCCGGACCGCGAACAACTGAGGCCTAGAGCTCCGCCGAGCGCTGCGACAGCTCGGCTCGCAGGGTCCTGGCCGCCTCGGTGAGGGCGGCGTCGCGGCGGCGGCGCGGGTGCGGCACGGCGATGGTCAGGTCCGCGGCGACCCGGCCCGGGCTGCCTGCCAGCACCACCACGCGGTCGGCCAGCGTCACGGCCTCATCGATGTCGTGGGTGACGAACAGGATGGTCTTGCCCGTCGCGGCCTGGATGCGCTGAAGCTCGTCCTGCAGGCCCTCCCGGGTGAAGCTGTCCAGCGCCGAGAACGGCTCGTCCATCAGCAGGACATCGGGCTCGACGGCGAGCGCCCGCGCGATGGACACGCGCTGCCGCTGGCCGCCGGAGAGCTGGTGCGGCCAGCGCCCCGCGAACTCGGAGAGCCCGACGAGCCGCAGCATCTCGGCGGCCTTCGCACGGCGCTCGGCCCGCGACAGGCCGCTGCCCTCGAGCCCGAAGGCGACGTTGTCGATCACCCGCCGCCAGGGCAGGAGGCGGGCATCCTGGAAGACCAGGGCCATCGGCGTCCGGCAGCCCGGGCGGGCGGAGACCCGGACCGTCCCGCCGCTCGGCCGCGCCAGCCCGATCAGGACGCGCAGCAGCGTCGACTTGCCGACCCCCGATTCGCCGACGATCACCACGAAAGCTCCCCGCGCCACCGAGAGGTCGAGGTTCTCGAGGATCACGCTGCGCCGGCCGCCCCGCTCGTAGGCGAGGGAGAGGCCGCGGATCTCGATGATGGGCTCGGCCATGGCTCAGGCCCGCCAGCGCAGGAGCCAGTCCTGCAGGGCCACGAAGGCGCTGTCGAACAAGCCGTAGAGGGCGGCCATGGTCAGCATGTAGACGACGACGATGTCCGTGGAGAGGAGGCTCGACGCCTGCATCATGCGCTGGCCGACGCCCGGGACGCCGAAGATCTCGGCGGCCACCACCGCCATCCAGGCCTGCCCCAGCGCCGTGCGCAGGCCGACGAGGATGCCGGGCGTCGCGGCGGGCAGGAGGATCTTGGTGAGCCGCGCGCCGGCCGAGCGGAAGCCGAAGGCCTGCGCCACCTCGATCAGGTCACGGTCGACGTTGCGCACCGCGCCCTGCGTGGCGAAGAACACGATCCAGAACACGCCGATCGCGATGATGAACACCGCGGCCGAGGGCTCGACGCCGAACCACAGGATCGCGAACGGCACCCAGGCGAGGCCGGGGATCGGCCGCAGGAGCCGCACGATCCAGGCCGTGAAGGCCTCGAAGGGACGGAACATGCCGCTCAGGAGGCCGAGCCCGATCCCCGCGCCGGCGCCGGCGGCGAGCCCCGCCACGTAGTGGGTCAGGCTCGACAGGACCGCCTCCGGCCAGATCCCGAGGGAGACCTCCTTGAGGAAGGCCGCCGGCAGGGTGCTGGGCGGCGGCAGGAAGGCCGGGTTGACGAGGCCGAGGCGCGGCACCGCCTCCCACAGGGCGAGGAAGGCCGCGAGGCCGAGGGCGGCGAGGAGCGTCGAGCGGAAGAGCCTCATGCGGGGAGGGCGCTCAGCGCGTCGCCTTCTCGTAGTAGCCCGGGACGAACAGCCCATCGACCGGGATGTCCTTGTCGAGGGTCCCGATGCTGACCTGATAGGCCTGCATCCGCTTCGTGGCCTCGATGATCGCCCGCGGGTCGGCCGTGAACTTGGCCGCCGGCGAGGTCAGCGCCTTCTGGATCGTCGCCACGTCGGTGATGCCCTTGCCGAGCGCCGCCTCGACGGGCTTGGCGGCCCGGGCGGGGTCCGACTTCAACAGCGCGACCGCCTTGACCAACGCCTGGACGAGGCCCTCCACCGCGGCCGGGTTCTTGTCCGCGAAGGGGCCGTGCACGCCGACGACGGTGCCGGGCTGGTCGGGGAACATCTCGCCGCCGGTGGCGATCAGCTTGATGGCCGGGTTGCGGGCCTGGACGATGGTGAGCGCGGGCTCGCGGATCGAGGCGCCGTCGACGGCGCCGGCCAGCACCGCCTGCTGGGTCGCGTCGATGCCCATCGACACCACGTCGGCATCCGACTTGTCGGCCTTGGCGACCTGCCAGAGCCAGTGCTGGAGCGTGGTGTTCGGCACCGAGCCCGGCGGCTGCGTGGCGAGGCGCGCGGCGCGGCCCTCCTTGGCACGGAACTGCCGCAGGGCTTCGGCCTTCGGCACGCCCTCCTTGAAGTAGGGGGCGAGCTTCGGCCCGGCGACGAAGACCATCTCCTCGATGGCGGTCGCGGCGACCACCCGGACGTCGATGTTCTTGGTGCGGGCGACCGCCAGCGGCGCGATGCCGGCGACGTAGACGTCGATGGTGCCGGAGGCCAGCGCCTGGATCATGTTGGGGCCGGACTCGAACGTCGTGAAGGTGGCGTTGAGGCCGGCCTCCTTCAGCCAGCCCTCGCCGTTCGCGACGAAGATCGGCGCCGCGCCGATCACGGGGATCACGCCGATGCGCACGGGCACCGCGCCTTGAGCGCCACCTTGAGCGAGGGCGGCGGCGGTCAGGAACAGGCTGAGCGCGGCCGCGAGGGCCGCCTTGACGACGGTCTGGAAGGGCATGGTCGGGTCCGCACGGGAGTCGGGCGTGACATGCCACAGGCGGCCGGATTCGCAAACCCGGCCGCTTCGAGGGCCCCGTCAGGCCGCCTGCGGGATCAGGACTTGCCGTCGGCGTTGGGAAAGAACAGCTGCTCGCCGTCGATCTTGTAGGCCGCGATGGCACCCTGGCCGGCGGGCGAGACCAGCCAGTCGATGAACGCGCGTCCGGCCTTGACCTTCACGCTCGGGTGCTTCTCGGGGTTCACCAGCATCACGCCGTACTGATTGAACAGCCGGCGGTCGCCCTGGACGAGGATCGCGAGGTCGCCGCGGTTCTTGAACGAGAGCCAGGTGCCGCGATCCGCCAGGATGTAGGCGTTGGCGGCCGACGCCGTGTTGAGGGCGGGCCCCATGCCCTGGCCCACGTCCTTGTACCAGTCGCCCTTGACGCGATCGAGGTCGACGCCCGCTTCCTTCCAGTAGCGGAGCTCGGCCGCGTGCGTGCCGGAGCGGTCCCCGCGGGAGACGAAGGGCGCCTTGGCGGCGGCGATCTTGGCCAGCGCCGCCGTCACGTCGCTGCCGGCCGCGCCGGCCGGGTCGCCCTTCGGGCCGATCACCACGAAGTCGTTGTACATCACCTCGCGGCGGTCGACGCCGTACCCCTCCTGGGCGAACTTCATCTCGGCGGCCCGGTCGTGCACCAGCACGACGTCCGCGTCCCCGCGCCGGCCGACGTCGAGGGCCTGCCCGGTGCCGAGGGCGACGACCTTCACGGCGATGCCGGTCCGGTCGGTGAAGGCCGGGAGCAGGTGGCGGAACAGCCCAGACTGGTCAGTGGACGTCGTGGACGCCACGGTGATCGTCTCGGGCTCGGCGGCGGCCGGCCCGGCGAGCAGCAGCGCGAATCCGAGGCCTAGGAGGCCGCGGCGTAGGATGCCCATGGGAGTTCTCCGTTGAGGTAGGCGCGGGCCGCGGGATCGCGGGGCGCCGACAGGACCTGGCGGGCCGGCCCACGCTCGACCGCGCGGCCGGCTGAGAGCACGACGACGTCGGCGGCGAGCCGCGCGACCTGCCCGAGGTTGTGCGAGACGAGGACCACCTTGGTGCCGGCCCGCGCCATCTCGGCCACGAGGTCCTCGACGATCTCGGTGGCGGCGGGGTCGAGGCTGGCGGTCGGCTCGTCGAGGAGGAGGAGCTGCGGCTCGCAGGCCCAGGCGCGGGCCAGCGCGAGGCGCTGCTGCTCGCCCCCCGAGAAGCGCGTCGCCGGGTCGCCGCTCCGGGCCGCGAGGCCGACCCGCGACAGCGCCGCCGCGACGCGGGCCGCCCGCGCCCGCCCGGACAGGCCGAGGGGCACCAGCGCGAGCGCGAGGTTGCGGGCGGCGCTCGCCCGGACGAGGGCCGGGCGCTGGAACACGAAGGCGCGGCGCACCGGAGGGCCGCCGGGCTCGCCCACCGTGATCCGGCCCTCGCTCGGCCGCAGCAGCCCGTCGATCAGGCGCAGGGTGACGCTCTTGCCCGCGCCGTTCGGCCCGATCAGCGCGGTGATCCCGCTGCCCGGCAAGTCGAGGTCGAGGGCGTCGAGGATGGTCCTGGCCTCGACCCGGTAGGTGACGGAGGCGAAGCGGATCGGGACGCCGGCGCTCATCCGTAGGCCCGCGCCGCGAAGGTCCTGAGGCCCGCGGCGGCGGCGTTGACCGCCAGGACGAGGCCGATCAGCACCAGCCCCAGGGCGAGGGCGAGGGCGAGGTCGCCCTTCTGCGTCTCGAGGGAGATCGCCGTCGTCATGGTGCGGGTGTGGCCGTCCATGTTGCCGCCGACGACGAGCACCGCACCGATCTCCGAGATCGCCCGGCCGAAGGCCGCCAGCAGCGCCGTCACCAGCGAGAAGCGCACGTCGAAGATCAGGATCCCGGCGCGGCGCCAGGGCGAGAGGCCGAGGGAGCGGAGCTGCTCGCCGAGATGCGCCTCAGCATCGGCCACGATCTGGCGGGTGAGGGCGGCGATGAGGGGCGTCACCAGCACCGATTGCGCGGCGATCATCGCCGCCGGGCTGAAGAGCAGGCCGAAGCCGCCGAGCGGGCCGGAGCGCGACAGGACGAGGTACAGGATGAGGCCGACGACCACCGGCGGCAGCCCCATCGCGGCGTTGAGGAGGCCCACGAGGGCGCCGCGTCCCGGCACGTCGACCACCGCCACGACGGCCCCGAGCGGCACGCCGAGCAGGGTGCCGACCGCGACCGCCGACAGGCTGACGCGCAGCGACAGCCAGGCGATCGCCACGACCTCCCGGTCGAGGCTCGCGAGCCGTCGCAGGCTGTCAGCGAGGGTATCGTACATGGCGCTCCGGAGCCGAAGTGCCTCCTCTTGCTACCCGGGCGGCAGGCGCACAATAGGAAGTGAGGTTCCGGTGCGATCACCAGAGCAGGGCGTGCGGGTAGACCGGGATCGCGTCGCCGACCGAGAGCGCTGTCGCGTCGTCCGGCAGCGCCGCGAGCCCGTCGCTGCCCGTGAGCGAGGTGATCACGCCGGCGCCGTCCCGGGGATACTTGACGGCTTCGAGGATGCCGTCGGCGCCGGCGCGCAGGGAGACGCGCACGAATTCCCGGCGGCCCGCCTTCTTGCGGTAGGCGAAGACGGAGCGGGCCGGCACGGGCAGCGGGGCGGCGTAGGTCTCGCCGCCGAGGCGGGCGAGCAGCGGGCGCACCACGAAGAGCAGGGTCACGTAGGCCGCGACCGGGTTGCCGGGCAGGCCGACGAACGGCCGGCCGGCCACGACGCCCATGGCCACCGGGCGGCCGGGCTTGATGGCGAGGCGCCAGAAGACGAGTCGGCCGGTGGCTTCGACGGCCCCCTTCACGTGGTCCTCCTCGCCCGTCGAGACGCCCCCCGTCGTCAGGATGAGGTCGTGCGTGCCGGCAGCCTCCGCGAGGCGGGCGCGCAGGCTCGCCGGGTCGTCGCGCAGGATGCCGAGGTCGCTGACCGCCGCGCCGAGGCGCGCCAGGAGGGCCGCCAGCATCACGCGGTTCGAATCGTAGATGGCGCCGGGCCGCAGGTCGGCGCTCGGCTCGGCCAGCTCGTTGCCGGTGGAGAACAGGGCGATCCGCAGGCGCCGCCGCACGGGCAGCCCCTCGCATCCCACGGCCGCCGCGAGGGCGAGGTCCTGCGGGACGAGGCGGCGGCCGGCGGCGATCGCCACGGCGCCGCGCGGAAGGTCCTCGCCCGCCCGCCGGAGGTTCGCGCCGCGCTTCAGCCCCGCCGGCAGCACGACGGCGCCGCCTTCGAGCCGCACGTCCTCCTGCATGAAGATGGTGTCCGCCCCGGGCGGTACCGGCGCGCCGGTGAAGATGCGCACCGCGCAGCCCGCGGTCTCCACGCCCTCGGCGGAGGAACCTGCGGCGAGGCGCCCGCCCAAGGGCAGCGTCGTCTCGCCCTGCGCGGCGAGGTCGGCATGGCGCACGGCGTAGCCGTCCACCGCGGAATTGTCGAAGGGCGGCAGGTCGATGGACGCCGCGACGTCCGCGGCGGCGATGCGCCCGTCCGCCAGCGCGAGGGAAACGGTCTCGGCCTCGCTCACGGTCGGCAGGCGCTCGCCGATCAGCGCGACCGCCTGCTCGATCGTCAGGAGCGGCCCGCCGAAGGCGAAGCAGTCGTCAGTGAGCTGAGCCATCGGCGTCGAGCCTCTTCAGGACGTCGTGGAGAGGTTCCGCCCCGGCGAGCACGGCCTCGGCGATGGCGGGGATGTCGTCGAGGTGCACCTGCGGCAGGGCCAGCCCCGGGAAGGCGACGTCGCTCGCCACCGCGACGATCCGGTCGTCGTGCGGGTGCAGCGGCTCGCGCCCGTTCGCCGCGCGGAAGACCTCGAGCTTCGGGTGCCGCTCGCGCTTGAAGCCTTCCACCAGTGCCAGGTCGCAGGGCGAGAGGCGGCGCAGCAGCGCGGCGAGACCGGGCTCCGGCGCATCCCCGAGCTCGTGGATTTGCGCCCAGCGCCGCGCGGAGGCGATGATCACCTCGCTCGCGCCGACCTCCCGGTGGACGAAGGAATCCTTGCCGGGGCGGTCGATCTCGAAGGCGTGGTGGGCGTGCTTCAGCGTCGCGACCCGGAGGCCGCGGCCGGTGAGCGCCGGGATGAGGCGGCGCAGCAGCGTGGTCTTGCCGGCGCCGCTCCAGCCCGCGAGGCCGATGACCCGCATGGCTCAGGCCCTCCCGGCGGGGGTGAAGCCGAGCGCGGCGAGCGCGGCGCCGGTCTCGGGCTCGGCGAGGATGGCGAGGAACGCGGCGATGGCAGGCTCCGCGCGTCGGTCGGCCTGGTAGGCGAAGTCGTAGTGCTCGTCCGTCAGCGGCAGGAAGCCCAGCCCGTAGGCCTCGGCGACGTTCGCGATGGCGACGCCCCAATCGGCCCGCCCCTGCGCGACCGCCGCCGCGACGGCGTTGTGCGAGCGGGGCTGGTTCCAGTAGCCGGCCGGCCGCGCCCCGCCGAGCAGGCCCTCGACGAGGAGGCGGGTGCCGGAGCCGGTGTTGCGGTTGACCATGACGGCGTCCGCGTCGGCGAGGATCGCCCGGATCGCATCCGCGGCCTCGCCGGCGAAGCGCCCGTCGCCCGCACGGAAGACCACGCCCTGGCGCCGCCGCCAGCCGTCCGCCAGCACCATGCCGGGGGCGAGGAAGGGCGCGTTGTAGGTGCCGGTCTCGGGATCCTGCAGGTGCATCGCGGCTAGGTCGCACTCGCCGCGCTTCAGGGCCGCGAGGCCGCCGGCCGAGCCGACCCAGATGGTGCGAGCCCGGAAGCCCCGCGCGGCGAGGCGGCCCACCACCCGGTCGAGGCCGAGGCAGTGGCTCCCCACGATCGTCAGGTCCGGCGGCCGAACCGCGGCGCCGAGGCGGGTCACCGCCACGCTCTCGCCGGCCTCGAGCCCCGCCCGATTCGCCGGCACCGGAAAGAAGCCGTCCGCCTGCGAGAAGGCCGTGACGGAGCCGGATCCCTTCGGCAGCGGCAGCGCCACAGGCCCGTCCTCGCCGCGGGCGAGGGAGGCCATCACGAATTCCATGCGGCCGAGCTCGGAGGGCAGGCGCTGCGGCACGCGCGCCGTCACGGCCTCCTCCTCGCGGGGCGGCAGGCCCGCCAGGGCGCGGATCAGCGGCACCACGAACTCGTGGAAGGTGAACATCGCGGAGGTCGGGAAGCCCGGCAGCACCACGATGGGCTTCGCGCCGACCGCCGCGAGGCACAGGGGCTTGCCGGGCTTGAGGGCCACCCCGTGGACCAGGATGCCGGGGGCACCGAGGCGCGTCAGGATCCGGTGGGAGACGTCGCCCGCCCCCTTCGAGGTGCCGCCCGAGAGGACCACCACGTCCGCTGCGTCCAAGGCGCGCCGGAGGGCGGCCTCCAGCAGCGCCTCGTCGTCGGGCACGATGCCGAGGGCGAGCGCCGTGCCGCCGTTCTCGGTCGCCGAGGCGGCGACGATCGGCCCGTTCGAATCGTAGATCCGTGCCCCGTCGAGGGCCCCGCCGGGGGGCACCAGTTCGTCGCCGGTCGACAGCACGGCGACCCGGGGACGGCGCACGACGGAGACCCGGTCGAGGCCGCAGGCCGCCAGCATCCCGACCTCCCGGGCCGTGAGGATCATTCCCCGGCGCAGGACCGTCTCGCCCCTCGCCATGTCGGCGCCGGCGTAGCCCACGAACTGGCCGGGCGAGGCCCCGCGCATCAGGGCCACGCGCGGCGACGCCGCGCGCTCCGACAGCCCTTGGGGTGCGGCCTCACCCTCGAACTCGGTCGTCTCGACCATGACGACGGCGTCGGCCCCGCGAGGGATCATGCCGCCCGTGGCGATGGCCGTCGCCGTGCCGCCCGCCACCGCGAGGGTGGGCGCGACGCCGCAGGCGAGGATCTCCGGGTTGAGCGCGAGGCGCACGGGCGCGCCCGCATCGGCGCCCTCGGTGTCGGCGGCGCGCACCGCGAAGCCGTCGACGAGCGCGCGGTCGAACGGGGGCACGTCGATCGGGGAGGCGACGTCGGCGGCAAGCACGCGCCCGAGGGCGTCCGCGAGGGCGATCTCCTCGGCGGGCAGGGCCTCGTGCGGCACGGCCGCGCGGAAGCGCGCCGCGGCCTCGTCGCGGGACAGGACGCTCAGGAACTGCTCCTGGCGCGCCACGGCCGCGATGCGGGCCAGGAAGTCCGATCCGTTCGACGCGGCGCTCACAGGTCCATCATCTCGACGGGGGTGCCCGCCGGGTAGCCCTCGGCCTCGGGCGGCACCCGTATCGCGCCTCGTGCCAGGAGGAGGCGGTGCAGCGCAAGCTCCGCGCTCCCCAGCGGCTCCAGCCCGTCCGCCGCCTCGCGCACGAACACGATCTCGTCGAGCCCGATCATCGAGGACACCTTGCGGGCGAGCGGGAGGGGGCGACGGACCGGCTCCTCGCCCCCCGCAAGCCGCCGCAGCAGCGGCCTCGCGAGGGTCAGGAAGGCCGCGAGCGTCCCGTCGAGGCGGCCGGGCAGCAGCAGCACGGGGCGGCCGCCCGCCCGGCCGAGGCCGGCGCTGTCGCCGGGCCTCAGGGCGATGCCGTGCGCCGCGAGGTGACCGGCGCGGGCGAGCGCCGCGGCGGCGTGGTCGTTGTCGCCGAAGCCCGTGCCGCCGACGACCAGCACGGCGTCCGCCTCGCCGTCGAGGAGGGTCCGGGCCAGCGCCTCGGCGTCGCCGCCCTCCTGAACGACCTCGGACACCGCCACGCCCTGCGCCGCGACGAGCCCGGTCAGCAGCGCCGCGTAGCCGGCATCGGGCCGCGTGAGGACGAGGCGCACCCGCGGGGCGCGGACAGCGACGCGCGCAACGCCCGCGAGGCCGAGCGCCACGGCGTGGAGCGGGGTGACGACGTGGCCCGCCGGAACGATGACCGCGCCCGCCGCGAGGTCGCCCCCGGCGGCGCGAGTGGCGGTGCCGGCGGCCGCGTCCGCCACGACCTCCCAGGGCGGCGCCTGCGACACGGCGTCGGCGGGCAGAACGGTGTCGGCATCGGCCGGGAGCGGCGCCCCGCTGGCCACCGCCTGCGGGCGCCGGCCGAGCCAGGCCGGTGCGTAGGGTGAGGCGCCGGTGATCTCGCGGGCCGCCACCGCGAAGCCGTCCTCCAGGGCGGTGCGCGCCGCGGGGTACGGCCCCGCCGCGACGCAGTCCTCGGTCGCGATGCGACCGATCGCGGCGGCCGGCGCGACGCCGCTCGCCGGGACCGGCGCCACATCCGCGAGGAGCAGCGCCACGGCATCCCGCAGAGGCATCAGGGCCGCGGAGGTCGAACGCCGCGTCATCGGGGCAGGCATCCTCGGGTTGCGGAAGTCGGCGGGCCCGACATAGGCACGGGAGCGATTTGGCGCAAAGGCGCCCTGGTGGGCGATCCTGTGGAGGCGGCATGACCCGGAGCGGTATCGGCGGAGCCCTGCGGCGGCTGGCGCTCGCGCTGGCGCTCCTCGGCCTCCCGGCCGGCGCGGCGCTCGCGCAGATGCGCGGGCACGGCGGGCCGGTCCGGGCGCTCGCGGTGAGCACGGACGGGGCGAGCGCGCTTTCCGGCAGCTTCGATCAGGCGGCGATCCTCTGGGGCGTCGAGGCCGGAACCGCCCGACGCGTGCTGCGGGCCCATGACGGGGCCGTCAACGCCGTCGCGATGCTCCCCGACGGGCGCCTGCTCACGGGGGGCGAGGACGGGCGGGTCGCGCTGTGGCGGCCCGATGCCGACGCCCCCGAGGCCGTCTTCCAGGATCACGCCGGCCCCATCGCCGGGCTCGCGGCGGCGCCGGACGGCAGCCGCTTCGCCACCGCCTCCTGGGACGGCACCGCCCGGGTGCGGACGCTCGCCCGCGGGCCGGTGCGGGTGCTGTCCGGCCATCTCGGCAACGTCAACGCCGTCGCCTTCGCGGGGGACGGGCGGATCGTCACCGCCGGCTACGACGCGACCCTGCGCATCTGGCCGGGGGACGGGGAGGCGCCGCCCGTCGTCGTGACCCTGCCGACGCCCCTCAACGCCGTGGCGGTGGCCGGCGACGGCGAGATCGTCGCGGCGGGCGCGGACGGCACCGTCCGGATCCTCACGGCCGGCGGCGCGGTGCGCGCCGAGGCGGAGACGGAGCCGCGTCCGATCATCGGGCTCGCCCTGTCCCCGGACGGGCGGACGATCGCGGCCGCCACGGTGGGCGGCGCCGTCGCGCTCATCGATCGCGGGTCGGCCACCACCCTGCGCCGCCTCGTCGGGCCCGGCCTCCCGGTCTGGTCCCTGGCCTTCCGCTCGAACGACGAGCTCCTGACCGGCGGCGGCGACCGGCTGGTGCGGCGCTGGGACGTGGCGCGGGGGGAGCCGATCGGCGCGCTCGCCATGGCGCGCCCGCAGGACGACCTCGCGCCCTACGCGGGAGAGCGCGGCGCCGAGGTCTTCCGCGCCTGCACGGCCTGCCACAGCCTGACGCCTGACGGTGGCAACCG
Organism: Methylobacterium sp. A54F; assembly: GCF_053346035.1. Taxonomy (NCBI): domain Bacteria; kingdom Pseudomonadati; phylum Pseudomonadota; class Alphaproteobacteria; order Hyphomicrobiales; family Methylobacteriaceae; genus Methylobacterium; species Methylobacterium sp. A54F. The sequence goes on along the minus strand of NZ_JBKFBF010000002.1, from coordinate 123,149 downwards.
CGCCGGCCCGACCCTGAGCGGCGTGTTCGGCCGGCGCATCGCGACGCTGCCGGGCTACCGCTACTCCGACGCGCTCAAGGGGCTCGACATCGTCTGGTCGCGCGAGACCATCGCGCGGCTCTTCGAGATGGGCCCGGCCCGCTACACACCGGGCACCCGGATGCCCGAGCAGGTGGTGGCGAGCCCGGAGGACCGCGAGGCGCTGGTCCGGTTCCTGGAGCACGCCACGGCCGAGCCGCGGTAGGGGATCCGGCGCCTAGCCCGTGGGCGCCTCGCTCTGGCGGGCGCGCAGGTAATCCTCGGTCGTGCGCGGCTTGGCGCGCTCCGGCATGGTGTGCGGGTCGAAGCCCTGGTTGAGGGCGGCCTCCACGCGGCAATCCTCGCACATCATCAGGGAGCGGATGCGCTCCTCGCCGGCCGCACCTGCGAACATCCAGTGCCGGTCGCGCAGCTTCCCGATGACTCGCTCGATGGTGCTGCGGGTGCCGAAGGGCTTCTCGCAGGCGATGCAGCAGAACGGCTCCTCCTCCTTCACCACCCGGCGGGGCTCCGCCCAGGCCGCGAAGTCGATCTGCGGCGTCAGCGCGATCACCTTTTCGGGGCAGGTCGCGGCGCAGAGCCCGCACTGGACGCAGAGCGCCTCGTCGAAGGCGAGGAGCGGGCGCTCCGCGCTGTCGGTCAGCGCGTGGGTCGGGCAGGCGCCGACGCAGGACAGGCAGAGGGTGCAGCCCTCGACGTCGATGGCGAGGCCGCCGAAGGGGGCGCCGGCGGCCAGCGGCACCACCGGGACCGGCGCGGGCGCGGCGACCTGCATCTCGCGGAAGGCCACGCGCAGCACCTCGCGCTTGCCGCCCGCCGCCCGGAACGCCGCCGGCCGCGGCGAGACGGTGCCGGGCGCGATGCCTCGCAGGCGAGCGCCGAGATCGTCCGGGTCGTCCGTCTCGATCGTCGCGAGGATGCCCGCGCCGTAGCCGAGGGCCGCCGCGACCGTGCCGCCGAGCTCCACCGCGCGGTGGAGCACCGCGCGGTCGTGCTTCGGCCGGGCGGACCCTAAGATCCGCACGCCCGCCGCCCCGTAGGCGAGGGCCGCCGCGAACACCTCGGGGCCGATCTGGGTCACCTCGTTGACGGGCAGCGGCAGGACGTTGGCGGGCAGGCCGGGGCCGTGGCGGGCCAGGGCGAGGAGCAGCGGCTCCCCGTGCTCGCCGTCGTGCAGCAGGACCACCGGGTCCGCGCCGCCGGCCTCCCGGTAGGCGGCAAGCAGCGTCCGCAGCCGCCGGAGCAGCGCGTCGGCCGGGGGCACGGCGTAGGCCGCCGCCCCGGTGGGGCAGACCGAGGCGCAGGAGCCGCAGCCGGCGCACACGTAGGGGTCGATCGCGACGCTGTCGCCGGCCGGCGCGATGGCGCCGGTGGGGCACACGTCGAGGCAGCGGGTGCAGCCGGTGATGCGCGAGCGGGAATGCGCGCAGAGCTCGGCCCGGAACTCGACGAAGCGCGGCTTGTCGAAGGTGCCGACGAGGTGGCCGGCCTCGCCCACCAGCCGCTCGACCCCGGCCGGGTCGCGCGGGTCGGCCCGCAGGTAACCGCTCCGCGTCTCGTGGGCCGGGAACAGGGGCGTCCCGGCGGTGAGGTCGAGGACGAGGTCGCAGGTCGAGGTGGCGCCGTCGCGCGCCGGCCCGAAGCGCAGGCAGTCGCGGGAGGAGGGGGCGGGGGCCGCGCAATCGTCGATGGTCAGCTCGAACGCGCCGAGGTGCCCCTTCGCCCGGGTGACCGTGCCCTTGAGCACCGGGAACTCGGCGCGCCGCGGCGGCGGGACGGCGCCGGGCCGGCTCAGCAGCACGGTGATGTCGAGGTGCTGGGCGAGGCGTCGCCCGACCTCGATGGCGGTCTCGTCGCGCCCGTAGATCAGCGCGACGCCCGCGCTCTCGAGCGTCACGAGCCCGGCCTCCGGCACGGGTTCGGCGGCAGCGGCCGCGAGGGCCGCCATCTTCGGCCCTGCGGCGGCCGCCTCGTCCGACCAGCCGGCCAGCTCGCGCAGGTTCGCGAAGGCGACGCGGTCGCTCGCACCGAGCTCCTCGGCGACCTCCCCGAACAGGGGGCCTTGCACGGTGCAGCCTATCGTGACGGGGCCGCCCGCCTCCAGGGCCTCGCGCACCCGCGCCAGCTCCCGGCCGCAGAGCTGCTCGGCGGTGGCGACGGCGCCGCCGCAGCCCCGCGCGATCGCCTCCGCGTCGAGGGGCATCGTCGCTTCGCAGGAGCAGGCGAACACGGTGCGGGCGGGAACAGGGCGGGGATACGCCTGGCGGTCGGACACTGTGTCATCCCGGATTCGTGCGGCGCGCGCGTCGGCGCGCTTGTCGAGGCCCCTTATACTCGAATAGGTCCAAACTGCGATTGAGCGGAACCGCGCAGGCGCATCGAGTCCCGGGCCGAAGGCAGCGCGAGGTGAGGCAGTGACGGCGTATGCGGCGTCGAGTGAGGCAGCGGATCTCCTGCTGCCGCCGCTGTTCAGCGGGCTGCGTCTGGCCGCGCCCGAGGCGGTGTTCGCCGAGGCGCTGCGCCGGGCGGGGCCGGATGAAGCGGGTCTCCTCGTCCATGCCGAGAGCGACCGGGCGCTGGCGCTCGCCGTGGTTCTCGCGCCCGAGGAGCCGCTGCGCACCGCCCGCCGGGCGTTCCTGGCCGGGATGGCGGCGCTCGCCGAGGCGGTGGGCACCCACGCCCCGCCCGAGAAGGCCGTGCGCTTCGGCTGGCCGGACAGCCTCCACTTCAACGAGGCCCGCCTCGGCGGTGGGCGCCTCGCCTGGCCCGAGGGCTGCGCGGAGGAGGCGGTGCCGGACTGGCTGGTGTTCGGCGCCATGCTGATCGCGGGCAAGGCCGATGACGGGGATCCGGGGCTCACGCCGGACAGCACCTCGATCGCCGACGAGGGCTTCGAGATCGCCTCCCGGGACGTCATCCTGGAGAGCTTCGCCCGCTACCTGATGAAGTTCTTCGCGGTCTGGGCCGAGGACGGCTTCGAGCCGGTGGCCCGGCGCTACCTGCGCTACCTCGGCGGGGACTCCGCCACCCTCTCGCCCGAGGGGGACCTGCGCGCCGCGGGCGGTGCGACGGAGCCCCTGATGCCGGCCTTGAGGGCTCCCTCCTGGCTCGACCCCCTGACCGGAAGGCCGCGGCTGTGAGATCCTGCCGCGCCCGCCCCATCGAAGCGTCCCCATGGTCCTGAAGCTTCCCCGCACGCTCCGCCTCGACCCGTCCGACACGTTCGTGTTCGCCCGCGCGGCCGAGCCCGGCGAGTGGGCCGTCACGGGCTCCTTCCTGTTCGTCGATGCCGACCCCGCCGCCCTGTCCGCGAAGGAGCGCGCGGCGTTCCGGTCCGGCTTCCTGGGGGTCGACAGCTTCGGCTTCTCGACGCTCGTCGTCGTCAGCGAGGCGACGGAGGACGAGCGTGACGGCGCAGTCGAGGCGCTGGCCCGGCACCTCGTGGCGCAGCTCGGCGCGCCGAGCCTGGAGGCCGCCCGCGCGGCCGCCGCGGAGGAGGTCGCGGAGGCCGCGAGCCTGTGCGCGCCGGAGGTCGGCGCGGTGATCGCGATGAGCCGCAGCGCGGCCGACGGCGCGCTGACCGAGCGCTTCCGCACGCTGCAGCGGCGGGCCGGCAGCCCGGAGGCCGACCGGCTTCACGCGCACGCCCGCGCCTTCCACTTCGTCGAGACCGACGAGCCGGAGGAGCGCGTCGATCTCGCCGGCCTCGCGGCCGGCAGCGCGCAAGGCAGGGGGCGCCCGTGACCGAGTTCTGGGTCTCCAGCGGCCACCACCTCGCGGGCCGCACGGAGGGCGGCGGCCTCGCCGTGACGGATGCGCTGCTGCTCGCCTACCTGGCCCGGCCGGAGCTGGTGCCGCCCGCGGAGGCCTGCGCGGCCGAGCGCGCGCTCTACGACAGCCTCCGGGCGGATCCGCGCCGCCCCGTGAGCCCGGCGGAGCTCGCGCGCCTCGCCGACCCGGACGCGGTCGAGAACTGGCAGGTGATCCTCGCCTTCCGGGACCGGCTGCTGCGCGCCCGCTCGGTGGAGGCGGCCTATCTCGACATCGTGCGGGCCGGCACCGCCGGCACGCCGGGCCTGTTCCTGAACCAGCTCGTCCACCTGATCCTGCGCAACGCCCTCGACGGCTGCGAGGACCCGTTCGCGCTCCGGGCCGGGGAGATGTTCTTCCGGCCCCAGCGGATCTCGCTGCACGAGGGCGCGACGCTCGCGGCGGACGCCGAGCTGATCGAGGCGCGCGAGGGCACGCGCTCCCCCCTCATGGCGATGTTCGGGCACGAGCCTGCGGCGGAGCTCGACGTGATGACGGGCGAGAACGCCTGGACCTACTGGAGCCGGTCCGACGCGTTCACGATGGCGCTCAACCTCTCGGGCGATCCGCGGGCGCGGGACGGGCTCGCCCGGGCCATCGAGGCCTGGCTCGCGCACCTCCTCGGCCTCACCGTGCGCGTCGCCCCGATCCCCCGCATCGAGGAGCCGGACTGGCGCTGGTTCATCGGCCTCGACGCCGAGGCGACGGCCATCGGCAATGCCCTCTGGCGGGGCGAGCCGGTGGAGCCGGAGGCGCAGACCCGCGTCCTCGCGCTGTTCCGCATGGAGGTCGCGGACGAGGCGCGCCTCGACCCGAAGGTCGCGGGCCACCCCATCTACCTCATCATGGCGATGAACGCGGACAAGCGCCTGACGTTGAAGCCTCAGAATCTCGTCGTCGGCCTGCCGCTGGCGGATTCCGACTGAGCCGGAGAGGCCGATCATGCCCGAGGACCGGTTCGAGGTCGGGATCATCGTCGCGCGGCGGGCGCTCAACAACCCGTGGGTCAGCCACCAGTGGCTGCCGGTCGGCGCCCTGCCGGCGGTCCCGCAGGCGGAGCCCTGGACGCGGCTGACGCAGAGCGCCGGGGAGGAGACCTTCTACGCCGGCTCGCACCAGGTCGCGCTGCACGTCTCGGAGACCGGGCACTATCGCGACAACCTCGTCTCGGGGCGCCCGAGCCTGTGGGTGTCCCTGCGCCACCTCGGCGACGACGCCTACGAGATCGCGACCGTGACGGCCGACCCCTACGAGGGCGAGGCGATGGCGGAGGGCATCGGCGAGATCGTGGAGGCGGTGCCGATGCCGGAGAGCGTCCAGGCGATCCTCGCCGCCTTCGTGGAGGCCTGGCACGTCGAGCGCAAGTTCGAGAAGCGCAAGCGCGACCGCGCCGACCCGGAGGCGCTCGCCCGGCGCGGCATCGGCGACAAGGGACGGGACGGCTGATGGGCACGGGCGACTTCCTCTCCCGCTGGTCGCGGCGCAAGCAGGAGACCCGGCTCCCGCCGGCCGAGCCGCCGCCCGCGCCGGAGCCCGTCCTCGAAGGCGACGCGGCGCCCGCCGAGGCGGCCCTGTCCGCCGAGGAGCTCGCGGCCCTGCCGAGCCTCGACGCGATCGACATCGGCACCGACCTCACGCAGTTCCTGCGCGCGGGCGTGCCGCCGCTCCTGCGCAACGCGGCGCTGCGGCGGATGTGGTCCCTCGACCCGGCGATCCGCGACTATCTCTGCGAGGCGCGCGAGTACGCCTTCGACTGGAACGTCGCCGGCGGCGTGCCAGGCGCCGGTCCGCTCCTGCCGACCGACGACGTCGAGGCGATGCTGGCGCGCATCATCGGCGACCGAACCGAAGCGAGACCGGAGGCGGTCGCACAGGTCGCCGAGGAGGCCGCCGACGTGACCGCGGAGGCGCGGCCCCCCGCCGAGGACCCTCCACCGCAGATCGCTCTCGAAACCTCGCCTGACCCAGTGGTTGCACCCCCGGCGCAGACCGCCACGGAGGCCGCGGCCGAAGAAAGCCGACAAAGTACGGCCTCTGTCACACGCGTGCGACGCCACGGCGGAGCAATTCCCCTTTGAACGGATCAAAAGTGAGTTCCCCGCCCGGCGGATCGCGTTTATAACGTGCGCAATGTTTCCGCCGGAAAGCGGCGGGCCGATCGGGGCGGTGGATTCGGGCGTGGCGCTGGCCGACGTGGATATCGGGGCTGAAGTCGGGGACGTCGACGAGATCGACCGCCTCCGTGCGCGGCAGTACGACCTTCTGGCGACGCTCGTCGGCCGTCCGGCCTGCGGCCGGCTGCTCGGGCAGCTCTCGGCCCTGGACGGCGATGCGAGCCCCCTCGGACAGGCGCTCGGACGCCTCGGACAGGCCGCGCGCGACGCCGCGCCGCCGGCGCTAGAGCGGGACCACTTCGCGCTGTTCATCGGCGTCGGGCGGGGCAAGCTCGTGCCCTTCGCGTCCTTCTACCTCACCGGCTTCCTCAACGAGCGACCGCTGGGCCGGGTCCGCGAGGATCTCGCCGCGCTCGGGATCGAGCGGAGCGCGGGGACGAGCGAGCCCGAGGACCACGCCGCGATCCTGCTCGAGGTGATGGCGGGGCTCGCCGCCGGGCGCTTCGCGGCGGAGCCGGAGCGGCAGGCGATCTTCTTCGCGCGCCACCTCCAGCCCTGGGGCGAGCGCTTCTTCGCGGATGTCGAGGCCTCCGCCGAGACCGAATTCTACCGCGCGGTGGGCGCCCTCGGGCGGCTCTACCTCGCCGTCGAGGCGGAAGCCTTCGCGATGGATGCCTGAGGCCGACGGACCCTAGGAGCGATGACGATGGAACGGGACAAGCAGAACGGGATCGGGCGGCGCCAGTTCTTCCGCACCCTCGGCGGCGGCTCGGCGGTCGCCGCGGCCAGCCTCGTCGCGCCGATCACCGCGACGCCCGCGCAGGCCTACGATCCCGGCTCCGAGGAGACGAAGGCCCGCTACCGCGAGACCGACCACGTGAAGGCGTTCTACCGGACGAACGCCTACGAGACGCTGAAGAAGTGAGAGCGCGATGCTGATCAAGCGCAAGAGCGGCGAGGCCAGCCGCAGCCGCCACCAGGCCGTCTCCGCCGGGCTCGTCTCGGGCACCCTCGACCGCCGCAGCTTCCTGCGCCGCTCCGGCCTCGTGGCGGGCTGCCTCGCGGCCGCCGGCTCGATCCAGCTCGGGTCGGTGCGCCGGGCGCAGGCCGCGGGCGCCTCGGTCAGCGGGCCGGAGGTCACGATCCGGAAGAATATCTGCACCCACTGCTCGGTGGGCTGCACGGTCACGGCCGAGGTCGTCAACGGCGTCTGGGTCGGCCAGGAGCCGTCCTACGGGAGCCCGATCAACCGCGGCACGCACTGCGCCAAGGGCGCGGCGATCCGCGAGCTGGTGCACGGCGACCGGCGCCTGAAGTACCCGATGAAGATGGTCGACGGGCAGTGGACCAAGATCTCCTGGGACCAGGCGATCGACGAGATCGGCGACAAGATCACCGCCATCCGCGAGCGCAACGGGGCCGACTCGGTCTACTGGCTCGGCTCGGCCAAGTTCACCAACGAGGCCTCCTACCTGTTCCGGAAGCTCGGGGCGTTCTGGGGCACGAACTCCGTCGACCACCAGGCGCGCATCTGCCACTCGACGACCGTGGCGGGCGTGGCCAACACCTGGGGCTACGGCGCGCAGACCAACTCCTACAACGACATCCGCAACGCCAAGACCATGATCATCCTCGGCGGCAACCCCGCCGAGGCGCACCCGGTCTCCCTGCAGCACGTGCTGACCGGCAAGGAGATCAACCGCGCCAACATGGTGGTGATCGACCCGCGCTTCACCCGCACGGCCGCGCACGCCACCGAGTACGTCCGCATCCGCTCGGGCACCGACATCCCGGTGGTGTGGGGCATCCTCTGGCACATCTTCCAGAACGGCTGGGAGGACAAGGACTTCATCGCCAAGCGCGTCTACGCGATGGACGACGTCCGCAAGGAGGTCGCCAAGTGGACGCCCGACGAGGTGGAGCGCGTCTCCGGCGTGCCGGGCGAGCAGCTCAAGCGCGTCGCCAAGCTGTTCGCCACCGAGAAGCCCGCGACCCTGATCTGGTGCATGGGCGCGACCCAGCACACGGTCGGCACCGCCAACGTGCGGGCGCTCTGCATCCTGTGCCTCGCCACCGGCAACGTCGGCAAGCCGGGCACCGGCGCCAACATCTTCCGCGGCCACACCAACGTGCAGGGCGCCACCGACCTCGGCCTCGATGTCACGACGCTGCCGCTCTACTACGGCCTCGTCGAGGGCGCCTGGAAGCACTGGGCCCGCGTCTGGGACGTGCCCTACGAGTGGCTGCAGTCCCGCTTCGACGAGGTGCCCGCCAAGGCCGGCCGCAAGGCGCGCTCCCGCAAGGAGAACATGGAGGCGCCGGGCATCACCTCGACGCGCTGGTTCGACGCCGTGAACCTGCCCGAGGATCAGGTCGACCAAAAGAGCCCGGTCAAGGCCATGATGGTGTTCGGCCACGGCGGCAACACCGTCACGCGCCTGCCCGACGCCATCAAGGGCATGAACAACCTCGAGCTCCTCGTCGTCGCCGACCCGCACCCGACGACCTTCGCGGCGCTCGATGCCCGGCAGAACAACACCTACCTGCTGCCGATCTGCACGACGCTGGAGTGCGACGGCTCCCGCACGGCCTCGAACCGCTCGCTGCAATGGGGCGAGCAGATCGTGAAGCCCGCCTTCGAGTCGAAGTCCGACTACGAGGTCATCTACCGCCTCGCCGCCAAGCTCGGCTTCGCCGACACGATGTTCAAGGCCATCAAGGTCGAGAACGGCGTCCCGGTGGCCGAGGACGTCCTGCGGGAGATCAACCGCGGCGGCTGGTCCACGGGCTATTGCGGGCAGTCGCCCGAGCGCCTGAAGGCGCACATGCGCAACCAGCACAAGTTCGACCTGATCACCCTGCGCGCCCCCAAGGACGACCCGGAGGTCGGCGGCGACTATTACGGCCTGCCCTGGCCGTGCTGGGGCAAGCCGGAGCTGCGCCATCCCGGCACGCACATCCTCTACAACACCAACCTGCACGTGAAGGAGGGCGGCTCGACCTTCCGGGCTCGCTTCGGCGTGGAGCGCAACGGGCAGACGCTGCTCGCGGAGGATTCCTTCACGAAGGACTCCGACCTGACGGACGGCTACCCCGAGTTCACCATGGCGGTGTTCAAGAAGCTCGGCTGGGACAAGGACCTGACGGCCGAGGAGATGGCCTCGATCACCAAGACGGGCGGCGGCAACGTCGACGCGGTGAGCTGGGCCACCGACCTCTCGGGCGGCATCCAGCGGGTCTGCCTCGATCACGGGGTGATCCCGTTCGGCAACGGCAAGGCGCGGGCGAACGCCTGGAACCTGCCCGATCCCGTGCCGGTGCACCGCGAGCCGATCTACACCCCGCGCCCCGACCTCGTCGCGCAGTACCCGACCCGCCCCGACGACCGCCAGTTCCGGATGCCGAACATCGGCTTCACGGTGCAGAAGGCCGCCGTCGAGCGGGGGGTCGCCAAGAACTTCCCGATCATCCTCACCTCGGGCCGCCTCGTCGAGTACGAGGGCGGCGGCGAGGAGACCCGCTCGAACCCGTGGCTCGCCGAGCTCCAGCAGGACATGTTCGTCGAGATCAACGTCCAGGACGCCGCCGAGCGCGGCATCAAGGACGGGGCCTGGGTCTGGGTCTCGGGGCCCGAGGACGGCACGCAGACCAAGGTGAAGGCGCTCGTCACCGAGCGGGTGGCCAAGGGCGTGGCCTTCATGCCCTTCCACTTCTCCGGCTGGTACCAGGGCAAGGACATGCGCGCCCATTACCCGGCGGGCACCGACCCCGTGGTGCTCGGCGAGAGCGTCAACACCGTCACGACCTACGGCTTCGATCCCGTGACCGGCATGCAGGAGCCCAAGGCGGCCCTCTGCCAGATCCGTGCGGCTTGAACAGGAACGACCCATCATGGCCCGCATGAAATTCCTCTGCGACGCGGACCGCTGCATCGAGTGCAACGCCTGCGTCACCGCCTGCAAGAACGAGCACGAGGTGCCGTGGGGCATCAACCGGCGCCGCGTCGTCACCCTCAACGACGGCAAGCCCGGCGAGCGCTCGGTCTCGATGGCCTGCATGCACTGCACGGACGCGCCCTGCGCGTCCGTCTGCCCGGTGAACTGCTTCTACACCACCGCCGACGCGGTGGTGCTGCACTCCAAGGACCTGTGCATCGGCTGCGGCTACTGCTTCTACGCCTGCCCGTTCGGCGCCCCGCAATATCCGCGGGTCGGCAACTTCGGGTCCCGCGGCAAGATGGACAAGTGCACCTACTGCTCGGGCGGCCCCGAGCCCGACCTCTCGACCATCGAGTACGAGAAGTACGGCTCCAACCGCCTGGCCGAGGGCAAGCTGCCGCTCTGCGCGGAGATGTGCTCCACGAAGGCGCTGCTCGCCGGCGACGGCGAGATGATCGCCCAGATCTACAAGGAGCGGGTGGTCAAGCGCGGCTACGGCTCCGGCGCCTGGGGCTGGAAGACGGCCTATCGCGAGACGGTCGCGCTCTGAGCGGCAGGGTCACGGCATGACGAAGACACAGGGAAAAGCCATGCGGCTCGGTGCGACGCTGATCCGGACCCTCACGGCGGCCGCGGCCCTCGCGGCCGTCGCCGCGGCGGGCACGGTCGCGAACCCGCGGCCCGCGGCGGCGCAGACCCAGCAGGCCGCGCCGCCGCCCACCACGGCGCCAACGCCCACCGCCGACGCGGTGAACGAGGAGAGCCTCTTCAAGCAGGCCCCGAAGATCGGCGGCCGCATCTCGATCCCCGACCAGAAGGCGGCGAACCTCATCCAGCCCCAGGGCCGGGAGTGGCGCGGCTTCCACGAGGGCTGGCTGCCCTGGATCGGGGCGGCCTTCATCCTCGGCATGGTCGCCCTGCTCGGGCTGTTCTACTTCACGCGCGGGCGGATCCGCATGGAGCAGTCCGAGGAATCGGGCCGCAAGATCCTGCGCTTCAACGGCTTCGAGCGCTTCACGCACTGGATGACGGCGAGCTGCTTCATCGTGCTCTCGCTGTCGGGCCTGAACTACATCTTCGGCAAGCGCCTGCTGATGCCGCTGATCGGGCCGGAGGCGTTCGCGACGCTGGCGCAGTGGGCGAAGTACTCGCACGTCTACCTCGCCTGGCCCTTCATGCTGGGCATCGCCTTCATGTTCGTCGTCTGGCTGCGCGACAACATCCCGAACCGGATCGACGTGCATTGGATCAAGGCGGGCGGCGGGTTCCTGGGCGACGGGCACCCCCACGCCGAGCGCTTCAACGCCGGCCAGAAGGTGGTGTTCTGGATGGTGGCGGGCTTCGGCGCCGCGATGTCCGTCACCGGCCTGATGATGCTGTTCCCGTTCGCGCTCCTCGACATCAACGGGATGCAGATCATGCAGGTGATCCACGCCCTGATCGGCATCACCTTCATCGCGGCGATCCTCGCGCACATCTACATCGGGTCGCTCGGCATGGAGGGCGCCTACGACGCGATGGGCAGCGGCAAGGTCGATCTCGCCTGGGCGCGCACCCACCACGATCTCTGGGTCGAGCGGGAGCAGGCCAAGACCGCGAGCGGGCCGCAGCTGCGGCCCGGCCAGGTCCCGGCCGAGTGAAGTCCCGGCCGAGTGAGGTCCCGGCCGAGTGCGGATGCGGGACGCGTGAGGACGCCGCCCGGGCGACGTCCGGGCCATCTTGAGAATCGGGAGAGACACCGTGAAAGCGTTCCTCGTCGCCGTCATCGCCGCCCTCGCGCTCGGCGTCGCGGCCTCCTACGTCCTCGCGACGAGCCAGCGCTTCGCCTACCAGGCCTTCTCGACCGAGGCGGCCCGGGTCTCGAAGCCCGGCACCAACCTCGTCGGCCCCCGCTGGACCGGCGACGTGAAGGGCCCGCACGACGCGGTCGCGGGCGAGCCGTCCGGGCACAAGTCGTGAGCGGCGGGATCCGCAGAGGGAGCAGCACGATGAGACACCTCCCGCTCGCCGCCGGCACCGCCGCGCTCCTGGCGCTCGGCCTCGGGCCGGCGCTGGCCCAGGGCGCGGGCAAGCCCGCAAACCTCTGCAAGGAGCTCGTCGCCTACGTGCATCCGCCGGCCCCCGCGCCGGCGGCTCCCGCGGCCGCCCCCGCCGGGCAGCCCCCGGCCGTCGCCGCCGCGGCGCCGCCCCAGGGCCAAAGTCAGGGTCAGCAGACCCCGTCCGCGGCCGCGGGCGACACGCAGCAGAAGGCGGGCCTCAGCGGGCCGGTACCGAATTCGGGGCCGGGCGCCGCCGGGCCGCAGGGCACGGCGCAGGGCGCCGCCCCGCAGCCGGCCACCGCCGCCGCGCCGGCCGCGGCGCCCCCGCCCGCAAAGCCGACGCCCGAGATGATCGCGGCGGTCGACGCGGCGGCCGAGGCCAACGACCTCGCGGGCTGCCGCCAGGCCGCCCGCCGGATGCGCGTGGCCGGCATTCCGCTGCCCGCCCCGCTCCTCGCGCTCTCGGCGCTGGACCTGAAGTTCCTGCAGGCCGCGCAGTAGGGTTGTCGCTGAAGGCGGGCGCCAGCGGCCGCGCGATCCCTGGAGCCCTCCTTCGAGGCCCCCTGGCGGGGGCACCTCAGGATGAGGTGGGTGGATCGGGGAAACCGTTCCTCACTCCCACCCGCGACCTCATCCTGAGGTGCGGAGCGAAGCGAAGCCTCGAAGGAGGCCTCCAGGGATCGCAAAGCTTCCTGGAGAGCACGTCGGAACAAGAACCGCCGGTCCCCGGCCCTCACGTCCCAAAGAACGCCGCCTCCGTGTAGGCGAGGTCGCCGTGCCGGGGGGGCTGCGAGCCCTTGGCGTATTTCGGCATGCGTCCCGGCAGGTAGCGCCCGACGAGGCCCGGAACGGGCCCGTTGGCGTCGACCATCAGGACGGGCAGCCCGCGCAGCAGGAGGTGGCGCCCGAGCGGGCGGGCGAAGCGGCGGAGCTCCGCCTCCCCGGGGGCGTGGATCACCTGCGCGACCGGGATGCGCAGGCGCGTGAGGGTGCGCCGGGCGAACACGAACGGGTGGGCCTCGCCCTCCGCCACACCCCAGAGGGCGATGCAGCCGAGGCCCGCATGGGTCTCGATCAGCGCGCGGTCGGCTTCCGCGGCGCCGGCGGGGACGTGTCCGGCCGCCGCGATGCACAGGCCGGCCTCCGAGGCCGGGCCGGCGAGCGGCAGGGCGAGGAAGGCGCCGTCGGCGTAGCGCACGAAGCCCTGCGCCTCGATGATCGGCCGCGTCGCCCGCTCCGAGGACAGGTTCAGGTAGGTGACGCTGCGGTCCCGCGTCGCCGCGCCGACGAGGAGCGAGGCGTAGTGGCGGTAGCCCGCCTCGACGTACCAGCTCGACAGGTTGCAGCGCCGCGGGCCCTCGCTGCGCGGGCCGAAGATCATCAGCAGCACGCCGACGAGCGTCCCCCCTGCATCCAGCACGTAGCCGTGGTGCGGATGGCCCTCGTCAGCCGCGTAGCGCGCGAGCCCGCCCAGCGCCCCTGACCAGGCGGCTTGCGTGCGGGCCGGAAACCCCCGGGCCAGCAGGGCGGCGAGCCCGTCGCGGTCGCCCGCGGCAATCGGCCGGCAACGCACTTTCATCGTCGAGGCCTGGACGGCGTTAGCCATGCGCGCGATCTTCCGCTGGCCCGAGCGCCGTCCCGGCGGCCTCGTGCGTTGTGGCCCAGACTAGGATCGGCCAATTGCTTCTGAAGTGTTTCATTTTCGGAGCACGCTCCCGTTCTGAGACAGTCCGAGGTCTTGCGGAGGCAAGTCGTGCTCTCGGACAGACCGGCCCTGCAATTGCAAGGACAGGTTGACTTGACCTTCGCTAACGATCACTTGCGAGTGCGATCATCGGCCGGAACCGCGGGATGCGCGCGTTCCGCCCGGCCCCGGAGAGCGCCATGACGACCCGTCCGCACCACAGCCCGGGAGTTCCGGCGTGAGGATGCCGCCCCTGAGCCGCTTCGGCGGACGCTTCGCCGTGATCCTGTCCGGCGAGCTGGTCCAGAGCCTGTTCCACTTCCTGCTGAACGTGGTGCTGGTGCGCGAACTGAGCGCGCACGATTACGGCCTGTTCGCGATCGTCTTCACCATCGGCGCCGTGGGCATCACCTACATCCGCGCGCTGGTGGCGGTGCCTGCGACCCTGTTCCTCGCCCGCAGCGTCGGCCGGCCGGCGGAACGGGGCTACGACGTCTCGTTCGGCTCCGGCGCCACGCTCGTCGCGACCCTGATGGTCGTCGCGGTGAGCCTCGTGCTGATCCCCGCCCTGGGCCCCTGGGGCGCCCTGGCGGGGGGCGCCTTCGTCGGCCTCTACGCGTTCCGGAGCTACCTGCGCATCGTGCTGCTGGCCCGGAAGGGCTCGACCATCGCGGGCCTCAGCGACATGGTCTACGCGGTCACGGGCACGGTGCTGGGGGGCCTGCTGATCCACGGTGCGGGGCTGGCGGTGCTCGAACTCGCCTTCGTCTCCGTGGCGGCGGCCCACGCCATCGGCATCGTGGTGGCGCTCGTCGCCCTCGGCCAGCCGGTACGCCTGTCGTTCCGCCCGCCGGTCTGGCGGCGCTACCTCGCCATCTGGCCGACGCTCGTCTGGTCGCTCGTCGGCATCACCAGCATCAACGTCCAGGGCCAGGGGCTGACCCTGCTCTTCGCGCTGATCGCCGGCCCGGCGGCCTACGCGCCGATCGCCGCGACCCTCGTGCTGTTCGCGCCGCTCCGCATCCCCACGAACGCGCTCACCAACGCCGTCCTGCCCGAGATCACGGGGCTGCTCGCCGACAACAAGCTCCGGGCGGCCCGGCGGCTCGTGGTGCGCAGCACCGTCACCATCGCGGGCGGCTGCCTCGTCTACGGCCTCGCCATGTGGACGGCGCTGCCGCTCATCGAGCACGTGCTGTTCAAGGGCCGCTTCGCCCACGAGCCGATGAACGGCATCGGCCTCGGCGTGTGGAGCATCGTGACGGTGTCGCTCCTCTACGCGATCCCCCGCGCCTTCCTGGAGGCCGCGGCCCAGTTCCGCGTCATCGCCACGGGCGCCGCCATCGGCGCCGGCCTCGGCTTCCTGGTGATGATCCCGCTGCTGCTGACCCTGCCCTCGGCCTACGCGCTCATCGGCCTCCTGGTCTCGGAGGTCGCCGTGACCACCTGGAACACCCGCGCCTTCGCGCTGCGCTCGCGCGGGGCGGACCGCGGCAGGCCGGCGGCGGAGCCGGCGCCGATCGGCGTGGCGCGTCCCGTGTCGGGGTAGAGGGAGGCGGGGGATTCGCGGCAGGAGGCTTTACGAGGCCTCGCGCAGTAGATCAGCGAGCAAGCGCAGGGTCTTGCCTCAATCGGGCACGGCCCGACCCGAAAAAGCTTTAGATTTCAGGACTTACACAATCGAGTGGCGGAGACGGAGGGATTCGAACCCTCGATACCCATTTCTGGGTATGCTCATTTAGCAAACGAGTGCCTTCAGCCGCTCGGCCACGTCTCCACGCTCTCTGCGTCTAGAAGCTCGCCCCGGGCGGGTCAACCCGCTTCGTGGGGGCGCCAGAGTTCCGAACCCGGGTCGAGGCCGGGTCCCCCGGTCCCGGCCCCCACCGCCCTCATTCCGGGGCCGCGCAGCGGAGCCCGGAATCCAGAGCCGCCGACGGTGTCTTGTCCTGCCGCCTCGGCGGGTCTGGATCCCGGGCTCGCCTGCGGCGCCCCGGGATGACGGGGTTGGGGGCGGACAGGCACCGCCGTCATCCCGTGTCACGAGACGCCCAGCCCACCCTGGGGCTCGGCAGCGTCAACGCGAGTTCGGGGCCCTCGTGGCGTCGGGCGCGGGCGTGCCGCGGGTGCGGCGCTCGTAGTGCTTGGCGACGCGCAGGTGGCGCGAGATGGCGTAGTTCATGGCGGTGAGGAAGCCGTAGACGCCCCGCACGAAGTGGCGGCGGCCCAGATACGCCTTCAGGAAGTTGCCCGGCAGCTCGACGAAGACGCGCCAGCTCGGGATCGCGACGCCGCGGGCGGCGAGGTCGTCCGCCTGCTGGTCGGAGTAGCGGTTCAGCTTGTCGAGCTGGTCGCCGAGCGAGCGCACCGAGAAGTGGTGGATCACGCCCTTGAGCCGCCCCGGCACGATGCCGGGCTCGAGGTCGACGCGGTCGTGGACGGGGGAGGGCGAGTAGCGGCCCCGGTCGCGCCGGTAGAGCCGCACCGGCGTCAGCGTGTAGGCGAGGGGGTGAGGGCGCCGCTCGCCCGGGAAGATCTCGGCGATGCCGATGCGCCAAGCGGGGCGGCTCGGCTCGCCGGCCGCGAACAGGGCGCGGATGCGGGCGGCGAGGTCGGGCGGGACCACCTCGTCGGCGTCGACGTTGAGGAGCCAGACGTGGCGGCACTGCTCCTCGGCGAAGCGCTTCTGCGGGCCGTAGCCGGGCCAGGGGTTGTGGATCACCCGGGCGCCGAGCGATTCGGCGAGCGCCTGCGTGCCGTCCTGCGAGCCCGAATCGACGACCACGAGGTCGTCGGTCAGGTCGCGCACCGCGCGGATGGTGGCGCCGATGCGGTCCGCCTCGTTCTTGGCGATGATGAAGACGGAGAGCGGCAGCGCGGGCATGGGGGCCGCTTATCGGGGCGCGTCGGCGCCGACAAGTTCCGCCGCCGCGCCGAGGCGCTTGCGCTGCACCTTGCCGTTCGGCGTCCGCGGCAGGCTCGCCAGGAAGCGGATCTCCCGCGGCACCTTGTAGGCGGCGAGCCGCTCGCGGCACCAGGCGAGGAGGGCCTCGGCGTCCTCGGCGGCGCCCTCGCGGGGCACCACGAAGCCGCACACGACCGACACGTCGGCGCGCACCCGCAGTTCCGCGACGCCCACCTCCGCCACGTCCGGGTGCTCGGCCAGCACGCCCTCGACCTCGTTCGGCGAGACGCGGTAGCCCATGGCGTTCATCAGGTCGTCGTTGCGGCCCTCGAACCAGAGGTAGCCGTCCGCGTCGAGGCGCGCGAGGTCGCCGCCCGCGAACCAGTCGCCGCGCATCACCTGGCGCTCCTCCTCGGGGCGGTTCCAGTAGCCGAGCATCAGCCCCGGCTCCGAGCGGTGGACGGCGAGGAGGCCGGTCTCGCCGGGCGGCAGCGGCTCGGCCACGCCCTCGACGGGCAGGATCGCCACGCGCCGGCCGGGCTGGGGCTTGCCCGGCGAGCCGGGGCGCACCGGCACGGTCGGGCCCGTGGAGACGTAGGTCGAGACCTCGCTCATGCCGAGCGCCTCGTAGAGCGGGCGCCCCGTGGCCGCCGCCCAGGCGGCGAGGAGGTCGGGCGGCAGCGCCTCGCCCGCCGTGATGCCGTGGCGCAGGCTCGGCATCGCGAGCCCCGCGGGGTCGGCGTACTTGAGGATCTGGCGGAACACGGTCGGCACCGCGGCGAACAGGGTGGCGCCGTGCGCGTCGATCAGCCGGGGCCAGATCCCGGGGTCGCGCGGGCCGTCGTAGAGCACCGTGGTGGCGCCGACCGACCAGGGGTCGGTGATGCCGACGCCGAGGGTGTAGGTCCAGTTCATGGTGCCGGCGTGCAGCATCACGTCGGTACCGGTGAGCCCGAGCCAGTGCGCGTGCATCGGGCGCCGCCCCCAGACCGCCCGGTGCGCGTGCAGCACGCCCTTCGGGCGGCTCGTGGTGCCGGAGGTGTAGACGAGGGTCGCGGGGTCGTCGGCCGCCGTGTCGGCGTAGCCGAGGGCGGGCGCGGCGGCCTTCAGGGCGGCGACGTCCTCGGGCCCGAGCCGCAGGCGGCCGCCGAGGGCGCCCGGATCGAGCGCGGAGCCCGCGCCGACCACCACGGCGCCCGCGCCTGAATTCTCCATCAGGAAGGCGGCCTCCGCCTCGGTGAGCTGCGGCGAGGCCGGCAGGGCGACGAGGCCGGCGGCGAGCGCGCCGAAGTAGACGAGGACGTAGTCGGGCTCGTTGCCGAGGCGGATCATCACCCGGTCGCCGGCGCGCAGGCCCATCGCGAGAAGGCCCGCCGCGATGCCGCGCACGGCCCGGTCGACCTCGCCGAAGCTCAGGCGCGCCACCTCGCCCTCGGGGCCCGCCAGGATCAGCGCGGGCTTGTCGGGGTGGCGCGCGGCGTTCTCGGCGAGGCAGTGGCGGGCGGCGTTGAAGCGGGGCGGGACGGGGTCGGACACGGGGCGGGCTCGGGGCTCTCAGCGGGCCTCGGGATTACCGCCGGCCTGCGCCCCCGCGTCAACCGCGCCTCAGGATTCCATGGCGAGGGGGCCGCCCGCCACGACCGAGAGGGTGAGGTGGTCCGCGCCGACCTCGGTGGCCGTGTAGCCGAGGAGGTGGGCGAGCTGGTCGCGGGCCCGCCAGACCCGGCTCTTCACGGTGCCGATGCGGCAGTTCAGGATCACGGCGGCCTCCTCGTAGGAGACGTTCTCGACGGCCACGAGGATCAGCGCCTCGCGCATCGCGGAGGGGAGCTGGTCGAGGGCGGCGCGCGCGTCCTGCAGGTCGAGGTGGCCGCCCTGCTCGGGCACGGTGGCGAGGCGGCGGGCGTGCTCCCCGTCCGTGTCCGTCACCTCCCGGGCGCGGCGGCGATGCTCGCTGTAGAAGGCGTTGCGCATGATCGTGAACAGCCACGCGCCGAGGTTCGTGCCCGGCTTGAAGCTGCCCCGGCTGCGCCAGGCGCGCAGCATCGTGTCCTGCACGAGGTCGTCGGCCGTGGTGGGGTTGCGGGTCAGGGAGACGGCGAAGTTGTGCAGGCTCGCGGAGGCCTCCAGCAGCCCCGCGCGGAAGGCCCGCTCGTCCTGGCCGTGAAGCTCGCCGATCGCCGCGTCGATCCGCGCGATCAGCTCGGCCATGCGGTCCGGCGGCGGCGTGACCTTGAGCGTCGCGTAGATGTCTTCGAGGCCGCGGCCGAGGTGATCGCGGATGGACCGCGACAGCATCGGCACGGTCGCCGCCCCGGCAGCAGGCGATGCCTTCTTGTCCGTCATCGAGGCCCGATCGATTGCTGGAGAATGCTCGGGAACGCCGAGGATTAAACGTTCCCGATGGGTTCTCGCGTGGCGCGGGGCGGGCCGCATCAACATAGGTTACGCGCGATGCAGTCTCCGGCGGCGCCCGCAGTGCTGGGGGTCCGCGGCGATGCGCGGCCGCGCCGGCCCCGGGCCCGAGGGTGCGGCGCACACCAAAACATCGCGCCGCAAAATGTTATGCTCAGTCTCAGCATATCTGGACAGGAGGCCCGAGCGCGCCTAAGTTAGGCGGCACAATGCTCAAAGTGAGCATAATGAGGAGGACGCAATGGCGGCCACCACGCTCCCGCTGACCCGGGCCCGCACGCCTCTCGAAGCACCCGGCGCGCTCCCGCTGCCCGAGATCTACGCGCGGGTGAGCCGCCACGTCCCGGCGATCGAGTGGCCCGCCATGGCGCCCGACATCGAGGCGATCCTGCGGCTGAAGCGCGAGCGCAACGCCGTGATCCTCGCCCACAACTACCAGGCGCCCGAGATCTTCCACACGGTGGCGGACATCGTGGGCGACAGCCTGGCGCTGGCCCGCGAGGCCGCGAAGGTGGAGGCCGAGGTGATCGTGCTCGCCGGCGTCCACTTCATGGCCGAGACCGCCAAGCTCCTCAACCCGGGCAAGACCGTGCTGATCCCCGACGACCGGGCGGGCTGCTCGCTGGCCGATTCGATCACAGCGGCCGACGTGCGGGCCCTGCGCGCCCGCTACCCCGGCGTGCCGGTGGTGACCTACGTCAACACCTCGGCGGCCGTGAAGGCCGAATCCGACCTGTGCTGCACCTCGGGCAACGCCGTCGAGGTGATCCGCTCCCTCGGTGCGCCCCGCGTGCTGATGATCCCGGACGAGTTCCTGGCCCAGAACGTCCAGGCGGCGCTCCCCGAGATCGAGATCCTGACCTGGGCCGGCCACTGCGAGGTGCACGAGCGCTTCACCCCGGCCGACATCCGCGAGGTGCGCGACGCCTATCCGGGCGTCACCGTGATCGCGCACCCCGAATGCTCGCCGGAGGTGGTGGCGGAGTCGGACTTCTCGGGCTCGACCGCGATGATGATGGACTTCGTGGAGCGGAAGCGCCCGCCCCAGGTCGTCCTCGTCACGGAATGCTCGATGGCCGACAACATCGCGGCGGCGAACCCCGACATCGAGTTCATCAAGCCCTGCAACATGTGCCCGCACATGAAGCGCATGAGCCTGAAGAACATCCGCTTCGCGCTGGAGACGATGACCCAGGAGGTCACCGTCGACCCGGCGCTCGCCGACCGGGCGCGCGCCGCGGTCGAGCGCATGCTCGCGGTCAAGACCCGATGAACGCCCTCTGCCGCAACCCGGCCGACCGCGTGGTGGTGGTGGGGTCCGGCGTCGCCGGCCTCGCCACCGCCCTGCGGCTCAGCCCCCGGCCCGTCACCCTCGTCACGGAGGGGTCCCTCGGACTCGGCACCGCCACGGGCTGGGCGCAAGGGGGAATCGCCGCGGCCATCGGCGCGGACGACGCGCCGGAGCTCCACGCCGCCGATACCTGCGCGGCGGGCGCCGGCCTCACCGATCCGGCGGTGGCGCTTCGCGTCGCGGCCGCCGGCCCCGGCCTGATCGGCTGGCTCCTGGAGCAGGGCATCCGGTTCGACCGCACCGAGGCGGGCGCCCTCGCCCTCGGCCTCGAGGCGGCGCACGGGCGCCGCCGGATCGTGCGGGCCGGCGGCGACGCCACCGGGCGCTTCGTCCTCGAAGGCCTGATCCGGGCCGTGCAGCGCACCGCCTCGATCGAGGTGGTGGAGGCCTCCGCCCGCGACCTCCTGCGCGACGAGAACGGCGCCGTGGCGGGCCTCGTCTGCGAGCGGGACGGCGAGCCCTTCCGCCTCCCGGCCCGGGCCGTGGTGCTCGCCACCGGCGGCCTCGGCGCGCTCTACGCCGCGACCACCAACCCGCGCGGCGCCACCGGCCGCGGTCTCGCCCTCGCGGCACGGGCCGGCGCGGTCCTGCGCGACCTCGAATTCGTGCAGTTCCACCCGACCGCGATCGCGGTGGGCGCCGACCCGATGCCGCTCGCCACCGAGGCCCTGCGGGGGGAGGGCGCGCGGCTCGTCGACGATCTCGGCGAGCCCGTCATGGCCGGCATCACCGGCGGCGACCTCGCCCCGCGGGACGTGGTGGCGCGCGCGATCTTCGGGGCGGTCGCCCGCGGGCGCCGCGTCTTCCTCGACACACGCGGCAGCCTGGGGCGGCGGATGCCGACCCGCTTCCCCACTGTCGCGTCCCTCTGCGCGGCGGCCGGGATCGACCCGGCCGAGCAGGCGATCCCGGTGCGGCCGGCGGCCCACTACCACATGGGCGGCATCCGCGTTGACGCCACCGGGGCGAGCTCGGTGCCGGGCCTCTACGCCTGCGGCGAGGTCGCCTCGACGGGGCTGCACGGCGCGAACCGCCTCGCCAGCAACTCGCTCCTCGAAGCGCTCGCCTACGCGGCCTGGATCGCCGACGGCCTCGACGCGCCCCCGCCCGCGCCGATCGTCTCGACGGCCCCACGGCCCGCCGCGCGAAGCGACCTCGCGGCGATCCGCGGCCTGATGGACCGCCGGGTCGGCGTGGTGCGCGACGCCGCCGGCCTCGCCGAGGCGGTGGCGGCTCTGCGGCCCCGCGCAATGGCCGACGACGCCGCCCTCGTGGCGCTGCTGGTCGCCGAGGCGGCCCTGTCCCGCGAGGAGAGCCGCGGCGCGCACTGGCGCTCGGACTTCCCGTCCGCGGCGACCCCGCGCCACAGCGAGACGCCTTGCGCCGAGCCTGGCGCCGAGATTGGCGTCGAGTCCGATGCGGAGCGGGCCGAGCCCGCCCTCACGCCCTGACAGCAGGATACCCCATGCGCGACGCCCTCCTGCCCCTGCCGCGGCTCCTCGTGGAGCCGATCGTGCGCGCCGCCCTCCTGGAGGACCTCGGGCGGGCGGGCGACATCACCACCGACGCCATCGTGCCGGCGACGGCCACCCTCGACGCGGTCATCGCCGCCCGCCAGGAGGGCGTCGTCGCGGGCACCGACGCGGCGGCCATCGCCTTCGGGCTGATCGATCCCGCCGTCCGGGTCAGCGTCGAGCGTCCGGACGGGAGCCCCGTCGCGCCGGGCGACGTGGTGATCCGCCTCGCGGGCCCCGCCCGCGCGATTCTGACCGCCGAGCGGGTCGCCCTGAACCTGCTCTGCCGCCTCTCCGGCGTCGCGACCGCGACCGCGGGACTGGTCGAGGCCGCGCGGCCGCACGGCAGGGCGAAGATCGTCTGCACGCGCAAGACCACGCCGGGCCTGCGCGCCCTGGAGAAGCACGCGGTGCGCGCCGGCGGCGGCTCCAACCACCGCTTCGGCCTCGACGACGCGGTGCTGATCAAGGACAACCACGTCGCCGTGGCGGGGGGGATCGTGCCCGCGATCGAGCGCGCCCGCGCCCATACGGGCCACCTCGTGAAGATCGAGGTGGAGGTGGACACGCTGGAGCAGCTCGACCAGGCGCTGTCGGTCGGCGCCGACGCGGTGCTCCTCGACAACATGAGCCCGGACCAGCTCCGCCGGGCGGTGGCGATGATCGACGGCCGGGCCATCGCCGAGGCGTCGGGGCGCATCAACCGCGAGACGGTCGGCGCCGTCGCGGCCACGGGGGTCGACCTGATCTCCTGCGGCTGGATCACCCACAGCGCCGCCATCATCGACCTCGGCCTGGACGAGGCCTGAGCGGGTCGCCGGGCGGGGACCATGCCTGCGGACCCGAGGTGAGCCCTGCGGAAGGCGCCGAGCCGTGCCGGGGCGCGCGAAGGCGCCTTCCGGTTGATCTTGAGATCCCTGGATGCCTCCTTCGAGGCTCCGCTTCGCTGCGCACCTCAGGATGAGGTCGCGGTTGGGGGACGGGCCAGCACAGGGCTTCTCCAACCCACCCACCTCATCCTGAGGTGCCCCCGCAAGGGGGCCTCGAAGGAGGCCTCCAGGGATCGCGCAGCCGCTGGAGCCCTCCTTGAAGGTCGCTCGATCGCGATAGGATCACGGCGGGCAGGGGTGGCGACGGTCGATGGTCGATGGTCGAAGCCCCCGTCCGACGATCCGAGGTACCAACCGGACCACGCATCCTCGCCGATACCAGAGCCGCCTCGCCGGGCGCTCCGCAGAAGAACGCGCTCCCGACCTGCGTGGAGCGCGCTGTAGAGGTGGCCCGCAGTCTCAGGGAACGGGCCGGACGACCCTAATCGTCTTCGTCGCTTTGGTCGACCAGATATTGAATGCAGATATGCCGTCCGCACACGGCATCGAACGCCCGGGCATTCCACTGGGCCCCGCCTCCGAGCCACCTGCATCTCGCCACGAAACCGCCCCGGCGCGCCGGAGCGAGCAAGTCGAATTCCCTCGCGAAATCCATGAGCTAGCGCGAAAGCGCGCGGAATCTACGGCAAAGCTGCCACAGTGTGGCCACAGGGTCACGGAGCGGTTCGAAGCGCCGATCCCGCGGGTTTTAGGCTTGGCTTTGACGCCCCGACGTTTACCCCTTGGCGACGCATGGCACGGCATCGTGCCCCGAGTTCCAATCCCGCGTTTTCATTGATTCCGCCTGTCTTTGAGAGGCTTCGATGCGTCGTTCCGCTCCCGCACTCGTGGGGCTCGTCTGCGCGGCTGCCGCGTGGGCCTCGCCCGCACTCGCCTATGAGATCGATCCGCTGACGCGCCAGCCGCTGGACAACGCGCTCAGCGTCCGCGTGCGTCCCCAGGCGGTCGCCGTGCCCACCGCCAACGCGTCCCTCAACACGGCCGACCCGATGGCCTCCGCGGTGCCGCAGATGTCGGCCATCGCGCGCGAGACCGTCGCCTACGCCGGGCCCTACGGTGCCGGCACGATCGTGGTGTCGACCGCCGAGCGGCGCCTCTACTACGTGCTCGGCGACGGCCAGGCGCTGCGCTACGGCGTCGGCGTCGGCCGCCCGGGCTTCACCTGGGGCGGCGTGCAGACCATCACGATGAAGCGGGAGTGGCCGGATTGGCGCCCGCCGGCCACCATGCTGCGCCGCCGGCCCGACCTGCCGCGCTACATGAAGGGCGGCCTGGAGAACCCGCTCGGCGCCCGCGCCATGTATCTCGGCGGCTCGATCTATCGCATCCACGGCTCCAACGAGCCGGAGACAATCGGCACCGCCGTGTCGTCGGGCTGCATCCGCATGACCAACGAGGACGTCACCGACCTCTACACCCGCGCCAAAGTCGGCACCCGGGTGGTGGTCCAGCGCTGAGGCGTCGATCGTTCGGTGAGTTGCGGGGGGCCGGCGGCGACGCCGGCCCCTTCGCGTTCCGGCTCAGTGGCAGCCGCACCCGCTGCCGCAGGACCCGCCCGAGGCCTTCGCGGCCCCCCGGGTCGGGGCACGGGCGAGGCCGCGCTCCTCCAGCTCGGTGAGGTAGGTGGCCCAGCGGCTCGCCTGGTCGCGCCCGAGGGCGTGCAGGTAGTCCCAGCCGTAGATGCCGGTGTCGTGCATGTCGTCGAAGCGCAGCTTCACCGCGTAGTTGCCGATCGGCTCGACGGCGAGGATCATCACCTCGGCCTTGCCGCCGATCACCTTGCGCTCCGCGGGCGAATGCCCCTGCACCTCGGCGGAGGGGCTCGACACCCGCAGGTACTCGGCCGGCAGCGCGAAGCGCCCGCCATCCTCGAAGGCGACCTCGAGGACGCGCTTGTCACCCGACAGCCGAATCTCGGTCGGCCAGCATTCCGTGCTCATTCGTCCGGCTCCCGCCCTATCCCCCGCGCTTGCTCGCGGGGAGGCTACGCCTCATATGCGGTGCCATGCTAGGTTCGTCACCCGACCGTCCCGCAGAAACCCCGTCACACCCGAGTGCAGAGTCGCGCATGTGGGGTCCCCGCACCGAGGCCCAAAGTTCAGGGACGCAGAGTTCCGTCGCGCCGCTGATCGACCCGTTCCAGCGGGCGATCACCTACCTGCGCATCTCCGTCACGGACCGGTGCGACCTGCGCTGCGTCTACTGCATGTCGGAGGAGATGAACTTCCTCCCGAAGCGCGACCTGCTGACCCTGGAGGAGCTCGACCGGCTCTGCGGCGTGTTCATCGCCCGCGGCGTGCGCAAGCTGCGCATCACGGGCGGCGAGCCGCTGGTGCGGCGCGACATCATGCACCTGTTCCGCCGCCTCTCGCGCCACCTCGACACCGGCGCGCTCGACGAGCTGACCCTCACCACCAACGGCACGCAGCTCGGCCGCTTCGCCCCGGAGCTCGCCGCCCTCGGGGTGCGCCGGATCAACGTCTCCCTCGACACGCTCGATCAGGACAAGTTCCGGGCGATCACCCGGCGCGGGGACCTGCAAACCGTGCTCGACGGCATCGCCACCGCCCGGGCGAGCGGCATCAAGGTCAAGATCAACGCCGTCGCCCTGAAGGGCGTCAACGAGGACGAGATCGCCGGGATGATCGCCTGGGCCCACGGGCTCGGCATGGACATGACCCTCATCGAGGTGATGCCCCTCGGCGAGGTCGAGGGCGACCGCACCGACCAGTTCCTGCCGCTCTCCGTGGCGCGGGCGCGCCTTGAGAGCCGCTACACCCTGACACCGCTGCCCGACCGCACCGGCGGCCCGGCCCGCTACGTCCGGGTCGAGGAGACCGGCGGCCGGCTCGGCTTCATCACGCCGCTGACGCACAATTTCTGCGAGAGCTGCAACAGGGTGCGCCTGACCTGCACGGGCAAGTTGTACATGTGCCTCGGCCAGGAGGATGCCGCCGATCTGCGCGCCGCCCTGCGCGCCTCCCCCGACGACGCCCTCGTCACGGCGGCCGTGGTGGAGGCGATCGCCCGCAAGCCCAAGGGTCACGACTTCATCATCGAGCGGGCCCGTCCGGCGGCGGTGCCCCGGCACATGAGCGTCACGGGCGGCTGACCCCCGTCGCCCCGGATAGCCGCCGGACAGCCGCCGGACACCGCCCGGACACGCGCCGGACAGGGTTGTCCGCCCTCAGTCGGACTCGATGATCACCCTGTTGGGCAGCTCGTCCGGGTTCGCCGCCCCGGCGGGCAGCACCCCGGCCAGGATCGTGCCGAGCGCCTCCACCGCCCGCACCAGCCCGGCCTCGTCCTCGCCCCGGCGCAGCGCCTCGATCAGGTCGGCGACGACCGCCGTCCAGGGCTCCGGGCCGACCCGCGCCAGCACCCCCGAATCGGCAACGATCTCGGCGTGCCGCTCGGCCGCCGCGAGGTAGATCAGCACCCCGGTTCGACCCTGCGTCCGGGTGAGCCCGCGGGTCCAGAAGGCGAGCCGCGCCGCATCGGCGGCCCGGCTGCGGCGCAGGGATCGCGGCACGAAGGCGAGGCGCAGGCCCTCGTGGAGCAACACGAGCAGGATCGCCAGCACCGCGCCGGCCTGCGCCAGCAGGATCGCGGCAGTGCTGAGCGCGGTCAGCCACAGGAGCGCCCAGGGCAGCGCCAGGCCGCCCAGGAGCGCCACGAGGAGCGCGACCTTGCGGTAGCGCGCCGCCCGGGCGCTCACCATCACGACGATCTCGGCGGAGGTCCCGGCCTCCGCCCGGCCAATCGCGGCCGCGATGCCGGCGCGCGCTGCCTCGGACAGGCGGACGGGCTCACCAGTCACCGGATGCCCCCCCGCCGCCGGACGACCCGCCGCCGCCCGAGAAACCGCTGTCGGAAAATCCCCCCGAACCGCCGCCGTAGCCGCCGGAGACGCCGCCGCTCCATCCGCCGCCGAAGGAGCCCGGCAGCACGATCACGCCGCCGCGCCGACCCCTGCGGCCGCCGCTCATGCGCCAGAACACGAAGACGATGACGATGAAAACGAGAAGTGTCGCAATCACTTGGGCCGGGTCGGCCTCGTCGTTGCGGACCTCGGCGCGGCGATGCCACGTCTCGGCGTCACCGCCCAGGATGGACAGGATCGCGTCGAGCCCGGCCTCGATCCCGCCGCCGTAGTCCCCGGACTTGAAGCGCGGGGCGATCGCCGTCGTGATGATGACCTTCGACAGAGCGTCGGTCAGCGCCCCTTCGAGGCCGTAGCCCACCTCGATGCGGACCTTGCGCTCGGACGGGGCCACGAGGAGCAGCACGCCGTTGTCGTTCTTGCGGCTGCCGAGCCCCCAGGCCCGGAACAGGCGGTTGGCGAAATCCTCGACCGTGGTCCCCTGGAGGCTCTTCACGGTCGCGACGACGACCTGGTCGGAGGTCTTGTCCTCGTAGGCCTTGAGCTTCGCGTCGAGCCGTTCGCGGGTCGCGGCGTCGAGGAGGCCCGCGCCGTCGACCACGCGCCCCGTGAGCGCCGGCAGGGCGAGCTCCGCCGCGGCGCCGCCGGCGACGCCGAGCAGGATGAGGAGCACGAAGCAGCGACGCAGGACGCCGCCGGTCATCGCGGGCACCCGCGGCGATCCGCGCCTAGAACTTCACGTTCGGCGGCCGGTCGGCGTTCGGCGTCGAGGTGAACGTCTCCATCGGCTTCGACTCGGGGTAGAACCAGCCCGCGATCCAGCGACCCGGAATGGTGCGGATCTCGGTGTTGTAGGCCTGCACGGCCCCGATGTAGTCGCGCCGCGCGACGGCGATCCGGTTCTCGGTGCCTTCGAGCTGCGACTGCAGGGCCAGGAAGTTCTGGTTGGACTTCAGGTCCGGGTAGCGCTCGACCGTCACGAGGAGGCGGCCCAGCGCGCCCGAGAGCTGGTTCTGCGCGTCCTGGAAGGCCTTGAACTTCTGCGGATCGCTCACCGTCCCGGCATCGACCTGGATGCTCGACGCCTTGGCGCGCGCCTCGGCGACGCCCGTCAGCACGTCCTTCTCCTGCTGGGCGTAGCCCTTCACGGTCTCGACGAGGTTCGGGATCAGGTCGGCCCGCCGCTGGTACTGGTTCTGGACCTGGCTCCAGGCGGACTTCGCCTGCTCCTCCAGCGTCGGGACCCGGTTGATCGCGCCGCACCCTGAGAGGCAGGACGCGAACAGGGCCGCGACGAACGCGCCGAAGATCCGGGCCGCCAGCGGTGTCCGGCGCGGCATGACGAAGCTGTGGGACATGGTGGACGCGCTCCTCGTGGCCGCAGCTTGGCCCTGTCGTCGTGCGACAGATAGGCATGGGTGCGCGGCTTTGCAGCCTCCGCCGTTTCGGCGGCCGGGCGCTCGCGCCATATCGGGCCGAGATGCTGCCCGATCCCACCGCCGTCATCCGCGTCGTCGACCTCGAGACCACCGGCTCGCGCCTCCGGAGCGACGCCGTCATCGAGATCGGCTGGCAGGACGTCGAGTGCCGCGCGGGAACCTGGCAGGTGGGGCCGGAGCGCGGGGCGCGCTACGTCGACCCGCAGCGCCCCATCCCGGCCCGGACGCAGGCGGTGCATCACATCCTCGACGAGCACGTGGCCGGCGCGCCGCCCTGGATGGAGACCGCACCCGGCATCCTGCGTCCGCCCGGCCGGCCGCTCACTGCCCTCGCCGCCCACCGGGCCGCCTTCGAGCGGCGCTGGTGCCGAAGCGCGCTCACGGGCGGCGTACCCTGGATCTGCACCTACAAATGCGCCCTGCGGCTGTGGCCGGACGAGCCCTCGCACGCGAACCAGGCCCTGCGATACGCCCGCCGCCCCGCTGGCCTCGACCAGGCAGCCGGGCTGCCGGCCCACCGGGCCGGGCCGGACGCCTACGTGAGCGCCCACCTCCTGCGGGAGATGCTGCGGGAGGCCGAGATCGCCACGCTGATCGCCTGGACGAGGGCGCCCGCGCTGCTGCCGCGCGTCACCTTCGGCGAGAACCGGGGGCGCCGCTGGGACGCGATGAGCGACGCCTTCGTGCGGAGCGTCATCGAGCGCGGCGGCTACGACGCCGATATCCGCTACACCGCCCGCCAGCAGCTCGCCCTGCGAACCGGAACGGAGCTGGCCCCCGCACCCGAGGCGCAGGCCAGCCTGCCCGTGTGATCAGGCTCCGCGCCGCGCCAGCACGGCCGCAATCGGCCCGCGCCCGGTTGACAAGGGAAGGGGCTCGGTGCGCTTTGAACCCATGGAAGAGACGCCCCAGACCACGCCGGGCAAGCCGCGGGTCGCCATCACCTACTGCACCCAGTGCAACTGGTTGCTGCGGGCAGCCTGGATGGCGCAGGAACTCCTGTCGACCTTCCGGGACGACCTCGGGGAGGTGGCGCTGGTCCCGGCGCAGGGGGGTGCTTTCAACGTCATGGTCGGCCGGGAGACGATCTGGGAACGCGTTCGCGACGGCGGGTTTCCGGACGTGAAGGCGCTGAAGCAGCGCGTCCGGGACTGCCTCGACCCCGGGCGGGACCTCGGCCATATCGACCGGCCGACCCGCGGAACCTGAGCATGCGCGCCATCCATCCGAATCTGCGGCACGGGCTGCACGCGAGCCGACGAGCATGGCCGTGACCGGCGAGGTCGATCCCCAGGCGGCACAGCCCGACGGGCTCGGCGAACGCGCGGCGGCACCCGCCCGCGGGGCCTTTCCGCGCCTGGCGCAGCGGGGCTTCTCGACGCAGGTCTACCTGATCGCGCTCGTGGTGGCCCTGATCGGCCCCGGCCTGATCTTCACCGCGATCCTGCTGATGCGCTACGCCTCCGCGGAGCGGGCCCGCTTCGAGCAGGACGCACGGGAGAACGTGCGCGGAATCGCCCTCTCGCTCGACCGCGACACCGCGGGCCTCGTCTCGGTCCTGCAGACGCTCGCGACCTCGCCGCGCCTGCGCGAGGGCGAGTTCGAGGCCTTCGACGCGCAGGCACGGCTGGTGCGCGACGCGATCGACCTCGACATCGTCCTGCGCAAGGCCGACGGCCAGCAGGTGGTCAACACGGGCGTCAAGCGGGGCGCTCCGCTGCCGATCTCGGCCCTTCCCTTCGACAAGGAGATCACCTCGGGCACGCAGCGCGCCATGGTGTCGGGCCTGATGCCCGGTGCGGCCCCCGGGCAGGCGAGCTACGCGGTCGCGGTGCCGGTCCAGGTCGACGGCGAGGTCGGCTACATCCTGAGCTTTGCGGCTCCGCTCGCGCGCCTGCAATCGATCCTGGCCCGCGAAGTCGTCGAGGGCTGGACGACCGGCATCTCGGATCGCGAGGGCACCGTCCTCGCGCGCCTTCCCGACCCCTCCGTGGTCGGCCAGCCGCGGCTCAACAGCCTGCGCCAGATCCAGACCGATACGCCAGGCGTCTGGGAGGGCAAGGACCGCCAGCGCCGCCCGGTCATCGTCGTGGAGGCACGCTCCCGCCTCACCGGATGGACGGTCGGAGCCAGCATCCCGCAGGCCCTCGTGGACGCCCGCCTGCGCCGCTGGATCTGGGCCTTCGGCGGCTTCGGGCTCCTCGTCCTCGCCACCTCCTCGGCGCTCGCGGTCAACCTGTGGTCCCGCGTGTCGCGCCCCCTGCGGCAGCTCGCGGCGTCCGGCCCGGCCCTCGCACGGGGCGAGGCGATCCCGCGGGTCGCCTCGCCGGTGCACGAGATCCGCCGGCTCGGCGACGTCCTTTCCGAGGCATCCCTGCGGCTGCGCACCCGCGGCGAGGAGCGCGACCGGGCGCTCGCCGAGACGCGGCGCGGCCTGTCGGCCCTGCGCGAGAGCGAGGCGCGGTTCCGCCACATGGCGGATTCGGCGCCGGCGCTGATCTGGATGACCGACGAGCACGCCTCGGTGATCTTCGCCAACATGCATTTCGACCACATGTTCGGGCTCCCGGCCTCGGAGCTCGCGAACGACGGCTGGCACCGGATCATCTACCCGCCGGACCTCGACGAATTCTCGACGAACTTCGCGGATGCCTTCGCGGCGCGGGTCCCGTTCCGGATGGAGGTCCGGGTGGTCGATCAGGACGGCAACGTGCGCTGGCTGCGCTGCGAGGGCGTGCCGCGCCTCGACGACGCCGGCACCTTCCTGGGCTACACCGGCTGCAACGTCGACATCACCGATGCGAAGCAGGCCGAGGAGCACCTGCTGCTCCTGATCCACGAGCTGAACCACCGGGTGAAGAACACCCTGGCCACCGTCCAGTCCATCGCCGGGCAGTCGCTGCGCCGGCTCGACGGCGACGAGGCCAGCGCGGCGCGCGCCGCCTTCGAGGCGCGCCTCCTCGCCCTCGCGCGCGTGCACGACGTCCTGACGCGGGAGAGCTGGGAGGGCGCCGAGCTCGGCACGGTGGTGGCGGACGCGATCCGCCCCCTCGACACCGCGGAAGGCGTGCGCTCCCGGTTCAGCGCCTCCGGTCCGCCGCTCCGCCTGCCGCCGCGCCTCGCGCTCTCCATCGCCATGGCGCTGCACGAGCTCGGCACCAATGCCGTCAAGTACGGCGCGCTGTCCCGCGAGGGCGGCACCGTCGACATCACGTGGTCGGTGCGGCGCGACGACGAAGGCGAGATCCGCCTGTTCCTGCGCTGGACCGAGCGGGGCGGTCCGCCGGTGACGCAGCCCACCCGCACGGGTTTCGGCTCGCGGCTGATTGAGCGCAGCCTCGCGCGGGAGCTCGCCGGCACGGTGGAGCTGCTATTCGCCCCGGGCGGCGTGGTCTGCACCATCGAGGCACCCGTGCCGCCGCCGGGACTTCTGGAGCGCAGAACCGGCATCGCGCCGCCCAAGCCCGCGCCCTTGCAGCTGCCGGGCTGAAGCTTCTCAGGGAACCCGCCGGGTCGGCGTCAGGCGCAAGCCCGGCGCCGGACGCTCGAGCAGCACCTCGCGGCGGAAACGAACGAGCCTCGCCGGCCGGCCCGCCTGGCCGCTCGTGACCGCGTCGGTCTCCTCAACGAGGCCCTGCTGCGCGACGAGGCGGCGGAAGTTCTGCTTGTGCAACTCCGTCCCCGACAGGGCCTCGACGGTGCGCTGAAGCTGGAACAGCGTGAAGGTCGGGGGCATCAGCTCGAACACCACCGGGCGGTACTTGATCTTGCCGCGCAGGCGCCCGATCGCCGTGGCGAGCACCCGGCGATGATCGAACGCCATCGGCACGCCCGCCGGATCGCCGGGGCGGGCTGCGCCCTCGTTGCCTTCGGCCTCGGGGATGAGGCCCGCCTCGAAGAGCAGCTCGTAGCGCTCCAGCACCCGCTCCTCGTTCCAGGTGCCGCCGAACCCGAAGGTAAGGCCGATCCGGTCCTCGCGCAGGCGCCGTAGCTTCGCCTCGGCGGGCTCCGCCGCCCAGGCGCGCAGCCGCAGCTCGATCGCGTCGAGGGCCGCGGGGCGGCCGCTCCGGAAATCCTCGTAGGGCAGGTAGCGGTACCAGTTGCGCCAGGCGGCCTCGGCGAGGCCCGCGGAGCGCTCCTCCCGGACCAGGGCGAGGTAGGCGACGGAGAGCGAATGGACGCTCCCGGTGCCGGGTGCCTGCCGGTCCCGGTCGCCGAAGGTGTAGAGCTGCTCGACGTAGCCGAGGCGCTGGTGCGTCTGCCGCTCGACCCAGGCGCGCAGGCCCCGCTCCAGGGTGGCGTGCTCCGGCACCAGCGGGCCCGCAGGCAGGCCCTCCTGCCGGCCGACTGCCTGACCGGGCACCTGCACGGTGAGCGCGCGCGGCTCGCCCTCCGTCGCGGCGACGATCACCGCGACGAGGCCCACGGCGGAGGGGTTGTCGACCGTGCGCGGACCTCCGCTCGAACGCGCCTCCATCCCCGCCATCCTCGCGTGCACTCTCCGGACCCCGCCGCGAGCGAGCGCGCGACGCTGAGGTTGCTTTAGCCGTAGGACGGGCCTCGCCGTCAACGCGCGGGTCTCGGAACGCGCGGGAGAACCGGGCAGATCCCTTCGGCACGCCGCCACGGCTTGCCATCCGTCCCGTTGCCCCCCAAACCGGTCCCGCCCGGCAAACCCGGGCCTTTCGTTGGGCGGGGGCGAGGTTCGGCAGGTGAAGGGTCCGGCAGTCGATCTGAGGCTCTACGGCATCCTCGATGTCGGCGTCTGCGGCAGCGATGGGGCCCGTCTCGCCGCGATGGCGGCGGCGTCCGTAGCGGGGGGCTGCACGCTCCTGCAGTATCGCGAGAAGTCGATCGACGACGCCCGCGCGACGCTCGCGCGGATCCGCGCGATCCTCGTCGGCCTCGCGGGGCGCGCGCCCCTCCTCGTCAACGACCGGGTCGACCTTGCCCTGGCTTCTGGCGCGGCAGGCGTCCATCTCGGCCAATCGGACCTGCACCCGGCCGAGGCCCGTCGCATCCTGCCCGAGGGGGCCATCATCGGGCTGACCCTCAAAACCGGCGCCCAGGCGGACGAGCTCTACCGGCTGCCCGTGGACTACGCCTGTATCGGCGGCGTCTTCGCCACCACGAGCAAGGACAACCCGGATCCACCGGTCGGCCTCGACGGGTTCACCCGCATCGCGTTCCGGGCCCGCCTCGCCCGCGGCAGCAACCTGCCGGTGGGTGCCATCGCGGGCATCGATTCGAGCAACGCCGCCGCGGTGATCGCGGCCGGGGCGGACGGCGTAGCGGTGATCCGGGCGCTGTTCGGAGCCGACGACGTAGAGGCCCGCGCCCGCGACCTCCGCGACCGGATCGACCGGGCCTTGCAGGCCAGGGTGGGGGCGCCATGACCCCGATCGCAGTGACGATCGCAGGCTCGGATTCGGGGGGCGGAGCCGGGATCCAGGCCGATCTCAAGACCTTCTCGGCACTCGGCGTCTACGGGGCGAGCGTCATCACCGCGCTGACGGCTCAGAACACCGTCGGTGTGCAGGCCATCCATGCCGTGCCGGCGGAGTTCGTGGCGGCCCAGATCGCGAGCGTCTTCGGCGACCTCGCCGTCCGCTCCGTGAAGATGGGGATGCTGTCGACGCCGGGCGTGATCGAGACCGTTGCGGCGGGCCTGGAGGCGCAGGCCGGCGGGCTGCCGGTGATCCTCGATCCGGTCATGGTCGCGACGAGCGGAGACCGGCTGATCCCGCCGGAGGCCGTCGAGGCGCTGCGCGGCCGCCTGCTGCCGATGGCCCTCCTCGTCACGCCGAACCTGCCGGAGGCCGCGGCCCTCCTGGGCGAGCCGCTCGCCCAGGACGACGCCGAGGCCGTGGGGCAGGCGAGGCGGCTGCTCACCCTCGGGCCGGAGGCGGTCCTGGTGAAGGGCGGCCACGGCACGGGACCGCAAAGCATCGACCACCTCGTGCTGCGGGACGGCACGCATCACGCCCTGGCGGCGCCCCGCATCGCGACGCGCAACACGCACGGCACCGGCTGCACGCTCTCCTCGGCGATCGCGGCGGGACTCGCACGGGGATTGGAGTTGGTCGACGCCGTGCGCGCCGGCAAGGATTACGTCGCGGCCGCGATCGCCGCGGCCGACCGCATCGAGATCGGTCGCGGCCACGGACCGGTGCATCATTTCCATGCCCTCTGGCGCTGACGTTCCGGTTCGCGCCGCGCTTTTGCGCCTTGC
This sequence comes from Methylobacterium sp. A54F, assembly GCF_053346035.1. Lineage (NCBI taxonomy): Bacteria > Pseudomonadati > Pseudomonadota > Alphaproteobacteria > Hyphomicrobiales > Methylobacteriaceae > Methylobacterium > Methylobacterium sp. A54F. Next base: position 88,899 of record NZ_JBKFBF010000002.1, on the reverse strand, counting down.
GTGCCGACAGTGTTTGCGTTTGAATTAGCGTACGATCGTTCGGATAACGGAACGGTGGCGTGGATTTCGGGGCGATGCAGGATCAGGCGGAACGGATCGAGCGGGGACGCAGCCGGGATCTGCTGAGCGGGGCGCAGGTGCTGTCGGGGCAGCTCGGCAAGACGATCCAGCGGCTTCGCAAGGCCTACAACCTGTCGCTGTCCGAACTCGCCGAGCAGTCCGGCGTCGCCAAGTCGATCATCAGCCAGATCGAGCGGAACGAGACGAACCCGACGCTTGCGACCATCTGGCGCCTCAGCCAAGCCCTCGACGTCTCGATCGAGCGGGTGCTCGCCACCGGCGACGAGGAGCCCTTCATCGAGCGGTCGTCGCGGTCGGACACGCCGATCCTCGTCTCCGAGGACGGCCGCGTCCGCCTCGCCATCATCGGCTGGATCAAGACCGTCGAGTGGCTGCAATGGTACGAGGTCTCCGCCGATTCCGGCGGGGTGCTCGACTCCGATCCTCACCAGCGCGGCTCGGTGGAATCGCTCTCGGTCAGCGAGGGCTGCTTCGAGGTCGAGATCGGCGGCGTGGTCCAGCGGGCCCGGGCGGGGGAGACCCTTCGCTACCGGTGCGACCGGCCCCATACCGTGCGCTGCACCGGCGAGGCGCCCGGCCGCGCGATCATGGTGGTGATCATGAAGGCCGCCGTGATGGAGTAGGGGCCCCGGCCCCTAGGGCGGCTCAGCGCCCCGAATTCACCCAGCGCACGAGGTCGGACAGCACGATCGCAAGGGCGGCGTCGAGGCCCGCGGCTGCGCTTCCGGCATCGACTTTCTTGACGGGCACGCGGGCCTGGAAGACGCGGGCAGCGACGACCTTTCCGGTGCCCTCCGCGATCAGCTTCGAGGACATGTCCACGACGGCCTCGCCGGACCCGGCCGCGATGTCGAAGGCCCGGATCTCGCTGATCAGCTGGTAGTCCGAGACGACCTTGTCGCCCGGCCGGGTGACGGAGCGCAGGCGGCCGGAATTCTCGAGGCTCTGGATGATCCGGGTCTGGATCAGCCGGGGCAGCCGGTCGGCCCACTGGCCGCCACCCAGGAAGGAGAGGCCGCCGCCGGGCTCGCGCACGATGATGCGGTCGGCCTCGAAGGGCTGGAGGCCCACCGGCTCGGCGACCACGATCGAGCGCGCGCTCGCTGCCGCTCGCCCCGTGGCCGGCAGGGCCGCGAGGTCGAAGGTCAGGGGCGCGGCGCCGCCGCAGCCGCCGAGGGCGGCGGCGAGGACGAGCGCGAGGGCGGTGAGGCGGAGCGTCATGAAGGTATCCGGGATCTCCTGCCGCGCAGGCGCGAGACACGGATAACTACGGCAAAGCTCGAAACGTGCCGTGTGGGCCGGCACATGGGCCGGGGGGCGGGCAGGAATTACCGCCCACCGTTGTATTCGGGCAACGACGGCTTGCCGCCGAAGATCACCTGCGACGGGTCGCGCTCGAGGTTCCGCACCGTCCGGTTGAGGGTGCTGAGCGTGCGCTGACCGTCGGACGAGAGCGCCTCGACCTCGCGGCGGCCGCTGCCGGAGAGGCGGCCGAAGCTCGTCGCGATGTTGGCCGTGCGCTTGTCGAGGTTCTCCGACAGCGTGCGGAAGGCCCGGCCCGCGTCGCGCACCGAGATCGCCGCGTCGCGAACCTCCGCGAAAGTGCTCGACCCGCTCTGGCCGGAGGCGGAGCCCAGGAACGACTCGGCTCCGCGCAGCACGCCGTCGATGCGGTCGGCCGAGGCGCTGAGCTTAGCCGCCAGCGCGCGGGCATCGTGGAGGCCTGCCTCGATGTCGGGACCGGAATGGCTCAGAGCCGCCGAGAAGCGGTCGGCGTTGTCCACGACGCGGTTCAGCTTCTCGCCGTCGATGGCCCGCACCAGGGCCGACACGGCGGGGCCGGCATCGGCCAGCGTCTTCGAGAACGACTCGACGTTGGCGAGCGTGCGATTGATGACGCCCTCGTTGCCGGAGACGACCTTGTCCAGGCGCTGCAGCACGTCGTCGGCCCGCTGCGCGATCTGCTTGGCGGCCGCCATCATGTCTTGGATGTCGGAGGAATCGGCAAAGATCGTCGGCATCTGGTCGCCCGAGCCCGGCGTCAGGGCCGGCGAATCGGCGTTGCCGCCGGACAGTGCGACGACGGAGACGCCGGTGAGCATCGCCGAATCGAGGCGGGCGCGGGTGTCGGCCCGCAAGGGGGTCGTGGGCTCGACCTTGACCATCGCCACGACCCGCCGCGGGTCCTGCGGGAGCAGGCGCACGTCGGTCACCTCGCCGACCTTGATGCCGTTGAAGGTGACGCTCGACCCCTTGGCGAGGCCGCCGACGCTGCCGGAGAAGACGATGCGCACGGCCTGGGCGACCTGGCTCGACGATCCGCCCTTCAGCCAGAAGGCGAAGCCGAAGCCGGCGAGCACGATCGCGATCGTGAAGGCGCCGATGAGGGCGTAGTTCGCGCGGGTTTCCATGGCTCAGCTCTGTCCCGCCCGGGAGGACGTCGCGCGGTGCGGGGCCGCACCCGCCGGGGAGCGGGCCGGGCGAACGGTCCGGTCAGGCATGGTGCGACGCCTCCGTGACGATGGAACGGGCGCGCTTGCCGTGGAAGTAGGAGCGCAGCCAGGGATGGTCGTGGGCCAGCATCGCGTCGATCGGCCCCTCGGCGATGATCTGCCCGTCGCCCAGCGCCGCGATGCGGTCGCAGGCCGTGTAGAGGCTGTCGAGGTCGTGCGTCACCATGAAGACGGTGAGACCGAGCGTCTGCTTCAGGGTCGCGACGAGCTCGTCGAACTCTCCCGCGCCGATCGGGTCGAGGCCGGAAGTCGGCTCGTCGAGGAAGAGGATCTCGGGGTCGAGAGCGAGGGAACGGGCCAGCGCCGCGCGCTTGATCATGCCGCCGGAGAGTTCCGAGGGCAGCTTGTCGGCGGCATCCGGCTTCAGGCCGACCATCTCGATCTTGAGGCGCGCGAACTCGTCGAGCAGGCGCTCGGACAGGTTGAGGTGCTCGCGCATCGGCATCTGGATGTTCTGCTTGACGGTCAGCGCCGAGAACAGCGCGCCCTGCTGGAACAGCACGCCCCAGCGCTGCTCGACCCGCCGCCGCCCCGCCGTAGTGAGCCCGTCCATGTCCTGTCCGAACACCTCGATGGTGCCCGAGCGCTTCGGCACGAGGCCGAGGATGGTGCGCGTCAGGACCGACTTGCCCTGGCCGGACGGGCCGACGAAGCCGAGGATCTCCCCGCGCCGGATGTCGAGGTCGAGCCCCTTGAGGATCGTGCGGTCGCGAAAGCCCACGACGAGGTCGCGCACGCGGATGATCGGCTCGGGCGCGCGCTGCGGGCGAACGTCCGGCGGGGATGCGGGCACCGTCATGGGCTCAGAAGTCGATGGCGGCGAAGAACACCGCGAAGAGGCCGTCCAGCACGATCACCATGAAGATAGACTTCACGACTGAGGCGGTGACGTGGCGACCGAGGGACTCGGCCGAGCCTTCTACGGCGAACCCCTCGATGGTGGCGATGAGCCCGATGATCAGCGCCATGAAGGGTGCCTTCAGGAGGCCGACCCAGAGGTGCTGCAGGCCGATCGCGACCTGCAGGCGGGCCAGGAACTGCTCCACCGTCAAGCCGCCGTAGAGCATCGCCGTCAGGCCGCCGCCGGTCAGGGCGGCCAGCGATGCGACGAGCGTCAGCATCGGCAGGCCGATCACCAGGGCGAGGATGCGGGGCACGATCAGGATCTCGATGGGGTCGAGGCCCATCACGCGCAGCGCATCGACCTCCTCGCGCATGCGCATGGAGCCGATCTCGGCCGTGAAGGCCGAGCCCGAGCGGCCCGCCACCATGATCGATGTGAGCAGCACCCCGAGTTCCCGCAGGATCAGGAGGCCGATCAGGTTGACCACGAAGGTCTGCGCCCCGAAGCGCTGAAGCTGGAAGATGCCCTGCTGGGCGACGATGCCGCCGACGAGGAACGAGATGAGGGCGATGATCGGCACGCCCCGCAGGGCCACCTGCTCGATCTGGTTGACGAGGGCGGTGCCCCGGAAGGTCGAAGGCCGCATCGCCACCCGCCCGCAGGCCGCGATCACCTCGCCCAGGAAGGCGAGGCCGGAGACGAGGTCGTGCCCGCCGCGCACCACGCGCCGCCCGAGGCCGTCGAGGGAGGCGAGAATGGCGTTCTGGCCGGGTCGGCGCGGCGGCGCGTCGCTGCGGATCGCCATTTCGCCGAGGAGGATGCGGTGTTCGGGTGCTGCCCCCGCGTAGGACAGCCGGCCGCCCGCCGCCTCGATCTCGCCGCGGGTCCGCTCCAGCACCCAGGCGCCGAGCGTGTCGAGGCGGATCACCCGCGCGAGGTCGACGGTGAGGCTCGCGCTGCGCCCCTGCTCCAGGATGCGCGCGGCCGCAGCCTCGACCGCCGGACCCTGGTCCGCGGTCCAGCGGCCGTCGAGCGCCACCCGTCCGCCGCCCTCAGCGGAGGCCCGGGCCGCATCGTCATTCGGGTTGGCCTGCCTTGCGGCGGCCCGATCGGCTCGCACGAAACCGCGCCTCCCTTGCACGCCGAGATGATGGGATCACGGTTACCATTCCGTCACCGTCGCGTGGCCAAAGCGTGGCGGCCGGCCGGCGCTCCACCGCCGACCCGGCTCAGGGCGCCCTGGCGGCGAGCCGTGTCAGGGCGAGGCCCGCGAGGGCGAGGGGGGCCATCAGCGCGAAGGCGAGGGCGCCTCCGGCCTCGTAGGCGAGGCCGCTGAGGAGGGCCGAGCCGGCACCCGCCAGGGCGTTGACGGCGCTGACGGTGCCCTGGGCGCGCCCACGGGCACCGTCGGGCGCGAAGGCCGACACCGCCGCCATGGCGCCGAGCTGGGTCGCCCCGAATGTGAGGCCGTGCAGGCATTGCAGGGCGAGGACGGGGCCGATCTGGTCGCCCACGAGCCACATGCCGATGGCGCGCACGAGCGCCGCGGTGCCGCCGAGGGCGAGGAGCCGGAAGGGGGTCCGCCAGCGCGCCGGCAGGCGGCCGACCAGGGCGAACAGCACGATCTCCGAGGCGACGCCGAGCGCCCACAGGGAGCCGACATGTCCGAGGGGGATGCCGGCGCGGGTCCAGTGGATGCTCGCGAAGGCGTAGATCGCGCCGTGGCTCGACTGGATCGCCGCCGCCGCGGCGATGCAGAGCAGGAGCTTCAGGGGGAGGGCGGGCCGCCGCCCGGCCAGGACCGGCGGCGGCTCGGCGGCCACCGATCCGCTCAGGGCCGCCACGAGGCTCGCGACGAGGGCGAGGCCGGTGAGGAGCAGCGGCACCGCGAAGGCTTCGCCGACCCGGGCGAGCAGCGCGCCGAACACCAGGTTCGCGGCGAGGAAGGCGATCGAGCCCGCCATGCGGATGCGTGCGTAGTCGAGGCGCGGCTGCCGGCGCACCGCACCGAGGGTGAGGTAGTCGATGCTCGGGACGAGGGGCGAGCCCGCCACAGCGTTGAGCAGGATGAGCCCGGCGAGGAGCGGCCAGCCCAGGGGCGCCGCCGCCGGCATCAGCGCGTAGGTGGCGGCGAGGGCGAGGCTGCCGAGGGTGAGGAGCGTGCGGGGGCCGACGCCGCGGTCGATCAGGCCCATCAGCGGCGCCGTGGCGACGATCTTGGTGGCGATCGGCAGCGCGACGAGCAGGCCGATGATCCGGGGGTCGAGGCCCCGGCCCGCCAGCCAGACCGGCATGAACGGCATCGCGACGCCGATCTCGGCGAAGACGACGCCGTAGAGGAGCGCGAGGCGGTACGCCCGCGTCGGTGGGGTCTGGGCTGAGGGTGGGGTCACGGGGCGGGCGGCGTGAGCGGAACGGGCCGCAGCGTAAGCGGGCGTTAAAGCCGATCTGTCAAATTGTTCCGGCTCGGCGTCCGCCTGAAATCACCGGTTGCGGGCGCCGAGAACGAGTTGAGGACCCGCCGCATGTCGAGCCCCCAAGCGCTGACGACGATCGAGCCCTCGGCCTACGACGCCATCGAGGCGGCGATGACCGAGAGCAGCCGCGGGCGCTGGTTCCTGGCCGAGTACGCGCGCCGCAACCGCACCGCCGACACCGAGATGCTGCTCGGGGCGATCGGCCGCATCGAGAACGCCGTGTCGGGCGAGCGCGGCCTGGAAGGCGTCGGGCGCCTGCGCGGCGACCTGATGGAGATGGCGAGCGCCATCGCGCGGACGAAGGCCGAGATCGCCGCCATCAGCGCACCCGACCAGGACCAGACCCGCCTCAGCGTCGCCTCGGAGGCCCTCGACGCCATCGTGCGGGCGACCGAGCGCGCGACCTCCGACATCCTCGGCGCGGCCGAGGAGGTGCAGGAGGCCGCCTGGACGCTGCGCGAGGGCGGCGCCGAGCCCGCGATCTGCGACGAGCTCGACCGCCGGGCCACGCAGATCTACACCGCCTGCTCGTTCCAGGACCTGACGGCCCAGCGCACCGGCCGCATCGTGCACACCCTGCGCTACCTCGAGGATCGCCTCCTCGCGATGATTGCGATCTGGGGCGATGCCGACGACGTGCCCCTCGCGCCCGACGCGATGGCGGGCCGCCCGCAGGCCGAGGCCCGGGCGGTCGACCTCGACCAGTGCGACGTCGACCGCTACATCGACATGGACGGCACGCCCGAGGCGGCTCCGTTCCGGGGCCCGCTCACCGGTGCCGTCCCGCTCTGCGAGGACATCGTCTTCGTCCACGCCGACGCGACCGAAGCCGAGCTTCCCGCCGCGGACGCCGCACAGGAGCCTGAGGCCGCGAGCTTCGACGTCGACCCCATGGCCGACCTCATGGCGGATCCCGCGGCCATGCCCGACGCGGACGAGAAGTCGGCCCTCGAAGCCGAGCCGGAGCTCGACTTTGCCGCGCCCGCTCCGGAGGCTGCGGTGCCGGCGGACGAACCGGCCGAGACCGCAATCGAGGAGCAGGACGAGCCCGCGACCGTCCTCGAGGTCTCGCCGGCGGATATTCTGCCGTCCAAGCCGCCGCCGCTCGCCGACGCCCTCTCGATCGCCGATATCGATGCCCTGAGCATCGAGGAAAAGATCGCGCTGTTCTCCTGAGACGGGCCCTCGGCCGCTCCGTCGCGCCGCAGGCCGGTGCGGCGCGGCGGCGATTCCCCTTTCGCGCCCGATGCTCTAACGGCGCGGGGCCGCGATCCCCGCCGGGGGTCGCCCCAGCGAGGCGGGCCGCCTCGCCCGAGGGCGTCTGCTTTCCCGATGGTCCTGCACCTCCTCAAGCTCAGCGTCGGTCCGAAGAGCATCGGGGACCTCGAATCCCGGCAGGCCCGCTTCCGGGCCGACGCCCTGCGCGAGGGGCGCGACCCCGCGCCCGCCCACGTCACGCGGGTGCTGCCGAAGCGTCACGCCGAGATCGCCGGGCGCGGCTCGATCTTCTGGGTGATCAAGGGGACCCTGTGCTGCCGTCAGGCGATCCTGGCGCTCCAGCCGGTGACCGGCAGCGACGGCGTGGCCCGCTGCCGCATCGTGCTCGACCCCGCGCTCGTCGCCGTCGCGCCGCGGAGCTGCCGCCCGTTCCAGGGCTGGCGCTACCTCGACCCGAAGGACGCCCCCGCCGATCTCGACCGCGCGACCGCCGGGGACCTCGCGGAGATGCCCGAGGCGCTCAGGCGCGAACTCGTCGGGCTGGGGCTCCTCTGAGGGCGCCCCAGCCCGTCGTCGGTCAGGCGCCCTCGAAGCGCCCGCTGGCATGGGCCAGCATGGTGTAGACCTTGCCGGTCTCCGAGGTCAGGTAGGCATCCGCCCGCCGCGTGTCCCGGTCGTTCTTGGCGACGTCCCCGAGGAGCCGCTCGAACTCGTTGACGTAGCGGTCGACCGTGCGGCGGAACTCCGCATCGGCCCGGTAGCGGCGCTGGATCTCCCCGAAGGTGACCCGTCCCTGCGCGGTGTAGATCCGCGGGTCGAACAGGTTCTGCTCGCCCCGGCGATAGCGCTCCCAGAGGTCCACCGCGGTGCGGTGCTCGATCATCCGCCCGATATCGGAGGACAGGGTTTCGAGGGCCGTGCGGCTCGCCTCCGGCGCGGCCTGCCCCTGGGGCGCTCCGGCGGGCACCTCCTCGTCGTCCAGGGAGGCGCGGGTCAGGAGGTCGGAGAGCCAGCCCCGCTTGTCCCCGTTCGCCGCAGGGCCACGGGGCGCAGCGGCCGGCGCACCCTGCGCGATGCGCACGCCGGAGCCCGCGGCCGGGGCCGGTCGCGCAGGAGCGGGAGCCGGCACCGGGGCCGGAGCCGGCGGCGGCGGCGCCTGCCGGGCGGCGGGCGCGGCGGGTGCCGGCATCGCGGCCGGGGCGGCGAGAGCGGCGGCACCCGAGCGCCCGGACTCGGCGACCCGGCGCTGCTCCGCCTGCGGCTGGACCACGTCGACCGTGCGGTTCGAGCGGGCGACCAGGGACGACAGCTCGTTGAGGGCCCGGATCTGGTCGGCGACCACCCGGCGCATCTCGCCGGTGGCGTCCTGCGTCTCCTGCGGGATCTCGAGGACACCACGGGCAAGGTCCGCGCGGGTGGCCTCCAGCTCGCCGCGGATGGCCTCCGCCATGGAGCGCAGGGTCGTCACCGACTCGCCGAACCCGCCGCGCGCCTCCTCGTAGACGCTGCGCAGCTGACCCGCCGCCTCCTCGATCGCCGCGCGCACCGCATCCGTGGTGCGCTCGCTCTCCGCGCCGGCGCCGGTGCGCAGGCGCTCGAACTCGGCGGCGACGGAGGCCGCGGCCCGCCGGGCGGCCTCGGAGAGGTTGGCGCCCACGGTGCGCGCGCGCTCCTCGGCACCGCGCAGGCTCTCGTCGATGGAGCGGGCGAACTCCGCCGTGCGCGCATCGAGGAGGCCGGACCGCTCCTGGAGACCGGCGAGCGCCGCGGTGACGGCACCCTCCCGCTCCGAGAGCGAGGCGACGAGACGACCCTCGATGGATTCGAGGGAGCCCGCCGCCGCGGTGAGCGCGCGGACATGCGCCCCGGTCTGCTCGGCGAGGCTGCGCCCGCGCCCGTCGAGGGCGGCCGCGAGCTCGGTGGCCTGCAGCAGGGCGCCCTGCGCGACGTCTTTCAGGGTCTCGACCTGGGTCGAGACGCCCTCGCTGGCGCGGCTCGTCTCGGCCGCGATCTCGCCGAGCGCGGCCTGGATCTGGTGCACGCGGCCGGCCAGTCCCTGCTCCACGGCGCCGAGGTTGGTGCCGGCCCGGGCGAGGAGATCACCCAGCGCCTCGTTGGCCCCGTCGATGCGGGACAGGACCCCCGACAGGTCGCGGCGGAGGCGGTCGTTGGTCTCCGTGAGGCCGCCGATCGCCCGCACCGCGCCGCCCTCGACGGCATCGCGCAGGAGCTGGGCGGACTCGGCCGAGCGGGCGACGAGCTCCTCGGTGCGCAGGCGCAGCGTCTCGGCGAGCGGCGTGCCGTTCTCGGCGATGGCCCGCTCGATCGCCTCGCTGCGGAGCGCGAGGCTGTCGGCGAGCTGCAGGACGGGCCCGTCGATCACGGCCCGCAGGCGCTCGACATGCCCCTCCATGGTCTCGGCCACCGCCCGGCCGCGGCCGTCGACGGTCTCGACCAGGGCACCGCCGCGCTCCTCGATGGCGCGGACGATGGTCTCCGCGCTGTCGGCCAGGCGCCGGGACAGGGCCTCCCCGCGGGATTCCACGAGGGCGCCGAGGGCGTTCGTGCGGCGCTCGAAGCCCGCCGCGAGGGCATCGCTCCGCTCGTCGATGAGGCTGCCGACCGCGGCGTTGCGGGCATCCAGCGCCTGCGCGAACGCGTCGGTGTGCGTCTTGGCCAGGGCCGCGTGAGTGGCGGCGCGCTCGTCGAGGGCCGCGGCGAGGCTCGCGAGCCGCGCGTCCACCAGCGACGCGAAGGCGTCGTGGCGGTCGTCGAAGGCCGTCGCGAGGGCGTCGCCGCGGGAGGCGACGAGGGTCGCGAAGATCTTCATGCGGCTGTCGATGCGCTGCGTGAACGCCTCGCTGCGGGCATCCACGACCTGGCCGAGGTCGGCGGTGCGGCCGTCCACCAGGGCACCGAGGGTGCGCAGACGCTCCTCGAACAGGTCGCCGAGGGACCGGGTGTGGGCCTCGATCCCCTGCGTGAGGTCGCGGGCCCGGCCCTCCACCGTCTCGTCGAAGGCGCGGACCCGGGCGTCGAGGACTTCCGCGACGGCGCGGGCCCGCTCGTCCACCGTCTGGTCGAGGACGCGCAGGCGCTCGTCGAAGACCCGGCTGATGCCGTTGACGCGGGCGTCCACGGTCTCGACCACCTCGCGGCCGCGTCCGTCGATCACGGCGTCGAGCTGGCGCAGGCGCTCGTCGAACAGCCCCGCGACGCTGCGCGTGCCGGCTTCGATGGCCCCCGACGCCGAGGCCAGCGCGCCCTCCACCGCGAGGGTGAGCGAGCGGCCCTGCTCGGCGAGCCCGGTCTGGAGCGGGCCCATGCGGTCGTCGAAGGTCCCGACGAGGCTCGTCGCGTGGCCGTCGAGCATCGTGCGGATCTGGCGGGTGCGGTCGTCGAGGAGGCCGTGCACGGTGCGCACGCCCTCGTCGAGCAGCGCGCCGATGTCGGAGGTGCGGTTGTCGAAGGTGCGGCCCAGGCGATGCTCGCCGTCGCCGAGCATCCGCTCGGCATCCGCGATGGTCTGCTGCAGGCGGGTGAGCACGCTCTCGCCCCGGCGCTCGATGACCTCGCCGAGGGCGGTGCCGCCGCGGTCGAACAGGCGGGCCAGCTCGGTGATGCGGCCGCCGATGGTGCCGAACACCATGCGGCCCTTCTCGTCGAGCTCCGTCGACATGGCGCTGGTGCGCTCGTCGATGAGGCGGGCGAGGAGGTCGGAGCGCTCGGCGAAGGCCGTGCGGATCGCCTCGGCGCGGGCGGCCAGCGCCGCGTCGGCGTCGCCGGTGCGGGCCTCGATCATGCCGACGAGCTCGCGGGTGCGGCCGGACAGTTCCTCGTCCACCGCCCGCGTCCGGGCCTCGATCAGCCGGATGGCGTCGAAGGCCTGCGCGCCGAAGGTCTCGTCGATCAGGCGGCTGCGCTCCTCCAGCGCGGTCCCGATCGCCTCCAGGCGGGCGAGCACGCCGCCGTCGAAGCGGGCCGCGCCCTCGTCGAGGCGGCCGGCCAGCGCCCGGCTCTTCTCGTCGAGGCGCAGGCTGATCGCGTCGCTGCGCTCGTCCAGGATGTCGCCGAGGCTCGCGGAGCGGCGGGCGATGTCCTGCGCGATGCCCTCGGCGCGCGTGTCGAGGGATTCGATCAGCGTGCGGCGGCCGTCCGCCAGAGCGGCGGTCAGGGCGTCGATCCGCTCCGCCAGCTCGCGGCCCTGCGTATCGAGACGTCCGCCGAGCTCGTTGCCGCGCTGGCCGAGGATCGCGTCGAGCGCGGCCGAGCGCTCGGCGATGGCCTGGGCGAAGCCCTCCGAGCGCGCGTCGAGGTTGCGCACGAGGTCGCCGCCACCCTCGCTGAGGGTGCGCAGCACGGCCTCGAACCGCTCCGCGAGATCGCGGCCCTGCGCCTCCAGGCGCGCCGCGAGGGCGCTGCCGCGCTGGTCGAGGCTGCCGTCTAGCTCCGCCGAGCGGGAGGCGAACTCGCGGGTGATCCCCTCGGCGCGCGCGTCGAGGGCCTGGACGAGGTCGCGGCCGCCCTCGGCCATGATGCGGGCCATCTCGCCGGTGCGCACGATCAGCGCCTCGTTGAGGGCCGTGGCGCGGGCGCCGAGGTGCCCGTCGATGTGGCTGACGAGGTTCGCGAAGGTGTCGCCGATCTCGCCGGTGCGCTTGGCCGAGCGGTCCTCCAGGGCGCCGAGATGCGTCTCGACGGCGGCCTGGGCCTCGCGGGTGCGCTCCACGATGGATTCGGCGACCGCCTTGCCCTGGACCGTGATGAGCCGGTCCATCTCCTCCAGGCGGCCGCTGACGACCTCGCTGAGGGTGCCGGTGTCGCGGGTGATGCGCTCGGCCAGGATGTCGCCGCGGGCGATCGTCTCCTGCAGGGTGGTGAGGCGGCTCGTCAGCACCTCGTCGATCGCGCGCACGCGGCTCTCGGTGGCCTCCGTGAAGGTCGCGCCGGTCTGGTTGAGGGCGTCGGCGACCCGGGCGCCCTGCGTGGCGACGGCCAGCACGATGTCGCGGCCGGTGCCGGCGATGCGGGCGTGGGTCTCCTCGGCGTGGGTCGCGAGCAGCGCCGTCATGCCCCGGCCGTGGTTGCCGAACGCCGCCTCGACGTCGCCGATGCGGGTGGTCAGCTCGCCGCCGATGCCCTGCGCGGCGCGCGCGAAGGCGTCGGACGCCTCCTCGGCCCGGGCGGCGAGGTCCGCGTTGAGGGTCGCCATGGCGGTGCGCAGCGTCTCGACGGAGGCCGAGAGGCGCTCGCCGACCTCGCCGCCGACGCCGTTCGCGGCGTCCCGGAAGCGGGCGATCAGGGTCTCTGTGCGCGCCTCGACGGCGCCGGTCGCCTCCTCGGAGGCGCGCCGCAGCGCCTCGGTGGCCTCGCCGAAGCGGGCGACGATCTCGGCCGTGCGCTGGGCCGCCTCGGCGTTGGCGCCGTCGGCGGTGTGGCGCAGGGTCTCGGCGGCGGCCTCGGTGCGGCTGCCGATCTCGGTGCCGAGGCTGTCGAGGGCGCTGCGCAGCGTCTCCACCGCGTCGCCGGCTCCCACCGCGAAGCTGTGGGAGAGGTTGCCGAAGGCCTGCTCCAGGCTGCTGCTCGCCTCCCGGGTGCGCAGGGCGACGAGGCCTCCGGCATCGTCGGCCGCGGCGCGCAGGCGCGTCTCCAGCTCGCCGCCGTGCAGCGTGACGGTCTCGTGCAGGCGGCCCGAGACGATTTCGATCCGCTCGATCAGCGCGCCGCCGCGGCCGCTGAGGTTCTCGGCCGCGCGCTCGGCCGAGCCGAGGAGGTCGTCGCGCATGCCGTCGACGCGGCTCGCGAAGCTCTCCACGACGCCGCTCGCGGCGAGCGCCAGCCCGGCCTGGGCATCGCGCCCGCGGGCCTCGATGAGATCGGAGACGCCGGCGCCGGCGTTCTCGATCTCGGCCCGCAGGGCCGCACCGGTCTCGGCGAAGCGGGCGGTGATGTCGCCGCCCATGGCGGTGAAGCGCTCGGTCAGCTCCCCGCCGCGGGCGAGGAACGCGTTCTCCAGGGCGCCGGCGGCGCGCTCGAAGCTGTCGCGGACCTCCGTGCCCTGGCGGGTCAGGCCCTCCACGACCCCCGCGCCGGTCTCATGCAGGGTGCGGGCGACGGTGCCGGCATCCGCGGCGAGGCGCGCCGTCAGGGCGCCGCCGGTCTCCTCGAAGGCCCGGGTGACCTCCGCGGCCCGCGTCTCGAAGGACTCCGTGAGCGTGGCGCCGACGTCGGCGAGGCTCGTGCGCACGCCCTCGCTGGTCGCCGCGAGGCGCTGGATCAGGTCGTCGCCGCGCCCCGACATCACCGCGACCACGCGGTCGCCCGCGCCGCCGAGGGCCGCCGTGATGGCGTCGCCGCGCTCGGCCAGCGCGCTCGTGATGGCGTCGCCCCGCGCATCGAGGGCGCCGGTGACGCGGTCCCCGGCGCCCGTCATCGCGGCCACGATGCGCTCGGCCGCGCCGTCGAGCTCCTGCGTCAGGTTCTGGTGCGATCCCGTGATGGCGCCGCGCACACGCTCGGCATTGGCCACGATGGCCTCGCGCTGGGCCACCAGCTCGTCGACGAGGGAGCGGATGCGGATCTCGTTGTCCGCGTAGGCGCGTTCGAGGGTCGCGATCTCGCCGCGCACCAGGGTCTCCAGCTCGCCCGCACGGGCGAGGGCCCGCTCGACGCCGTCGCCCACCGCCGCGACCTCGCGGCGAACGGTCTGCGACATGGTCAGCACCGCGTCTGTCGAGAAGCTCTCGGGCTCGGCGAGCCGCACCGCGACCTCGCCCACCGCCCGCGCGACGAGGCGCATTTCCTGCGCGCGCACGGCCAGCATGGCGGTGATCAGGAACAGCACCACCGGGCCGACGAGGGCCGCGGCACCCACCGTGGCCTGCAGGGCGGTGAGGCCGGCGACGAACCCGCGAAGATCGCCGCCGGACTGGCTCCAGGCGAGCAGCACCAGGCCGTTCAGCCACAGGAAGGCGGCGGCCGCGGCGAACAGGTAGGGCTTGCGCGAGGGGCGGACGCGCAGGGTCTGCTGGAGGATGCCGATGTTGCGGCGGTCGTCGTTGGCCACCAGCGAGCGGTCGGGCGGCAGCAGGCCGCCCTCGCGCTGCGGGCGCTCGCGGCCGGGCGGGGGCAGGTCCGAGGGGAGGGGCGCGTCGAGCTCGAGGCGCGGCGGAAGCTGGCGGCCGTGCGCCTCGACGAGCGGGTCGCCGTCGCCGATGTCGGGCAGGCGCGGCTCCGGGCGCTTCGGCTCGGCCGGGGTCAGAACGTCGAGGCTGAGCGCCTGCTCGATCGCGGACAGGGCCGCCTCAGCCGGATCCTTCAGCGTCTTTTCCGTGGCCATGCAACGCCTCGTTACGCGCGCCATCCCCGCCGTCCGCGCCCGGCGAGGGATGACCGAAAATGCCCGTTTACCAAGGAAGTTTAGACCTCGCCGGATGCCCCGGATACCCGAGGCGGCCGCGCGGTCCAAAAAACCTTAACGGAATGGTTACCACCCCGGCCCCGAGGACGTCCCGGCCCGGCCATCCCATGATGGCTGAAGCCGAAACCGGTTGCGATTCATCCGCGCCGCCGGCTGTGGATAGCGGGCGGGGCACGGCGCCCGCGGTGGAGGTCAGGATGGGTCAGGCCCTCGATGCGTCACACCTCGCCGAGCAGACCGGCGGCGACCAGGTGCTCGCCAGCGAGCTCCTCGGGCTGTTCGCAGCGCAGTGCCGGCGCCTGGCGCCGCTCATCGAAGCGGAGGCGGCCCCGGCCAGCGAGCGGGCGGATTTCGCCCATACCCTGAAAGGGTCCGCGCTCGGCGTCGGCGCCTTCCCGGTCGCGCGCGCGGCGGAGGCGATCGAGGACGCTCTCCGGAGCGGCTGCGCGGTCGCGGCGGAGGATCTGATCGGGCTCGCGGACGCCGTCTCGGCGGTCCTTGCGGCAATCGAGCGCCGGCCCTGACGGGCTTCTCCGGGAACGCCCGCGCCCCTGCAACGTAAGGGCAAGAATTCCGCGCCCCGCCCACCCGGTGCCCTTGCTTTCCAGCGCCCGCACCGCCAAGCAGGCCGCGCCCGACGCCCCATACGACGCCCGAGCCCGGAGCCCGCAATGCCCAAGATCACCTACGTCGACCATGCCGGCACCGCCCGAACGGTGGAGGGTGCCGAGGGTTCGACGGTGATGGAGACGGCCCTGCGCAACAACGTCCCGGGCATCGAGGCGGAGTGCGGCGGCGCCTGCGCGTGCGCGACCTGCCACGTCTACGTCGACGGCGAATGGGCGGAGGTCGTCGGCCCGGCCGAGGACATGGAAAAGGACATGCTGGACTTCGCCACGGACGTCCGCGACTCCTCCCGCCTGTCCTGCCAGATCCGCATCACGCCGGCGCTGGACGGCCTCACCGTCACGACGCCGGCCCGCCAGGGCTGAGGAGCGCGTTCAGCGCAGCAGGGCCCGCATCGCCGCGTCGAGCCCCTCCAGAGTCATCGGGAACATCCGGCCGGCCATGAGCCGCTGCACCATGCCGATCGACTGGGTGTAGGGCCAGCTGGCCTGCGCCACCGGGTTGAGCCAGACGGCGCCCGGGAAATGATCGAGCACCCGCTGCAGCCAGACGGCGCCGGCCTCCTCGTTCCAGTGCTCGACGGAGCCGCCGGGGACGGCGATCTCGTAGGGGCTCATTGAGGCGTCGCCCACGAACACAACCTTGTAGTCCGGCGGGTAGGTGCGGATGACGTCGAGGAGCGGGGTGCGCTCCTCGTGCCGTCGCCGGTTCTCGGTCCACACCGCCTCGTAGGGGCAGTTGTGGAAGTAGAAGTGGGCGAAGTGCTTGAACTCCGACCGGGCGGCCGAGAACAGCTCCTCGGCGAGCGCCACATGCCAGTCCATCGAGCCGCCGACGTCGAGGAAGAGCAGGACCTTCACGGCGTTGCGCCGCTCGGGCCGCAGGCGAAGGTCGAGCCAGCCCTGCCGGGCGCTCGCCCGGATGGTGCCGTCGAGGTCCAGCTCCTCCGCCGCGCCCGTGCGGGCGAAGCGGCGCAATCGCCGAAGGGCGAGGCGCATGGTCCGGGTGCCGAGCTCCACGCCGTCGTCGAGGTCCCGGAACTCGCGCTTGTCCCACACCTTCACCGCGCGGAAGTTGCGGTTGCCGTCCTGTCCGATCCGGATCCCCTCCGGATTATAGCCGTAGGCGCCGAAGGGCGAGGTGCCGCCGGTGCCGATCCACTTCGAGCCGCCCTGGTGGCGCCCCTTCTGCTCGGCCAGGCGCTGCTTCAGGGTCTCGAACAGCTTGTCCCAGCCGAGCGCCTTCAGTTCCGCCCTCTCGGCCTCGGTAAGGTATTTCTCCGTGAGCTTGCGCAACCATTCCTCCGGAATGGCGGCCGCCTCGGTCGCCTCCCCGACGGTCTCCAGGCCCTTGAAGACCTGCCCGAACACCCGATCGAAGCGGTCGAGGTTGCGCTCGTCCTTCACCAGGGCGGTGCGCGCCAGGAGGTAGAACTCCTCGACGCGCTTCTCCGCGAGGTCCTGCTCAAGGGCGCCGAGGAGACCGAGGTACTCGCGCAGCGTGACCGGGACGCGCGCCTCGCGCAGCGCGGTGAAGAACTGGAGCAGCATGCCCCGTGATCGCGGCAAGGGGGCCGCGCGGTCAAGGGGAGGCGGCCCGGCCGGCCCTCGGAGCGGCCGCGGCGGACGGCTCGGCCCCGGCGTCCGGGTGCCCCGAAACCTGGGCATAAGTCAGGATTCCTGTTGATATCGGACCCCGTCACCCCGCTCCGGCACGTTGGAGCGTCATCGGAATCAGATGCCGCGGGCGCATAGTCCCGCGGTCGAACAGGAACGACAGTCTCCGGCGTAAGGTCGAGGGGAGACAGATGACGATCGACTTGCGGAGCTTGGCCGACTTCAAGCGCTTTCTCAGACGCCCCGGCGCCACGATTCAGGTCGTGCATAACACGTTCATGGACCGCCAGCCCGAGGCGGCCCGCGCCGCCTATCGGGCCAAGGGCATGTACGAGCCGCGGACGGTGCAGGCGCTGACCCGCCGGGCCGCCATCTTCGCCCTGAAGGGCCACCCGACGACGGTCTGGCTCTACTGGGACAAGGGCGTGCGCAACTGGCGCTTCTCGGGCGACACCGTCACGGTCCCGCTCGCGGCGGGCCTTGGCCCCCCCGACGCCATCACCTACCGGTGCAGCTACGCGCCGGGCACGGCGCCCGGAGAGGCGCGCCGGGCGCGCACCACCCCCGTCCGCAGCTGGACCGAGGAGGCACCGGCCCTGCTCTGAGGCCAGCGAGCGCAGGGCCGATCCGGCACGACACCGTCGCGGCGGGCATCGCGCCCGCACCGAGCGGGCCGATCGTCTGCCGCTCACAACGCGCGCGAAGCGCTGCCGGCAGGCCGAAACCGCGCGATAATCCAGCCCGACCATGTGCTGTGTGCAGCTTCTACAAAAGTCGTAGCCACAGGCCGCAACGCCGTGACCGACTGTCGGGTCGAGACGGCTGGGACTACGCAATCACGAGCGCGTGCGTGCTTTGCGGCAAATCGGCCGTTGCTTTGCGTTGCGAACCCCGTGAATGTTGCCGCCGCGTTTTGACGATCGTCGACATACTTAAGCTTAAACTGTTCTAAGTCATTCGGGCAGGGATGTTGCGTATCGAAAATTTCTGCGGGCGAGAGTGCCTCGGGCAGCTGTCCGGGACGGACCGGAGGGCGCCGTGACCGGCGAGCCCGTCCGACCCCGGCGCAGCGCCGAGGTGATCCTGGCGCACCCGCGCTTCGCGGAGGCGCGCGGCGTCCACGCCGACGCGATCGTCGCGATCTTCGACGGCGACCAGTTCCTGACCCGCCTCCTCGGCGATTCCAGCCGGATCATGCTCTCGTCCCTGCTCGCCGGCTTCCACGCGGCCTACGACGAGAACGACCGCTCGACCTGGGCAAACCTCGGGCGCATCCAGACCCTCGTCGGCGCCTGGGGGGTGGCGAGCCCGCGCACGCTCAACGATGTCGTCGCCCGCTTCTGCCAGACCGGCTACGTCACCCCCGAGCCGAGCCTGCAGGATCGGCGGGTGCGCATCCTCCGGCCGACCGAGCGGCTGCTCGCGCACGACCGCGCGTATCTCGGCGCCTTCTACCGCTTCCTCGACGTGCTTTATCCGGGCGAGGGCTTCGCGTGGTTCAAGGGGCCGGATCGGGCCGTCCATCTCGCGCTGCGCCGGGTCGCCTTCCATGCGCTGGGGACCGCGGCCGGGTTCATTCCTCGACACCCCGATGTGATGTCGTTCGTCAACCAGGACGCCGGCTTCGTCTGCCTGATGATGGCCGTGCAGGCGGCCTGCGCGGAGACGCCCGGCCCGCCCCTGACCTACCAGGGCGTGGCGACGCGGCTCGGCGTGTCGCGCACCCACGTGCGCAACGTCTTCACCCGCGCCGAAGCCCTCGGCTGGGTGGAACTCGGGGGGCGTGGCGGCACGATCCGGGTCCTGCCGCGGCTCTGGACCGCCTTCGACCCCTTCGTGGCCGATATCATGTCGGGGCACGCCGCCGTCGCCGAGATGGCCTTCGCGGCCTCCGCAGGATCGGTCGCGCGCTCGGCCTGAGGTTGCCTCAGGCCCGCTTGCCGACCGGCGCCTCCTCCTTGGCGGGTGCCTCCCGCGCCTCGGGCGCCTTGCCGACGGTGCGGCGGGCGCGGAAGACCGGGCGGGTATCGGATTCCTTGCGCTTGAGCATGGCCCGATACTCGTCGCGCCGCTCGTGGATCGAGGCGATGACGAGCCCCATCGGCACGCCGACATCCACCAGCACCGCCTCGGACAGCTGCAACGACGCCTCGATGGTCTCGGGCACCGCATCGTCGACGCCGAGGTCGTAGAGGGCGGTGGCATGGCGCGCGTCGCGGGCGCGGGCGACGATCGTCAGGTCCCGGCGCTCGGCGCGGGCCGCCTCCACCACCGCCTCGACGGCGCGCGGGTTGTCGAGGGTGACGACGAGCGCCCGGGCCGTGGCGATGTCGCAGCGGCGCAGCAGCTCCGCGTTGGCCGAATCGCCGAAGTAGACGGGGTACCCGAGCCGGCGCTGCTCGGCGACGCGGCTCGCGTCGGCATCGAGGGCGAGGTAAGGGATCTTGTGCCGCGTCAGCATCTCGCCGACCTGGCGGCCTACGCGGCCGTAGCCCGCGATGATCACCCGGTTCTGGAGCTTGTCCGGCGGCGGCTCGGCCCGGGCGCGCCCGAGCTGGTTCCCGGAGACCCGCCGCCCGGCCCGGCGCCCCACCGCAGCAAGCGCGGGAATCGCGATCATCGTGACCGTGGTGACGATGAGGGCCGCCCCGCCGACCCCCTCCGGCACGAGCCCCGCCGCCACGGCGCCCCCGATCAGCACGAAGGCGAACTCGCCGCCCGGCCCGAGGAGCAGGGCCGCCTCGAGCGCCACGGGGCGCGAGATCCGCAGGGCCGGCGCGGCGAGCATCACCATCGCGGCCTTGATCACGAGGAGTGCCACCGACAGCCCGAGGATGGTGCCGGGGTTGGCCAGCAGCTGCGCCGGATCGAGGTTCATCCCCACCGAGACGAAAAACACCCCGAGCAGGAGCCCCTTGAACGGGTCGATCGTCGCCTCGATCGCGCGGCGGTACTCGGTCTCGGCGAGGAGCAGGCCCGCCACGAAGGCGCCGAGGGTCATCGAGAGGCCGCTCGCGGCCGCCGTGAGCGCGGTGCCGACGATGACGAGGAGGCAGGCCGCCATGAACAGCTCCGGCGACTTCGTGCGCGCCACGAGCTGGAACAGAGGCCGCAGCGCCAGGCGCCCGGCCACCACGATCACCACGAGGGCCACCACCGCCTGCCCGATGGCCAGCGCCAGCGCAGTGCCCACATCCGTTCCGTCGCTGCGGCCGAGCACGGCGATGGCGAACAGCACGGGCGCCACCGCGAGGTCCTGGAACAGCAGCACCGCGAAGCTCGCGCGGCCGGCCGGCGTGTTGAGCCGTTTCTGCTCCGCCAGCACCGGCAGCACCACGGCCGTGGACGAGAGCGCCAGCGCGATGCCGACGATGACGGCCGCCGCGAGCGGCACCTTAAGGCCGTAGAGGATCGCGCCGATCACCAGGGCGGAGGAGATCACCTGCACCGAGCCGAGGCCGAAGACGAGGCGGCGGAGCGTCCGCAGGCGCTCCCAGGACAGCTCGACGCCGATCATGAACATCAGGAAGATCACCCCGAACTCGGCCAGATGAGCGATCTCGGTCCGGTTGGCGATCGAGACCTGCGCGATCCAGTGGGCCTCGTCGGCGAAGCGCCCGAGGCCGAACGGCCCCAGCAGCGCACCCGCCCCGATGAAGCCCAGGACGGGGCTGATCCGCAGGCGGTGGAACAGGGGCACCACGATCCCCGCCGTGACGAGGAACAGGATCACCTCCTTGTAGGAACCGGCATGGACCTCTGGCATCGGCTGGGATCGAACTCGCAAGCTTGAGGGCGGGCCGCGCCCGCGGCGCGTGCAGGTGTGGCGCGGCGATCATGGGGGGTGGGGACGGCCCGGGCAACCGTTTCGGAACCGATCGCCTCGGCCGATGCGCGCGCTGGGCGGATATCGACCCGGCTGAGCACTTTCGAGCGCTCGGGGCTGGCGTGAATGCCGATTTCTGCTCTTTGGGCCGCCTCCAATCCTCGGAAGACTTGCCTTTTGTTCAGTTCCCGGTTGTGCTGTTAAAGCAGCATCAAGGCTTGGCCTGTACCACTCAACGCACCACGGGTGATGCGATGAGCCGGCCACTGCGGCAGACACAACTGGGCGAGGTCGAGGACGCGATCCTGAAGGGCTGCCGATCGCTGCGCTTCAGTCCCGAAATCGAGCACCAGTTCGAGGTGGACGAAGCGGCGCGGCGCTGCCGGCACATCGTCATCTCGAATTACATCGGCCTCCTCGTCTACCACCTCTTCCTCGTGAGCGATTATCGCGTGGTCCGCGACGCGTTCGGGGTCGACCTCCTGATGCATTTCGGGGTGATGACCCCCGTCGCGGTCGCGATCCACCTCGTCCTGGCGCGCCGCCCGCCGGCCTGGCTGCGGGAAGGCCTCGTGAGCCTGTCGATGATCGTCATCGCCGGCACGATCTACGTGGTCGTGGCGGCGAGCCGGTCTCCCGACAAGGACCTGATCTCCCTAGCGACGCAGCTCGTCCTGGCATTCGCCACGATCGTCCTGCGCATCCGGTTCCGGCACGCGATCCCCTGCTTCCTCGTGATCGCGGCGCTGTTCAGCCTCGGGCTCGCGAGCGTCGAGGGGCTGTCGGCCGATCGGGCGATGATGTTCAACTGCCTGTTCCTGGGCAGCGTCGTGTTCTCGCTGGTCGGCTGCTACAACCTGGAGCACGCGCACCGCACGAGCTACCTCCTGACGCTGCGCGAGCGGATGCGCAGCCGCGACCACGAGGCGGCGAGCCTGCGGGACGCCCTGACGGGGATCGGGAACCGCCGGGCCCTGGAGGCGGCCCTCGCGGAACTGGCCGGGCGCCGCGCCGCCGAGGGCGAGCCGGTCGCCGTGCTGCTCCTCGACGTCGATCACTTCAAGGTCTTCAACGACGTGAACGGCCATCCGGCGGGCGATGCCTGCCTCAGGCGCGTCGCCGCCCTCGTGACGGGCAGCATCCGCCGCGGCGAAGGCACTGTCTATCGCTACGGTGGGGAGGAGTTCCTGGTCCTTCTCGAAGCCGTGTCGATCGAGACCGCCGTCGAGGTTGCGGAGCGGATCCGCTCCACCGTCGCGGCCGCCGCGATGCCCCGCGACCGCACCGCGACCTCGGTCGTCACCGTCAGCATCGGCACGGCCGCGGGCCGGATCGGCAGCGAGGCGGATGCCGCCGGGCTCGTCGCCGCGGCGGACGAGGCGCTCTATGCGGCCAAGCGCAGCGGCCGCGACCGCGTCTGGCCGCCTCCGGTGCAAGCCGCGGCCGTTCTCCTCGATCGGGTCGCCTGAGCGCCCCTTGGCGACCGCCTGCCGGCCCCTTCGGGCCCGGGATCGGCGGGTGAGGCATTTTGGCCACCCCGGGCGGCGAAGGTTGCCCGCACGCGCCTCGACCGCAATTGGACACATTGGCCACATACTTGCAGATCCTAATGCCGCGTTAGGCTCAACCCTTCGTCGCGTACCGGATCGACACACATGCCCACCATGCCCCCGAGTCGGGAGGTCCAGCGCGAGGCCCGCGCCTGGAAGCTCGAGTCCGAGCGCTGGACGCACGAGCGCCACGTCGAGCGCGGTTACCGGATCAAGTGGGGCTACGTCGGGATCGCCTACCTCGTCGAGTTCATGGTGATCGGCGCCTCGCTGGCCGGGGCCTGGCTGTTCGCCGGCTACTACAGCGACGGCGATTCCCGGGCCTTCTCGTTCATGCTCCTGGCGCCGCTGGTCTACGCGGCGGTGGAGCTGTGCCGCGTGCCGCTCGGCATCCTCGCCCGCACCCAGCGCTCCTGGTTCGTGCGCGCGCTGGCGATCATCGGCATCGTGTTCGCGGCGGGCGTCACCACCAAGTCGGTGTCGCAGCTCGGCGAGATGATGTTCCATCCCCGCCTGATGGACGCCGCCAAGGCCAAGACGGCCCTCAAGGACGCGCAGGCGGACCGGGCGAGCCTCGACACGCGCATCGCCGCGGCCGATGCCCGCGTCCAGCAGTACACGACGGAACTCGATCAGATCGAGAAGCGCTCGGCGGACAACGCCCAGCAGCTCGCCGGCCTGCCGGCCCAGCGCTGCGAGCGCATCTCCGGCACCAACAGCCGCGGCCAGCGCTACTCGAACCTGAAGTGCGTCACGGACCCGCGCACCGCGACGCTCTCGGCCAGCGTCACCAAGGCGTCCGCCGACCGGGCCGTGGTGACGAAGGACCTGGAGGAAGCCCGCAAGGCGCGCGCGCTCCTCGACCGCGGCGCCGCCGACCGGCGCGTCGCCGACACCGAGCAGGCCTACCGCAACTCGGTGAACCGCTCGCAGCTCCACTCCTTCACGGCGATGGTCTACGGCGTCGACCCGATCGAGGTGACCGACGCGCAGGTGCACGCCTTCCTGCGCATCTTCGTGTTCGTGCCGGCCCTCTGCGCCGCCTTCGCCTCGACGATCCTGGCGCTCTGCGCGGTCTCGGTGCGCAAGACCTTCATGGACGAGGACGACCTCGGCGCCGTCGTGAACGCCGAGGCGACGCCCTACATGCTGGCGCCCTTCGCCGAGGGCATCGTGCAGGAGGTCAACGCCTCCCTGCAGAAATCCGTGCGTGATGCCGTGGCCTCCGGCGCCGCGATCCCCCTCGAGCAGCGCCGGCCGACGCCCGCGCAGGCGGCCCCGCCGCCGGCGGCCAGCGCGGGAGCCGGCGCATGAGCTACCTGATGCAGGGCTCGCCCGAGAACGTGGCGCTCGCGCAGCACGTGAACGGACGGCTGCGCGCCGAATCGCGCATCGTGGCGGCCCGGGCCTTCCTGTTCCGGGCGCTCGGGGCGGGCGCCTTCGCGGCGCTGGCCGGGGCCGGCACCGGCGCCGCCTTCTACGGCTACGCCACCATGCAGCAGTACGATGCGGCCGCCGAGCGCATCGCGGACGCGATGCAGAAGGCGCTGTCCGACGTCACGCTGAAGACCAAGGGCGAGGTCACTCTCACCGACACCACCCTGAAGCTGGAGCAGCCGCCGGCCCGGCCGGACATGGCCTCGGTGATCGCCAACCAGTCGAAGGGCGAGCCCGGCAACGCGGCGGTGCGCACGACCTTCACGGTGTTCAAGTCGGTGCCCTACCTCGACGGCAACATCGTCACGGGCTGGCAGTTCAAGGGCGACGAGAAGACCCCCGAATCCCAGTACTGCTACTACTCGCACCCGCAGAAGTTCGGCAGCGACGTGCTGACCCAGGTCAACATCGCCATCAACGGCCAGGTCGCGCCGCAGACGAGCTCGGAACTCAACCTCCAGTCGCTCTCGAAGAGCTGCGTCTGGTTCGACCCGAAGAAGGTCTAGGCGCCGGGCGCGAGCGGCGTGCCTTGCGGCCCGCCGCCCGGCCGCGTAACCGAAGGGCATCCCCGCGAGCCCAGCCCCAGGCACCCGATGCGCTTCACCGGAACCCAGTCCTACGTCGCGACGCCCGACCTGACGACCGCGGTGAACGCCGCCATCGTGCTGGAGCGCCCGCTCCTCGTGAAGGGCGAGCCGGGGACGGGCAAGACGGTCCTCGCGGAGGAGATCGCCGCCGGCCTCGGCGCGCCGCTGATCACCTGGAACATCAAGTCGACCACCAAGGCGCAGCAGGGTCTCTACGAGTACGATGCGGTCTCGCGCCTGCGCGACTCCCAGCTCGGCGACCCCCGCGTCTCGGAGATCGGCCACTACATCCGCCGCGGCAAGCTCTGGGAGGCCTTCACGGCGCCGGAGCGCCCCGTGCTGCTGATCGACGAGGTCGACAAGGCCGACATCGAGTTCCCGAACGACCTCCTGACCGAGCTCGACCGGATGGAGTTCCACGTCTACGAGACCGGCGAGACGGTGCGGGCCGAACGGCGGCCGGTGGTGATCATCACCTCGAACAACGAGAAGGAGCTGCCGGACGCCTTCCTGCGCCGCTGCTTCTTCCACTACATCCGCTTCCCCGACGCCGAGACCCTGCGGGCGATCGTCGAGGTGCACTATCCGGGCATCAAGCAGCGCCTGGTCGAGGAGGCCCTTCGCGTGTTCCTGGAGACGCGCGAGGTGCCGGGCCTCAAGAAGAAGCCCTCGACCTCCGAACTCCTCGACTGGCTGAAGCTCCTCGTCTCCGAGGATGTGAGCCCCGAGACGCTGCGCGAGCGGGACGGGCGCAAGCTGATCCCGCCGCTGCACGGCGCGCTCCTGAAGAACGAGCAGGACGTCAGCCTGTTCGAGAAGCTCGCCTTCATGATGCGCCGGGAGCAGCGGGGCGGGTAGGGGCTGGCATACGGTGGAAGGCGGCCCAGATATGGCCGCGGGTGACCGATTCCAGCGAGCTGCCATGAAGACGAAGAAGCTCGGCCGCACCGGCCTCGACGTGTCTCCGATCTGCCTGGGCTGCATGACCTACGGCGTGCCGGAGCGCGGGCCCCATCCCTGGACGATGCGCGAGGAGGACAGCCGCCCGCTCATCCGACAGGCGGTCGAGCTCGGCATCAACTTCTTCGACACCGCGAACTACTACTCGGACGGGACCTCCGAGGAGATCGTCGGCCGCGCGCTGAAGGACTACGCCGACCGCGACGCGATCGTCCTGGCGACCAAGTGCTTCTACGGGTTGAAGGACCAGCCGAATGCCGGCGGCCTCTCCCGGAAGGCGATCTTCGCGTCGATCGACGCGAGCCTGCGCCGCCTCGGCACCGATTACGTCGACCTGTTCCAGATCCACCGCTGGGATTACGGCACGCCGATCGAGGTGACCCTGGAGGCGCTCCACGACGTCGTGAAGGCCGGGAAGGCCCGCTATATCGGCGCCTCCTCGATGTACGCCTGGCAGTTCGCCAAGGCCCTGTTCACCGCGGACCGGCACGGCTGGACCCGCTTCGCCACGATGCAGGACCACTACAACCTCCTGCACCGGGAGGAGGAGCGCGAGATGATCCCGCTCTGCCTCGACCAGGGCGTCGCCACCCTGCCGTGGAGCCCGCTCGCCCGCGGCCGCCTCACCCGCGACTGGGATGCGGGGAGCGCCCGCCAGGAGACCGACGAGGTCGGCAAGCGCCTCTACGATGCCACCGCGCAGGCCGACAAGGCGGTGGTCGACACCGTCGCGTCGATCGCCGCGGCCCGCGGCGTCAGCCGGGCGCAGGTCGCCCTCGCCTGGGTCGCGGGCAAGCCCGGGGTGGCGGCCCCGATCATCGGCGCCTCGAAGCCCGCCCACCTGACCGACGCCGCGGCGGCCCTGTCGCTGAGCCTCGATGCGGAGGAGGTGCGGGCGCTCGAGGCGCCCTACGTGCCGCACGCGGTCGTCGGCTTCTCCTGAGGGATCACGATGCTGCGCCTGCTCCTCCTGCGCCACGCCAAGTCCGACCGGCCGGCCGGCACCCGCGATCTCGACCGGCCGCTGAACCCGCGGGGACGCGCCGCCGCGCCCCGCATGGCGGCCTACCTCGCGGAAGCCGGGCTGCGGCCCGACCACGCGCTGGTTTCCCCGGCCCGGCGGACCCAGGAGACCCTCGCGCCGGTGGCCGACACGTTCGACGGCCTGTCCACCCAGACCGTCGAGACGATCTACGAGGCGCCCTCGGACGCGCTGCTGGACGCGATCCGCGCCGCCCCGGACACCGTTCGGACACTCCTCATGGTCGGGCACAATCCGGGCATGCAGGACCTGGCCGAACGCCTGGCGGGCAGCGGCGAGCGGGCAGCCAGGGTGCGGCTCCGCACGCAGTTCCCCACCGCCGCCCTCGCGGTGATCGATTTCGAGGAAGACCACTGGAGCGCGGTCGCCTGGGGCAACGGCCGGCTGGAGCGCTTCGTGCGGCCCCGCGACCTCGCCGCGGAACTCGCGGACTGAGCCTCAGGCCGCCGCGCCCTCCTGCCGGGGTGTCTCGGTGCGCCGGGTTCCGGGCACGAAGGCCTCGAAGGCCGCCCAGAAATCCTCCCGGATCGCGTCGCGCTCGCTCAGGATCTCGTGGCGCGCGTCCGGCAGCACCAGGATGTGGCCGGCCTTGAGCCGGGCGGCGAAGCGCTCGGTCTCGGGCGTGCCGCAGACCGGGTCGGCGCCGGCCGCGACGATCAGGATCGGCATCTCGATGCGGGGCGGCACCCGCGGGTCGCGCAGCCGCGCCATGGCGCGGAAGGCACCGGCGAGCCACGCAATGGTGGGGTCGCCCACCGCCCCGGCACCCACCTCCCGCGCGGCCTGCGCGTTGCGGGCGTAGCGCTTGGGGTCGCGGCAGAGGCGGTTGCCCGGATAGGGCTTCGACGCGATCGAAACTGGGCTGCCGAAGGGGATATAGCGGCTGCCGAACCCGAGGCGGTGCAGACCCCGCGACACGACCGAGGCGGCCGCGGGCCAGTCGACCATCCGGATGGACAGCATCGGCGCCACCGTCACGATCCGGCTGAACGGCAGCCAGCCGTCGAGGGCACCCGTGAAGGCGATGCAGCCGCCCATCGAGTGGGCGAGGCAGACATGGGGCTCCGGCATCAGCGGAACCAGGATGGTCTCGGCGACGGCCTTGATGTCGAGGCGGTAATCGTCGAAGCGCGCGACGTGCCCCTTGTGCGGATCGTCCACCTCGCGCCCCGACTCGCCCTGTCCGCGCCAATCGAAGGCGACGACCGCGAAGCCGCGGTCGCGCAGGTCCGCGACGGTCTCGTAGTACTTCTCGATGAATTCGGCTCGGCCCTGCAGCAGACAGACCGTCCCCTTCACGCTCCGGCCCGCGGGGCGCCAGTGCACCGCCCGGAGATCCACCCCGTCGTCGGTGCGCAGGGCGACCAGCCTGCCCCCCGGCGGCACGGGGTTGTCGGTGGTCGAGCGGAGCGTCAGCATGGGTTGGATCGCCTCACGAGAAACAGCGAACGGAGAGCATCTTTTTCAGCATTCGGGGACTTGCGCGGGTCCGCCGGGGCTCCGATATCAGCAACGCACCGGCCGACAGGCGGTGCACGACCGGTCCGGCCCACGGGCGGACCTTGGATCATAGCATGTTGCTCTTTGGAGGATGTGTCATGCGTCAGTTCGATCTTGCTCCCCTCTACCGCTCCACCGTCGGCTTCGACCGTCTGTTCTCGGCTCTCGACCAGTTCGTGAGCACCGACGCGGCGCCGACCTACCCGCCCTACAACATCGAGCGCACCGGTGAGACCGCTTACCGGATCACCGTCGCGGTCGCCGGCTTCACGGACGCCGATCTGTCGATCGAGGTCAAGGAGAATGCCCTCACCCTCAAGGGCGAGCGCAAGGCCGATGGGGCGAAGCGGACGGAGTTCCTGCACCAGGGCATCGCGGCCCGCAGCTTCGAGCGCCGGTTCCAGCTCGCCGACCACGTCCAGGTGACGGGCGCGGTGCTGGAGAACGGCCTCCTCCACGTCGATCTCGTGCGGGAGATCCCGGAGGCCAAGAAGCCCCGCCAGATCCAGATCGCGACCGGCCGCACGGTCGAGACGCCCGCGATCGAGGGCGAGGTGCAGAAGGCCGCGTAACGCGGTGAACCCGTGAGGGGAAGCGCCCCGGCCGATGGCCGGGGCGTTTTCGTGCGCGCTCAGTAATCCCCGAACCAGTCGTTCCGGCTCGGCTCGTAGCAGGTGTAGCCGACGAAGCAGCGCAGGTTGTCCCGGGTCGGCGCGAAGGCCGTGCGGGCGATCTCGGTCGCCTCGCAGAAATTGCGGTCGCGCACGAAGCGGTCGTAGGTCTGCCCGCCGGTGCCGAGCACCACGGCGCCGGCGCGCATGACAGCGCTCCGAGCCTGCCCGCAACTCATCGCCGTCGTCGAGGGGCGCTGCGCCATGGCGGCGGTCGCCACCAGCAGGAACGGTAGAGAGAGAGTCGTGGCGAGGAGCGCGCGGCGCATGGCGGGATCCGTCCGAGGCGGGATTGCCCACGGGGAACGGCCGGACCCGCCCTACAGGTCCCCGAAGGCGAGCTGGCCCTGAGGCGCGCGCCGGGCCGGCGGCGCGGTTTTGTCCTTGCGGGGAGCCGACTTCGTCCGGCGCGGCTTCGGGTCGCCCCGCATCCGGGCGAGCGCCTTGTCCCGCGCGACGGCCTCCGGCGCGTGGGGGTCGTCGGTCAGCCACTTGCCGCGCTTGATGACCTCGTTCACCCGGCCCTGGTTGACGCCGACCTTGAAGGCGATCTCCTGCTGGGTCATGCCGGTGGAGGCATGCAGGTCGAGGATCGCCCGGGCGAGCTCGGGGGTCATCTTCTGCCCGGTGAGGCGGCGGGCGGGCTTCACGGTGCGGGTGGCGCGGTCGCGCTCGCGCAGGCGCTCCAGCAGCGCGAGGGCCATGTGCATGCCGTGCTCGCGCAGGGCCTCCTCGAATTCCTTCAGGGTCGCCATGGGTCGTCTCCCGCCAGGGCGGCACCGTCCCGCTGGTCGCCCGACAGGGGAGGGTGGGGCGGGAAAGCCGTGCTGACAACGGGCTCGCCCGGTCATCCACCGGAAAACGCAGGCTCCTTGGCAGCGCTGCCCGCCCTCGGCTACACCGCGAGCGCACCGGAGGCCGCCCCCCATGATCAGCCCGATCCTCACCGTCCCCGCCGCGGGCGCTCAGCCGGGCGGCCCCGCGCTCGTCGAGGCGCTCGAGGGCGGCGCAGTGCTGATGTTCCCCGACGTCGAGTTCCCGTTCTCCGACTTCGAGCAGCGCTTCGTCGAGCGCCCCTTCGCGGACGGCAAGGCCAAGAACGTCAACATCCGCGGCGAGACGGCCGCGCTGAAGGGCGCGGCAGGCACGGCGGAGGAGCAGGAAGCCCTGCGCCAGCTCCTCATCCGCTATCGGCGCTTCGCGCAGGCGCTGATCGACCGGCATCTCCCGGCCTACACCGGCAAGATCAGCCTCGCTGGCACCTCGTACCGGCCCTTCGACGTCGACCGGCGCAAGCTCAGCTGGCGGCGCGACGACACCCGCCTCCACGTCGACGCCTTCCCGTCGAACCCGATCGGCGAGAAGCGCATCCTGCGGGTGTTCCGCAACATCAACCCGAGCGGGCAACCCCGGCGCTGGCGGGTCGGCGAGGATTTCAGTGCAATGGCCGAGAAATTCCTGCCCCGCCTGCCGGGCTACTCGCCGCTCTCCGCCCGCCTGCTGGCGGCCCTGCGCATTACCAAGGCGCGCCGCTCCGAGTACGACCACCTGATGCTCCACCTGCACGACGCGCTGAAGCAGGACGAGGCCTATCAGGCCTCCGCCCCACAGGCCGACGTGGAGTTCCTGCCGGGCCAGACCTGGGTGACCTTCTCGGACCTCGTGATGCACGGGGCCATGGGCGGCCAGTACATGCTGGAGCAGACCGCCTACCTGCCCGTCGCTGCGCAGGCCGATCCGGCCAAGAGCCCGCAGCGCATTCTCGCGGCCAAGCTCGGCCGCGCCCTCCAGTGACGAGAGCCTGAGATGATCCTCGAAATCGCGCAGATCGACCTGAAGCCCGGAACGGAGGCGCAGTTCGAAGCGCGGATCGCCGAGGCGGCCGAGATCTTCCGGGTCGCGAAGGGCTGCCGCAGCTTCGCGGTGCGCCGCTCCGTGGAGAAGCCGCAGCGCTACCGCCTCCTCATCGAGTGGGAGACGCTGGAGGCCCACACGGTCGACTTCACCGGTAGCGAGCCGTGGACGCGTTACCGCGCGATGGTCTCGGAGTTCTTCGCGGCGCCGCCGAGCGTCGAGCACACCGAGCTCGCCCTGCAAGCATTCTGAGGCGCCCGCGAACGATCACGCCGCGGCAGGGTTCACCCCACAGAAGGAGTGAGCCATGCCGAAGCAGACCGATGCCACCATCCGCAAGGACGAGCGGGAGGGCCTCGCCGACCAGAGTCTCGGCGCCAGCCGGCGCCCGGCCGGTGCCCCCGCCGGAGGGCCATCCGAGGGGCGGGCGAGCGCGGAAGGGGCTGCCGGCACGCCTGGGGGCGAACCCCTCGCCGACGAGCAGGCGCCGCGGGACTGAGCCCGCGCCGCGGGCCTCGGCCGAACGTTCAGCGGGTGCCGTCCGGGTCCGCGAGTCCCACCGTACGGCCCGGGATACCGGCGGCGTCGAAGTACCGGGTGTCGCCGATCGCCTGGTAGTCGAGCACCATGCGCAGGCCGCCAGCGCTGGGCTCGGAGACCTCGCGACCGCGGCGCCACTCCGGCATCGCACCGCCCGGCAACGCCTCGCTCATGACGCGGCTGACCAGGGTGCCGCGCCCCTGGGGCGCCAGGCCCATCAGGTGCGCGATCGTCATGCCGATATCCGCGTTGCTGGTGGGAGCCTCGTCGCGGAAGCCCTTGCGGAAGCTCGGTCCGGCGGCGGCCATGAAGTTGCCGGTGTCGGCGCGGCTGAAGGAGCCGTGCATGCCCTGGCCCTGCTGGAGGCGGGTGTCGGCGACCTCGACCGCGCAGAGGGTGGGCTCGGCGCAGCCCGTGGTGAAGCTGCGGAAGCTCACGGCGATCGCGGGCATCGGCGTCAGCGCGGAGCCCTTCAGGTTCACGGCCGAGAGCGGCAGCGTGCCGGGTATTCGCCCAAGGGCGTCGTCCACGAAGATGCCGCCCACGTAGTCCTGGGCGAATAAGGCCTCCACGACGCGCGCGGCGAGAGCGGGTTCGCCCTTCGGCAGGTAGATGAGGTCAGAGCCTCCGTTGGCGGCGACAACGAGGTCGGGTGCGCTCGGATCGGCGCCGATCAGGCCGTTGCCGAACTTCGGATGGGTGCCGGCTGGCACCGGCCTCGCCTTTTCGTCCGGATCGGCGAGCGGCAGGCCGAGGGCCGCGGCGAGGTCGATGGCGACGAAGCCCGGCGGCAGGAAGCCGGGCGGCACGGTCTTGTAGGAGGCCCGGGCGGCGGGGCTCGTCGTGCTCTCCTTGGAGATCGTCGAGAAGCCGTGGTCGGCCGACACCACGATATCGGTCGTCTCGGCGAGACCGAGGGCGGTGAGCGCCGCACGGATCTGCGCCAAGTTGTCATCCACGTTGCGCAGGGCCGCCTGGGAGGTCGGGCCGTTGATGCCGGGCTCGAGCTTCAGGAACCCGTCGCCATGGTTGTGCTGCGTGCCGTCCGGGTCCCGCGACCAGAACACCACGAGGAACGGTTTTCCGTCTCGGCGGAACTTCGGCAGGACGCCTCGCGTCAGCACGTCAGCGAAGTAGCGCTGCTGCGCGACGTTAGCCTCCTGGGTGCCGGGGGTCGCGAAGTCGCCGGGCTTGCCGTTCTCGCCCCGGGTCGGCGCCGCAACGGGCAGCCCCAGCCGGGCGAGATCCGCGGCGAGCCAGGAAGCCAGCGGGATGCCCTTCTGCGTGCCGGTCTGGTCGTCCACCGCCACGTTGAGTTGGCCCGTCCGCTCGGTGTGGTCGAACAGCAGCGTGGGGCCAAGCTTGCCGATGGTCGCGGTATTGTAGCCCTTGGCGCGCGCCGCCTTGAGGAGGGTGTCGGCGTCCAGGTAGTCGCCCGCGAAATGGGCGTCGACGTCGCCGAGCACGTGGTCGAACTCGAGGAAGGGCGTCACCGAATCACCGGCGCCCGGCACGGGGAAACCCGTGTAGATGGTGTTCGAGTAGGTGCCCGTGTCGCCGATGTGATGGCCAGTCGCCATGGCCGAGGCATTCGGCATGGTGAAGGTCGGGAACAGGGCGTGGCTGTTGGTGAACCGCACGCCCTCGCTCTGAAGCGCGTCGAGGGCCGGCGCACGCTCCCGCGTCACGGCGAGGCTGCGCAGACCGTCGGGAATGAACAGGACGACGTTGTGGGGCGCCTCCGCGGCGTGGACCGGCAGGCCGAGCCCGCCGGCGAGCGCGGCCGCGATCAGGGAACGGCGCATCGGAGACCTCGTTGCTTGCCGGGCCTGCATAGGCGGGGGGCCGTGACAGGTCCGTGACGGCCCCGCTCGTGACACGCGCGAGGGGCCCGGCTACGAGGGCAGGGACGCCCACGACGAGTCCAGCGCCGCACCATGACCCAGCGCCCCCTCCGCATCGGAACCCGCGGCAGCCCGATGGCGCTCGCCCAGACCGGCATGGTCCGCGACCGAATCGTCGCGGCCAATCCCGGCCTCGAGACCGAGATCGTCGTCATCACGACGATGGCCGACAAGGTGCTCGACCGCCCGCTCTCCGAGATCGGCGGCAAGGGCCTGTTCACGAAGGAGCTGGAGCAGGCGCTCTTCGCCGATCAGATCGACGTGGCCGTGCACTCGATGAAGGACGTCGAGACCTGGCTGCCCGAGGGCCTCGTGATCGCCTGCATCCTGGAGCGGGACGACCCGCGGGACGCGTTCCTGGCCCGCGACGCGGACGGGCTCGCGGACCTGCCGGCCGGCGCACGGGTCGGAACCTCCTCCCTGCGGCGCGGCGCACAGGTGCTGATGCGCCGGCCGGACCTGCGGATCGTGCCCCTGCGGGGGAACGCCAACACGCGCATGCGCAAGCTCGAGTCGGGGGAATGCGACGCCACGCTGCTCGCCCTCGCGGGGCTCCAGCGGCTCGGCATGGAGGACGTGGCGCGCAGCATCATTCCGGTGGAGGAGATGCTGCCGGCGGTCGCCCAGGGCGCCCTCGGCATCGAGTGCCGCGCCGACGACGCCGATGTCCGGGCGCTTCTTGCGCCCGTGTCCTGCGCGCGGACGACCGTAGCGATCGGCGCGGAGCGCGCGCTGCTTGCGGAGCTCGACGGGTCCTGCCGGACGCCGATCGCGGCGCTCGCGCGGATCGAGGGTGAGACCCTCAGCCTCGACGGCCTGCTGTTCCTGCCGGACGGGAGCCGCCACTGGGCCGCGTCCCGCACGGGCGCCGTCGCAGACGCGGACCGCCTCGGCCGCGAGGCCGGTGCTGAGCTCAAGGCGGCGGCGGGCGAGACCTACACCCGCCACCTGCAATAGGGGTCAGGCGACGCTGCGCTCGATCTGCTCCTCGTCGCAGATCACCCCCGCGGTGCCCTCGAACTCCGCCGAGAGGTCGGCCACCGCCCGCACCGGCGCCGAGGCGGCGCGGTCCTGCGCGAAGGTCGCGAGGAACGAGCGCATCACGTGGCGCACGCCCGCGTCGTTGATGGTCCGCTGGTCCTCGTTGTAGTAGCGGCCGGCATTCACGTTGCTCGTCACGATGTCGTAGGCCGGGAAGTAGACGGCCCGCGGGTCGCCCGCGGCGCAGACCTCGCCCGCTGCTACCCGCAGCACCGACTTCGAGTAGCTGTTCGACTCCATCACGTGCCGGTCCATGTAGGTGGCGATCATCGGTACGGGCGAGACCGTGAAGATCACCCGCGCGGTCGGGTTGACGCTCCAGAGCCGGTCGAGGAAGGCGCGCAGGTCGCCCAGGACCTCGGCCGCGCCGGCATTCACGCACTCGTAGAGGTCGGGGTCGAACACCCCCCCGGCCACGCCCGGGGCGAGCGGCAGGGCCGCGCCGTCCGTCCGCCAGCGCCAGCCCTCGGTGAGGCCGAGGGTCAGCACGAACACGTCGAGGGTCTCGAACAGGCGGCGCACCTCCGCGAGGTGCGCGTCGCGGGCCGCGACCACCTCGGCCTCGCTGGCAAAGCCCGCGGGCTCGACGGTCGGCCGGAACGGATCGACGAAGCGGCCGTCCTCGCGCGTCCAGGCGGTCAGTTCCGGCACGTAGCGGCCGTAGGCGCGATCGAAGAGCTGCACGAACTGGCGTGTGTAGTAGAGGTTGCCGTAGCGCGCCGAGAACGTACCGAACTGGCGCTCGTGCGCCTCAGCGGCGCTGGTGCCGGCGGGGGCGGTCTCAGTTACGTAGTAGTTGAAGCCCGCCTCCCGCAGGGCGTCGGCGACCCGCTGCGCGAAGCAGGAGCCGCCGGTGGCTACCTTGTCGGTGCGGCTGATCGCGAAGGTGTGCTGCGGGCGCGGGTCGACCGCGAAGGGTGGGACGTTGGTCACGACCTTGCGCCAGAATCGCTCGGCCGGTAGACCGCTGTAGGGATTCAGAGCCATTCCCGTTCCTCTTGTCACGACACCCGCGCCGCGGGTCCGCACGCCGGCGGGCGCACGGAACGGCGCTTCAGGATCGGCGCCTCACGTGGCCCTGCTTACCCTGTCCCGGCGCGCACTCAACGGCCTCACCGTGTCGGTGCCCTCCTTGTCGCGCCTTTCCTGGGCGACACCGTGGCGCGCCCGCGCCGACGCGGATGCGGGCAGGACCGGACCGAGCATCGCGGTGATCGGCAATTGCCAGGCCCGCGGCGTCGCGCAGGCGATGCGTCTTCTCGCCCCCACGAGCCCGGTCCGCTTCTTCCAGATGGCCTGGCTGAAGCGCGAGCACGGCAACGTCGAGGGGCTGGCGCGCGTGCTCGCCGGCTACGACCACGTCTTCTCCCAGGTGCTTCCCGAGAGTCTGCTGCCCGGCGGCGGCATCGCGGGCCTGCGCGCCCGCGACCCGCGTGTGACGCTGTTCCCGACCCTCGTCTTCCCGGCCTATCACCCCGACATGGTCTACGTGGGCGAGATCGCCGACCTCGCCCAGCTCCGCCTCGTACCCTCGCCGTTGGGTCAGTACCACTCGGCGATCGCGCTCGCCGCCTACCGGAGCGGCCTCGGCGTCACCGAGACCGCGGCCCTGTTTCGCGAGGACGTGTTCCGGCGGCTCGGCTACCTCGACATCTGGAGCAACGCCGTCCAGGACCTCGTCGGCAGCGCGGCGGCGATCGGGTTCGGGCTGGAGCGGGAGATGATCCGCTGGTCGCGGCGGGGCAACTTCATGCACGTCATGAACCACCCCAAGGCCTTCGTGATCGGCGACATCGCTCGGCGCCTGCTGGAGGAAGCGTCCTTCAGCCCCGAGCCCGTCGAGATCGAGGATTACCTCGGCGACGAGCTCGCCCGCGACGTGGTCTGGCCGGTCTACCCGCCGGTGGCCGAGACCTACGGCCTCACGGGCTCCTACCTGTTCAAGCGCAAGCAGAAGGGCACCACCTTCCCGCGCCTCTACGACCTCGAGGGTTTCCTGGCGGCGAGTTTCGCGATCTACCGGACGCGGGCGCCCGAGACGCTCGGCTGCCAGCGCGTCGAGGTCTGGCTCGCGATGCCGGAGGTGGCCGCGATCTTCGCCCGTGGCTGAGGGCTGAGCTGCGGTCGCCGGCTTCAGGCCACGGCTTGCCGGCGGGCGACGGTTGTCCGCCTGCGGGGCGTCTCGGCCATCATCCGCACCAGCGCCGTGACGGCGGCGAGCTGAAAGGGCTTGCGCAGGAACAGGCTGCCCGGCACCTCTCGCCGGTCGAGGCCGGCCTCGGTCGAGGCATAGATCACCGGCCGGTCGGGATGGATCAGCCGGTAGGCTTCCGCCACCGTCCAGCCGTCGATGAGGCCCGGGAGCTTGATGTCCGTGAGCAGCCAGTCGATGGCCGCGCCCTGCTGGCGCAGCAGCGTCAGCGCCGCTTCGCCGCTGGACGCCTCGACGACCCGCACGCCCTCCTGCTCGCAGAGGGTCGCAAGCATCTCCAGGAGGAGGTAGCTGTCCTCGACGATGAGGACGCAGGGAGCGGCGTGCATCGACATGGGCCCGATTGTGCGTGCCGCGAGTGAACGCTAGCGTGGTTAAGATTTCCTGAAACGGGGCCGGGCGGCATGAACGACGACGGGGCCGCCAGGGCCGCCGACGCGCAACACCCGGTGTTCGTTCCCGAGACCCTCGCCGAGCTGGAAGAGACCTTCGGCCGGCCGCGGCTGCTGAGGCTGCTGTCCGGCCTGCGCGAGGAGATCGCACGGCGCCTCGGCGCGGGCGTGACGTCGCCCGAGGCCATCTCACGGGACGCGCACGCCCTCGTCTCGGCGAGCGGCACCCTCGGGTTCGCGCGGCTTTCGGAGGCCTGCGCAGCGCTCGAACGGGCCTGTGCCTCGGACGCGAACGATACGGTCGAGGCCCTCGCTCGCGTGCGAACCGCCGCCCGGGAGGCCGTCACAGCGATCGACGATATCCAAAGAACCTGAGCACACCGGATCGAGGCCGGACCCGTTGCCGTCCTGCAACGTCGCGCCGGGAAGCGCGGTCGCGCCGCGCCGCGGCCCCATTCCGGGTGCCATGAGGCCACGCCATGTGCGGGGCGGCACGGCGGTGCCGATGCGGCCCTGTTCGAACGGTCGTCGACACCGGGCGTCAAGGTTGACGGAACCTTCGCTTAACCCGTCCGGCGTACAAGACCGCCACGCAACGACCCGCGGACCCGCCTCGAAGACCCGCTGCCGGCCTTCGGCCCCGCTCGAGGAGTGAATGAGACCATGCCTGCCATCGCGCGCTTCCGCCCGCTGCTGATCGGCGCCGCGCTCTGCGCCGCGCTGAGCGTCGGCGCCTGCAGCAACGACAAGGATCTCGCCGACGCCTCCGGCTTCGGAGCGGGTGCCGGCGGCGCCGGCGTCCCGGGCAGCGCGCAGGACTTCGTCGTCAATGTCGGCGACCGGGTGTTCTTCGAGTCCGATTCCACCGACCTGACGCCCACCGCGACCGCGACCCTCGACAAGCAGGCGGCCTGGCTGCAGCGCTACCCGCGCTACGCCTTCCTGATCGAAGGCCATGCCGACGAGCGCGGCACCCGCGAGTACAACTTCTCCCTCGGCGCCCGCCGCGCCCAGGCGGTGAACGACTACCTGGCGTCCCGCGGCATCGCGGCCGGCCGGATGCGCACGGTCTCCTACGGCAAGGAGCGACCGGTGGCGGTTTGCAACGACATCTCCTGCTGGTCGCAGAACCGGCGCGCCGTCACCGTCCTCGACCGCGGCGCCGGCTCCTGAGCGGAGCCGGCCTGCGGGCCGGCGCCGTACTTTTGCCGCGAGGCGGCGCATCTGATAACGGCGGCGCGCCGCCGGTCTTCCGCGGCGCACAATCGCCGCAACGACCGGTGCCCCACATCATGCTCCGCCGCCTCCTTCTCGCGACCTGCCTCAGCCTCGGCCTCGCCGCCCCTGCGGGCGCTCAGGACGCGTCGGAATTCGTGGTCCGCCTCGGCCGCCTGGAGAACCAGTCGCGCCAGATGGCCGGGCAGATCGAGACCCTCCAGTACGAGAACCGGCAGCTCAAGGAGCAGCTGCGCAAGTTCCAGGAGGACGTCGAGTTCCGCCTCCAGGAGGGCAAGGGCGGTCGCCCCGCGGCCGCGCCCCCGCCCGCCGTCAACGGCGGCAACCCGGGCTCGGGCAAGCCGCAGAAGCGCGGCGACGCCTTCGACCCGTCCCAGAATCCGGGTGCACCCGGCACCCCGATGCAGCTCGGCACCACGGCGCCCTCGGCCCCGGTGCCGCCCGCCGTCGCGGCAGCCCCGGCCGTCGAGCCGCGTGCCCTGCCGATGCCGAGCGGCGCCATCGACGAGGCCGAGGAGGCGGAGGGCGCGGGCGGCTACGGTGAGCCCGTCGACCTCAGCCCGCCCGCCCGCGTCGGGACGACCGGCGCGTTGCCGAGCCGACAGTCGAGCGTCGCGGCGACCGGCAGCGGTGACGCCCGAAGCGACTTCGAGGCGGCAGTCGCCCTCGTGCACGAACGCCAGTTCGAACAGGCCGAGATGAGCCTGCGCCAGTTCATCCAGTCGCACCCCCGCGACGCCCAGGTGCCAGCCGCGACCTACTGGCTCGGCGAGAGCTACCTGCAGCGTAACCGCAACCGCGAGGCGGCCGAGCAATTCCTGAAGGTCTCGACTGACTACGCCCGCTCGTCGCAGGCGCCCGAGGCGATGCTGAAGCTCGGGGCCTCCCTGAACGCCCTCGGGGCCCGCGAGCAGGCCTGCGCGACGCTGGCCGAGCTGGAGCGCAAGTTCCCCGGGGCCGGCTTGAACGTGCGACAGGGCGTGGTCCGCGAGCAGAAGCGCGCCCGCTGCGCGGCGTGAGGCTTTCGGTCTCGCGCGCACCCGGATCCGACGCGTGTCACCCGCGACGCCCGACGACCGGGTGAGATTGCGGGACGATCGCATCGCCGCAGCCCTCGCGGCGATGCTCGACCATCACGGGCACGACGCTCCCTGCCTCCTGGCGGTCTCGGGTGGTCCGGACTCCACCGCGCTGATGCACGTGGCGGCCGCCGGTGCGGGCGGATCCTACCACGTCGCTACCGTCGATCACGGCCTGCGCCCCGAATCCAGCTCGGAGGCCGAGGCCGTCGCACGCGCGGCGTCCGGACTGGGCCTCGTGCACCACACCCTGCCCTGGACAGGGGAGCGCCCGACCAGCGGCCTGCAGGCCGCGGCCCGAGCTGCCCGCTACCGCCTGCTCGCCGCCTGCGCCGGGAAGATCGGCGCACGCCTCATTCTCACCGCCCACACCCGGGACGATCAGGCCGAAACCGTGCTGATGCGGCTGATCGCCGGGAGCGGGCTCGAAGGCCTCGCCGGCATGTCTGCGATGCGAAGCCTCGGGCCCGGCCTGCGCCTCGGCCGTCCGTTCCTCGGCATTCCGAAGGCCGATCTCGTCGCCTGGTGCGATGCGCGGGGTATCGGTTACCTGCGCGATCCGTCGAACGCCGATCCGCGCTTCGCCCGGTCCCGTCTCCGGCGGATGATGCCGATCCTCGCAGCCGAAGGGCTCGGGACTGCCCGCCTCGCCCGACTCGCGGAACGCGCCACCCGGGACGAAGCGGCCTTGAAGCAGGCGGCTCGCGCCGCCCTCGACACCGTGCGCCACGTGGGGCCCGGCCCGGCGCTCCACATCGACGGGAGGGCTCTCGTCGCTCTGCCCGAGGCGGTGGTGTTACGCCTCGTTGACCTCGCGCTCGGTGACGCTGGCGGCGAGCCGGTCCGCCGACTCGAGCGGCTGGAGCGCTTGGTCCTGACCGGCCTGCTGCCGGCGCTCCGCGAGGGCCGACCCCTCCGCCGGACCCTGCGCGGCCTCGTCGTCGCGGTGCGCGCCGACGGGCTGGTGAGCCTGCGCCCGGAGCTGCCCCGGCGGTCCGATCGGCCGGCGCATCAACCCTGCCGCGAAGCGGGTGCCGCAGGGGGCCCTGAATTACTTGGCAAGGGGAGGGGCGCTGCCTACATTGACGAGGCGTGCGCGGCTGGATCGCCGACATCGGGCGAGGGGCCCGCACGCTCCAAGGATTAGTCGATGAACCCGAACTTTCGCAATTTTGCCTTGTGGGTCGTCATCTTCCTCCTGGTCCTCGCGCTCGTGACCCTGTTCCAGAACCCGGGTCACCGCGGCGGCGGGAGCGAGATCGCCTACAGCCAGCTCCTGAACGACGCGGACGCGGGCAAGATCCAGACGGTGGTGATCTCGGGCCAGGACGTCAGCGGCACCTACGTGGGCGGCGGCAACTTCACGAGCTACGCGCCGAACGACCCGGGCCTCGTCTCGAAGCTGCAGGGCAAGGGCGTGCAGATCACCGCCCGCCCGCCGTCGGACAACACGCCCTGGTTCATCCAGCTGCTGGTGAGCTGGCTGCCGATCCTCGTCTTCATCGGCGCGTGGATCTTCCTGTCGCGTCAGATGCAGTCGGGCGCCGGCCGGGCGATGGGTTTCGGCAAGTCGAAGGCGAAGCTCCTGAACGAGGCCCACGGCCGCGTCTCCTTCGACGACGTGGCGGGCGTCGAGGAGGCCAAGGAAGATCTGCAGGAGATCGTCGAATTCCTGCGTGACCCGCAGAAGTTCCAGCGCCTCGGCGGCCGCATCCCGCGCGGCGTGCTCCTCGTCGGCCCCCCCGGCACCGGCAAGACCCTGATCGCCCGTGCGGTGGCGGGTGAGGCGAACGTGCCGTTCTTCACGATCTCCGGCTCGGACTTCGTCGAGATGTTCGTCGGCGTCGGCGCGAGCCGCGTCCGCGACATGTTCGAGCAGGCCAAGAAGAACGCCCCCTGCATCATCTTCATCGACGAGATCGACGCGGTCGGCCGTCACCGCGGCGCCGGCCTCGGTGGCGGCAACGACGAGCGCGAGCAGACCCTCAACCAGCTCCTCGTGGAGATGGACGGGTTCGAAGCCAACGAGGGCGTGATCATCATCGCGGCCACGAACCGGCCCGACGTGCTCGATCCGGCGCTCCTGCGTCCGGGCCGCTTCGATCGTCAGATCATGGTGCCGAACCCGGACGTCACCGGCCGAGAGCGCATCCTGCGCGTCCACGTCCGCAAGGTGCCACTGGCGCCGGACGTCGACCTGAAGGTGATCGCCCGTGGCACCCCCGGCTTCTCGGGCGCGGACCTGATGAACCTTGTCAACGAATCGGCCCTGCTCGCGGCGCGGCGCGGCAAGCGCATCGTCACGATGCACGAGTTCGAGGACGCCAAGGACAAGGTCATGATGGGCGCCGAGCGGCGCACCCTGGTGATGACCGAGGACGAGAAGCGCCTCACGGCCTACCACGAGGGCGGCCACGCCATCGTCGCCTTCAACGTCCCGGCGACCGACCCCGTCCACAAGGCGACAATCATCCCCCGCGGCCGGGCCCTCGGCATGGTGATGCAGCTGCCCGAGCGCGACAAGCTGTCCATGAGCTTCGAGCAGATGACCTCGCGCCTCGCGATCATGATGGGCGGCCGCATCGCCGAAGAGATGACCTTCGGGCCGGACAAGGTCACGTCCGGTGCGCAGTCCGATATCGAGCAGGCGACGCGGCTCGCCAAGATGATGGTCACGCGCTGGGGCTTCTCGCCCGAGCTCGGCACGGTCGCCTACGGCGACAACAACGATGAGGTCTTCCTCGGCATGTCGATGGGCCGCCAGCAGACGGTCTCGGAGGCCACCGCCCAGAAGATCGATGCGGAGGTGCGCCGCCTCGTGGAGGCCGGCCTCGAGGAAGCCCGGCGCATCCTTGCCGAGCACAAGGACGACCTTGAGGCGCTCGCCCAGGGGCTTCTCGAGTACGAGACCCTCTCGGGCGAGGAGATCCGCAACCTGCTCGCCGGCCGTCCGCCGGTCCGGGACGGCGGCGACGTTCCGCCAACGCCAGCTCGCGGCTCCTCGGTGCCCTCCGCCGGCCGCGGCCGGCCGCGGGAGAAGGACGGCGGCCTGGAGCCGCAGCCGCAGGCCTGAGCCATTGGCAAGAAGGAACGAGGAGGGCGCCGCGAGGCGCCCTTTTTCGTGCGCGGTCGCTGGCTCCCGGCCGCAATTCGACCGTGATTCTCGCCGAGCGATTCACCACACCGGCAGGCCGGAACCGGGACGGACCGGAAATCTGATAGGCTGACAGTCCCGTGGGCCCGAGGTCCCGGCAGGCGGAGAGTGGACCTTGCGCAAGTACTTCGGGACCGACGGCATCCGTGGCCGGGCCAATGGCGTGATCACGCCGGAACTCGCCCTCAAGGTTGGTCAGGCGGCGGGCCTCGTGTTCCAGCGCGGCGACCATCGGCACCGGGTGGTGATCGGCAAGGACACGCGGCTGTCCGGCTACATGATCGAGACGGCGCTCGTCGCCGGGTTCACCTCGGTCGGCATGGACGTGCTGCTGCTGGGCCCGATGCCGACCCCGGCCGTTGCGATGCTGACCCGCTCCATGCGGGCCGATATCGGCGTTATGATCTCGGCCTCGCACAACCCCTTCGAGGACAACGGCATCAAGCTGTTCGGGCCGGACGGATTCAAGCTCAACGATGAGGTCGAACGCGAGATCGAGGCGCTGATCGACGGTGAGTTGCACAAGCGGCTCGCCGGCTCGCGCGATCTCGGCCGCGCCAAGCGCATCGAGAGCGTGCATGCCCGCTACATCGAGTTCGCCAAGCGGACGCTGCCGCGCCAAGTCACCCTCGACGGCTTGCGCGTCGTCGTGGATTGCGCGAACGGGGCCGCTTACCGGGTCGCCCCCGAGACCCTGTGGGAGCTCGGGGCGGAGGTCATCGCTATCGGCGTCGAGCCGGATGGCTTCAATATCAACCGCGACGTCGGCTCGACGGCGCCCACCGCGCTTGCCAACAAGGTCCGGGAGTTGCGCGCCGACATCGGCATTGCCCTCGACGGCGACGCCGACCGGGTTCTCATCGTCGACGAG
This sequence comes from Methylobacterium sp. A54F, assembly GCF_053346035.1. Lineage (NCBI taxonomy): Bacteria > Pseudomonadati > Pseudomonadota > Alphaproteobacteria > Hyphomicrobiales > Methylobacteriaceae > Methylobacterium > Methylobacterium sp. A54F. The sequence goes on along the minus strand of NZ_JBKFBF010000002.1, from coordinate 46,247 downwards.
AAGGGCCAGCTCGTCGACGGCGACCAGCTCATGGGCGTGGTCGCGCGCTCCTGGAAGGAGGACGACCGGCTGACGCAGCCCGGGCTCGTGGCGACCATCATGTCGAACCTCGGCCTGGAACGTTTCCTGGGCGGCCTCGGCCTCAGCCTCGCCCGCACGGCGGTCGGCGACCGCTACGTGCTGGAGCACATGCGGGAGCATGGCTACAACCTCGGCGGCGAGCAGTCCGGACACATCATCATGTCCGACTACGCCACCACCGGGGACGGCCTGGTGGCAGCCCTGCAGCTCCTCAGCGTCGTCAAGCGCCAGGAGCGACCGGTCAGCGAGGTCTGCCACTGCTTCGACCCGCTCCCGCAGATCCTCAAGAACGTGCGCTACCGGTCCGGCGAGCCGCTGCGCCAGCAGGCGGTGGTGACCGCGATCGAGCAGGCCCGCGAGCGCCTCGGTAATGCCGGCCGCCTTGTCATTCGCCCCTCCGGCACCGAGCCGGTGATCCGGGTGATGGCCGAGGGCGACGACCGCAGCCTCGTCACCGAAGTGGTGGACGAGGTGGTCGACGCGGTGACCCGCGCCGCCGCCTGATCGGGGATGGGCGCGGCAGAGGTTTTCCGCGCGCAATCTGTACTCAGTACTGCTGCCAGGCGAGACCTGAGCGATGGATCATGTGCCTCCACGGCACGGTCCGACGCTTGGGGGATGGCGCAGCGCTACCCTCGGCCACGAGGCCCAAGACATGGCTGCGCCACAGGGTTAGGAAATCGCGCTGAACGAACCTGAAAGCCGATTGCTGCCGCAGTGCAGCGTCATGCGCCGTTCAGCCGACGGACCGTATAAGGGCGACGTACCAAAGGCTTGGGGCGCGACTCCGGCGGATGGGGCATCCGGGATTCGTCCCGGGTGGGCGAAGGCACCGGGAGACACGGGCCGCGCCGGGTCGGTAACGGAGTTCGGGATGTCGCTCATTCGCCTCTACGCCCGCGTCATGGCCCTCCTCGGCCCCGACAAGCGGCTCGCGGTCGGCCTGGCCGGCGCGAACGTCGCGCTCGCGGTCGCGGCTTTCGCCGAGCCGCTGCTGATGGGTCGCATCATCGACCAGCTCACCCATCTCGGCCGCGGCGAGCGGGCGCTCGCCACCATGCTGCCGCTGATCGGCGCCTGGGTCGCCTTCGGCTTCTTCACGATCGCGGCGGGCGTCGCCATCGCGCTCCACGCCGACCGGCTCGCCCATCGCAACCGGCTCGCCACCATGGCGAACTTCTTCGAGCACGTCCTCGACCTGCCGATCGCGTTCCACTCGGCCAACCACTCGGGCCGCGTGCTCAAGGCGATGCTGGAGGGTACCAACGGCATGGCCTGGCTGTGGCTCGGCTTCTTCCGCGATCACTTCGCGGCGCTGGTCTCGCTCGGCGTGCTCCTGCCCCTGACCCTGTTCGTGAACTGGCAGCTCGGCTCGATCCTCGTGGTGCTGGTGCTGGTCTTCACCACGCTCACCACCTTCGTGATGCGTCGCACCGAGGCGCTTCAGGGCGCCGTCGAGCACTACCACTCGGGGCTCGCCGCCCACGCCTCGGACGCGCTCGGCAATGTCGCGGTGATCCAGTCCTTCACCCGCGCGAAAGCCGAGAAGGACGCGATGCACGGCATCATCCGCGACCTCCTGCGGGCGCAGATCCCGGTCCTTTCGTGGTGGGCGCTCGCCGCGGTCGCCACCAAGGCGTCCGCGACGATCACCATGACGGCGATCTTCGTCACCGGCATCGCCCTCTACCAGGCCGGCCAGACGAGCGTCGGCGAGGTCGTCGCCTTCATGAGCCTCGCGACCATGCTGGTGGCCCGCCTCGACCACGTCGTCAGCTTCGTCAACGGCCTGTTCCAGCAGGCTCCGAAGATGGCCGAGTTCTTCGCGGTGCTCGACACGGTGCCGGCCGTGCGCGACCGGCCGAACGCCAAGGCCGTGGAGCGCTTCGCTGGCGAGGTCAGCTTCGAGGAGGTCGGCTTCTCTTACGACGGCCGCCGCCCGGCCCTCGACGGGGTGAGCTTCACGGCGAAGGCCGGCGAGACCATCGCGCTCGTGGGCACCACTGGGTCGGGCAAGTCCACGACGCTGGGGCTCCTGCACCGTACCTTCGATCCCGGCACCGGCGCGATCCGCATCGATGGAACGGACGTGCGCGATCTCGCCCTGTCGTCGCTGCGCCACAACATCGGCGTGGTGTTCCAGGAGCCGATGCTGTTCGCCCGCTCGATCCGCGAGAACCTCCAGGTCGGGCGGCCCGATGCGACGGATGCCGAGATGCTCGACGCCCTCGCCCGCGCGCAGGCCAGCGAGTTCATGGCCCGCCAGCCGGACGGGCTCGACACGGTGATCGGCGAGCGCGGCCGCTCGCTTTCGGGGGGTGAGCGCCAGCGCCTGTCCATCGCCCGCGCGCTCCTCAAGAACCCGCCGGTGCTGATCCTCGACGAGGCGACGAGCGCCCTCGATGCCGCCACCGAGCGGAAGCTGCAGGGCGCGCTCGAAGCGGTGATGGAAGGGCGTACCACCTTCGTGATCGCCCACCGGCTCGCCACCATCCGCGATGCCGACCGGATCCTCGTGTTCCACGAGGGCCGGATCGTCGAGGCCGGCACGTTCGACGAACTGGTGGCCGAGGGCGGCCGCTTCGCCGAACTCGCCCGGGCGCAATTCATGGCGGCCGAAGCGGAGCCCCTGGCGATGGCCGCCTGACGCGCAGGGCTTGCAACAAAACGGCCCGCCTCCATCGGAGGCAGGCCGGGCGAGGTGGAAACATCGCATGGAGCTTAAGAGAAAGCAGCCGGCACAGGATTGGGTTCCGGGGCCGTTCCGGAAAAGCGCCGGCTCGTCTACGTCATAGGACTGCCGCCCGCTCCCGGCGCGCCTGCATCCGGGCCTGAAGCCGCCGGCGGCGGGCCGCGATCACCGTACCGTTGACCTCGCCGCCGAACAGAAACATCGCCGCGAGCCAGTACAGGAACACGAGGAACACCATGGCGGTCGCGAGGCCCCCGTAGGTGGACGCGTAGGCGTTCGAGAAGCGGTCGAGATAATAGCCGAAGCCGAGACCGGCGAAGAACCAAAGCAGCAGCGTCGCGGCGACCCCCGGCAACACCGACAGGATGGAGCGCCGGCCGGCCGCGACGAACTTGTGCGCGATGATCAGGACGCTGGCGAGCAGGAACGCCGTGATGCCGATCCGCCCGATTGCCACCGTGAGACTCAACGGTTCGAGGCCGGGCGCGACGTTGAGGATGTTGCGCCAGATCAGGGGCCCCAGCACGACGAGGAGCGCGAAGGCCAGCATCGCGAAGGCGCCGCAGACGACGTAACCGATCGATTCGAGACGCGTCAGCCACCAGGGCCGAACCTCGCGCAAGCCATAGGCCCGGTTGAGCCCCACACGCAGGCTCTCGACCCCGGACGACGAGAAGTAGAGCGCCAGCACCGCGCCGAGCGTCAGCACGCCGCCGCGCTGCTCCGTGAGCACCCGGTGCATCTCGCCGACGATGGGCTTGGCCACTTCCCGCGGCCACGCATCGAAGATCAGTACGCCCGCCTCGTCGGCCAGCGACTTGGTCCCGAACAGGCCTGCGAGCGCGGCGAGCAGGATCAGGAAAGGGAACAGCGAGGTCAGGATCGACAGGGCGATGTGGCTCGCGATCGCCCAGCCGTCATGGGCGACGAAGCGTTGCGCGGCGATGCCCGCGATCTCGAATCCCGTGCGCAGCCGCATGATGGCGCCCTAGGCCTCACCCCGGCGCTGCCGGCGCAGGCGCTCCCAATGCTCGAGGCGGTCGGCGTATCGACTCTCCAGGCCCCGATCCGTGGGTTCGTAGAGGCGCTGGCGGCCGAGCTTCTCCGGCCAGTAATCCTGGCCCGAGAAGGCGTCCGGCTCGTCGTGGTCGTAGCGGTACCCATCGCCGTAGCCCATGCGCCGCATCAGCTTCGTGGGGGCGTTGAGGATGGTGCGGGGCGGGGGCAGGGAGCCGTTCTCCTTGGCGATCCGGGACGCGGCCTTGTAGGCGACGTAGGCCGCGTTCGATTTCGGCGCGCAGGCGAGGTAGATCGTGGCCTGGGCAAGCGCCAGCTCTCCCTCGGGGCTGCCGAGGAAATCGAACGCATCCTTGGCGGCATTGGCCACGACGAGGGCCTGGGGATCGGCCAGCCCGATATCCTCCACGGCCATGCGCACGAGGCGCCGGGCGATGAACAAGCGATCCTCACCGCCATCGAGCATCCGGCAGAGATAGTAGAGCGCGGCGTCGGGGTCGGAGCCCCGCACGGTCTTATGCAGCGCGCTGATCAGGTTGTAATGGCCCTCCTGCGCCTTGTCGTAGATCGGGGCGCGCCGCTGGATGATGGCCTGAAGCGTCTCGGCCCCGATGGTCTCCCCCGGCGCGGCCGAGCGCCAGACCTCCTCGGCGAGGGTGAGCGCGGCGCGGCCGTCCCCATCCGCCATGCGCACGAGGACGCCGCGCGCCTCCTCCTCCAGGGGGAGTGGGTTTCCGGTCAGGTCCTCGGCCCGCGCCAGCAGCTTGGCGACGGCTACCTCGTCGAGCGCGCGGAAGAGCAGCACGCGGGCGCGGGACAGGAGCGCGGCATTCAATTCGAAGGACGGGTTCTCGGTCGTCGCCCCGATCAGGGTGACCGTGCCGTCCTCCATCACGGGCAGGAAGGCGTCGAGCTGGGCCCGGTTGAAGCGGTGGATCTCGTCCACGAAGAGCAGCGTGCCCTGGCCCGTCGCCCGGCGTTGGCGGGCCGCCTCGAATACCTTCCGGAGGTCCGGCACCCCCGAGAAGATCGCCGAGATCTGCTCGAAGTGGAGGTCGGTCTCGTTCGCGAGCAGCCGCGCGACCGTGGTCTTTCCGGTGCCGGGCGGCCCCCAGAAGATCAGAGAGCCGAAGGACCTCGAGCGCAGCAGCCGGGTCAGCGCTCCCTCCGGGCCAGTCAGGTGCTCCTGGCCGACGACCTCCGCGAGCGTCCGCGGCCGCAGGTGGTCAGCGAGGGGACGCGGCGTTGACTCGGCGAGGCCGCCGGCGGCGAAGAGGTCGGACATCGCCGCATGAACACCGGCTCGGTGGGAGACCGCAAGTCCGCTGCTGACCTGTCCCGGCGGTTGCGGATCGGTCAGGCGTCGTCCCACCGGGAAAAGGTTGCGGCCTGCCCGGCCATCGACCCGTCGGGCCGCACGAGGCACCACACGACCCCATCCGAGATCCGGAACCGCCGACCCGATTTCGTGACGCGGATGCCGCTGTAGCCGGTGGCAAACCCGTCCCGCCGCACGGCGTCGAGGAGGGCCTGCCGGGCCGCACGATCGGGTGCTTCGGCCGAGAGGCGGGACGGCAGCCCCACGATCTCGCCCCATGCATAGCCGAAGCAAGCCTGAGCCGTACGGTTTGCATAGACGAAGCGCGGGTCGGCGCCTCCATCATGGGCGAGGACCGCAAAGGGCGCGCTCTCGTAGAGCCATGCTGCACCGCAGCCCGCGGGCGTGAGCGGCCGGCCGACGAGGCGCGCATGGCTTGCCGCCAGAAGCTCGAAGAAGGTGGGATCGAGGGCGAGCCCGGTCATAGGAGGACTTTCCGTGGCGGAACCGCAGGAACTCGTGGAAACTCAGCGCGCCGGGGCCTGTGCTCTCCGCTGACCTTCGAGTCTTTCGATCCCCGGCCGGGGGCGGGCTGCCTCCCTGATGACCGCTGCACCCGAGGCTTGCCGGACTCCAGAGCTCGGAGCCGGGTTACGATGCCCCCAAGGCGGCCCGACCCGCGCTGCGGCCGATCGCTCGCCTAGCCCCCGAAGACCGACGTCAGCACCTCGCCGCCACGGTTGATCGAGACTTCCCACACGTTCAGCGTGTTGCGCGTCACGCGCTCGAGGTCCTTCGTCGAGGCGATCGTCATGCCGTTGATCGCGACGATGAGGTCGCCCTTCTGCAGCCCGGCCCGCGCCGCGATGGAATTGTCGTCCACCGCCTGCACGGCGACGCCCTCCGTCGGGAAATCGACCTGCATCTCTTCGGCCACGGCCGGAGACGTGTTGATCAGCGTCGCCCCGAGGAAGGGAGACCTGGTCTTGACCTTGAGAACGTCGCGCGGCCGCGTCTCGGGAGGCGGGCCGAGCTTCACCGCGACGGTGGAGCGGCCGGTGCCGCGCAGCACCGTGAATTTGGTCTGACCGGTGATGCCCTTCAGGGCGAAGCGGTATCCGAAGGCCTCGGGATCGTCGACCGTCTGCCCGTCGACGGCGAGGACAAGGTCGCCGCGCTTCAGCCCGGCCTCGTCTGCCGGGCTCTTGGGCTGGAGGCTCGCCACAAGCACGCCGGTCGGGTGATCGAGGCCCATGCTCTCGGCGATGTCTGGCGTCACGCTCTGCACCCGAGCACCGAGCCAGGGCCGGCGCACCGAGCTGGCGCCGCCCTTCGCAGATTCCACCACGGCCTTGACCATGCTGGCGGGGATCGCGAAGCCGATGCCGTGGCTGCCGCCCGATTGCGAGTAGATCGCGGTGTTGATTCCAACGAGCTTGCCCTGGAGGTCGACCAGGGCACCGCCGGAATTGCCCGGATTGATCGCTGCGTCCGTCTGGATGAAAAACTGGTAGTCCGACGAACCGACCTGCGTGCGGGCGAGCGCCGAAACGATCCCCTGCGTGACGGTCTGACCGACGCCGAAGGGATTTCCGATCGCCATCACGAAATCGCCGACCTCCAGCGCCTCCGAGTCGCCGAACGGCATGGCAATGAGGCCGCCGGTGGGGCTCTTGATCTTGACGACGGCAAGGTCGGTGCGCGGGTCGCGCAGCACGATGGTGGCCTCGAACTCGCGCCGGTCTGCCAGCGCGACGCGGACCTCGTTCATGTTGTCGATCACGTGATTGTTCGTGATGACGAGCCCGCTCTCGTCGACGATGACGCCCGAGCCCAGTGACTTCTGCGCCCGCTCGCCTGGCATGCCGCCGGGCCCGCGGCCGCGGCCGTCCTCGCCGAAGAAGCGTCGCATGAACTCGTCCATGGCGCTGGTGCGCGCACTCGAGCGCTTGTCGACGTGGGATGCGTAGACGTTGACGACCGAGGGCGCCGCGCGCTTTACCACGGGCGCGAAGGACAGCTGAACCTCGGCCTTGGACAGGGGAACCGCCTTGTCGGCACCGCGAACCTCCGCGCTCGCCGGAGCGGCGAGGAGGGTCGCGGCCATCAGACAGGCAGCGCGCAGGAACGGCGAACGCAGCATGCAGAACTCCCGGGCGACGGTGTGGACCGCGTTGCGGGACACCGTTGGGTCCGAGCTGCCGCGCGATCGATCCGGGCTCTCTATCGCGACCGATTGCGGCGCGCGAGAGTCATCTCCGGAGCCGCGCGTTCCGAGATGTTTTAGAAGCGGCGCATCTCGACGATGCGGCTTGCCCGTCGGGCAACGTCGACCCAGCAGGTCAGCGACGCGTCGGCCGCCCGCTGGATTTCGCCGACCTGGAGCCGGATCATGTCGGCGGGCGACTTCGCGGACGCGAGCGCCTGCAGGTGCGTGAGGGCGGCAGCACTCTCGCTGCGCATGAAGGCCAGCAGCGTGGCGTTGATGCCGCCCACGTCGAGAGCTTCCGGAGAGAGAGGCAGGCGGAGCCGCGGCCGATCCGCGGACCGCGGAACGACTGTCGCCGCGATGGGGGCCGGTACGTCCAGGCCCTGTCCGGGCGCCTCGGCAGCGAGAACCGGCTCGGGGATCGACGTTTCGGAAGTGGCGCCCGCCGCCGCGAGGGGCGCGTCATGAAGCTCGGGCTCGGCCACGGCCGGAGCAGACGTATCGTCGTCCTGCCGGGACGCGAGGACCTGCTCGGAGATGTCCTGCACGTCGCCCTCGGACGCTGCGATCGCCTCGGGCGCCGGCGCCTCGGCAGCTTGCCCCTGCAACGGGCCCGGTGAAACCGATTCGAGGAGCGTCTCGTGCAGCGTCTCATGCCCCGACTCCGGAGCGGTGATGCCGATCTCCATCTCATCGGCGGCCAAGACTGAAGCGTGCGGCTCGGTCGAAGCGGTGGCGTGCGGTGCGACCGTCCCGTTCTGCTGGAACGGACCCTTGCGGGCGGGGCGGGATCCCCTCGGCGTACGCTGCTTCACCATCGCTCGCTCCTCAGTTCATTCGTTGGGACGCCCACCCTCGCGGGCGGGCGATCGCGGGCCGGCCACCAGGGGACCGTGCCCGCGCGGCTCCCTCAGCGCGCGGCGCTCTGCGCGAGGCTGCCGAACTCCTTCGCCTGCGATTGCAGGACGGCGAACTGGCTGCGCACGAAATCCGCCTGGAGCTCGTAGGCTTCCTTCAGATCCTTGGTGCGGACCAGCTTCTGCGCGAAGTCGAAGGTCGCGTTGGCGTTGGTCTGGGCATGATCGAAGCCCTTGAAGACCGCGGCCTGAAAGGTCGACTGGAAGGTCTGGCTCGAGGTCTGGACCTGCTCGGCGGCCTTTAGGGCGTTGCCCATCAGCGTGCCGACGGCGGTGCGGGCCTGATCGACGGTCTTCTCGGCGAAATCGCGCATCTCGGTCGGGATCTCGAAGGACTGGGTCGTCATGTCGTCTCCTCACTCTCAGCCCGGCAACGGCCGAATCGATCGCTACCGGCGACCGGATTTATGTTGCATTGCAACAAGAGTGTCAAGACAGATCCTGCCGACAGCGAGGCGGCCTTGCAGGCCGTCAACGCTGATCAGCGCAAGTCAAGCGACTCCGACTAGCCTACATCGCCGCTGTCGGCCTCGTCAAATCAGCCTAGCCTCGCACGACGCCACCGAACGGACTTGTGAGCAGTGACATCTAGAGGCATCGAGTCGCCGCGAGTGCTCAGGCCATCAGAGATTGTATTATGTATGGGGTGCCGGCACGTCGATCGGGTTGGCGCCGGCCGCCCCTTCGAGCGGCGGCTCCAAGTTGTCGCTGCAGTGCACACGTCGAGTCGCGAGATTTGCGTAAAGCGATTTGAGCCCTAGCGCGTGGGCTTCCAGGCTCATCGGCACAGCCCAGTAGCGATCGTACGCCGCTCGGCCCATCGCGGCAACGCGCGCGTCGTCTGCGAGCTGGCGAAAGCTCCCCGCGAAGGCAGCCAGGTCCGGCGCGGCGACCAAGCCCGTGACCCCGTCCACCACCTTTTCGGCAGCACCCGAGCGAGCGGAGGCGATGACCGGAACGCCGGCAGCCAGCGCTTCGTAGACCGTGAGCGGCCCGGTCTCGTGCCAGCGTGAGGGTGCCGCGAGGGCCCTGGCCCGAGCGCGCAGGATCGCGGCTACGGCCTCCGGGCTGCGCCAGCCGAGGAGCGTCACACCGGATCGCGCGCGCAGCTCCGCCTCGAGCGGACCGGTGCCGATGAAGAGGGCAGGGAGACCGGCCGCCTGCGCAGCATCGGCCACGAGGTCCGCTCCCTTTTCCCGGGTGAGCCGACCCACGTAGACCACGGCATCGCCCTGCGCCGGGTTGGCAGGGGTGGCCTTGGTGACACGCACGGGATTGTCGAGGCGGTGGTGCGTCAGCGCGTAGCCACCGAGGAGGTCGCCCATCCGCGCCTGGCTGGCGTCGCAGACGTGGACGACATCGAGGCTGTGCCGCGCGAGAGCTGCCCGGAGCGCCGCGGTTCGGCCCAACCGCACCAGCTTGTGCAGCCCACTCCTGGCATCGCAAGGCGTGGCGATGCAGGCCGCCGACATCGGGCGCATTTCGCACGGCTCGGCGCGATCGAAGCGGTAATAGACGCCGTTCGGGCAGGCCATGAAGTAATCGTGCAGCGTCACGACGACCGGGGCGTCGGTGGCAGCCAGCACCGGAAAGACACTCGGTGAGAGGCTGCGAGTCCATTGATGGAGGTGGATGACGTCGATCGATGGTAACCCGCTGAGGACGCCCCGGAGCCGCCGCGCTGCGATGGCGTGCCAGATTCCGGCGGCCGCCGCGCGATGGGCGGGCAAGTTCCAGACGTCCGCGAGCCCGAGCTCGTGCCGGCGGATGCGCGGGTGATCAAGGAGCGGATCGGCCGGTCCCGCCACACCCTGCACGTAGGTGACGTCGAGCCCGAGCTCGGCGAGCCCCCTCGCGGATTCGAGGGCAACCTTCTCGGCACCGCCGCTCGCCACCGCGAACTCGGCCAGGATCACGACGTGCATGGCGCCCCCGGTGCGGTCCTCAGCACCGCGCGTTCAAGGCTGACAGGTTTACCGGCAATCAACTGCCGCCCGGTAAATGTCGGCGACGTCCGCAACGGGGAAGCCTGCCGTGCACGTCGTCCTCGTCGCCGACCATGCCCACGTCAACGGCGGTCAGGCCAAGGTCGCCCTGGATTCCGCGATCGGTCTCGCCGGCCGGGGGTATCGCGTCACCCTGTTCGCCGCGGTAGGCCCCGTCGACCCTCGTCTCGTGGCAGCGGGCATCCGCGTGGTGTGCCTGGGGCAGGACGACGTCACGACCACCCGCAGCAAGCTCGCCTTCGCGGTGCAGGCGATCTGGAACGGTGCGGCCGCGCGGGCGCTGGCGCGCGAGCTGCGCCTCTGCGATCGGCGGGACACCCTGGTGCACGTCCACGCCTTCGCGAAGTCGCTCTCACCCAGCATCGGCGTTGCGATCCGCCGATCAGGCCTTCCGTGCCTCTACACGATGCACGAGTTCTTCCTCGCCTGTCCGAACGGCGGCTTCTACGATTACCCGGCCGCGCAGATCTGCCATCGGCGGCCGATGTCGGCCGCCTGCCTCTCCACGAACTGCGATGCCCAGTCCTATCCGCGCAAGCTGGCACGGGTGGTGCGCCACCTCGGCCTCGAGCACGCCGCACGGCTTCCCGAATTGTTCCGCGACGTCATCACGATCAGCGACCTGCAGGAGCGGGCCGTCGCCCCGCACCTGCCGCGCGGCACACGCTTCCACCGTGTCGACAACCCGATCTCCATCGTCGAGGCGCCCCCCCGGGCTCGGCCACCCGGCGATTTCCTGTTCGTCGGACGGATCTCCACCGAGAAGGGCGCACCGATCTTCGCCGAGGCCGCCCGGCGGGCGGGGGTACGTCCGGTCTTCGTCGGAGACGGCGAGCGGGCACTCGAGCTGAGGGCGCGATACCCGGAGGCGGTCCTGCTCGGGTGGCGCGATCCCGCGGGCGTGCAGGCGATGATGCGGGATGCCCGCGCCTTGGTGTTCCCGAGCGTCTGGTACGAGGGGCAGCCGCTCACCGTCTACGAGGCGCTGGCCTGCGGGACTCCCGTCGTCGTCAGCGATGCCTGTGCGGGCCGCGAGGCGGTGGAGGACGGCGAGACCGGCTTCTGGTTCCGCTCGGGCGACCCGGATGCGCTGGCGGCCCATCTGCGCGCGCTCGCCGACGACGGCCTTGCCGACCGGATGGGTCGCGCGGCCCATGCCCGCTACTGGGCCGCGCCGCTCAGCCTCGACACGCATCTCGACCGGCTCGGTAGCCTCTACGACACCGTGCTGCGCGAGGCGGCGGCGAACCGGTCGGCGGTGCGGGCGTTGCGGGCGCGTGGGGTCGCGCCCGCCTGAGCACGGCTCGGCCCGAGATGAAACGGAGGCGCGGCCCTCGCGTTGAGGTGCATCGGCGCCGCGCGACGGCGCCCACGTTTCTCAGGAGCAACGGATGTCAGATCCGCAGACGAAACCGTCCGATAACGCGGACAAACCCGGCTTCGAGCAGGGCAGCGCGAAGCCCGGCGACCGGGACCATCCCGAGAACAGCCAGGGCAAAATGAAGGAGCGGCTGGACGAGGCGTTGGAGGAGACCTTTCCATCCAGCGACCCTGTCTCCGTGAAGATCACGAAGTAGGACACTTGGGAGAGGGCCGGAGCCTGAACGCTCCGGCCCTCTTCCTTCTGACCGGCGTCAGGCGGCTTCGAGCAGGCGCCGCGCGATGACCTGAGCCTGGATTTCGGCGGCCCCCTCGAAGATCGAGAGAATGCGGGCGTCGCACAGGATGCGGCTCACGGTGTACTCCAACGCGAAGCCGTTTCCGCCGTGGATCTGGAGGGCGTTGTCGGCGCTGGCCCAGGCGACGCGGGCACCCAGGAGCTTCGCCATGCCGGCCTCGAGATCGCAGCGTTTGCCCTCGTCCTTCTCGCGGGCCGAGAAGTAGGTGAGCTGCCGGGCGATGTTGATCTCCACCGCCATCATGGCGAGCTTGTCGGCGACGCGCGGGAAGTTGATCAGCGCCTTGCCGAACTGGACTCGCTCTTCCGCGTAGCGGAGGCCGACGTCCAGGGCCGACTGAGCGACGCCGACGGCGCGCGCCGCCGTCTGGATGCGGGCCGATTCGAAGGTCTGCATCAGCTGAGCGAAGCCCTTGCCCTCGACCTCACCCAGCAGGTTCGCGGCCGGGACTTCGAACCCCTCGAAAGCCAGCTCGTACTCCTTCATGCCACGGTAGCCGAGCACCTCGATCTCACCGCCGGACAGGCCGTTCACCGGGAAGGGATCCTCGTCGCTGCCACGCGGCTTCTCGGCGATCAGCATCGAGAGGCCGCGGTGACCCTTCTCCTCGGGCTTCGTCCGCACCAGCACCGTCATGATGTCGGCGCGCACGGGATGGGTGATCCAGGTCTTGTTGCCGGAGATCTTCCAGACGTCACCCTCCTTCACCGCTTTGGTGCGGAGCGAGGCGAGGTCTGAACCGGTGTTCGGCTCGGTGAAGACGGCGGTGGGCAGGATCTCGCCCGAAGCGAGTTTGGGCAGGAAGCGCTGCTTCTGCTCCTCGGTGCCGCCGCAGAGGATCAGCTCGGCCGCGATCTCGGAGCGGGTCCCCAGAGAGCCGACGCCGATATAGGCGCGGGACAGCTCCTCCGAGACCACGCACATCGAGATCTTCGGCAAGCCCATGCCGCCGTATTCCTCGGGGATCGTCAGCCCGAAGACGCCAAATTCGGCCATCTTCTCCACGATCTCCATGGGGATGTAGGCGTTCTCACGGTGCCACTCATGGGCCTGCTCGACGACCTCAGCCTTGCCGAACCGGCGCATCTCGGAGCGGATCGCCTCCATGTCCTCGTCGAGCCCGGAATCGCCGACCGTTGCAGCACCACCGCCATCGCGGATCCGCGCCACGAGGGCCGCCCGGTTCTCCGGGGTATTGCCGTCGGCGATCAGGGCCTCGACGGCCGGGGTGCGGAACTGCGCCAGTTCCTTGGCAGACAGGCCGAGCGAGCCCGTGGGCCGGACCATCTCGCCCTGGCTCATCGGGATGCCGCCGAACATCTGGTCGAGGTATTCTCCGGCACCGATTTTCACCAGCAACGTCTCGGTCTCGCCGAGCCGACCCGCCGCCCTGAGGTTCGTCGCGTAAGTCCCCAGCTCGCGCAACGCTTCCGCGTAGACTGCGAGCCAAGCGAGGCCGTGGGTGGCGTGCTGCTCGGCCTCGAGCTTCCCGGAGTCGATCTTGCCCTCGGGGGACAGGACGCGGGTGCGGACCCGGCGTGTAGCCTCCGCGACGAGCTTCTTGGCGGTCTCGCCGGCTTCCTGGGTCAGGGCGATGAAGTCGTGCGGCTCAGGCTGTAGGGCGGGGGAGGCTGACATGCGGCTCTCTCTGTCATGACGTTTCCGTTGCGCTCATTATAGGTCGGATCGCCCGGATAGGAGAGGTTTGTTGCCGCGGTGCTGCACTTTCCCAAGTGCATTCAAAATTAAGCCGCGTTGTCGGATTGCGGGAGCGGCATTCGAGGCCGGCGATGGGGCGAATTCGACGTCGGGCGCCGTGAGCTTTTCCGGATGGTATGCCGAGCGGCAGCGGTAATTGTCCGCCATCAACCTTTCGCAGCGTGAAGCCTGGCACCGGCCGCAAAGCGCAAAGGGCCGTCTTCCCGCCGTTCGCCAATGGCCGGTCCCATTTCGCGGATGCCAAGCTACGCCTCACATCAGCAACGAACGGATCAGCCCCGTTCGAAAGCCCACACCTGCTAGCCACGGTTGGCGACCGCCACCCCTGCCGCGGCAACGAGCATGCCGGCGATCTGTATGGGTATGAGCGCTTCCCCGAAGAGTAGGTAGGCCAGGGCGGCGGCAACGGGCGGCACCAGGAAGAACAGGGAGGCGACGCCCGCCACTGCGCCCCGCCGGATGAGCACCAGAAGCAGAAGGATTCCGGCTACGGAATTCACCAGGATCGACCACGCCATTCCGATCCAAAGCTGCGGGGAGGGGACGACGTGGCCGTCTTCCAGGAGCAGCGCGATTGGGATTGCCAGGAGGGCGGCCGCCGCGAACTGCACCGTGGCGTTGGTGAGCAGGTCCGCCTCACCCGCCGTACGCTTCTGCCAGAGGGTCCCGAGCGTCATGGCCAGCATCGCTACGACGCACATGCCGAGCGCTGCAGGTGGAATTGCCGAGGCACCGGCCGCACCGACCTTCGGAGCGAGAACGAGGGCGGCTCCGAGAAAGCCGAGCGCGATCCCGAGCCACCGCCGGCGGCTGACGATCTCCCCGAGGAGCGGTCGCGCCAGCATCGCTGTGACGAGGGGCTGAAGGCTGCCGATCAGGGCTGCGATGCCCGCCGGAAGCCCACGATGCACCGCCCAGAACACGCCGAGCACGTATACGCCCTGCATCAGCACGCCGCCGACCATGGCGTCGCGGTAGCTCCGCACGGTTCTCGGCCAGCGGGCACCCAGCAGCACGGCGATGGCCGCGAGCACCAGCGCGACTCCCGTGACCCGCAGCGCCACGAAGGTGAGCGGATCCGCGTAGGGGGCGACGTAGCGCGCCGCGAGGAAACCCGTCGCCCAGATCAGCACGAAGACGGGCGGACTCAGCCCCGTGATGAGGCCGCGGGTCGAGGCCGCTGGCAGGAATCTCTTGGGAGGGGTGGACATGGCGGCGTGCAGGCAGCACGTCGCGGCGCCCCTGGCAACGGTCCTGCGCGCAACCCGTCCGCGCGCAAGACGCGTGTGCGATGGACCCGCGGCGCGTGACGCTGTACGGCAGCCGCCCTTCCGTACCGATCCCCCAGCAACGCGAGCACCCGATGGCGGCCTGCGGCCTCGATTTCGGCACGTCGAACACCACGCTCGGTCACCTCGTCGATGGGCGACCGCGGCTGCTGCCGCTGGAGGATGCGCATCTGACGATACCGAGCGCGATCTTTTTCGCGCCGGGATCCGAACCCGCGATCGGTCGCGCGGCCATGGCGGCCTACGTGGACGGCTCGCCCGGACGGCTGATGCGGAGCTTGAAATCCGTGCTCGGGTCCGGCCTGATCGAGGAGACCACGCAGGTGGGCCGGGAGCGGCTGCGCTTCCGCGACGTGATCGCCCGCTACCTGACGGCCGTGAAGGCGCAAGCCGAGGCGAAGGCGGGGCGCGCCTTCGAGGCCGTCGTCCACGGGCGCCCGGTTCACTTTGTCGACGGCGACCCGGCCGGCGATCACCGGGCCGAGGCGACGCTTCACGAGATCGCGCGCGGGATCGGATTCCGCCATGTCGCCTTCCAGTACGAGCCGATCGCGGCCGCCCTCGACTATGAGCAGCGTGTGACGGCCGAGGAAATCGCGCTGATCGCGGATATCGGCGGCGGCACGTCGGATTTCTCGATCGTGCGCCTCTCGCCGGAGCGCCACGTGCGCGTGGATCGGGCGGCCGACATCCTGGCCAATGACGGCGTGCGGATCGGCGGTACGGATTTCGACCGCACGCTGAGCCTCGGCCTGGTCATGCCTCTGCTGGGCTTAGGCAGCCCGATGAAGCGCGGCGATCTCGGCGTCCCGAACGCCTACTTCCATGACCTCGCTACGTGGTCGAGCATAAACCGCCTCTACAACGCCAGGACGCTGCGCGAGATCGAGGAGACGCGCCGTGACGCCGCGCGACCCGACCTGATCGCCCGACTGCACAACGTGGTGGCGGAGGAGCGCGGCCACGGCCTTGCCATGGCGGTCGAGGGTGCGAAGATCGATGCGTCGGACAGCGATGCCGGGCGGCTGGACCTCGGTTTCATCGAGGACGGCCTCGCGATCGCGGTCGACCGCCGCAAGCTCGCTGCGGAGACCGCAACCCTGGCCGATCGGGTGGCCGCCCGCATCGCCGTCTGCCTGCGGCAAGCGGGCCTGCGGGCCGAGTCCATCGACGCGCTGTTCCTCACCGGAGGATCCACCGGTCTCCCACACCTGCGGGCGGCACTGACAGGCAGCCTGCCGCGGGCCCGGGTGGTGGCCGGTGACGTCTTCGGGTCGGTCGGAGTCGGCTTGACCATCGAGGCAGGGCGTCGTTTCGACTGAGACGGGTCAGATCGGCGTCGGCGCGAATTGTCGCCGTGCGGCCCGAATGTTAGCAGCACCCCATGGCAGGCAAGACTTCACACCGTAGCGGCCGTGGCGGCGGACCGACCGGCGGGCGCGGCCGCGGTCCCGGCAAGGGGGCGTTCGGCCCCGGCCGGCGACCCGAGCGCGCGGGCACCGGACCGCGGACATCGGCGCTCGACGCGGCCCAGCGCGCCGCCCGGATGCGCGGGGACGAGCCCGTCGAGCGCGCGCCCTGGGATGAATCGCCCGCGGCACGGCCGTCGGGCAAAGCCCCGGGCAAGCCTCTCGACAGCCGCGGGTCGAGGCCCCGCACCGCCGCCGTGCGTACAGAGCCCCCTGCGCCCGAGGGACCGACCCGCCGGCAGCAGCGGGCAGCGGCGTCGGCCACGCTGGCGAGCGGTGTCCAGACCCTGACCGTCGAGGCCGACGAAGGCGGCATGCGTATTGATCGCTTCCTCACTGCGCGGTTTCCGCAATTGCCGTTCACGCGCGTCCAGAGTATCGTTCGGAAAGGGGAACTGCGCGTCGACGGCAAGCGCGCCAAGCCCAATGACCGGCTCGAGCCCGGCATGAGCGTCCGGGTGCCCCCCCTGAAGCTCGACGCCGCCGCCGAGCGACCCCGCAGCCCGGTCCGCGACCGGGGCGATGCGGAGTTTCTCCGGTCCCTCATCCTCTATGAGGATGCGGATATGATGGTTTTGAACAAGCCGTTCGGGTTGGCTGTCCAGGGGGGGACGGGCACCGTCCGGCACGTGGACGAGCTGCTGGACGCGTTGGCCGGGCCCGATGGACAGAGGCCCCGCCTCGTCCACCGGCTGGACAAGGACACCGCCGGCTGCCTCATCGTCGCGAAGACGCGGCTCGCCGCCGCCACCCTCGCCAAGAGCTTCCGCTCCCGCGCCGCGCGCAAGATCTATTGGGCGCTGACGGCGGGGGTGCCGCGGGTGCGCCAGGGGCGGGTCTCCACCTACCTCGCCAAGGAGGAGCCGACGGACGCGGACGCCCGCATGCGCGTCGCCAAGCACGGCGACGAGGGGGCCTCCCACGCGCTCACCTACTACGCGATGGTCGATCAGGTGGCCCAGAAGCTGTCCTGGCTCTCCTTCAAGCCGGTGACGGGCCGCACGCACCAGCTGCGCGCGCACGCCGCCCATATCGGCCACCCCATCGTCGGCGACCCGAAGTACTTCGACGTGGAGAACTGGGTGCTGCCCGGCGGCATCCAGAACCGCCTCCACCTCCTCGCCCGCCGAATCGTGATCCCGCATCCCCGCACCGGCGCGCCCGTGGACGTCTCGGCGCCCCTGCCGCCCCACATGGCGCAGAGCTGGAATCTCCTCGGCTTCGACGCGGCCCGCTACGACCCGATCGTCGACGCGCCGGAGGCCTGAGGCGCCGCGACCGCTTTCAAATCGGCCGCCAAGGCTTATTCTCCGGGGGGACGGGGGCCGGTCGGTCGATGCCCGTCGCCTCCCGACCTCGAAACTTCCGGTGAGACGCGCCCCATGAAGCTTGCGATGCTGGCCTGCCTCGCCGGGTTGAGCGCCCTCGGATGGGCGGGGGGGCATGCGCCCGCCCAGGCGGCGCAGCCGACCCCGCAGGCCCAGACCCAGCCGGCGACCCAGCCCTCCGCCCAGCCCGCGGGGCAGCCCGCGGCCCGGCCGCCCGCGCAGCCCTCCGCCCGGCCCGGCGCCGCGGCGGCCGCGCCGGGCGTGCGCGGGAGCGACCGCCGGCGGCGCTCCTACGCGGCCTGCAACCGCGCCTCGCACACGCGGGCGCTGCGTGGCGGGGCGCGGCGGCGCTTCCTGATTCGCTGCCGCCTCGGCTACGAGCGGCCCCGCACCCCCGCCCCCCAGCAGGCGGCGCCGCAGCCGCCCGCCGCCGCGCCGGCGGCTCCGGCGGGGCGCCGGCCGTGAGGCGGCCGCCCCGCGCCCGGCCGTGAAGCTCGTCGTCTTCGACGTCGACGGCACCCTGGTCGACAGCCAGCACCTCATCGTGGCGGCCCAGGGCATCGCCTTCGCGGAGCACGGCCTCGTCGCGCCCGGGCGCACCGAGGCGCTCTCGGTGGTGGGCCTCTCGCTGCCGCAGGCGTTCCGGCGCCTGGTGGGGGAGAGCGGCCCCATCGCGGAGCTGTCGGAGAGCTACAAGCGCGCCTTCAACGCCCTGCGGCAGGACCCGAGCTACGAGGAGCCGCTGTTTCCCGGCATGGGCGAGCTGCTGGCCCGGCTGCACGCCCGCCCGGATGTCAGCCTCGGCATCGCCACGGGCAAATCCCGCCGCGGCGTCAACCACTTGGTCGAGGCGCACGGGTGGGATGGCTGGTTCGCCACGATCCAGACGGCCGACGACGCGCCCTCGAAGCCGGACCCCGAGATGCTGCTCCGGGCCATGGCCCAGACGGGGGTGCCGGCCGAGCGCACGGTGATGATCGGCGACACCAGCTACGACATGGCGATGGCGGTGAGCGCGGGCGCCGCGGCGGTGGGCGTCGCCTGGGGCTACCACCCGCCCGGCGCCCTGTTCGGGGCGGGCGCCGTCACGGTTGTCGAGAGCGCGACGCAGCTCGCCGACCTGTTCACCGGCGGCCGGCCCGACGGCGCGGCGGGGCTGCTCGCCGACGAGGATTGAGCCTCGGGCTCCGTCGGACACGCGGGCTGTCCGGTGTGGACATGTGCGTCGGACAGTGTGCGCGTCTCCGACGTACACCCGTCCGACGCGCGTCCGGCGGATGTCCGGGGCTTCGGCTCCGGCGTTCCGGCCGGGCAACGGCTCCGAAATCGCCTTAGGCCGGCGGAAACATCGCCGCGGCGGCGGCCTGCAACTCGGAGTTGCTCATCGGCGGGCGCAGCGGGGTCGCGATCGACCAGCGATGGCCGAACGGATCCTCGATCACCCCGTAGCGGTCGCCCCAGAACATGTCCTGGACCGGCATCGTCACCCGGGCGCCGGCCGCGACCGCCTGCGCGACCACCGCATCGGCATCCCGCACGAAGAGGTGCAGGGTGACGGGGGATCCCCCGAGGGCCTTCGGCGAGCGGATGTTGTAGGCCGGGTTCTCGTCGACGAGGAGCACCGAGGCGCCGTTGATCACCACCGCCGCGTACCAGAGCTTCCCGTCCGGCCCGGCGAGGCGGTTGAGCTCGACGGCATCGAACGCCGCCTCGTAGAAGGCGATGGCCTCGGCCGCACCCGCGCAGACGAGGTGAGGCGAGAGGTGACGCATCCCCTCGGCGAGGGGCATGTCGGGGCGGTCCACCATGGCGGCTCTCCTCCGGTTATGGCGGCGCGCCGAATCGCTGCGCCGGGCGCCGCGACACTCCTCGCATGCCGGCGGGGCCTGCACTATCTCCGACCCATGAGCGATGACGTCACCCAGGACTGGCTCGGCGAGCCGTCGGATACCCCGCGCCCCGATCCGCTGCGGGCCGCCCGCGGGCACGGCAAGCCGGCGCTGCCGAAGCGGTTCTACGCGGCGGCGGGCTTCGCGCCGGAGGCGGAGGGCTTCCGGCTGACCCTCGACGGGCGCTCCGCCAACACGCCGGCCCGCAACCCCCTGCGCCTGCCGACGACCGCCCTGGCGGAGGCGGTGGCGGCCGAGTGGGGCGCGCAAGGGGAGTCGATCGACCCCGGCACCATGCCGCTGACCCGGCTCGCGAACACCGCGATCGACGGCGTCGCCGCCCGCCGCGCGGCGGTGGTGGAGGACCTCGCGGCCTTCGCGGGCACCGACCTCCTGGCCTACCGGGCCGCCTCGCCGGAGCGCCTTGTGGCGGAGCAGGCCCGCGCCTGGGACCCCGTCCTGGCCTGGGCCCACGAGGCCCTCGGCGCCCGGCTGATCCTGAGCGAGGGGGTGATGCACGTCACCCAGCCCGAGGCGTCGGTGGCGGCCCTGCGCCGGGCGGTCGAGGCCGTCGAGGGCCCGTTCCGCCTCGCCGCCCTCCACACCCTCACGACGCTGACCGGGTCGCTGATCCTGGCGCTCGCCGTGCTGCACGGCCACCTCGGCACCGACGCGGCCTGGGCGGCCGCCCACGTGGACGAGACCTATCAGGCGGGGGTCTGGGGGCGGGACGCCGAGGCCGAGGCCCGGCTGGCTCTGCGCCGCGCCGAGTTCGATGCGGCGGCCCTGGTCGCACGGCTGACCGCGGGCGGGTAGGCCGGCACGGAACCTGCTGCCACGCCGTCCTCGGCGTGGTGGAAGCCGTGGGGGGCGGGCATGGTCGACATCATCCGGTTCGAGGGCGGCCCTCGTGGCGAATGGCGCGTCACCGGCATGCGCCGGGTCCGAGGCGAGGGGCTGCCCGCCGTCGCACGCGTCGCCGCGAGCGGGCCGGCATCCGCGCCGCCCGCGCCCGGCGCCACATGGGCGTTGCGCGGCCTCCTCAGCCACGTCCGCTACACCACGCGGGCCGAGGTCGAGAGCCTTCGGGCGGCTCAGGAGGGCCTGGGGCGGGCCGCCGCGCGCTGCGCCGCCCTGATCCCGATCCGCAAGTCGCAGGCCTGGTGGGACATGGCGCAGGACGAGCGCCGCGCGGTGTTCGAGGAGGTCTCCCGCCACACCAGCATCGGCCTCGCCTACCTGCCCGCCATCGCGCGCCGCCTCCACCACAGCCGCGACCTCGGCGAGCCCTTCGACTTTCTCACCTGGTTCGAGTTCGCGCCGGAGGACGCCGACGCCTTCGAGCGTCTCGTGGAGCGCCTGCGGGCGACCCGCGAGTGGGATTACGTGGACCGCGAGATCGACATCCGCCTCGAGCGCACCGGCTGAGCGGCCCGCTCCAGTTTCCGCCCGCATTGCGCCATGCTAGAGGCCGATCGTACCCGACACCGCCAAGCCTCGAACCGGGCCGGCCGCGTGTCGCCCGAACATCCGTCTTTTCCCGTGATCGAGGCGCCGGTTTCATGAAGGACATCCTGGAAAAGCTCGAGGAGCGGCGCGCGCAGGCCCGGCTCGGCGGCGGTGAGAACCGCGTCGCGGCCCAGCACAAGCGCGGCAAGCTGACGGCGCGCGAGCGCATCGAACTCCTCCTCGACCACGGGTCGTTCGAGGAGTTCGACATGTTCGTTCAGCATCGCTCCAGCGACTTCGGGATGGAGAACCAGAAGATCCCGGGCGACGGCGTGGTGACCGGCTGGGGCACCATCAACGGCCGCACCGTGTTCCTGTTCTCCAAGGACTTCACGGTGTTCGGCGGCTCGCTGTCGGAGGCGCACGCCCAGAAGATCGTCAAGGTCCAGGACATGGCGCTGAAGATGCGCGCCCCGATCATCGGCATCTTCGATGCCGGCGGCGCGCGCATCCAGGAGGGCGTGGCGGCGCTCGGCGGCTACGGCGAGGTGTTCCGCCGCAACGTCATGGCGTCGGGCGTGATCCCGCAGATCTCGGTGATCATGGGCCCCTGCGCGGGCGGCGACGTCTACTCGCCGGCCATGACCGACTTCATCTTCATGGTGCGCGACACGAGCTACATGTTCGTGACCGGCCCGGACGTGGTGAAGACCGTCACCAACGAGGTCGTCACCGCCGAGGAGCTCGGCGGCGCGAAGGTCCACACCTCGAAGTCCTCGATCGCCGACGGCTCGTTCGAGAACGACGTCGAGGCGATCCTCCAGATCCGGCGCCTGCTCGACTTCCTGCCCGCCAACAACATCGAGGGCGTGCCGGAGATCGAGAGCTTCGACGACGTCAACCGCATCGACCGCTCCCTCGACACGCTGATCCCCGACAACCCGAACAAGCCCTACGACATGGGCGAGCTGATCCGGCGCGTCGCCGACGAGGGCGACTTCTTCGAGATCCAGGCCGCCTACGCCCGCAACATCATCACGGGCTTCGGCCGCATCGAGGGCCGCACGGTCGGCTTCGTGGCCAACCAGCCCCTGGTGCTCGCGGGCGTGCTCGACTCGGACGCCTCGCGCAAGGCCGCCCGCTTCGTGCGCTTCTGCAACGCCTTCTCGATCCCGATCGTCACCTTCGTGGACGTGCCGGGCTTCCTGCCCGGCACCGCGCAGGAATACGGCGGCCTGATCAAGCACGGCGCCAAGCTCCTGTTCGCCTATTCGCAGGCGACCGTGCCCCTCGTCACCATCATCACCCGCAAGGCCTTCGGCGGCGCCTACGACGTGATGGCCTCCAAGCACGTCGGCGCCGACCTCAACTACGCCTGGCCCACCGCCCAGATCGCCGTGATGGGCGCCAAGGGCGCCGTCGAGATCATCTTCCGCGCCGAGATCGGCGACGCGGACAAGATCGCGGCCCGCACGAGCGAGTACGAGGACCGCTTCCTCTCGCCCTTCGTGGCGGCGGAGCGGGGCTACATCGACGAGGTGATCATGCCCCACTCGACGCGCAAGCGCATCGCGCGCGCCCTCGGGATGCTGCGCACCAAGGAGATGGAGCAGCCCTGGAAGAAGCACGACAACATCCCGCTGTGAGGCGCTGCGCGCTCCCCCGCCCGCATCGGGGACGGTCCGCCGGCGCCCGATGCCGGGCGAGGGATCCCGCGGCGCCGGCGGCGCGCCGCGGGTCCCGGGGTCAGCGCCGGGGTTCCGGCCGCGCCTCGCCCGGCTGCGGGGCGAAGACCGTGATGTTCGAGTTGATCTGGTAGGCCGGGCCGGGCTTCGTGTTGACGAAGCGCAGGCGGATCGGGCTCTCGCCCAGCGCCGCGCCGAAGCCGGGGGTGACGGGGATCGGGAAGCAGCGCGCCAGCGCGTCGGTCGCGGCGGCCTCGTAGCGGCGGCCGGGATCGTCGCGCCCGCGCATCTGGCGGGCCGTGACGAGGGGCTTGCCGCGGATCGCGCCGTCCTTGGTGAGCCCGAACCGGTAGGCGATCAGCGACCCCTCGGTGTCGGCGGGCACCGCCCAGCAGGCGGCAAGCGCGGTGCGCAGCGCCGCCCAGTTGTCGATCGGCGCGTCCCGGGCCGGGCGGCGCGGCTCCTCGGCCGCGGCGGCCGTCGCGGCCACCAGCGCGGCGGCGAGCAGCGGCGGGATCAGCTGCGATCGGCGCTCTCGATCACGGCGCATAGCGTCAGGTTTCCCTTCTCGGACCGGCCCACCGAGCAGGTGACGAGGAGCCCGCCGGCGGTGACGTTGCTGTGGCGCTGGCGGCCGGCCGCCGCCTGCGCGCGCTGCGCGGCCTCCGCGATGGTCCCGGCGGCGATACCCGTCACGGCCTCGCCGGCCTGCCCGAGGAGCGCGAAGTAGCGCTCCGGCGGCGCCTCCCCACGGAACTGCGCCCCCACCGAGGAGGGGCTGCCGCAGGAGAGCGTCAGGCCGGTGTCGGGCCCCGCCGTGAAGCTCGCGAAATCCGCGCTGCGGTTGCCGACCTCGACCGCGGTGGCGCGCGCCACCCGGTCGATCAGCTCGCCGCACGGGTCGGCCCGCGCGAGCGACGGCGCGAGGAGGCAGGCGGCCGCGAGGGCGGGGCGGAGCACGGACATGCCCGGGAAGGTAGCCCGCGGGCGCCGGAAGGCCAGGGGCCCGCCGGTGCGGGGGGCCTCAGGCCCGGTGCGGGGGCCTCAGGCCCGGTGGGTGGGAGCCGCCGCGACGGCGGCCTGCGTGCCGAGCTCCACCAGCACGATCTCGGGGGGCACCCCGAGGCGGACGGGGATCCGGCTGATGCCGAAGCCGCCCGAGACGATGAGGTGGCGCCCGTCCTCGACGATGTGGCCGTAGGCATAGTCCCGCCCGTGGATGGTGGGGATCACCGGCGACCAGCCCAGCAGGCGCACCTGCCCGCCGTGGGTGTGCCCGGCGAGCGTCAGGGCGACGCGTTCGGGCACCTCGGCGAAGATGTCGGGCTCGTGGACCATCAGGAGCACCGGCGCGTCGTCAATGACCGCCCCGAGGGTGGCGGGCAGATCGTCGCGGCTCTCGTCGCGGCGCAGGAAGGGCTGCTGGTCGCCGAGCCCGGCGACCCAGAACGGCAGCCCGTCCTTCACGAGGCGGACCGCGCCATTCTCCAGGACGGGGATGCCCCGGGCTTCGAGCGCCCGGCGCGCCTGGGGCACGCCGCGGCCGGTGATCTGCACCGCCTCGTCGTCCCACCAGTCGTGGTTGCCGAGGATCGCGTGGACGCCGAGGGGGGCGCGCAGCTGCGCCACGACCCGGGCGAAATCGTCGAGGGGCACCTTCCGCCACGTGACACGCCGCCCGGCCGGGTAGTCGCCGAGCATCAGCACGAGGTCGGGATTGAGGGCGTTCGTGGCCGCCACGATCTCCTCGACGCGGGCGAGCGGCATGAAGGGCTCGCCCACGTGGAAATCCGCCAGCACCGCGATGCGCAGGGCGAGGTGGGGGGTCCAGCGCGGCAGGACGGGCGCGTAACGCGTCACCACCAGCCGGTAGAGGGGCTCGACGCCGAACGCGTAGGCGCCCGTGGAGGTCGCGAGCGCCGCGGC
Source organism: Methylobacterium sp. A54F (assembly GCF_053346035.1). Classification (NCBI taxonomy): domain Bacteria; kingdom Pseudomonadati; phylum Pseudomonadota; class Alphaproteobacteria; order Hyphomicrobiales; family Methylobacteriaceae; genus Methylobacterium; species Methylobacterium sp. A54F. The sequence continues at coordinate 21,574 of NZ_JBKFBF010000002.1, read as the reverse complement.
CGCGCCCCCGAGCCCGGTCAGGAACTGCCGCCGGCTCGGCATGATCAGCATGGACCGTCCTCTCGTGCGCCCGCCGCGCGGGCGTCCCCTGGCAGGCCATCGTGACCGTTCGGGGGCGGGCGCGCCGCGCGGGCTCGCATCCTGGCGCCGAGTCCTTAGCCGCTCCTTACGACGACCCAGCGACGTCGCCGCATCGGCCTCAGAGGACGGGCTCGTCCTCGTGCACCAGCTCGAGGATGCCGCGGCGCTTCACCGCGCGGGCCTCGGCCACCGCCTTCTCGGCCGGCGCTCTCGCGATCACCGCCGCGCACAGGGCCGGCAGCGCCACCGGCCGGAAACTCGCGCGCGCCCGACCTACGTCCGCTCCCCGGCGCCCGTTCTGGAGCGCCACGGTCGAGGTCTCGCTGGAGGGGTACATGACGGGTGTCCTGTCTGCTCGTTTCGGAAATGGCCGCCGGGCGGCCGCTGCATCGTTTCCCTGGCGCCCGTTCGGGGCACCGGATGGGCCGTTTCGCGACGATCTTGCGCAAATTCCGCTCAGCCGCGGACCCATAGGGAGCCAATCAAGCTGAATGACGGATTAAGGAAAGCCGGCTGACGACCCTCTCCGCGCGGCGGATTACTGATCTGTCGCGGGAATGCAGTATCCAGTATTTCAGCGAGCGGACGGCAGCGGCTCCAGGCCCTCGGCGGCGATCCAGGCGGCGGTGCTGTCGAGGGCGCGGGTCAGGCGCTCGAACAGGGTGTCGATCTCGTCGGGCTGGATCACCAGCGGCGGGCAGACGGCGATGCGGTCGCCGGCGAGGAAGCGCACGATCAGCCCCTCGGCCTGGGCGTGGGCGACGCAGCGCGCGGCGACGCCCGCCTTCGGGTCGAACTGCCGCTTCGTCGCCTTGTCGGCCACGATCTCGAGGCCGCCGATCAGGCCGATCCCGCGGGCCTCGCCGACGAGGGGGTGCTCCGCCAGGGCGGCGAGCTTCGCCTGGAAATGGGGGGCCTTCCCGGCCACGCCCTCCACGATGCGGTCGCGGCGGTAGATCTCCAGGGTCTTCAGCGCCAACGCGCAGGCCACCGGATGGCCCGAGTAGGTGGTGCCGTGCCCGAAGGTGCCGAGCTTCGTGCTCTCGGCCACCATGGCGCGGTAGAGGGGCTCGTCGATCGAGACGCCGCCGAGCGGCAGGTAGCCGGAGGTGAGCGCCTTGGCGAAGGAGAGGGTGTCGGGCCGCATCCCCAGCGCCTCCGAGCCGAACCAGGTGCCGAGCCGCCCGAAGCCGCAGATCACCTCGTCGGCGATGAAGCGCACGTCGTAGCGGGCGAGCACCGCCTGGATCGCCGCGAAGTAGCCGGCCGGGGGCACGATGGCGCCGCCCGCGCCCATCACCGGCTCGGCCACGAAGGCCGCGACGGTCTCGGGGTCCTCCCGGAGGATCAGCGCCTCCAGTTCGTCCGCGAGGCGGGCCGAGAAGGCCTCCTCGCTCTCGCCGGCCTCCGCGAAGCGGTAGTGGTGCGGGCAGGCGGTGTGCAGGAAGCCCGGCAGCGGCAGGTCCCAGTCGGCGTGGTTGGCCGGCAGCCCCGTCATCGAGGCGGTGGCGACCGTGACGCCGTGGTAGCCGCGCTCGCGGGCGATGATCTTCTTCTTGCGGGGGCGGCCGAGCGCGTTGTTCAGGTACCAGGTGAGCTTCACCTGCGTGTCGTTCGCCTCCGAGCCCGAGGAGGTGAAGAACACCTTCGAGGTCGGGACCGGCATCAGCTCCTTCAGGGTCTCGGCGAGCTCGATCGCCGGGTCGTGGCTGCGCCCGGAGAACAGGTGCGAGAAGGGCAGCTTGCCGAGCTGCTCGCTCGCCGCCTCCACCAGTTCCTCGTTCGAGTAGCCGAGTGCCGTGCACCAGAGCCCCGCCATCCCCTCCAGGTAGGGCCGCCCGTCCGTGTCGTAGACCCAGACGCCGTGGCCCCGCTCCAGCACCAGCGGCCCGGTCTCGCGGTGGGTCGCGAGGTTCGTGTAGGGGTGGATCAGGGTTTCGACGTCGCGCGCGGCGAGATTCGAGAGCATGGCGGGATCCGGGGCGTTTCGGCTTTCGCCACACTACCGGCCCGATGGCCCGGCAGATACCCCGCCACCTGCGCGGCGGCCCGCCGCTCCCGAGACGGCCTGACCCGGATGCTCGACCCTGCCACCATCGTTGCCACGCCCGCGCCCGGCCGGGCCTGCGGCGCCTGCACGCTCTGCTGCAAGGTCTACGACGTGCCCGCCGTCGAGAGCGTGGCGGGGCAGTGGTGCCGCCACACGCAGGCCGGCCGCGGCTGCGCCATCCACGCGAGCCGCCCCGACCATTGCCGGGCCTTCCACTGCCTCTGGATGACGGAGAGCTGGCTCGGGCCGGAGTGGAAGCCCGACCGCGCCAAGATGGTGCTGAGCCTCGATCCCGTCACCCGCAACATGAACGTGCAGGTCGATCCCGGGCAGGCGAGCGCCTGGCGCCGGGAGCCCTATCTCGGCCAGCTGCGGCGCTGGGCGGCGGCCTCGATCCCGCAGAAGCGCCACGTGCTCGTCCACGTGAACCGGCTCGCCACCCTCGTCCTGCCGGACCGGGACGTGCCCCTCGGCCAGATGGCGCCGGGGGACCGCATCGTCACCCGCGAGCGCATGACGCCGGCGGGCCCGACCCTCGACGTCGAGACCGTGCGGGCGGCCTGATTCCCGCCCGGGTACGCGCGGCGGATGCGCGCTTAACCGGGCGGCAACCATACCGAGCGATAACCGGGAGCCGGCCGAAACCCGACCGCAATGGCGGTTCAGGCTCTGCCGGCTTGGCCTCTCGGTGCGGGTTGCGGACGGCGTGGGTACCAGACGAGTTCGACGCAGATCGGGCCTTCACTGGCTCGGAGCCGCCGTCACCCCCTGGTTCGCGGGGGCGGGCCTGCTGGTCTCCTTCACGGCGGATGCCGGCACCGAGAGCGCGATCGGCGCGAGCCTCGCGGTGGAGCAGGACGCCCGGGTCACCCCGGCCCTGCCCAGCGGCACCCGCCTGATCGGCGGAATCGAGATCGACGACGGCGCCGGGGCCCTCCTCGGCCTCGCCCGCGCCGAGGCGCTGCGGGCCCCCCGGCGCATCGGCGACGCGGCCCTGCGGGCCGACCTGAAGGCGCAGGCCCGGGTCTTCCCCGTCGTGCAGCGGTCGGCCAAGGGCGACCCCGAGCGAGCGCTCGCCGCGAGCTTCTCCCGCGGGGCGCGGGACCTGCGCGAGGCGCAAGGCTCCCTGATCTTCGCCAACCTGACGGGCTCGGTGAGCGGCGTCCTCACCCCCGGCGCCGCCACCTGGAGCGCCGAGCTGGAGCCGGACCTCGGCTTCGTGGCCGTGCCCGATCTCGGCCAGACCGTGGGTCCGGGCGCCACGCCCGGCGCGTCGGCCCCCCTCGAAGCTGCCGGCGACGCGCAGGCGCGCCACGGCGACCTCTCCGGCGGCCTCTCCGACGGCGCGACCCCCGCGGTGCCGCGCGCCGTGGCGCTGTCCTCGACGACGCCCGCGCCCGCCGACGCGACGCCGATCGAGGTCGCGGCCGCGAGCCTCGCCCTGCCGGGCTTCTCGCTACGCACCGACCGCCCCGAGGGACCGGCGCAGTCTGCGCCGGACGGCGACCGCCACCGCTACGCCGACCTGATCGACCCCGACTCGATGGACCGCGAGCAGCGCTGCCTCGCCGAGGCGGTCTACTTCGAGGCCCGCAGCGAGCCGGAGGAGGGCCAGGCCGCCGTAGCGCAGGTGGTGCTCAACCGCGTGAAGAGCGGCCTCTACCCGAGCAACGTCTGCGGCGTCGTCTACCAGAACCGGCACCGCTACATGGGCTGCCAGTTCTCCTTCGCCTGCGAGGGCAAGTCGCTGCGCATCACCGATGCGGGCTCCTGGGAGAGCGCCACGCGGGTGGCCCGCTCGGTCATCGAGGGCCGCACCTACCTCGCCGAGGTGGGGGCCGCCACGCACTACCACGCGGACTACGTGCGGCCGAACTGGTCGCGCCGCCTGAAGCGGATGGACGTGATCGGCCGTCACATCTTCTACGCACTCAAGCGCGGCCAGACCTGAGCGTTCGACTTGTCCAACCGGTTGTTTACCTAAGTAGATCGTAACTCGGCACTCGGACCCCAAGGTTAATTTTACCTTAGAATTCAATTGAGCTTGCCGATCCGGCAACTCCGCGGCCTCTTATGCGTCGAGATCTGCGCCGGCAGCGCGCAGCGTCCGCACGCATCGCGACACAACAAGGGGGAATTCATGGCCGCGACGGTCCACCGTCTCGCAACTCTGGCCGCCGCACTCGCCGGCGCCGCGCTCCTGTCGACGGCCGCCGAGGCCGGCGGCTGCTACGGCGCCGAGTGCTACCGCCACGTCAGCACGCCGCCGGTCTTCGACACCGTCCAGGAGCAGGTCCTGGTGCGCCCGCCCCGCACCGTCTACCGCACCACGCCGCCCGTCTTCGACACGGTGCAGGAGCGCGTGATGGTGTCGCCCGGCGGCCGCTTCTGGCAGACCCGCCGCGGCCCCTACGGCGAGCTGATCGGCTGCTGGGTGAACACGCCGCCGCGCTTCGCGGTGCGCGCCCGCCGGGTGCTCGTGCAGCCCGCCCAGTCGATCCCCGAGACCATCCCGCCCGAATACGCGAGCGTCAGCCGCCGCGTCCTCGTCCAGCCCGCCCGCGCCGGCTGGGTGCCGGTGGGCGGCGGCTACGGCCCGGGCGCGCCCCTCGTCGGCTCGATCCCGGACGCCTTCGGCATCACCGGCGCCAGCTCCGCCGACATCGGCGTCGGCCTCGGCTTCTCCCGCGGCAGCATCTACGACGGCTATTGAAAGGCCGCGGGTGCGGTCGGCCGCACCCGCCGTCCGGTTTCGCGGGGTCGCGCGCGGGCCGCATCCCGGCCCGCCGCGGCTTGACTCCGCCCGCCCCCGCCACAGCTCCGACCCCGACGAGGAGGCGCGGATGGGGACGTTCAGGGGCTGGGTCGTGGACAAGGCCGAGGGCGCGCAGAGCCTCGCCTTCCGGGACGTGGACGACGCCGAGCTGATGGACGGCGACGTGACCGTGCGGGTCACGCACTCGACCCTGAACTACAAGGACGGTCTGGCGCTCACCGGGCGCTCGCCGGTGGTGCGCCGGTTTCCGATGATCCCGGGGATCGACTTCGCCGGCCTCGTCGAGCGCTCCGACCATCCGGACTACGCCCCGGGCGACCGGGTGGTGCTCACCGGCTGGGGCGTCGGCGAGACGCATCTCGGCGGGTATGCGGAGCGCGCGCGGGTGCGCGGCGACTGGCTGGTGCCGCTGCCGGACGGCCTGACCCCCGCTCAGGCCATGGCGATCGGGACGGCGGGCTACACCGCCATGCTCGCCCTGATGGCGCTCGACGCGCACGGCCTCACGCCGGCTGCCGGGCCGGCCCTCGTCACCGGGGCCTCGGGCGGCGTCGGCTCCGTCGCGGTGGCCCTGCTCGCACGGGCCGGCTGGCATGTCATCGCCGCGACCGGGCGGCCCGAGGAGGCCGACTACCTGCGGGGCCTCGGCGCGGCGGAGATCCTGGATCGGGCCGAGCTCTCCGGCGAGCCGCGGCCGCTCGCCCGCGAGCGCTGGGCCGCCGTGATCGACGCGGTGGGCTCGCGAACCCTCGCCAACGCCCTCGCGATGACCCGCGCGGACGGGGCCGCGGCGGCCTGCGGCCTCGCGCAGGGCATGGACCTGCCGGCCTCGGTGGCGCCGTTCATCCTGCGCGGCGTCTCGCTCCTCGGCATCAACAGCGTGACGACCCCGCAGCCGAAGCGCCGGACGGCCTGGGGCCGCCTCGCCCGCGAGCTCGACCTCGACGCCCTGGCGGCCATGACCACCACCGTCCCGCTGGAGGAGGTCGGCCGCCTCGGCGAGGCGATCCTGTCGGGGCAGGTGCGCGGTCGCACGGTGGTGACCATCGGCTGACCGCGGGGGCGGAACCGCGGCCATGGCCCCCGCATTTCCGTCTTCATGAGCATTGCATTCGTTCGCGAGAAGGAGGGCGGGGAAGCCTTCGAGGATCTCCCCGACCGCCCGATCTCGCCGCACACCAACTTCGTCACGCCCGAGGGTCTCGCCCATATCGAGGCCGAGGTGAAGCGCCTGCAGGCCGAGGCGGCCGGCCTGTCGCCCGACGACAAGGCCGACAATGCCCGCGTGGCCCGCGACCTGCGCTATTGGACCGCCCGGCAGGGCACCGCGCAGCTCGTGGAGGCCGTGGAGGGCGACACCGTGCATTTCGGGACCACCGTGACGGTGACCCGCGAGGACGACACCCGCCAGACCTTCCGGATCGTCGGCGAGGACGAGGCGGACCCCGCCAAGGGCACCATCTCCTACGTCGCCCCGCTCGCCCGCGCGATCACCGGCAAGAACGTCGGCGACGTGGTGGAGGTGAACGGCCAGGAGGTCGAGGTCACGGAGATCCGGAAGGGCTGAGGCTGCGGCCCTCCAGGGCCGCCCGCATCGGGGCCAGCGCCTCGCCCACGAAATCCATGAACACCCGCACCCGCGCCGAGTGGCGCAGGTCCTGGTGGGTGAGCAGCCACAGGCTCGACTGCAGCTCCGGCTCCGGCTCGCCGAGGCGCACCAGCGCGGGCCGCCGGTCCGCCGACATGCAGGGCAGGGGGCCGATGCCGAGCCCCGCCTCGATCGCCTCCCGCAGGCCCAGCACGGTGTTGAGGCGGACCACGATCCGCTCTGGCGTCGTCCGCGCCTCGACGAAGCGGAGGAACCGGGCGCCGCCGACCGATTCGCCGGGCGTCACCCAGGCGCAGGCTTCGAGGGGGCCGTGCGCCTGGTCGGCGCGGCCGTAGATCGCCCACGGCACCGTGGCGAGGCGCCGCCCGACGAGGGTCGGGGGCGGGGCGTCGCTCGCGCGGATCGCCACGTCGGCGTCGCGCCGCGACAGGTTGAGGGCCTCCTCCGACAGGACGAGATCGAGCACGATCGCCGGGTAGCGCGCGCGGAAGCGGGCGAGGATCGGCATCAGCGTCTCGGCGAAGAGCGTCGCGGGCGCGGTGACCCGCAACTCGCCCGCGGGCAGCACCGCGCGCCCCGCGACCGCCCGGGCGAAGCCCGCCGTCTCCTCCTCCATGCGGGTGGCCGCCGCGACCATCGCGGCGCCGGCCGCGGTGGGGACGTAGCCGGAGCGCAGGCGCTCGAACAGGCGCGCTTCCAGGGCGGCCTCGGCGGCGGCGAGGCGCCGGAAGGCGGTGGAGTGGTTGATGCCGAGGCGGGCCGCCGCGCGGGTGAGCCCGCCCGCATCCGCGATCGCCTTCACGAGGCGGTAATCGTCCCAGTCCGGCGCCATCGCGAGCCCAAACCCTCGACCCAGACGGCGACACTACGCCGACGCCTTGCATTTTCGCAAAGCCTGTCTTGCAGGGGAGGGCATTCCCGCAAGGCGCGCGAGCGCCGATGTTGCGGGCGGAAGGGCCGGGCGCCGCGGGCGGGCGGCCTCGTCACGACCGGGCGCGACCCGGCACACGACACCGCACAAGGAACACGCGCGATGGCGAAGGTACTCGTTCTCTACTACTCGTCCTGGGGTCACGTGGAGCAGCTCGCCCAGGCCGCCGCCGAGGGTGCGCGGGCGGCCGGCGCCGAGGTCTCCGTGAAGCGGGTGCCCGAGCTCGTGCCCGAGGAGGTCGCGCGGCAGTTCCACTACAAGCTCGACCAGGCGGCGCCGATCGCCCAGCCGGACGAGCTCGCGGACTACGACGCGATCATCTTCGGCACGCCCACCCGCTACGGCAACATGGCCGCGCAGATGAAGCAGTTCATCGACCAGACGGGCGGCCTCTGGATGAAGGGTGCGCTCGTCGGCAAGGTCGGCTCGGTCTTCACCTCGACGGCCTCCCAGCATGGCGGCCAGGAGACGACGCTGACGAGCTTCCACACGGTGCTGCTGCACCACGGCATGGTGATCGTCGGCCTGCCCTACAGCTTCCCGGGCCAGAGCGGCGTCGAGGCCGTGAAGGGCGGCTCGCCCTACGGCGCCACAACCATCGCGGGTGGCGACGGCAGCCGCCAGCCCACCGAGGTCGAGCTCGACGGCGCCCGCTTCCAGGGCCGGCACGTGGCCGGCATCGCCGCGAAGCTCGCGGGCTGAGATCCGGACAAGAAAAAAGGCTCGGATTGCTCCGAGCCTGGGAAGGGTAAAGGCCAATGGGGGCTGATCTGGCCTTCGTGACCCATCAACGGGGCGTCGCGCGGGAAAGTTCCGCGCGGCGCTGAAAAAACTTTCAGCGGGGTGCCGCGGCCCGCCGCAACCGGTCGTTGATCGCCTCCCCTAGGCCGTCCTCGGGGATCGGCGCCACCGCGATGGTGCCCGCCCCCGAGGCGTCGAGCCGGCGCAGGGCGGAGAACAACGCCGCGGCGGCCTCGGCGAGGTCGCCCCGCGGGCTGAGGTTGAGGCTCGCCGCGGCAGCGTCCAGCCCCTCCGGCGCGCCCGGACCGAACAGCAGCGCCGCCTCGCCGGGGGCGACCGCGCGGGCCCCGAGGCGGACCCGGGCGCGGGGCGCGTAGTGCGAGGCGAGGAGGCCCGGCCCCACCGGAGCATCCGCATCCGCCGCCGCCGGCCCGGCGAGGTCGCGGCCCAGAACCTCCCGCAGGGCCACGCGGGTGATGCCGCCCGGGCGCAGCAGCCGGGGGCCGTCGCCGAGGCAGGCCACCACCGTCGACTCGACGCCCACCGGCGCCGGGCCGCCGTCGAGGATCGCGGCGACGCGGCCGTCGAGGTCGGCGGCGACGTGGTCCGCGTCGGTCGGGCTGACCCGGCCGGAGCGGTTCGCGGAAGGGCCCGCCACCGGCCGCCCGACCCGGGCGAGGAGGTCGCGCGCCAGCGCGCTGCCGGGCACCCGCAGGGCGAGGCTCGGCAGGCCGGCGCGGGCGAGGTCGCAGACCCGCGTGCGCTCGGTCGCCGGCACCACCAGGGTCAGGGGTCCGGGCCAGAAGGCCTCGGCGAGGCGGGTGGCGGCGGCGTCGAACGCCCCCTCGCGGAGCGCGGCGCCCGTCTCGGGCAGGTGGGCGATCAGCGGGTTGAAGCGCGGGCGCGCCTTGGCGGCGTAGATCCGGGCCACCGCGGCCGGGTCGGTGGCGTCGGCCCCGAGTCCGTAGACGGTCTCGGTCGGGAAGGCGACGAGGCGCCCCGCGCGCAGCAGCTCCGCCGCCCGCTCCAGCCCCGCCGCATCGGCGCCGAGCCGCAGCGTGGCCTCGTCCTCCGCGGTGGTTGACCCAGGATCGTTCATATATAAACTATCTCTGCTATAAACGATCTCCGCCCGTGACGAAGCGGTCGGTTCCGGCTTATGTGGCGCCGCAGGCCGTAGCGTCCGCGACGCCGGGGCGTCAAACGCCGGGCGAGGGGCTCCGACGAGGGCCGAGGGCGAGGGCCCGGGAGGAACGGATTCATGAGCTACCGCGCGCCGGTGCCCGAGATGGCCTTCACGCTGCGCCACGTCGCCGGCCTCGACGCCGTCCTGGCGGGCGGGCGCCACGCCGACCTGACGGCGGAGGATGCCGAGGCGGTGCTGAGCGAGGCCGCGCGGTTCGCTGGCGACGTCATCGCCCCCCTCAACCGCGCCGGCGACCGGCACGGCACCCCGCTGGCGGACGGCGCGGTCACCACGCCGCCGGGCTGGGCGGCGGCCTACCGGGCCTTCGTGGCGGGGGGCTGGAACGGCGTCACCGCCGATCCCGATTACGGCGGCCAGGGGCTGCCCAACCTCCTCGGGGCGGCCTGCACGGAGATGTGGAACGCCGCGAGCCTCGCCTTCGGCCTCTGCCCGCTCCTCACCGCCGGCGGCATCGAGGCGCTCTCGGCCCACGGCTCGGACGCGCTGAAGGCGGCCTACCTCGAGAAGCTCGTCTCGGGCGACTGGACCGCCACCATGAACCTCACGGAACCGCAGGCGGGCTCCGACCTCGCGCTCCTGCGGACCCGGGCCGAGCCCGCCGGGGACGGCAGCTACCGGATCACCGGCGCCAAGATCTACATCACCTACGGCGAGCACGACCTCACCGACAACATCGTCCACCTCGTGCTCGCCCGGCTCAAGGACGCGCCGGCGGGCACCCGCGGGATCTCGCTGTTCCTCGTCCCCAAGGTGCTGCCGGACGGCAGCCGCAACGACCTGCGCTGCTCGGGGCTGGAGCACAAGCTCGGCATCCACGCCTCGCCCACCTGCTCGATGGCCTTCGGCGATCAGGGCGGCGCCACGGGCTGGCTGATCGGCGAGGAGAATCGCGGGCTCGCCTGCATGTTCACGATGATGAACGCGGCCCGCCTCGGCGTCGGCCTGCAGGGCGTGGCGGTGGCCGAGGCGGCGAGCCAGAAGGCGCTGGCCTACGCGCGGGAGCGCCGTCAGGGCCGGGCGGCGGGGGCCGCGGAGGCGACGAGCGCCATCGTCGCCCACCCGGACGTGCAGCGCATGCTCCTGACCATGCGCGCCCTGACGGCCGCCGCGCGGGGCATCTGCTACCTCACCGCCGCCGCCCTCGACGCGGCGGACGGGCCGGAGGGGCAGGCCGCCCACGACCGCGCCTCCCTGCTCACCCCCGTCGCCAAGGCCTTCTCGACGGACATCGCCAACGAGGTCACCTCGCTCGGCGTGCAGGTGCACGGCGGCATGGGCTTCGTGGAGGAGGCCGGCGCGGCGCAGCTGATGCGCGACGCCCGCATCCTGGCGATCTACGAGGGCACCAACGGCATCCAGGCCATCGACCTCGTCGCCCGCAAGCTGCCGCTTAACGGCGGCGCCACCGTGCGGGCGCAGATCGCCGCCATGCGCGCCGCGGCGGAGGGCGTGCTGCGCGACGGCAGCCCGGCCTTCGGCCACACCGCCGCGCGGCTGCGGGCGGCGGTCGAGAGCCTCGACCGGGCGACGAGCCACCAGCTCGCCGCCCTCGCCTCGAACCGGCCGGAGGCGGCGCTCGCCGGCGCCAGCCCCTACCTGCGCCTGTTCGGCCTCGCGCAGGGCGGGGCCTGCCTCGCGAAGGCGGCGCTTGCCGCGAGCGCGGCGCTCAAGGCCGGCGAGACCGATCCGGCTCACGCCGCACGGATCGCGCTCGCCCGCTTCTTCGCCGAGAACCTCGCGGTGGCGGCCGGCGGCCTGGAGCAGGCGGTGATCGACGGCGGCGCCTTCGCGGAGGACGCGGCGCTGGCGCTGGCGAGCTAGGCGCCTCGTCCCCGGACGGGGCAGGGCGGATCCCGGGCGCGCGATTGTGGAACGGAGATTGTCGAGATGACCGAGCACGTCACCGTTCAGGACCTCGCCGGCGGCGTCCGCCTCGTCGCGATCGACCGGTCCGAGAAGAAGAACGCGCTCACCGCGGCGATGTACGGGGCGATGGGCGAGGCCCTGGAGGGGGCGGATTCGGACGACGCGGTCGGGGCGGTGGTGTTCGCGGGCCTGCCCGGCCTGTTCAGCGCCGGCAACGACATCGCCGATTTCGTCGCGCAGGCGCAGGGGGGCGGGGAGCCCGCGGCGCTGCACTTCATCCGCCGCCTCGCCCGCACCCGCACGCCGATGGTGGCGGCCGTGGACGGGATCGCGGTCGGCATCGGCACGACGCTGACGCTCCACTGCGACCTCGTCTACGCGAGCCCCTCCGCGCGCTTCCGCACGCCCTTCGTGGAGCTCGGCCTCGTGCCCGAGGCCGCATCGAGCTACCTGCTGCCGCGGCGCGTCGGCCGCCTCAAGGCCACCGAGATCCTGCTCCTGTCCGAGGCCTTCGACGCGGACGCCGCGCAGGCGCTCGGCCTCGTCAACGCGGTGATCCCCTCCGACATGCTCCTCGACCACGCGGTCGCGCAGGCCGGGCGCCTCGCCGCCCTGCCGCGGGGTGCGCTCGCGGCCTCGCGGGCGCTGATCCGCGGCGACCAGGCGGCGCTCGACGCGGCGCTCGAAGCGGAGGCCGAGGCGTTCCGGCGCCAGCTCGCCTCGGCGGAGGCGCAGGCCGCCTTCGCGGCCTTCCTGAGCCGCGGCCGGGCCGCCGGGCGGCCGTGACGCCGGATCTCGCGGGCCGCGTCTGCCTGGTGGCCGGCGCCTCCCGGGGTGTCGGGCGCGGCATCGCCCGCGGCCTCGGCGAGGCCGGCGCCACCGTGATCGTCACCGCCCGCTCCAGCGAGACCGGCCCCCGTACCGAGGCGCGCCCCGAGACGATCGAGGATACCGCCCGCGCCGTCGACGCCGCGGGCGGGCGGGGCCAGCACTACCTCTGCGACCACACCAGCGAGCGGGCCGTGGACGAACTCGTCCACTGGGCCCTGCGCCGCTACGGCCGCATCGACGTCGCGGTCTCCTGCGTCTGGGGCGGCAACGAGGGCTACGACGGGCGCCGCTACCCCGACGGGTCGGCCTGGGGCGAGCCGTTCTGGCGCCGCTCGGCCGAGCCGTTCGGGAGCTTCCTGCGCGCCGGCCCCTTCGCGGGCCTCCTCCTCGCTCGCGCGGTGGCCCCCGCCATGGTGGCCGCCCGCTCCGGCCTGATCGTGCTCGTCTCGTTCGACACCGAGGGCGCGTATCTCGGCGACGTCTACTACGACCTCGCCAAGGCCGCGACGAACCGCCTCGCCTTCGCGGGGGCCGAGGAGCTGCGCCCGCACGGCGTGACCATGCTCGGCCTCTCCCCGGGCTTCGTGCGCACGGAGCGGGTGTGCGACCTCGGCCAGGCCGAGGATGCCACCGAGAGCCCCCTCTACGCCGGCCGGGCGGTGGCGGCGCTCGCCGCGGACGAGGCCGTGATCGCCCGGGCGGGCCGCGTGCTGCACGCCGGCGACCTCGCCCGCCACTACGGCTTCACCGACGCGGACGGCGGCCAGCCGCCGCGCTTCCGCATCGCGGGCGAGCGCCCGGGCCCGGGGGGATGAGGCCGCGGGGCCGGGGGCGGGCGGGTGCCCGCTGAAGGAAGGCCGGGTGAGGGAATCCGGGCTTCCCGATCAGGACGAGCAGGAGGAAACCATGGCGGACGGGCTCAAGGGTAAGACGCTGTTCATCACCGGCGCCTCGCGGGGCATCGGGCTCGCGATCGGGCTGCGGGCGGCGCGGGACGGCGCGAACGTGGCCATTGCGGCCAAGACCGACACCCCGCACCCGAAGCTCGACGGCACCATCCACACGGCGGCGGCGGCCATCGAGGCGGCGGGCGGGCGGGCGCTGCCCCTCGTCTGCGACGTGCGCGACGAGGATTCCGTCAAGGCGGCGATCGGGCGGACGGCGGAGGCCTTCGGGGGCCTCGACATCGTGGTGAACAACGCGAGCGCGATCTCGCTGACCCCGACGCCGCAGACCGAGATGAAGCGCTTCGACCTGATGCACCAGATCAACACGCGCGGCACCTACATGGTCTCGAAATACGCGATCCCCCACCTCGCGAAGGCCGGGAACCCGCACATCCTGATGCTGTCGCCGCCCCTCGACATGCAGGAGAAGTGGTTCGCGCCCCACCTCGCCTACACGATGGCGAAGTTCGGCATGTCGCTGTGCGTGCTGGGCCTCGCGGGCGAGCTGCGCCGGCAGGGCATCGCCGTGAACGCGCTGTGGCCGCGCACCACCATCGCCACGGCGGCCGTGAACAACCTCCTCGGCGGCGAGGCCCTGATGCAGGCGAGCCGCACGCCCGAGATCATGGCCGACGCCGCCCACGCCCTGTTCCTAATGCCGGCCCGCGAGGCCACTGGCCGCTTCCTGATCGACGACACGTTCCTGCACGAGACGGGCGTCACGGACTTTTCAAAATACCGCGTCACACCGGGCATTCCCCTTGCGCCGGACTTCTTCGTGCCCGATGCGAGCGTGCCGCCACCCAACGCGCTCGCCTGAGCGCTTCCCCGCCCTGAGACGCTCGTGATCTTCATCCACCAGCCGGTCGCCGGCGCCGGGCAGGCCCTGCTCGAACGCCGCCCCCTCGAACTGCAGGACACGATCCCCGACGAGACCGTCTGGCTCGACCTCATCCGCCCGAGCCGGGAGGAGGAGCTGAAGGTCGAGGCCTTCATGGGCATCCAGGTCCCGACGCGGGAGGAGATGAAGGACATCGAGCCCTCCGAGCTCCTCTACGTGGAGGAGGGCGCCCGATACATGACGGGGCGGGTGCTCTCGAAGGTCAGCGACTCGGAGGAGCCGGGGCTCGCCGGCATCACCTTCATCCTGCGCGGCGCCAAGCTCGTCACCGTGCGCTTCGAGGAACCGCAGGCCTTCCGGATGTACGCGCAGCGGGCCGGGCGCACCACCGGCAACGGCCCCTCCGCCAGCGCCTCGGGCGAGAGCATCCTGGCGGGGCTGATCGAGGCGGTGATCGACCGGGCCGCCGACGTGCTGCAGCTCCAGGGCGAGCGCATCGACCGCCTGTCCGGCAAGATCTTCGAGGTGCAGGACGACCCCTCCGCCCGCAACACCGCCCTGCAGGACACCCTGCGGGCGCTGGGGCGCCACGGCGACCTGATCTCGAAGCAGCGCGAGAGCCTCGTCTCGATGGAGCGCATCCTGCTCTCGCTCTCGGCGACCTACCGCACCAACAAGGCCCCCCGCGAGCTGCGCGAGGACGTGCGCTCGACGCTGCGCGACCTGCAGTCGCTGGAGGAGCACGCCACCTTCCTGTCCACCAAGATCCAGTTCCTGCTCGACGCCACCCTCGGCCTCGTCAACCTCGAGCAGAACAACATCATCAAGCTGTTCTCGGTCATGGCGGTGGTGTTCATGCCCCCGACCCTGATCGCCTCGATCTACGGCATGAACTTCAAGACCATGCCCGAGCTCGAATGGCCGTTCGGCTACCCCATGGCGGTGCTGATGATGATCGTGGCCGCGGTGCTGCCCTACGCCTTCTTCCGCTGGAAGAAGTGGCTCTGAGGCGGGCGCCGGCTTAAGCTCGCCCGATGTGCGGACGCTACTTCATCGCGCAGGCGCCGGAGCTGTTCGCCGCCTTCTTCGGCTACCCCGAGCGCCCGAACTTCCCGCCGCGCTACAACGTGGCGCCGACCCAGCCCGTGGCGATCGTGCTGGAGGCGGAGGGCCGCCGCCAGTTCCGGCTGGTGCGCTGGGGCTTCTGGCCAGGCTGGCTGAAGGACCCGAAGGGCTTTCCCCTCGTCATCAACGCCCGGTCCGAGACGGTGACCGAGAAGGCGACCTTCCGGGGCGCCATCCGCCACCGCCGCTGCGTGTTCCTGGCGGACGGCTTCTACGAGTGGCGCCGCGAGGGCGAGGGCCGCAAGGCGGTGCGCACGCCCTTCGCGATCCGCCGCCGGGACGGTGCGCCGATGGCGCTCGCGGGCCTGTGGGAGAGCTGGCTCGGGGCGGACGGTTCCGAGGTCGACACCGCCGCGATCGTGACGACGGGGGCCAACGGGACCATGGCGGCGGTGCACGACCGCATGCCGGTGATCCTCGACCCGCGGGCGATCGCGCCCTGGCTCGACGTGCGGGGCGTGGAGCCGGGCCCGGCCGCCGCCCTCTGCCGGCCCTGCCCGGACGACTGGATCCGCCTCGACCCGGTGAGCGCGCGGGTCAACGACGTGCGCCACGACGAGCCCGGCCTGATCGAGCCCGTCGGCCGCCCGCAGCCGGCCGTGCCGCCCGCCCGCGACCCGCCGCGCTCGAGCGACGAGGACGCGCAGGGCTCCCTGTTCTAGGCTTTCAGCAGCCGCTGCAGATGCTGCGCTCGATCTTCCGGTCGGAGGAGAAGACCCGCTGCTCCACCTGCCGCTGCCCCTCGGCGGGGGCGCCGAGCGAGGTGCCGGGCGGCTTGGTGACGCCGAGCGTGTTGGTGTTCGGCGCCGTGATGGTGCTCGTCGGGCCGCCGCCGGTGCCGGTCTGGTCCGGCTGCGCGGGGCCCTGCGCGAGGGCGGGCTGCCAGAGAGCCGGCGCGGCGAGGAGGACGATGGGGAGGACCGAGCGGGCGAGGGCGCGCCGGGTGTTGGGTCGGATACTCATGGTCGCCTCCGTCGGCGAATCAACACGTTTCGCGCCCAGAAGTTCAATCGAAGCGTGCGCGGCCGTCTAGCGCCGGCGGCGCTCCGGCGGGCGGCTGAACACCCCGACCATCTCGATATGCCCCGAATACTTGAACTGGTCGACGGGGGTGACCCGTTCGAGCCGGTAGCCGCCGGCCACCAGGGTCGCGGCGTCGCGCGCGAAGGTGCCGGCATCGCAGGCGACGCCGACCACCCGGGGCACCCGCGATTCGGCGAGCTGGCGCGCCTGCGCCTGGGCGCCCGCCCGGGGCGGGTCGAACACCACCGCGTCGAAGGCGTTCAGCTCGTGGGCGAGGAGGGGGCGGCGGAACAGGTCGCGGCGCTCCAGGGTCACGCGGCGCAGGCCCGCCGCCTCGCGCACCGAGCGGTCGAGGCCGGCGAGCGCGGCGGCGTCGCCCTCCACCGCGTGGACCTCGGCGAGGCGGGCGAGCGCCAGCGTGAAGGGCCCGCACCCGGCAAACAGGTCGGCGATCCGCTTCGGCCTGGGCGGCATCGCGGCGACGACGAGGTCGGTGAGCGCCGCCTCGCCGGCCGCGGTCGCCTGCAGGAACCCGCCGGGCGGGGGCAGCAGGCGCGCGCTGCCCGATGGCAGGGTCACGGGGCGGCGCGCCACCACAACCTCCCCGTGCAGGGCGAGCCGGGCGAGGTCGTGCTCCTCGGCGAGGCGCACCAGGGCGGCGCGCACGCCCTCGCTCACCGGGCCGTGGCCGCGCAGGTCGACGTCGAGGTCGGCCGGGCAGGCGGTGACGGCGACGTCGAGGGGCTTGCGGCCGTGGCCGAGGGGCGCGCTGAGCGCCCGGGCGAGGGCCGGCGCCCCGGCGAGCTCGGGCACCGCGACGGGGCAGCGTTCGATCGCCACGAGGGCGTGGCTTCGCGCCTCCATGAAGCCGGCCTCCGCGCGGCCCTCGACGGCGCGGACGTGGAGCGTGATGCGCCGGCGCCCGCGCCCGTGCGCGTCGACGAGGGGCTCGGGCTCGACGGGCAGGCCCGCCTGGGACAGGGCCGCGGCGAGGAGCCCCCGCTTCCAGGCGCCGTAGGGCTCGGGGGCGAGGTGCTGCACCGCGCAGCCGCCGCAGCGGGCGAAGTAGGGGCAGAACGGCGCGACGCGCTCGGGGGAGGCCGCCTCGACGGCGACGAGCTCGGCCCGGTTGCCGCTCCGGCGGATCGCGACGCGCTCGCCCGGCAGCGCCTTCGGCACCGGCGTGCCGTCCTCGGCGAGGCCGTCGCCGCGGGCGCCGAGGCGGCGGATCGTCAGGGTCTCGGTGTCGGTCATGCGCTCTGCAGTCGTCCACTTTGCCCGAGGCGGGCCCCGATCAGGAACTCGCGGTTGCCGTCGCCGCCCTCGATCGGGGAGGGGACGAGGCCGAGGATGGTGAAGCCGAGGCCGCCGAGAACGTCCCCCACCGCGGCGCAGACCTCGGCATGGACGGCCGCGTCGCGCACGATGCCGCCCCGCCCGACCCGCTCGCGGCCCGCCTCGAATTGCGGCTTGATCAGCGCTGCGAGCCCCGCGCCCGGCGCCAGGAGGGGCGGCAGGGCGGGCAGCACGAGGCGCAGGGCGATGAAGCTGACGTCGATGCAGGCGAGACCCGCCGGCGCGGGGAGGGCGCCGGCCTCCAGGGCGCGGATGTCGGTGCCCTCGCGGCTCGTCACCCGCGGGTCGGCCCGAAGCGTCGGATGAAGCTGGTCGCGCCCCACGTCGACGGCGGTGACGTGGGCGGCGCCCCGGCGGAGCAGCAGGTCGGTGAAGCCCCCCGTCGAGGCGCCGACGTCGAGGCAGGCGAGGCCCGCCGGATCGAGCCCGAAGGCGTCGAGCGCCGCCGCGAGCTTGAGGGCGCCGCGCGAGACGAAGGGGTGGGGCTGCCCCGCCACGATGAGGCCCTGCGGGTCGATCCGGTCCGAGGCGCGGGCGACGCGCCGCCCGTCGACGGTGACGAGCCCGGCCGCGATGGCCGCCTGGGCCCGGGCCCGGCTCTCGTAATGGCCGCGCTCGACCAGGACGCGGTCGGCCCGGGGCCGCTCAGGGGACATGGAATCCGCTACAACCTGACTGCGTGTCGTGTCGGTCGGGACACGGCGTGCCCCCAACCCGCGCGCGCACCCTGTCGAAGGGGCAGCGCCGCGCCTACCTAGCTGAGCCTGGAGAGGAGAGCCATCGCATGACACGCCTTCTGATCGGCCTCGCGGCCCTCGCGAGCCTGACGTCCGCCGCACCGGCCCTGGCACAGACCCCGGCCCAGACCCCGGCCCAGACCGCCGATCCGGCGCCCGCCGCGCCGCAGACCTTCGAGAGCGAGATCAAGAACAACAAGGGCGAGTCGATCGGCAAGATCGCGATCCGGGACGGCGCCAACGCCCTGGTGATGCGCCTCGCCATCAAGGCGGGCGGCCTGCCGCCGGGCTGGCACGGCATCCACTTCCACGCGGTCGGCGACTGCTCGGACACGGACAAGTTCGCCAACTCGAAGGCGCACGTGAACCACGACCAGAGCAAGCACGGCCTCCTCAACCCGGACGGGCCGGACGAGGGCGACATGCCCAACATCTACGCGGCCGCGGACGGCTCGGTGAACGCCGAGGTGTCGAGCGAGACCCCGCTCACCGGGGAGGGCGGCCTGCGGGACGGGGACGGCTCCGCGCTGATCATCCACGCCAACGAGGACGACCACAGCACGCAGCCGATCGGCGGCGCGGGCAACCGCATCGCCTGCGCGGTCATCAAGTAGCGGGCAGGCCGCCCCCGGACCACGGGGGCGGCGCCGCGGCCCTCAGGCCGGCGCGAGGCGGGGCTTGGCGCCCAGCGCCTCCTCGACGGTGCCGTCGCCGTCGAGGTAGCCGTGCCGCTTCGGGTTCGGCATCAGCAGCGAGCCCACGAAGGCGACCGACAGCATCACGGTGACGTACCAGAAGAAGGTGCTCTCGATGCCGCGCTCCTTGAACCACAGCGCGACGTACTCGGCGGTGCCGCCGAACATCGCGTTGGCGAGCGCGTAGGAGAGGCCGACGCCGAGCGCCCGCACCTGCGTGGGGAACAGCTCCGCCTTCACGATGCCGCTGATGCCCGTGTAGAAGCTGATCACCAGGAGCCCGGCGGTGATCAGCCCGAACGCCACGAAGGGGTCCTTGGTGCCGCCGATGGCGGTCATCAGGGGCACCACCATCAGGGTGCCCAGCCCGCTGTAGAGCAGCATGTTGGCCTTGCGCCCGATGCGGTCGGACAGGGCGCCGAAGATCGGCTGCACCAGCATGTAGACGAGCAGCACGAAGGTCATCACCTGCGAGGCCGAGACCTTCGGCATGCCCGCGGTGTTGACGAGGTACTTCTGCATGTAGGTCGTGAAGGTGTAGAAGCTCAGCGAGCCGCCGGCCGTGTAGGCGAGCACCACGCAGAACGCCCGCCAGTGCTTCGACAGCTCCTTGAACGTGCCGGCCGCCTCGCGGTCGCCGGTGGCGGTCTCGGCGAGCGAGCGGCGCAGGTAGAGCGCGACGACCGCGGCGGCCGCGCCGATGAAGAACGGGATGCGCCAGCCGAAGCCCTTGAGCTGGTCGGCCGTCAGCACCGCCTGCAGCGTCACCAGCACCAGCGAGGCGAGGAGCTGGCCGCCGATCAGCGTGACGTACTGGAACGAGGCGTAGAAGCCCCGCTTCCCCTTCAGCGCCACCTCGCTCATGTAGGTGGCGCTCGTGCCGTACTCGCCGCCGACCGAGAGGCCCTGCAGCATGCGGGCGAGGAGGAGCAGGATCGGAGCCGCCTCGCCGATCGACTCGTAGGTCGGCAGGATCGCGATGAACAGCGAGCCGACGCACATCATCAGCACCGAGATCACCATGGAGGTGCGGCGGCCGACCCGGTCGGCGATGCGCCCGAACAGCCACCCGCCGATCGGGCGCATGAAGAAGCCCACCGCGAAGATGCCCGCGGTCTGCAGGAGCTGGCTGGTGGAATCGCCCTGCGGGAAGAAGACCGGCGCGAAGTAGATCGCGAAGAAGGCGTAGCAGTAGAAATCGTACCACTCGACGAGGTTGCCGGACGACGAGCCGACGATGGCCATGATGCGGCGGCGCCGGTCCGCGGCGTCGTCCACCGCGGGTGCGATCCCGATTTCTGCCATGGCGTTCGTCTCTCCCGCGGCGCGTGCCGCCGCTCTTGCTTGTCTGAGGCGACGTTACGCGGGCGCGCCGGCCCGCAAAAGCCTCCGGGGCAACGGGCTGGGGATTAACGGGTGCCCGTGTCACCCTTCGCCCGGCACGAGGCCGCGGGCCGCGAGCCAGTCGGACAGGGCCGCGTTGACGGGGCCCGGCGCCTCCTGCTGCACCCAGTGCGACACGCCGGGCAGCCGGCGCAGGGTGAAGTCCGCGACGTGGGGGCCGTAGCCTTCCGTCAGCTCCAGCCCGAGCGCGGTGTCCTCCTCGCCCCAGACCATGAGGACCGGCTCCGCGATGGGTGGACTTGCGCGATCGCGCAGCAGCGACCCGGCATTGGCGCGGTAGTAGTTCAGCATCGCCGTCATCGCGCCGGGCCGCAGGGCGTTCGCGCGGTAATGGTCGAGCACCTCCGGCGGGAAGGCGGACTTGTCGACCGCCATCCCGCGGAAGGACTGGGCGATGGCCGCCGCGCGGTTCCGGGTCAGGGCCCATTCGGGCAGCCCGGGGAGCTGGAAGAACGCGACGTACCAGGAGCGCGCCCGCTGGCGCCAGGAGCGCCGCAGCACGCTCCGGAAGACCGCGGGGTGGGGCACGTTCATGATCACCAGCCCGTCGAGGGGCCGGGCCCGGGCGATGGCGAGCGACCAGGCGACCATCGCGCCCCAATCGTGCCCGACGAGGAGGCGGCGGCGGGCGCCGAGCGCGTCGAACAGCGCCGCCGCGTCGTCCACCAGGTGTTCGAGCCGGTAGGCGTCCCGCTCGCGGGGGCGGTCGCTGTCGCCGTAGCCGCGCAGGTCCGGCGCCACCGCGCGCCAGCCGAGCCCGGCGAGGTGCGGGAGCTGATGGCGCCAGGAATAGCGGCTCTCCGGGAAGCCGTGCAGGAGCAGCGCCACCGCGTCGCCCGAGCCCGCCTCGTCCACGGTGAAGCGCAGGCCGTTCGCCGTGAGGCTTCGGGTGCGGATCTGGGTGTCGGCCATGAGTTCGACGGGTCCTCGTTGGGTCCTCGCCGGGGCCTGGCGCGGTGCCTTTTGGCGGAACGCTTTCCTGCAGCTTCTCGTTGCGGGCCGGACTGGTGCCGGACGGGCGCCGGCACCTAACAGGGAACGGACAACGACCATGAGCAAGCTCTTTCGGAGCACGGTGACGGCCGCGGCGCTGATCATCGGTGCGGCCACGGCCTTCGCCCAAGGCGGCGCGGGCGGAGGAGCCGGCGGTGCCGGCGGCGGCGCGGGCGGTGCCGGCGGCGGGGCTGGCGCAGGGGCCGGCGGCGGCGCCGGCGGTGGTGCCGATGGCTTTCAAACCGAACCCAACGGGGACCCGCGCGGTCAGGTGGGCGCTGCCGACCGGGCCGCTCACCAGCGGGATGTCGGCCGCCGTGGAACTCGGATCGGTGTTCGTGCGGCCGTCCGTTACCACCCA